>JAAVCP010000057.1 GCA_014802265.1 Bacteroides sp. | reverse complement strand
TTAGGGACATTTGCGAAAAACGGCTATTTTGGGTGTTCGTAACTGATTGATTTTCAGTGGTGCATTTTCACTCAAAAATACAAATTTTCGCAAATGATTTTACTTTGAGTCCAAAAATGGACATTTGCGAAAAAATTTTTGGATTCAAAAAACGGCTAAAAACGGCTAAGATGCACAAAATCAGCTAACTAAGTACTTTTGAAATTTTCGCAAATGATTTTGAGGGTGATAAATTGAATTAACTAACTGATAAATTGATAGTTACTATCTATTGTAATTAAGGCGGTCCAAATATAATAAAATTGATGATTTAGAGAAGATATTCGGTAAAAGTATGGGTTGACCAAAACTCTTCAGTTTCCCTTATCTGAGAGGGTGTGAAGTACTTTCCATTATTTATTTTTCTCAGGATATTGGTAGGTTCGTCGGGGCAGCCGGTTCTTTACGAAACGTGACGGATAAGGGCGGTTGCTACGCACCTTTTCGTAACATTCATCATCTTTACTTACCTCCACAAGATTGCTTAAGTCAACCACTTTCCCAAAGTCTACAAGGTGTGCCCCTTTCTTGGCATCTGACTTAATCATGCGTAGTGCCTTAGCCACTAAACCGTCTGGCACCTGATGGTCATTATGTAACAAAGAGAAATTACGAAATTTCATAAGTTAGATCATTAATTTAAAAGGGTGTGCGCAATGCACACCCTTTTGATACTATCCCGGATTGGACTTTAAGAATTTACCTCCTTAAACACATCGTCGGTGAAGTCTTTATCAGTTATTTTCTCTATATAAGTCCAATAATTGGAATTACGGTTTGTCCAGGATTTTTTCTTCTTCTCCTCTCGAGTTGGCTCTTCTTTTAACCGAATCAGAGTTCTACGAAGAATCGGCAATTGATCGTCAGGGATTTTGTTGCTTCCGGGTACCTCAGTTAAGGTGGTGAGATATTTATCAATTCCCTGCTGCGCAACAGAGAACTTAACAATTTTATATTTTCCCTTATTCGTTCCCATTTCATAGATTTCCTCAAGGAACGCCAAACCGGCTTCTACTTTCTTCTTTTTACGTTCCTCCTCTTCCTTAGCTATGCGTTCCTCTTCCTTTTTACGTTCCTCCTCCGCTTTACGTTCAGCTTCCTCTTGTTCAGCTTTCAATCGCTCTTCCTCAGCCTTTTCAGCAGCTGCGATGCGCTCAGCCTCAATACGGGCTTTTTCTTTCAACGCTTCCTGCACTTTATCCTCATGAGCTTTCCGCTGCGCCTCAAGAATTTCTCTGTCAGCCTTAGATATAGACATGAGAGAAGCAGGGGAAGATGCTTTCTTAATAATGTCAGAGAAATAAGGAAGATAATAGCGCGTGTTTTTCATGTTATTTCCACCCTTGGCATCTTTAAACTCATTATTGCCGTTCATATCAAGCTTCATATAATTGAACTTATTATTATCTGAAACCTGATTGCGCACTAACGTAAGGATTTCCGTGATGGTAGGAGTAGATGACCACGTCTCCCCAAGTTTAACGCTTATATAGTTTTCAAATATACCCATATAACTGCGGTAATTATCAGCCACCTTATTGTCGGAATCTCCCACTGATATTAGTTTTACCTCTTTAATGGCTACCTTTACCTTCCCGAAACCGTATGGCTTAGCCATACCTATCTGATGGAAGGCATTGGCTTCATTACCGTGGAAAGTAAGAGCTGAGAGAAGGGCACCCAATTCTTCCGGCTTCAGATTGTGGAATACAATCTTACCTTCAAATACAGCCCCGGCTTTAAGAGGATGGATAAAGGTGTCAATCTTATCTTGGTCTGTGCAAGACTCCCAAACATTATTACGCAGCAGGTAGCGTTTCCATCCTTTCAGTCCCCCGTCATTGTAGGTGTTATAAGGGTTTGTCTTCTGACTACCCTTCATTTTTCCATCGGGTTCTCTTTCGCCACGCTGCTCGATATATATGGGGTAATAAGATGCCTTTGGTCCACATAACGCCAACCTGTAATCGCGGTCGGCAACAGCATTATGACTCCAGAAAGGAGTAAACTGAACGCGCCCCTTAAGGGAGTCTTCCTTACCGGTGTAGCCGAATATGCAGTCAGCCATATCGTGGTCGTCAGATTTATGTTCCTTGGGAAGCGTCTCGAAGGGAGAATTCTTATACGGGAGCTTATAGAGGTAAGCTAATCCCCAGTCCATAACTTTGTTTCCCTCAACGCGGAAGAATACCGGTATACCTGTAGTATGAAGAAACTTCTCCTGCGCATACTTCCAGTCGGGGGAGTCGGCGTAGATGAATTTATAGTGTTTGAATTCATCTTCAGTCACAGTATAGGTTTTGGGATTTGTCGAGGTAGGTGACTTAAAAACAAACTCATAAAACTTTCCAGCCCCGGTGCCTCTTTTCTTAAGCTTGTAAGAATCCCAGATGTTGGGTTGACCTGTCAGTACGATGGTGCCTCTAATGTTGCCATCATAGTCAACGGTCAGTCCTTTAGATGCCAATTTAGAGTCTTTTGAAACCTTTGAGAAACGAAGATTTTTCAAGTCGGCAAGAGATGCACACTGCTCAATTAGCTGATACTTGTAAGCGGCTGTCTTAGGATCAACCTCTACGCCATTGATACGACGATTATCTTTAATTTCTCTTACATAAGGGCTTGCAAAATTGTCGCGTAAGATATGGGTATTTAAATAGGCATCAATTTCCGATTGAGCAATGCGCTCCGGACATCCGCAATCTACGATTTCGTAGCTGCCGTCTTCACTTTTACTTTTACTGAGCCATCCGCAACGGATTGTCTGCTGAATCTTTGGAGCCTTTATTACATACAGATTCTGATTATCCCAGTCTCGCTCAGCAATTCTTAAATTTTCATCAAGACCCATTTTGCCAAAGCTCATTATCTCGAGAACAGACCGTATAGCGCCTTTTACTGATGTGCCGGGCAGGAAATAACGTCTTTTCTCGGCTGACATTGATTCGGGATCTATACAGCTGAAAGATTTATATTCCTTATTTTTGTCATCGGCATCTTGGCGTGTATGCCCGTTGCGGACAAATATCGGAGATGTGGCTGTCAGTGCCACCGATATGGTTCCACTGATGCCGTCGGAGAATGGGATGTCATGAGAAATCTTTGACGACCATTCCGGAAAGACAACATCTTTGGAAAAGGGTACAAAATTATATGGTGCCTTTATCATTTCTAATTCTTTTCTTTAATAGTTTTGAATCCTACAAAAGCTAATCCGGCAGGCTGAAGCACCGGAAATCCCTCACAAAGATTATCAGGTTGCTCCTCCCAATATTGGAAGAAGCGAAGCTCACGACCCGGCATGCGATTCGCAATGTATTTTTTCAGTGTTATGAAATCATACTTTCCCGACCTTACATCATCTATTTTTTCCTTCACATCATAACGAGTGACCACGTATCTGCCATCTACATACTTAATGCTGAAGGAAAGATGATTTTCCGGGTCATAAAGCTGTGCCTCTATTACGAATGGATTGACGTTGGCATCGAGAGTCTGCAGCATAGTCGGCAGCCCGGCAACAATCACCGGGTCAGTGGCATCGCTCATCCAGTAATATCCCTGATAATTACCTGTGGGGAGCTTGTATATATTATTTTCTGTGCTCATTGTTTGTCGTGTTTTATATAAGAACCGCTGAATATTCCATGTCCCCGGTTAACTCCGCCGCCAAGAGGCAACAGCCCGTTGCAGAGATCATCTAATGCAAGCTGGAGAGAAGCTACTGCCGGCTCTGCCAACTCAGGGAAGGATTCTTCCAATCTTTTCTTATCAATGGAGATTCTAAGGGTAAAAGCGTTTCCGGCTCCGTAGGTGGCTTTCTCCGAGAACAATGCTCCCTCACGCCCGCCGCCGGTGAACTTATCTATGGCAACATGGTTGAAAACCTTATCTTTCAGTCGGCGGTCTTGTATTATGTCAGATATGATAACGTTGCCGCGTGTAAAGTCTTTGTCATTCTTGCCTTCGGATCCGAACAACGCCATGACCACAGGATTATGCCCTGCAATATTGGCAGTTTCTTCGCCATTAAGGTCATCAGCGAAAACGCCCTGCTGACGATTATAATGGAAAGCGACACGGTGAGCCAATGCACCTTTTACGGAGGTAGCAGGAATGAGGATCATATTTTCTTTAAGCTTACCCTCAGTCTTACCATCCTTGTCACTCCATTCCACGGCTTTTGCCTTAACAGGGGTCATGTCTGCCTCATTGTCGCCAAACCCTGATCCAAAGAGAAAGAAGGCATCGGGAGTGATATTAACAGTAAAGGTGAGAAAATCATCGTTTTGGGTACCGGAGTTTTCAAGTTCAACCAATCTGTCAGGGTGGGATGACCAGAAACCGGTGTTAAGAGCAGATGTCTTTTGCAGATAGATTTCAAGGTCAGACTTTTCACTGAGATTAAGATCCATAATCTTTATGTCGATAACCTTAATCTCACCAAAGCCGCACCGGGTGCCTCCTCCTATGCGGAAGTTTTTATTGTAGAGCTGACGCAGCACTGAGAGGAGAGTGTTTAAATTCTCGCCTTCCGACACCATCTCAACCTCAAAGCAGAAACGGGTGCCGGTATATACAACCTGTTCGTCGAATTTGCCTCTCTTGGCAGCCACCCCTTTGTCTGTCATTCTTACGTGCTGGCGTATGGGAAGTTCCTGATAATGCCTGAGTAGCTCATCAGAATATATAGCGTCCGGCTTCAGCCCGTCGATCACGTCCCCTTTATGGTTTATAATCTTGGCTTCGGAGAATATTATCTCAGAACCACTTCCCTTGTCGGCTGCCTGAAAACCGAAAGTCTTGTCGATGTCTTCTGCCTCAAGCATACTGCGGAGCACCCCGGCAATGGCAGTGGCAGGAATATAGGGGAGTCCGTTTACATCAGTTGCCACAAGAGCATCGGTTATAATGTCTTTTTCGCCTGAGCCGACAGCCAATGGCGTAACTGCCTCGATTATAATCCGGGCGAGGAATCTATGGAAATATTTGGTTTGTGTTGTGTTATCCATGATGATTAATCCTTACATTTTTTAGCCATTTCAGAGGCGAGGTTAACAATGATGTGTTTTGCTTGTGTGGGCTTAAGACCTTCTACGAATTTCTTGAAATATTCCAAGCGTCCGTTCTCTGCCCATTTCTCTTTGGCAATGCCGTGGGTGAGATAGCCGTCTTTTCCGTCGAAGAGCAGTATCTTAAGGATCTCATAGTCAGGGGCAGATATAGCCATGTTGCGTATATTTCCCCACTGAGATGAGAATTTATCTCTATTGAATCTGTTAAGATTATTTTTTATCCAATCATTAACTTTTTCAAACACTTCGGCACTCTCATTTACCTTCTGTTGTCTAAGATAAGTAATGAGAATGGAAGAGGTTGACGGAGATGATTTAACCACCGTCGGCTTATTTCCTGATTTCACACCTGAATCCTCATGGCTGAGCCGATAGGTTGCCACTCCCTCTTTATCTGCGTTTAGGAAAGAGGGATTATAGACTACACGCCCGAACCCTTCGTTAATGTAAGAGCCGAGATAGCGTGAGTTGAGTGCCGGAGAGCAGTTATCGGGAATTTTCACCACAATCACACTCCCTTTCTCAATGCCGCAACGGTCTGTGTCGAAACTTTGACGCTTGAAATTCCAGGGGGCATAACGGAAGGTGCGGATCTGTGATTTATCCCACATAATCTCACCCTTAAGACCCAATTGATCGGCAGTAGGCTGGAAAGTGGGCATACCGTATTTGTCTAAGAAAATCAGTCGGGAATCAGCATAAACTGTTACAATCTTATCCTTCCCGGTTTTTACCGGTTGCCCGCTCTCTACTTCCTTATAGTCGGCTTCCTCAATCTCCACAAGCCCATATTGGGCTGTGCGTGAACGCCCGATACGTTTTACCCCTGTCAGAGCATTCTTAATTTTCTCTGCCAGTTCGTTGCTTTCCTGTGGCGACATTTCGCTATCATCAATTTCAACAGAGAAATACATCACCACGCCGGAGCGAAGTGACTGATAGCTGAAAAGCTGTTCATCTTTTGAGCGGCGTGAAGAGCGGTCGTATGCCGATTTGATAGCAAAATTTGTGGCGGTCTTTATCAGTTTTGCAGCAGGGGAGGCAGTTGAGCCTTCCGTAGCCGCAGACACTGAGAAATCATAAAACCCGTTGCGACACTGCTTCAACTGCTTTTTACCCATGTCTGCTTCTGCCGGGATCAGATGATGTATGTAAAGTTCCTCCTCCGGTTTACTGAGTTTAGGATAAAACATTGATGCCGGGACTTTAAGTCCACGAAAATCGCCAATAGAAGGATGCGCATCGCCGAAGCGTACCTTGCCACTATGGAAAATGGTCATTGCCTCGTCCATCTTTCCGTTGTCTGAATCGCGGGGATAAAGCTTTCCGGCAACTATTCCCAGAAAGTTACTGCCGGGGATAAAATCAAGAGTTTCATTGGGACCCGAGGTGGCTGAGTTCCTGTTAAGGATCACTTCGGAGAGGAGCGTACATTTAAATTTGAGAACTTTCATATCCTTTATTTATTTTGGGTAGGAGCAGTCTTATTCACAATCGTGAAGGAACAGCGTCCGAGTCCCCTGTTACGGTTTTGTCCGAGCCTTTTGATGTAGCTCAGACCATCAGCCACTAATTTATTAAACTCGCCGTCGTCAGGCAACCCCAATATTTTCCCATAGAGGGTGCAGGGCACTGCCACTTCAATTCTTCGCAGACTGTGGTCTACTGCGATGCCATTGGGATCAATTGCGGTGCTTGACAATGTGCGGTAAATGTAAGGGTAGAGTTTTTCTGACTCTATGATATCCTGTGCGTCTTTTGGTAGCTCTGCATTGGTAAAGAATGCGTTTCCGCGCTCCATGACATTTTTTAAGTCAGGGTTATCGGTGTTGTCAATAAAAATTCCGAAAGCCTCGATGAAATATTGGTATAGGCTTTGATTGCGGGGATCCTCTTTGCCTCCGTAAAAAGTTATGATATCTTCTATGGCTTCGCGTAACAGTCCCTTGACTGTTTTGCCGGGAATGTAGGGGAGTCCCTTTCCATTCTTAATCACCAGCGCGTCGACATCAGCACCGGCAGCGAGTCCCGAGCCACAATGCCAATCGGTGAAAAAATCAACCTTATATTCTATGTCCATGATTTATCTTGTAGTCTGGTTATTTATTGTGTGGATAGAAAGAATATCGTAGACCGGATAGACTTTTGAATTGTCAAACGAAGTTGTGATAGACTCAACATATTCTTTCATAGAAACAGAGATAATGTCAAGGATTCTCTTCAACTTCTGATCAGCCATAGCGGGATTATCATGCAACAGAGTCAGCCAGTTCCTGAGATTTGATTTTACGGCATTGCCATCTTTACCCTTCAGTTTTTCTAATGAGGATATAAGCTCGCCAATTGTCCAACGCTGCTTAAACTTATCTTTTGAGAGATTACCCGGCTGTCGATCCTTGTTAAGATAATAGGGTCCGAACTCAAATGATATGCCGTCGGCAGGACGAAGTTCTCTTTCGGCAATGCTTTCGTAGTCGGTGACAAAACTGTCTTGGACTTTGTGGAACATAAGGCATGATGCCGGAAGATTGCCATTGGTGGCGTCAAATATGGCTTTTGTGTCTTTCTTTGCCCTGTCGCAGAGAGACTCCGCAAGCTGATAACCGAAATGGAACGGGAAAGAAGACTTGATAAAAGCTATCCCCGCACAAGCGGTAAGGAAATCAGATTTATCATTGAAAATTGGGGCACCATATTTGCCGTTTGACTTTTTACCAAGCAGGGTGTCTCCAAGTTTTGCGTGAGTCTTTTCTTCAAAGGATCTGAGGAAAGCCTGCGTATAGGGGATAGCAAGGTCAGCACGGCAGATCACCGTGAGATCGTCACCTCCTAATACGATAGGTCTGATTGGTATGGAATCATTTTCAGACAGTTTTGGCTTAATGGTTTCTTCAAATGCTTTTACGGCTGCTTCCGTAGTAGCCTCGTCAAGCAACCTTGAAAATTCACGAAACTTATCCTTATCAGTACCGATTCTCTGAACTACTTGCCCGAGACCATTACCATCGGCATGGATTATCGCTATCCAGTCGTTGGAGGAAGTCATGTCTTTAATGTCAAGAGGCAGACGTTGAATATCTTTCTCAGTCTCCAGTGGAAGGCAATCACCGAAAGCCTTCTTGCAAAGGAGCTTGAATGTTTCTTTCCGCTTACCTTTTTCATCAAAGAGCTTATGGTAGGTGGCTGAATCCAGATAGTTTGTTTTATTATCATAATCCCGTAGATGAGTAACCGGCAACCCTGTATCGCGGCTGCGGCGAATGCCTATAAGACCGATGCTCAGATCGCGCATTTGCTTGTTGCGTTGTGTCCGGAGATTCTTTTCCAGCTGCTGCACTGCCTCTTTAAATTTATCCGGCTCCACTTTCACCACGCTTTGGCTTATGGTGATGCCCGGCGCAAACTGCATGACAGTCTTTGGGAAGATACGCGCAACACGTCTGCACTCCTCTTCATTATCGAAAATATATTTTATATTTCCGGCAGCATTAAGGATAGCGTTTTCGTCTGCCTTAAGATGTGATAAAAGTTGGGTTGCCATAGCAGCCGCATCTTCTTGCGGAGTGGGGGTGTAGTTGTAAAGAACTTTGGCGAACAGCTCTGTGCATATCCTTTCAACGAGTTCACTTGCACCGACAATTTCTCTTAGTTTGTCAGTCTGGAAGATGAACCCTTGAATTCCTTGCACGGCGGCTCCATAAAGATATTGTGCCATATTATATTTGAGTTATTATTCCATGATTTAAACTTGCTGATTTTCCTAATCCAATCCATTGAGGCAACAGCACATTACTCTTAAATGTGCCTGAAAAACTTAGCAGGTCAATCCCTTTATAAGATAAATTGCCTCTGCTTTTGAGATCCTCAAAACGGCATATAACCTGTGAGTCAAAGAATATCCCCATCCCTTTTGCAAAAGATAGGATATTGCCTGTCAGAATGCGGTCAAGCATAAAGATGCGCTCTGCCATACTTCCTGAATTAAGATATTCATTATAATTGCGGGCATTTAAGGGCAACCAGTTTTCTATTCTATAATTATGAAGATCAGGCGTTATGCTGACTTCCTCACTCCATTCCCCAACAGAAGCTACGTGAAACTCTTTGAATACGTGTCCCAGTCTAAAATGGAATGGTGTTGTAGCGGATAGAAGTTGTCTTAGGGAGTCAGCTCCCTCATTGACACCTAAAATTGCAGGACGGTCATTAATGATTTTATACTGAATTTTAGGGTATCGGTAATTATAACCTTGATTCAAATGATTATGAAATAGAGGATTATTCCCTGCAAGCTCAATAATTGCCCCTCGAAACCAAGGAAGCTCAACAGGGGCTATGTGTTCCTCAAATGTCACTATTATGAATTGAATTATCATCTTAGATTCAAAAGATTAACTGAGTAAAGATTAAATAAGGTAGTAGGAAAGCATACTATCAAACCGCATCACAGATTTGATGGTGAATTTATCTTTTACAAAGTTATTAATAAATATTTTAAAAACCAAGCATTTTGCATTAATAAGCCTTCATTTAATATGTTTTTTGGTAAGTCACTATGCCATCATAGTAATAATTGTTATGCCTATACAGCCATTTCATGGCAGATGTGTCAATCTTCTGTTAATTCAATTTAATAAAGTAAATAGTTTCAAAAACATAAAATGAAATTATTCAAAAGTATGAAATTATTTGGGCAGAATTGCTGATAAGACTCTTGATTTGAGATCTTGAGAATGGATGTGGGATGAATCGTGAATTTTGGTAGGGATTAGGGGAATTTGGGTTGGATTTTGGGAGAAATGGGTATAATTTTTGATGTGTGGAATGCGTTAAATTCATGGGGTTGAGTAGATGATGATTTATTCCATTAATTTATGAGGCTCTCGGTAATTATGGTGAGATAATTGTTTTAAGTATATAGTTATTATGAAGAGACTTTGTGCCCTTTCATTGCTGTTAACATTAACACTCAGTATTATGGCTCAACAGAAAATTGTACAGACCGCAGGACGTACCCAACTTGGGGAGTTTGCACCTGAATTCGCCCATCTCAATGATGATATTCTTTTCGGCGAGGTGTGGAGTAGAAATGACCTTCTTTCACTGCGTGACCGCAGTTTGGTGACGGTAACTTGTCTTATCAGTCAGGGTCTTACTGACAGTTCGCTTACTTTTCATCTTCAGGAGGCTAAGAAGAACGGGATTACCCGTACTGAAATTTCAGAAATTATTACCCAGATAGCATTTTATGCCGGTTGGCCCAAAGCTTGGGCTGCTTTCCGCCTTGCCAAAGAGGTGTGGAATGAAGACATTAAGGGTGACGATGCCAAGGCACAGTTTCAGAAGGAGATGATTTTCCCGATTGGTGAGCCGAATACTGCTTTTGCCAAGTATTTTATAGGCAACAGTTATCTGGCACCGATTTCTACAGAACAGGTGAAATTTTTCAATGTTACCTTTGAGCCTGGTTGCCGCAATAACTGGCATATACACAAGGCTACCGAGGGTGGCGGTCAGATGCTTGTAGGCGTGGCTGGACGTGGCTGGTATCAGGAGGAGGGTAAGCCCGCAGTGGAAATCCTTCCTGGTACTGTGATTCACATTCCGGCAAACGTTAAACATTGGCACGGGGCAGCAGCCGACAGTTGGTTTTCTCATCTTGCATTTGAGATTGATGGGGAAAACACTTCAAATGAATGGCTCGAACCGGTAAGTGATGAAGAATATTCCAAATTATAATCCATAACCTATATATAATGAAATCAGGTCTGTATTTCCGATGTAAGGAATACAGACCTGATTTTTTGTAGACAAGTTGGGTCAATGTTTGAAGAGACGCAGGATTTCGCCGAACCAGAGTACCAGTGAGGTTGAGGCGATGATGATTACCCAGTCAATTAATTTAAGGGGCACTACACTGAAGAATTCACCTCCGATGGTGACAATTACTATCTGACCGACTACGATAACCAGAGCAATGAGTCCGAAGCCTCCACACCCTTTAAAATGGAATGCGGAGCGTCCTGTCTCGAAGGCACGGGCGTTGAACATATTCCAGAATTGCAGGAACACGAAGATTGTGAAGAAGAGCGACAGCTCATAGCCGGAAAGCCCGGTGTTTTCACCCATAGGCACTTTGCCGACTTCCGTAAGACAAGTGATGTCGGTGTGCTCAAAGTAGTAGAGAATAGCGAGAAGGATAAGGAAGAAGATTCCGCCTACACCTATAATCGCGCTCCACATAGGTTTATTGATGATGAAAGCCTCGCGTGAACGCGGTTTGTCGTGCATAACCGTGGAGGAAGGTGGGAGAGAGGCGAGTGCCATTGCCGCGAAAGTATCCATGATTAGGTTTACCCAAAGCATCTGTGTCACGGTAAGCGGCGACTGCATACCCATGAAGGCACCGAACAACACTATGAAACAAGCAGCGACATTCACCGTCATCTGGAAGAGGATAAAACGCTGTATGTTCTGGTAAAGTGAACGCCCCCACATCACGGCGCGTCCGATAGAAGAGAAAGAGTTGTCGATGATGGTAATGTCAGAGGCTTCCTTGGCAACGGAAGTTCCATCGCCCATCGACAGACCGACATGGGCAGTCTTCAGTGCGGGGGCATCGTTAGTACCGTCGCCGGTGACAGCCACAACCTCATTGTTTGCCTGAAGAGCCTCCACGAGACGCTTTTTATCCATTGGACGGGCACGTGCGATAATCTTCAGGTCTCCCACACGTTTTTTGAGTTGATCGTCGGAGAGTTCGGCAAACTCAGTTCCGGTTATGATATTACGGTCGTCATCAACGCTGTCTTTCCATAAACCGATCTGGCGACCGATCTCTTTGGCAGTACCCGGGGTGTCACCGGTTACAATCTTAACCTTGATACCTGCATCAAGCACTTCCCTCACGGCAGCCGGTACATCGCTGCGCACAGGGTCGGAGATTGCGACGATGCCAAGGAAAGTAAGATTTGTCGCAGCGACCTTATTGTTTTCAATGGTCTTATCACCAGGGTTAATTTCCTGGTAGGCGAAACCAAGTGTGCGCATCGCCTGATTCTGATATTCCAATAGTTGGGCGTCAATTTCCTTCTTAGTGACACCGGCAGTGTTCTTACACATTCCGAACACAATTTCCGGGGCACCTTTTACATAAAGAATGGTCTTTCCGGTGGCGGATTTAACCACTGAAGCCATATATTTGCGCTCAGTAGTGAAGGGAAGTTCCTCAACACGGGTCACATTTTCACGTAATGTGATGTAATTGGCACCACGTTCTTTAAGCCAAAGAAGCAGCGCACCTTCCGTCGGATTGCCAAGCACCTGAGGTTTCGCAGAGGAAAGATCAAGCTGGGCAGTAGAGTTTACCGCGATTCCCTCATAAAGCACCTCATCAGAAGGATTACCAAAGAAATTGGTCTTGTAGACCTGCATCTGGTTCTGTGTCAGCGTGCCAGTCTTATCGGTACAGATAACGGTGGTGGCACCCATAGTCTCGCAAGCATGCATCTTACGCACAAGATTATTAGTCTTGAGCATACGGCGCATAGAATAGGCAAGCGAGAGAGTCACAGCCATAGGCAGACCCTCCGGAACGGCAACCACAACCAGCGTTACAGCCACCATAAGAGTCTGGAGCAAGTAAGCGACGAATGAAACCCAATTAAAATCGGAGACATTGATGAAGTATAATACGATTCTGCCTATAATGATGGCAGCCGCAAAACCATAGGAGATTTTTGTGATAAGATCGCCGAGACCGTCGAGTTGCTCGTTGAGAGGGGTCTTGACACTGTCGTCAATCTGAGCTGCCTCAAACACCTTGCCATTTTCGGTCTTGTCGCCCACGGCAAGCACTCGCATCACGCCGTGACCTTCCATCACCTTAGTGCCACGCATCGCGTGGTTGGAGGGGAAAGTGGCATCAGGATCAAACTGAGCCTTGTCAGTGGTCTTGTGGCACATTGGTTCTCCGGTAAGGGTTGACTCGTCAATGTTAAGCGACACAGCCTCGAGCAACTCACCGTCAGCCGGCACTTCCTCACCCGTGTTGAGAATAACGATGTCGCCTACAACCACGTCTTTTTTTGCAATCTGCATTGCGTTGCCGTTGCGTATCACCTGCACCGGCTCGTCGTCGTTAACCTGGTTGAGCAGTGCAAACTCTTTGTCTGCCTTAAGCTCGAAAATGAAGGCGAGTCCGGTGGCAAGGAGAATGGCAATGAAAATACCTATCGGCTCAAAGAACACTCCGGCACCCTCATTCAGTCCCCAATACTCATAGCAGGAAATTCCGATAGACAGCACACCCGCAATCATAAGAATGATTATAAGTGGGTCGCCAAACTTTTCAAGGAACCTCTTCCAGAGAGGTTCCTTTTCGGGAGGTGTCAGAATATTGACACCATGCTTTTTACGACTTTCCGACACTTCAGCCTCGGTCAAGCCTTTGTAATGATTGTTTTGTGACATATATTTGGAAAATAGTTTAGTTTTGCTTCCCGTTATTTATCAGTCGGGTTGCCTCAAGAATCGGGAGGTTGGATTCAGTGGGGACATAAATCACAGTCTTATTGCTGAGATCAGCCTGCTGGCGCACCCAAAGATACTGAATGTAGGTAGGGGTGATACTGCCGTTTTCAATGCGGATTGCCTCTGCTGCGCCCTTGGCACGCTCAATCTCAGCCTGAGCATTCAGTTTCTCAGCTTCGAGATTCGCACGTGCCTCCTCAATCTTGATTTTACGGTTTTGCTCGGCTTTTGCAAACTCTGCCTTACCTTCCATCTCCTGTGACCACACGTTGTACCACGGGCGTATAAACGCCATTGCCACAATGATGACAATGATTCCTGCCACACCCCAGAGGAGACCTTTTATAAGACTGGGGGAGACATTAATTTGGTTATTGTTGTTATACATACGCTAATAACTTTGGGTTAGTTTTATAATAAAGTATATGCAAAATTATAATTTAAACAGAATATATGCTAAAATATCACAATATTTCAGTTTATTTTCAATGGTTGCCTAAATTGCCGGTTGCAATGTTACAACCTTATGCCTCCTCTGCCCATCTACGATACATCTCTGATTTAAGAAGAGGCACCGGCTCTTCATTATCCAACTGATTCACAAACACGAGGTCAGGCTCTATATGGACGGCGAATGAACCGTCAGAGTTTTTGGTGACGTTGTAGTCTTCAGGATTATAAAGAGATTGCAGGTTTTTAAGAGAGCGTTTGAGACAACTGAAAATTGGGCGTCGGATTTCGGGAATGCTTAAATCCGGAACTGTTTCCTTGTCGCCCCCAAACATTTCATAGATGGCAGAGTAGCGTTTTTGAAATTTCTTCAAGCGACGGTTATACCTCTCTAATGCCTCTGCCGATCTGGGCGAAGTGAAATTTATGCCGTCGCGCCCTTGGCATAGCAGGAGTGCATAAAGAGCGCGTTCACGGCGGTGTAGCCCTTTTGCCTTCGAGTCAATGTCAGGGAAGTAGATCTCTTCTTTGTAGGGGTTTATATAAATTGCGCTGCGTATGTTGCGGCGCACCAAGAATATGTCAAGCAGCTGCTTGTAGAATCCATGAAAATGAAACTGATTATCACGTTCCTCGGAGGTATTGACCACGAAGACATCGCTGTTAAGCATTTCACAGAAACGGTCGATAAACGACTGCACTGTTGTGATGATGGCTTCATCTACTTCTATCCGGATATAGTTTGCATAAGCTGTTTCTCCTACAAAGCTGTTTCCTATTTTAATTAGCAAAGAGGGGACAGTGGTGCGAAGATCGGTAATGCCGAGTCGGTTGCAAAGCAGATCCTTACAGAAGGTGCCTGTTGTCATTTTCAACAGGGAGTTGTAGGTATGGTCAATGCCTTCTGCGCTCATTGAGGGGGCAAGAAAAGAGAGTATCCGGTGGAATAGCTTTGGATCAGTGTCGCGATAATGCTCGATTATTTTAGGCAAGTAGATAAAGTGGAACCTGGCTAACTGCAATTCTTTGAAGATGGTGCGATAACCTTTCTTTATGGCATTGTTTGTGGTCACATCGTAGTCATTTTCAATATACAGGGCGGTTGCCATGTCGATATTGAAGTTGGCACGTGGGATTGATATCGGCTCTACGCTGTATTGGAACTTATCGTCTAACATAAAGATAAGTGCAATCAGAATAAGGGCTTCCGAGTGGGTGCAGAATCCGTCGCTGATGGTCATTGACTGGCAATCACTCAGAAAATCTGTCTTTAAGTCAGTTTCTTGCGACTGACTGATGGTCTTGAGGGCGTCAGCAAAGGTGATGTGCTGTGCCTCGACTTCCATTTCCTTTGAAATCGCATACTTTGTGCATATCTTTTCCCAATATTCCATTTCACCTGTGTCAACAATCCTATCCGCCTTTATCAAGTCGGAAAACACCCTTGCAATGGAAACACGCTCAATTCTTTTCATGCGCAAAGGTAGTTATTTTTTAGATAAATTACAATAGAGAAATAGAATAGGGAGGTTAGGGGAGTGATGTCGTACTTTATTAAAAACTTTTCACACGTTATTAAAACTATATGGCAGGGTAATTAAATTCTTTCCCTAAAAATTGACTTATAACAACTTTAGTTATGAGTCAATTTTTAGGGAAAGATGGGCTATTTTTACGAGGCTATGACTTACAGGGGAGTTAGTTGGAGACGAGCTGTACCACAATCAGGCGCCCGCCGTCGGCAGAGGAGAGGAGGATTTTACGACCCTCAGTCAGTTCGACGTATTCGCCGGGTTTTATCTGGCGTTTGGTGGGGGTGGTTACGTCCCACATATCGGGTAGGCGTCGGTTGATGAGGATCCATTTCCCGTTGTGGAAATGGAAGTCGCCCACCGGTTTTTTATCCTCGGGGTTAATACGCTCGTTGGGTGACACCAGGCGATTGACATGCCACATATAGAGTGATTGCTTGTCATAGACCATCAGCCGATAATTTTCCGGCAAAAATCTTCCCTTAGCAGGGGAATAATATAAATTAAGCACAGGCAACTGTCCGTGGTATTCAGTTCCACAGAACGGGCATTTCGGCTTTGTTGAATTGTCGAACACAAACCAGTGAGCCTCACAGTCCGGATTCTGACACGGCTGCATAAGGTCGGTGGTCTTTACAAGAGCAGTTTCCCACTCGTCGGCAGTAGGGCGCTTTGAAGGATCATGCAGCCCATCGATGAACGCGCGGTCAAACAATTCCTTAAGATAGGGACCACAAATAGAGTAGGGTCGTTTCTCCACATCTCCCTGCGGCAGTTCGGAAGGTGCCATATTCTGGATTTTTGGACGATTGCTTTTATCTGTCGGGTGCTCTATAAATAATGCCTTCTCTCCCATAGACAACTCTTCGTCTTTTGCGGCATCAAGGTCATGCACCTTACCACCTCTCAGTGGGTGCCTGTTGAGCAGATACATATAGATCAGTACAGCCAAGGCATGGCGGTCGGTCAGTATGCTCGGTAATTTTTTATTAGGATCGCCAACTTTCAGGGAGCGAGTCTGGAGCACTTCGGGAGCAATGAAGTCCGGAGTGCCGACGACATCAGGTGGATACTTGCCGGGCACAACCAAGCCGTCACAGTCAATTACGGCAGCCCGTCCGCTTTCGGGGTCAACCAGTACGTTTTTATACGACAAATCGGAATGGGCAAGCCCTGCGGCATGGAGACGACGCACAGCACGGGCTATCTGCAGGCACATGTGATAGTGGCTTAGCCAGGTTCCTTTCTCCTTAGGGGTCAGGAATTTATTCCGGAGTTTTGCAGACGCGAACCATTTCCCCTCCTTCTCTTTCCCCTTGAATCTGCCGTCGTTGAAGAAAAAATGCTTTTGATAAGCCGGGCATACTATACCCAGCTTACCATTCCATTCAACGAGCTTGGTGGGCCAGCAGAAGAGGTTTTCCCAATAATCACCGCCAATCTGTCCGAAGATCTTATCCCGGTAAGTGCCCACAATATTTTGAAGCCTGTCTTTGGCATTAGCATCTTGCGGTTCACGGAAAAAGCCGACCACATAGCTTTTGTCAGGACTGAAATACACATCTTTCATTGCCCCGCTACCGATGACTTCATCAACGAATTCAACGGGGGAGCCGTCAGTCGCCTTCAGTTTTATAGTCTTTGCCATAGTCAATAGTCATTATTTGAGAATTGCGATTGTACGGTCGTCATGGTTGCCCTGACTCCAGAAGTCAAGCCAGCCAAGGAGCTGATCTTTTGCATTCTCATTATCATCAGAAAGATTAACACCGCCTATCTCATCTTCAGGAAAGCCTGTTTGCAGACGATTATAAAATTCCTCCCATTTGGAATAGTCGTTGAGGTTTTTATCTGTCTCAAACATAGGGTCAGAAACGCCGTCAGTCATAAGGAAGAGAGCTGTGAAGTCAGGCACGATTGCCATTCGGAGTCTCTTTTTCACCACTTCAGGATCGCGGAATATATCGGGCATTGTTAGGAAGCGAGTCTGCCCTGAAAATTCACCTTCATCGGGGGTGCCGAGAAGTTTGGCAGTCTTGTTCTTGTCATCAAAGAGGCACATTGCACCATCACCCACCCAGAAAGATGCGATAAACCAACCGAAGTCATATTTCTTGCAGATAGCAAACATAAGCGTAGTGGCAAAATCTTTCAATTTAGCCTCGTCATTTGCCAAAGCCACTTTCTTGACAGCATCATGGGCGTTCAAGGCACCGTTATATACAATGTCAATGACATGGCGCGTGAGGTTGGTGCGTTTCTCTTTATTATCCCTGTCTGCCTCATATTCCCGGATAGAGGTTTCAAACTCCGGATTATTCAGGAGTTTGTTTTTGCAATGTTCTACTACGGCGTTGCAAGCAACTTCCGATCCTTTGCGTGAGTATTTAGCAGACCCGGCACCGTCTGCCACGGCAAGTATATACCAGTCGGAGTCATCGCAATGGTAAATGCTGAAGTGATCATCGCGAGCCTTCCCTTCTTGAGCATGGCTTCTTCCACGTTGACTTGCGGCAATAATGTCTTTCTTCATCAAACCATCTTCCCCTGCCTCAACCTTAATATATTGGCAACGGCTGTCAGCTTTATAATACGGGATATTAGGGTCAGTGGGGATATTCTTCCACAAATTCCGTGGGTCAGGATTAAAAGCCACGGGGATAGTCAATTCCGAAACGGGTTCACCTTCGATGGTATTATACTGTAGTTTCAGATTGAAGTCACCGGACATTTTAGGTTTCCCTCTCAAAGTACATTTTCCATCATATTCAAATGAGAGTCCCAGGTCTTCAGTTCCGAGGAGTTTTACATTATGTATCCTGTCGCCGGGAAGCTCAAAAGATGTTTCATACTCTTTTTTTACTGTTCCGTTTGGAAGACGGATTCCGAGTTTCCGGATTTCATCTTCAATGATTATGCGTTTATTCATACGTTTTTGCTTGTATGTGTTCCACAACGAAGATATGGTCCAGTTGAGGAAAGATTCTTTATCGGAAGCAGGCACACCTGCCAAATTCATTGCCTTGTCAATAGCTCTTGCCGTATCATTAAGGCGACTGATTGTCTGACTCTTTCTTGATGCCATGCGTTGATGTCTGTTCATAAGAATTTAATATAAAAGTTGGTTATTAAGGGTGTATATTAATTTTTTGGGAGATATTTGTTATCAGCCATTAGTTGCTGACGAGGAGACTTGACAACATCTGTATAAATCTCAAAAATTGCATTAAGATTATACGTGCAATCTTCTTCAGAAGGGTGTTTGGCAAGCATATCGGCTATCAGATTTTGGTAACGATCAGTGATATAAGTGGTATTAATAAGGTCAATGATTTTCACCAATTCTTCCATAGCCAATACCATTTGCCCTAAATCAAATACGGATTTATAACTCTCTAATGTGTGACATAGAAAATCTTTAGTTGATTCGTTTTTCTCGTTTGATTTGATAAAAGTTAAGAAGGAATCACATGTTGGATTATCTATTCTCTTCCGGAGTATATCAGATCGCTTAGATTCAATTGGCGTGGAGGCAGGGGCGGCGCCATTTGCCAATCGAATCTTATTGAGGAATATAAATACAGACTCGTCAGAAATTATATCACTGTAAGTGACTTTTTTTGTAAGATAAAGAGTATCCAATGATTTTGCTCTGCTGAGCGCAACATAAAGTTGACCGGGAGCAAAAATATGGCTTTTCAAATCGAGAATCACCTTATCGTAGGTCTGCCCCTGCGATTTATGGATTGTAAAGGCGTAAGCTAATTTTACAGGGTATTGCTGTGTGATTTGGATAGGAGATTGTCCACGTATAATTTTATGCTGCTTAGGATCGTATTTAAACTTATATCTCTTGTCTATCAGCTCATTGTCCCAATAAGGGCAGTAAATCTCCTTCTTATTTTTTTCTAAAGTAATCTTGAAAGTTGAGTCATCGAAACTTTTAATTGTTCCAAAATCGCCGTTTGTGTAATATGGTTTGCGGTTAACTTTACAGTTTTTGGTAAGCATTACCTTTGCACCTTCCTTAAAATTTAGCACACCGTCATATTGTGAAGGTATCACTATTGGCTCAATATCATGTTTAGATGGTAACTCACTATGTTTAATAGTCACGTGAGAGGTATGTTTTTTTAGTTTTATGGAGTAGGTAGCTTCAAGACTGTACAATTCGCCGGGGAGTGCCTTTAGTTTCTCAGTATTTATTGCTGCCACCTGATCATTTGATGATGCTATGTAGGTTGCATCATCCGGCAGAACAGATGTGACACGTGCATTAATAGCCTCAAGAAGCTCGACTTTCTTGTCAGTAGATAAGGGTTGTCTAAAAGCATCTAACAGCGTGACAAATTCGGGATCATTTATTTGACGATATGACTTTGTAAGCTCAAAAAGTTTTATGTTGTCAAGGTTATTATTAATAACATGACTATCAAAGAAATAGATACCTCCATATTCTTTCATGAGATAAGTATAAATTGCCTCATCAGTCACAATAGGGGGTAGCTGGAATAAATCCCCGACAACGACAACCGGTATGCCACCAAATGGCAACGTGTTTCCTATAGCTTTCTGACAAATCTGGTTCATCATTTCAAATGTGTCAGACCTCACCATTGAAATTTCATCAAAGATAAGTCTGGTTACATTTGACAGGTCATTAAGTATTAATTTTGCTTTTTGGGGGGAAATATTTTTGATGTCTTGTATTCCCTCCTCTAAATTGTCAAAACCTTTATGAAAGAATGAATGCAGTGTCCTTGCCCTCTTATAAAGAGAGGCAGCCAAGTTTGTTGGAGTTAAAACTTGACAGCCGGGATTAGATGATTCAATCTTCTTTATAAGGTGAGTTTTCCCACACCCGGCTTTACCGTGTACGAAAGTAATCCCCTTTGGATTTTTATGCAGATAATTAAGGACATCCTGTTGTGTGGAAGATATAGGCAGCACATAAGGTATTGAATCCATGGGAGTAGGAATCGGCTTCAGACTCGGTTGACCAACCGAGTCTGATATTGGTTTATGAACAGCTTCAGATGCCATCTGTTTGGATTTTATTGAATTTCTTTAAAAATGAAATTAATATACCAATGAATAATTATTGAGGTATAGGGGTGTAGAATTTTCCGGGTGACAGATAGACTGTGCCGGGTCCGGTGATGCGCATCATGCTGAGTCCTTCGCCGCCTATTAGGTTGCCGAGTGACCAATTTGATTGCATCTGATGCTCGTGAATGTTTAGAAGGGCGATTATATGGTCTTCATCCACTTCAATTGATTCTCCCGGTCGCAGGTTGATTACGATAGGGGTACCGGTGGTATCAAGAAATACGGTTGAGCTTCCTTGAATCTTTTGTAGCACCAATCCCATACCGCCAACCATGCCGGCAATAGATAGTTTGGTGGTCACATTCACACGGTTGTTTGAGCCGACGTAGACACCTTTATGACAAATCATGGACTCTCCATTGAGCTTTACCGGTACCAATCCGTAGCGACTCCCGATAACGATTTTACGCGGCATGTTGGTGACATTGTAAAGACGCAGGATAAACAGTGATTCCCCTGACAGCTTTGCACCAAGAATACGTCCGAGTCCGGAGCCGTTGAAGCCCAATTCCTTCTCGATACCTGCCTCGAGATAGATTAATGACCCCTTTTCAGAATAGAAATCTTCACCAGGCTCAAGAATTACTTCCAGATGCTGGACAAATTGACCTACAAGTTTACAGTTCATTTAAACAATGATTAATGATTAAAGATTGGTGATAAAAGATTAAAGATTAATTATGGATTTGGGTTACGTAGTACCAAGGTTTTACAGAAGGATACTAACATTTTAATAAGCTTCCTAAAATCTTGCAGTAAGGATTCTGCTTCTTCCGTAGTTATGATTCCTGCAGCACAAAGTAATTCCAGCCAATATTCAGTTTCGGCAGCTTCCTTTTTTACAAGAGGTTATATATTTGGCTGCGAAACGGAAACTTTTCTCGTTGAGGGTATTTGGCTTCATAATTAATCTTTAATCTTTAATAATTCATCATTAAATTATTACGTTTACTTCCGGAGGCGGTGGCGGCAGCACGAGTGAGTCGGTAGCCCCGATGCTTCGGTTGCCTACGCCGATTGAATCGGAAACCCATTTGAAGAACTTTTTGAAAGCCGCGCTGTCAACGGTGTCAAGTGAATAAACATCATCAGTCAGCTCCTTCAGCGGTTCGATCTTGGCACTCATTCCGGCAGCACAGGCAACTATGCTTGCAAAGTGACGTTTCTTGATCTCCGGTATCATTTCTTTATACAATTGACTGTCGGAGGGTTTCCCATCGGTCATTAGAAAGAGAAGGGGCATCCAGTCGCCTTTTTGCTCAGGAGTGCTTAGTCTCACCTCATTATCAATTTTCTCACAAAGCAGTTGGAGAGCTTTCCCGGTGTGGGTGGGTCCGCTTTCCGGGGTTGTTATCTCTGGCAGCTGCAATTCGTCAAGAGGGGTGAGGGGGAGGATTTGTTTCACCTCTTTATCGAAAGTGATGATACTTATGCACACTGATTCCAATGCAAACGGATCCTGGCGAAGACCTGACACCATCGCTTCAAGCCCGACCTTAACCGACTCTATGGGTTCACCACGCATAGAGCCGGAGGTGTCGATAAGCAAATAAACAGGCAGACGTCTCATATCACAATATTTACTTCCGGGGGTGGAGGTGGTAGTTCGCTGAGAGCCGTCGGGTCAGCACCCGTTTCCTCAACCTTCATGCTCCCTGCACTTACAGAAGCGGATACCCACTTGAAGAAGGCTTTTATAGTTGCGCTGTCGGCAGTGTCGAGCGAGACTACACATTCAGTAATTTTCTTAAGAGTGTCAGTGTTGGCACCGGCACCGGCAGCACAAGCCACTACCATACCCCATTTCCGTTTTTTGAATTCGGCAAGCCCCTTGTTAAGATCGTCGGTAGGTTCACCGTCGGTCATAATAAAGACGAGAGGCTTCCAGTCACCCTTTTTCTCCATAGTGGTCTTGGTTACTTCCTGGTCAGCCTTATGCGCAAGTAAGCTAAGCGCCTCCCCAAGAGCGGTACAGCCGTTTGCCTGAAGGTTCGGCTGCTGGAAAGCGGAAAGCTCTGTGAGCGGGGTAAGTTGCTTAGCAGAGCTGTCAAATGTGATAAGGCTGAGATAGGCTGTCTCAAGAGCGTAAGGGTCCTGACGAAGTGTAGACACAAGCACCTGAACGCCGTTTTTCACTGCCTCAATAGGCTCGCCATACATTGAGCCGGAGGTGTCAAGCAATAGATATACGGGTAGTCTTCTCATATTTTATTTAATTAACATAGTTTTGTGCAATTCTTTTGATTGTCTCGCAGATGTTGGTATCAGGATAGGCATCTCCGATGGCTGAGAATTTCCACTCACCGTTTCGACGGTAGAGCTTACCCATTATGAGAGCTGTCATTCCCTTAAAGCGAGGATTGGCGGCGACATCATAGGAGGCAAAAACTTCCTTTACTTTTTGCGGGGTACCCTCATACATACGGATTGAAGCATAAGGGATCTGAGAGAAGTCTTCACGTCCGCAATTGTTAAGAAAGAAGAAGATTTGGTCGACATTCGGGTTTACGCGGTTGAGATCAACTGTGATTATTTCATTGTCCAGTCCGTCATTACCACTTTGGTCGCCCTTTAGGTCGTCGCCGCTGTGATGGAGAGCCAAGTCGTTGGAGTCAACTTTCCCGAGTGGCATTCCATAACGGTTGAGAAATTCAATCCGATAGAGCGGGGAATAGATGTGGTCGAAAAGCTGACCATTAGAATCAAACATTATGCAGCTGAGGTCGAGGTCAACATCTTTGGTAGATTTACCCAGACCGAATAGTCCTCCGGTGGGTATGGCTCCCCAGTTACACCCAACGCAGAAGTTGGTGAGTTTTGAGCCGTTGTTCTTTTCAAGATTGATACGCTGCCCTTTTTCAAGACGTATTGCCATAGTTGTTAAGTTTTGAGAGATTAGTAAAAAAGAATATAGTCTTAGTCTACGTATTTATCAACGAAATACTGTAGACCGCCTTTATATCCACTGCCCATTGCCTCGAATCTCCATTCGCCATTACGCTTGTAAAGTCGTCCGAACTCAACGGCAGTCTCTATTGAGAAGTCTTCGTCAAGATCATATTTAGCAATCTCTTTGCCGGTCAGTGCGTTGTAGATGCGAATATAGGAGTTGTGGACCTGTCCGAAGTTCTGACGGCGCTGTACCGCTTCGTGGATCGTAACGGTGAAGATTATTTCCTGAATACGAGGGTCAACTTTTGAGAGATCAACTGTGATTGTCTCGTCGTCACCCCCGTCGCTGTTGCCTCCGGTTCGGTCGTCGCCTGATGATTCCACTGCCTGATCGGGAGAGACCAAATTATTATAGAATACAAAGAACTCATCGGCAGGAAGTTTTTTATTGCTTCCGAGCATGAATGCTGATGCGTCAAGATCAAAATCAAAACCGGTGCTCATATTTGGATCCCAGCCGAGACCGACTCCGACTTTTTGTAGACCAATGTCTATGCGTTGCCCTTTCTGAAGATTGATAGCCATAAGTTTTTATATTAATTGGTTTATTATTCTGTTACAAAATTAGCTTTTATATAAGAGTTTGGCAAAATATTGAAACATTTCAGTAATATTCAGATATTTTAAAGTCTTCCGACTGCAATATTACAGAAGTCAATTAAAAAAGAAAAAGGCAGCCGACTCGAAAGCCGCTGCCTTTTTTCATAAAATAAGCAAAGATGTTTTATTATTTTATGGATAGCATTCAAGATTATTTTGCAAGGCGAGCATTCTCTCGTGCAATGTAGGCGTCAATGCTAAGCCCGTTTCCGAACTTGAAGTCAGGATACCCGTCTTTAATCTGAGTATAGCATTCAAGAGCCTTGTCATATTTCTTTTGCTCGTCATACACGTTAGCCTCTTTAAGCAGCACACGCGGCACAATTTGGGGATTACTGTTGGCTTTTCTCACAGCCTTTTGGAAATAGTCGAGAGCCTCGTCATATTTTTTAAGGTTGACATAGCAGTCGCCAACGAGCACGAGTGTATTAGCCTCAAGCACATCATCGTCGGAAGAGAAGCGTTTCAGATAGTCGGCTGCCTCTGCATATTTGCCTTCATTGTAGAGAGCCTGTCCTGCGCTTAGGGCAGCCAGTTTGCCAGCCTTATCGTGCTTATACTGATTTGCCACCTCCATATATTTTACGGCAGCGAGGGAGTCATTGCCCATCACCTCTGTCTCAACCTTGTTGTAAGCCTCATAAGCTCCCTGAAGGTGTGGATTACGGTAGATGAATAGATAACTCAACACGAAGACTGCCACCACGGCGATGACGCCTACGCCCCAAAATATAATTTTCTTGTTGTTGGCGATCTTGTCGCCAGCTGCAGTGAGCTGGGAGTTCATTTTGTCGATCGCTGTCTCATCCTGTTGCTGTTGGTTCTGGGATGCCATTTTGTCTGTTTAATTGTTTCAGTCTGTTATGATGACTTTGTTATTTCTATTATGATTTTCAGTGGTTGCTTCCGGAAGACTTCATGGGTGAAGAAATTAACAGGGAGCAAACACTTTCAGATTTCAAGACGCGAAATTAATCTTTTTTTCGCTCATTCGCAATTTTTTCCTTTATTTTTTATAAAAGAGCCATATTTTATGCTTAAATTCGCGTCGGTTTTTAAGAACAGATATAATAAACATGGCTTCAAAACAGTCTTTGTCTATCGATCAGCGGATATCCCAGCGACTCTCCGCACAGCAGCTTCGCTTCGTCAGGCTGCTTGAGTATAATGCACCCGAACTTGAAGAGGCTGTTGAGCGTGAACTTGAAGATAATCCGGCTCTGACAGCTGAAGATGACACGGCGGTAGTAGCCAAGGAGACTCCCGCCTATTATCGTCACGCCTATAATCGTTCTTCTGATGATTATGGCGACTATGATTTCTCACCGCCTAATGCCGGGGAAACCCTTTATGAGTCTCTTACGCGCCAGCTTGCCGAGAAGAGCCTTCCGGCAGCAGTGCGTCATGCAGCCTTGTATATAATCGGAAGCCTTGATTCCAATGGCTATCTGAGGCGTCCGTTGCCAAATCTCGTCAACGACATGGATTTCCGGGAGGGTGTGCATGTCACTCTCGGGGAGGCGGAGTCAGCCTTGAAAGTGATAAATGACCTTGAGCCATACGGGGTAGGCGCACGTGACTTGCGCGAGTGTCTTAAGATTCAGTTGGAGCATCTGCCGCCATCGCAGCAGCGCGACGATGCTCTCCGGATCATTGACGAGCAGTTTGAGGAATTTACGCTTAAGCATACCCACCGCATAATCTCAGGGTTGAAGATTGATAAGGAGAGAGTGAGAGAGGCAATTAATCTTATTGTATCACTCAATCCTAAACCCGGAGCTTCTTTGTCGACAGATCAAGACGCCTCAAACATTATTATACCGGATCTTGTGGTTAGCAATGAAGACGGTCAGATAACGGTGTCAACTCTCAACAATATCCCGGAGCTTGCCATTGACCGATCGTTTTCAGATGTCATGACTTCCTTGGAAGATAATGGTGGGAAAGAGGGGAGTGGCAGCTCATCTAAAGAGGGCAGTGATGCTGAAGCTGATAATCCCTCAGAAGTCAATAATAATGTGTCGGAATTTGTTGTGACGAGGTATAACGATGCGCGTGACTTTATTTCCATACTCAAGCAACGCCAGCAGACGCTCCTGACAGTGATGTCTGCAATAGTTACGATTCAGAAAGATTATTTTCAGACTCAAGATGTCTATCAGTTGAAGCCCATGATGCTGAAAGATATTGCGGCTATCACAGGGCTTGACTTGTCGGTCATTTCACGTGCCACGGCGAATAAGTATGTTGCCACCGCCTGGGGGATATTCCCCTTACGGTTTTTCTTCAGCGACACTATCGGAGATGACGACGACAAGACGGAAGATAATTCAGAGCAGCTTACCAACCGTAAGATAGAGGCGGAAATAAGGAATCTGGTTGACAACGAAGACAAGCTGCACCCCCTTAGTGATGAGAAACTGAAGCAATTGATAGAAGCAAAGGGTTACGAGGTATCGCGGCGCACAGTGGCTAAATATCGTGACCGCGTGGGGATTCCGGTGGCACGCTTGCGAAAAGATTTGTAATCGGAGAAAAGAATTTTACGTTTCTATTGTTTGAGGTCGCAGAATTTTTATTACTTTTGCAATTCCAACCTCCGGTGTCGGCAAAAAACACAGATAAGACTTGCTCCATGCCGGAAAACATTCAAGCATATAAGAAACCACAATGAAACAAATCATCTACATTATTTCGCTCAGTATGCTTCTCACTTTGACACCCTTTAGCGCAAAGGCTGTCACTGATAAGGAGATGGAGCAGGCACGCACAATCGCCACTGCCGCTTATCTGCGCTATGCCAACGACGGTTCCGGCTATCTTGACAATGTGAATGCCAAGACAATGGCTGAGCTTGAAAGGCAACTCAAGCCTAAGGAGAAAGAAAATCTCCAGGCGTTTAAGGCTATCCCGGTGCCGAATGACTATAAATCGTGGAACAAGCAGCAACTTTTAGACTATTGGGGAGTAAAGGCGTTTTCGACTCCCGGATTAGTTGAAAAGGGGCGAGCAGGGCGTAAACGTGCAAAGAAGGCGATTAGCGCTATGACAGTCACCCCGCCGTCTAAAGAGCCGGAAAAGAAAACTCCGACGGAGACAAAACCTTCAACACAGGCTGCCCCTGTGGCAGCGGCAGCGTCACAGCCGGCGGCTGGTTCGCAGACTCCTGTCCAAAAAGCAGCTGCTCAACCTGCTGCAGCCCAACCTACTGATATGAATGCTGCTGATTCCACTACGCTGAATGCACTTGCTCAGGCAGAGGCTGCTGCCGATGCTTTTGCCCAACTGGAAGAAGATGAGCCGCAACTTCAGAAAGCTGATAACCACACGGGGGTCTACATAGTGGTTCTTTGTGTGCTGATTGCAGTGGTCTGTGCCCTTGTGGTGTTCGCCTCTAATGTAATGAAGAAGAATGAGGCAGTCTCTGCACGCAAAAAAAAAGATGAGGGTGAGCAGTTGGCTCTTGAGGACACCGCCGGTCCAAATGCTATGCGTGAGAAATTTGCTGCCACTTTGAATGCTAAAAATGAGGAGATAAAGAGTTTATTGAAGAAGATAGAGACAGTCAATGCCGATAATGTGACCTTGAAAGGGAATATTGATACTCTGACAGCAGAGATTGCCTCATTACGCACCAGATTGGCTGAAGCAAATAAAAAAATTATCGATATGCATAATGCTGCCAATATCGCTGCTGCCAATTTTGTGGCATCAGTGCAGACTCCTGCTCAGGAGTTGGTGGCACAGGCTGCAGCAGTGGCTCCCGTTTCTACCCCTATGACAGTGCAGCCGGTGCAACAGCCTGTCACGCAGGAAGAGGGTCAGCAGAGTGTGCAATTACGCACCATATATCTTGGCAGGGCAAATGCGAGGGGAATATTTGTGAGGGCAGACCGTAATCTTAACTTGGGGAGCTCAATTTATCGTCTTGACACCACCGACGGTTATGCCGGCTCATTCCGTGTGGCGAGTGACCCGACAGTATGGAAAATGGCACTGCTCACGCCGAAGGAATCTCTTTCGGAAGCATGTGTGATAGCTGAACCCGACAACACTGCAGGAATGACCAAGGTGGTAAATGATGCTGCCGGAACGGCTGTATTTGAAGGTGGTTGCTGGAGGGTTCTTCGTAAGGCAAAGGTGCATTATGAGTAAATTTTTCGGTTGGCACTGAAATTTTACAGAAATAATTTTGCTGGAATCAGGAAAAGTTATTAACTTTGCACCCGAAACCGACAAATTATAGTTTTATATCGTCAAAAAGCCCTGATGGCGGAATTGGTAGACGCGTTGGTCTCAAACACCAATGGAGCGATCCGTGCCGGTTCGAGCCCGGCTTAGGGCACAGAAAAGAAGTCTGCAAGTATTGTAGGCTTCTTTTCGTTTATATTCGGTATCAATTTTTACATTAATTTTGTGTTATAAGTATGTTTTATTAAATAGTTAATACAATGAAATCCATTTTCAAACGTTATTGTCTTACACATACTTATCTCTCCATATATGTCAAGACAAGCAACGAGAATACATATCACGGAGGCGCAAAGAGCCGCCTTGGAAAATGGATACCGGAACGGATCGACCCATTCATTCCGGATGCGATGCCTTATGGTATTGG
>JAAVCP010000056.1 GCA_014802265.1 Bacteroides sp. | reverse complement strand
TTCTTGCCCGTGATGTCATGATAGCGCAGATAATGGTCGTGTTCTTCCTCAAACCAAGGAAGTATCTCATCGAAAAGGGCAATTGTTATACCCGTGAGTGCCAAAAATTTCTTCGGATTATTACGTACCTCTGTGTATTTCATAGTCTGCTTTTATATTAAAACGTAAAAACTCGCGCGCACGTATAATATAAACATTAAATTTATTTAATCTCTAATAATTATGGGGGAATAAACCTAACAGGCTAAATTTGATTTTTAGGAAGTGGTGACAATAAAAAATGTTTTTGATTTGTTATAAATATAAAGAACTATTAAAATTACACATAAAATTATAAAGGAAATGGCAAATAAACGTGAATTTAAGAAATATGCAGATGCCGTTGGTGCTTCTGTATGTGAGGAAATGATGGAGGCGTATCATAATGTTAAGGATGCTGACAAAGCAGCTATCGAACAGGCAATTGCCAAAGTACTCGGTGCCACAGCAGCAGCTAAAAGCAATGCCAATGTATTCTTCGATAAGGGGCACAAGGCATTTGAAAATCTTAAAGAGTATTCTAAGGCAAAGGAAGCTTTCTTCACTCAGTTATTCACAAAGATCAACAACGACTTTGCTAAAGAAATTGAAGATGCAGTTAAGCAGTTTAACGCTGCAATCCCTAAGAGCGTAAAAGAGGAACAGAAATAGGCTGCTGAATAACTTAGGTATAATCTATAAAAATTGACCGCATGAATCTCTGGGGAAAACTTCTGCACTTAGTCGGTTGGAGCGTTGATATAACTGCTCCACGCCTTGATAAGTGTGTGATATGTGTGGCTCCACATACCTCTAATTGGGATTTTATTCTCGGTCTGTTTGCTTATAAATCATTGGGAAGGGAAGCTAATTTCCTCATGAAGGATTTTTGGTTTTTCTTCCCATTAAAATATCTTCTCCGCGCATTGGGAGGCATACCGGTGCCACGTAAAAAACACGGAACATCACTTACAGATTCCGTCATTCAACTGTTTAAGACAAACAGCTATGTCAATCTTGCCGTTACTCCCGAAGGCACACGCAGTCTTACCGACCAATGGAAGACCGGCTTTCTTTATATCGCCTATGGAGCGGAGGTGCCGATTCAGCTCGGCGTGATTGATTATAAAAATAAATGTATTCTGATAAACAAGCAGTATCAGCCCACAGGAAACGTGGAGACTGATATGAAAAATATCAGGCAATTCTATTCCAATTACGGATATGCCGCACGCTATCCGGAAAAATTTAATCCTTAATCATAGTGAATCTGAATCATTCTAACCTTAACGTCTGCCTGATGCCACTTGAAATAAAGTGGGAGGATAAGGCAGAAAACCTGAAGACCCTTGAGAATAAACTCAAACTCATTCATCCAAATACTGACCTCGTGATTCTTCCGGAGACATTCTCCACAGGTTTCCCTTCAGGGGAAGAGAAAGACTACATTAGAAAGTTTGCAGAGAAAAACACCGGTGAAACAATCGACTATATCAAGCAACTTGCACACCATTATAATGTGGCTATTGCAGGGAGCTTTATAGCGGATTCCGCCGGGTCAATATATAATCGTGCGTTCTTTATTGAGCCGTCAGGCGACGAATATTTCGGCGACAAACATCATCTCTTCACAATGGCAGGGGAAAACAAAGTTTTCTCTAAAGGTCACAAGCGACTCTCGGTAAGATTCAGAGGGTGGAATATCGCTATGGTGGTGTGCTATGACATTCGATTTCCGGCATGGTGTCGAAATATAAATAATGAATATGACCTGCTGATCGCAGTAGCCAACTGGCCCACTGTAAGAGTTGACGCATGGAATAAACTCATACCTGCACGCGCCATAGAAAATCTGGCATACGTATGCGCGGTAGACTGCAAGGGTTCTGACAAAAAAGGATTTGATTATGACGGCAGTTCCATGGCAGTAGATTTTAAAGGGAAAGATATCACAGTGAAAGTAGACAACAACGATTTACTTTATGCTACTTTATCCGGAGAAAAACTTAATGCATTCCGCACCAAGTTCCCGGCATGGGCAGACGCTGATCCCTTTACATTGGATTAGTAAATAAATAACATAACGGGGAGGCACTTTTAGATGCCTCCCCGTTATGTTATTTATTTACTAATCTTTTTAGTCTTGATGCTCGTCGTTGTTACGCGGAGTGAATACTCGTCTTCCGCCTTCGTTATTGTCGCGGCGAGGACGGTTGTCGCTACCTTCACGACGCTGACCGTTGAAGTTACCATCGCGGCGGGGACGGTTGTCACCACCCTCACGACGCTGACCGTTGAAGTTACCATCGCGGCGAGGACGGTTGTCGCCACCCTCACGACGTTGTGGACGGTCACTACCTTCACGACGAGGACGAGCTTCACGCTCAACATAACCTTCCGGCTTCTCTGTGAGTACTCGCATTGAAAGACGATACTTACCGGTCTTCTTATCTATCTCGATAAGTTTCACCTTAACCTTATCACCCTCTTTCAGACCACTCTGATCCATGGAGTCGAGACGGTTCCAGGAAATCTCACTGATATGGAGAAGTCCGTCACGACCCGGCATAAACTCAACGAAAGCACCAAAATCAAGAATTGAACGGACTGTGCCATCATAAACCTCACCTTCTTCTGGCTGGGCAACAATTGCCTTAATCTTAGCAAGCGCAGCGTCAATGCTTTCCTTATCCTTGGAAGCGATCTCAACTTTGCCAATGCCAAGTTTCTCATCTTCCTCAATAGAGATTGTTGTGCCGGTCTCTTCCTGAATTCCCTGTATAATCTTACCCTGAGGTCCGATAACGGCACCGATGAGATCTTTCGGAATCTCGATAGTAATAATGCGCGGAACATGTGGCTTGTAGTCCTCGCGGGGAGTAGGAATTGTTTCCTTAATTATATTGAGGATGTGAAGTCTGCCCTGACGAGCCTGTTCGAGAGCCTTCTCAAGAATCTCATAGCTAAGTCCGTCACACTTGATATCCATCTGAGTGGCTGTGATACCGTTTTCAGTGCCCGTTACCTTGAAGTCCATATCGCCAAGGTGGTCTTCGTCACCAAGGATATCGGAAAGGACAGCATATTTCACAGCACCTTTATCGGAGATAAGACCCATTGCCACACCTGCCACCGGACGTTTCATTTGCACGCCGGCATCAAGAAGAGCGAGTGTACCGCCACACACGGTTGCCATTGAAGACGAACCGTTGCTCTCAAGAATATCGCTGACAATACGGCAAGTATAGGGGAAGTTTTCCGGGAACATACGCTTAAGCGCACGGTGTGCAAGATTGCCATGACCGATCTCACGACGACCTACGCCACGCACGGGGCGAGCTTCACCGGTAGAGAACGGAGGAAAATTGTAATGAAGAAGGAAACGCTCCTTGCTCTGATTGAGCACATCGTCTACAATCTTCTCATCAAGGGTGGTGCCCAAGGTAGCAGTCACAAGTGCCTGAGTCTCTCCACGTGTGAATATAGCAGCTCCATGAGGGCCCGGCAGATAGTCAACTTCACACCAGATGGGGCGGATCTCAGTGGTCTTACGTCCGTCAAGGCGGATACCTTCATCGAGGACACAACGGCGCATTGCTTCTTTCTCCACGTCATGATAATAGCGCTTCACCATTGCTATGCGCTGCTCGGGAGAATAGAGGGCAAGCTGCTCCTCGGTCATTTCGGGAAGATTCTCGATATATTCGTCACACACAGCCTTAAAGCTATCGTTACGCCAGTGTTTGTCGGCACTGCCGGTGCGGGCAATGGCATAAGCCTTGTCGTAACATTTAGCCTCAACGTCTTTGCGAAGTTCCTCATCATTGACTTCGTGGTTATATTCACGCTTCACCTCCTTGCCAGCTTCTTTCATAAGCTCAAGTTGGGCAACGCAATGCTTCTTTATCTCTTCGTGAGCTACTTTGAGAGCCTCGAGGAGTTCTGCCTCCGACACCTCGTCCATCTCACCTTCCACCATCATTATATTGTCAAAGGTAGCACCCACCATAAGTTCAATGTCAGCACGCTCCATCTGCTCGAAAGTGGGGTCAATTATCCACTCTCCGTCAACACGTGCAACCCTTACCTCGGAAATAGGACCTTGGAAGGGTATGTCGCTACACATAAGGGCAGCTGAGGCTGCAATTCCGGCAAGCGCATCGGGAGCTTCGTTTTCGTCAGCCGAATAAAGAGTGACGTTTACAAAAGTCTCTGCATGATAGTTATCCGGGAATAAGGGGCGGAGCACACGGTCAACAAGACGAGAGGTCAGAATCTCATAATCGCTGGCACGACCTTCTCTTTTAAGGAACCCGCCCGGGTATCTGCCGATAGAGGAATATTTCTCCTTATATTCTACAGTGAGGGGCATAAAGTCAACACCCTCATTTGCCTCGGCGGCAGAACATACGGTGGCAAGCAGCATGGTGTTACCCATTCTTACTTCCACAGCGCCATCAGCCTGCTTGGCAAGTTTACCGGTCTCGATAGTAATCTCGCGGCCGTCGCCAAGAGTGATGGTCTTTTTTACTGGCTTTAACATATAATTTCTTTCTTGTTTTTTCTTCGCTGAGTGAAATTTCATGCAAAGTTAACACTTTTATTCGGGATAAACCACTTAAATTCGCTATATTTGCAGCCGAAAACGAATTAAATCATCATGAGCAATAATTTTTTTGACATTTCAAAAGCGAATTTTTTGATGGCGGTGGCTGTGGGAATGTTTGCAACTTCCTGTGGCAATGCCGATTTCAAGATAAAAGGTGAAATATATGGTGCTGATAACCAATCAGTGGTACTTGAGAAGTCTGACTTCCATGGAAGATGGATAGCAATCGACTCCACACGCACCTCTTCCACCGGAGCTTTTTCCATAAGCCGTCCCTCCCCGGCAGCCCCGGAGGTGTTCCGCCTCTCAGTTGGTGATAAATTCCTTTATGTCCCTATCGATTCTACAGAGACTATCACCGTTACTTCGTCGCTTGAGAAATTCGGCTCTGAGTTTACCCTCACTGGCTCCCAAAAAGCAGAGACCTTGGAAAAATTTGAGAAAGACGTTATGGCTCTCCCCGCAGGAATTTCGCAAGATTCACTCAATGCATTCAAAAGACAGGTCTATGCCAAATACCTCATGAATTCCCAAGGATCAGTAGTGAGCTATTATATCCTTACAAAATATATTGGCAATACACCATTGTTTGATCCTACTAACCACGAAGACGTTAAATATTTCGCAGCCGTGGCAACAGGTTTCCAGCAAGAGCGTCCTGACGATCCACGCACTGCCCTCCTTGAACAAACCTCAAAGGATGCTTTAAGAAGAAAAAACAGTGCCATAGGAAAGCGTCTTGAAATAGCGGCAGAAGAGTTGAAAGTGATGGAAATAGATCTTCCTGATGAAAACGGAGTGAATAAGAAGCTGTCTGATTTTGTTGGAAAAGGGAAGCCTACCGTAGTGATTTTTTCACTTCTCACCCACCCTGATTCCCCTGCCCTAAATCTTGAGTTATCTAAGATTTATAAGTCACGTGGAGGAAACATCAATTTCTACCAGGTGTCTTTAGACCCTGATCAGTATGCCTGGCGCGACGCAGCCAAGAATCTTCCCTGGACCACAGTCTTTGATCCTGACGGTGAGTATTCAAACGCTGCCCGCAGCTACAATGTGTTCAATTTTCCCACTTTCTTTATTTACTCCTCAGCCGGAGAACTCTCCGACCGCGCAGCTACAATCAATGAGTTGAGGAAGAAACTATAAATCAAACCCCTAAGATCTTTATCATGAAACGCTCATTTCTTTTCCCCCTCTTCTCCTTACTCATATCGGCATCAGCTTTTGCTGACGACAGTGAGCCTAAACTTAAAGTTGAACCAATGGGCAGGGTTCTGATCGATGGTGCCCTTTATGCTTCACCTCAAAAAGAGGAGTTCCCTGACGGAATGGCAATCACTGAAGCACGCATTGGTGCAAAAATGAGATATGGCAAATGGCATGCTTTCTTAGATGTGGCTTACTCCTACGCTAAGATTGGCTTGCGTAACATGTGGCTTGAGTATAACATCAACGACCGTAACCGTGTACGCTTCGGTAATTTTATTCAACCATTCGGGTTGGAATCAACCTACACTAACTCTTTGAAATGCACATTTGAGCAACCCATGGCTGGCGCATTGTTCACTCCAGGCATACAGTTAGGCGTTATGTATGGCTACACAGCCCCTTCTGTGTGGATAGGCACAGGTTTCCATGTGGAATCGAGTGCTCTCTCCAATGCTATGAATGCCCCACTCTTCAACCAACAGGGTTATGGCATCTTAGGAAGGGTGGTGTGGAGAAAGGCTCCTACAGAAGGTCCTATTTTTCAGTTGGGTATCAGCGGGGAGTTTGCCACCCCTCAACGCCGACTTGAAGACAATGAAGACGTTCACGACGGATTTTCAATCTCCACTAATTTCCCTACAAAAGTAGTACAGAAATCTGCAGTAGGCACTACTGTAGAAAATTCTAAAAATCTCTTTAAGTTCTCTCCTGAATTTATCATTGCCAAAGACCGCCTTGCATTAGAAGGTCAATATTTCTTCCAGACAATAAGTCGCCGTAAAAATCTCTGTAACTACAATTCACAGAGTGGTTATGTGTCATTGCGAGGTCTACTGACGAAAAGCGGTTACACTTATTCTTCTGACCTTGCTGCTCTTGCGCGTCCGAATCCCGGTTCGCTTGAGTGTGTGCTTACTTATAATTATCTAACACTTTCAGACTCTGGAGCAGGCATATTCGGCGGACGCGCAAACAACGCCAATGTCACCTTAAACTACTATATCAATCCATACGTGACTGCACGCCTAAACTATACCTTCACCCACACCTGGAACCGTGAAGGCTACGATCCAATCACAATGAACGGATTTCAGGCACGTATCATGGTGCTCTTCTAAAAATTAATAATTTCCAAAAACTCATTAATTAAGATGGACTGGAAAGATGCCCTCAGTAACTTAAAAGACTCAGGCTCGTTACCTGTAGACGATACGCCTGAAATTTCTAATGATATGCAAGAAGAGACTATTCAAAAGACTCCGCTGCATGTCGTAATCGACAATAAAGGAAGGAAAGGCAAATCAGCCACCATTATTGAAGGATTCACAGGTTCTGACGATAAGCTCCAGGAGCTTGCAAGGAATTTAAAGCAAAAACTCGGCACGGGCGGGAGTGCCCGAAACGGGGAAATCCTTATTCAAGGTAACCGACGAGATGACATTATGAAATTCCTTAAGGAACTTGGATATAAAGTAAAATAAATAATCATGCTTCAACTTCAGCGTGCATCAGCAGGATCGGGTAAAACATTCATGCTTGCCAAAAAGTTTATATGGTATCTTATTACGATTAAAGACACAGGAGGAGATTTCCGTCTTCGTACTGAACCGGAAATCTCTGATGGGCTTTCACGTATCCTTGCCATTACATTTACCAATAAGGCTACCGCACAAATGAAGCAGCGAATAATTGATAAGATCGCCGCTATCGCTGACACCGTAGGGCATCCAATTACGCCTAAGATTCTTAAAGATACTGACTATCTTGATGAATTTGCCATCAAACTTAAGGTGGCTCCTGAAGAAATAGGGAAAGCATGTAAAATTGCTCTTAAGATTATACTTAACCAATATTCGGATTTTAATGTCTCCACGATTGATTCCTTCTTCCAGACTGTTTTGCGCACGTTTGCCTATGAATCCAATCTCAATGATTCGTATCAGCTGGAAATTGATTCCGACTATATAGCCACAGTAGCCATCGACGCTATCCTTGAGGAAGTCAATACCATACAATCATCTTCCTCCTTTTGGCTGAATATACTTATGAACGATTCTTCTGAGGGAAAGGGTTCCGTGTGGAATGTTTTTCAAAAAAGCACCTCCAGCGAGACTACTATTTATTCTAAACTCAGAGATTCTCTTAATAGAATGGAAAATGAGGAATTCAAAGAGAAGCGTAATAAACTTGATGAATATCTGCTTACCGACAAAGGTCCTAACCGTCTTATTGATGCCTATCTCCACATACGCTCAGATATTGAAAAAGAGCTTAGGGATTCTTTTGACACTATGAAAAATGCAGCCATCGATGTACGGAATATGCTGAAATCGTATGGTCTTGATGCAAAGGAACATTGTATACGTCACTTTGACAGTCATCTGGATAAAATCTCAAAATATAAATTTAATATTGAGGAGAAAAGATGGTTCAAAATTAATCTACCAGAGGGTAAGTCTATTTTGAAAAAAGGTGTAAGTTGCAACGACGAACCATTGCTTACACAAAAAGTGCGTGAAATGTATGCCGCTTTCAAAGATTGGTCGGCAATGTTTGAATCAGATAAAATAAAGCTATGGAACATATATTCCGTTACTCTCCCCTATCTTGGTCTGCTCCTTGATGCACGTGATAAAATCACGACTTTCCTTGACACCAACAATCTCATCCAGCTTGGAGAAACCAACTCCATGCTCAACCGTATAATCGGTGAGTCAGATACCCCTTTCGTATATGAAAGACTTGGCACGAATATTAATCATTACTTAATTGATGAGTTTCAAGACACTTCCAAAATGCAGTGGGATAATCTTAAAAAGCTGCTCAAAGAGAGTGATAGCCGTGGTGAAGACAACTTGATTATCGGTGATGCAAAGCAAAGTATCTACCGTTTTCGTAATGCTGAACCCTCCCTCATTACTAAGACTGTACCCGAAGAGTTTGCCGGTTCGGTAAGGATAAGTGGTATGAGCAAGGAAGACAATACAAATTGGCGAAGCTGCCGGAGAATTGTAGAGTTTAACAACTTTTTCTTCCATGCCCTTGCCGCTCAGATGATTGTGCTGCAGGAGGAGGTTTATAAAGATACTGATGGGAATGCATGTGAAAAACGTATCGACTTCAGCAACCTATATAATAATGTGGTGCAGTATCCTAAGAAACAAGAAGACGAAGGCTATGTAGAAATCAGATTTTTCGATAAGCCAATGTCAGAGTCAAACAAAGACAACGAAGAAAAAGCTGCTCTAAAAGAATTAGGACCACTTATTTCATCACTCGTTGCAAGAGGATACCGTCAGCAAGACATTGCCCTGCTTATTAATACCAAACGGCTTGGTAATGAAGTAGTAGATGCAATCATTGAATATAATTCCCAATTATCTCCGGGAATACCCAAGATAGAATTTATCAGTGAAAATTCACTGATGATTTCTTCGTCTGAGGCTGTAGGAATAATCATCAGCACTCTTCAGAAAATATCAGAGGGCACTATGTCACGGAGTGAAACAGCTATTAATCCCAAAGAATCTGATAAGGAAGATAAAAAAGTAAACTGGAGAACTATTAAAAATGATTTTTCATTCTTCGCCCTGCGTCATCCGGAACTTGCCCCAGCTGCTCAGATTGCAGAGTTTCTGAAAGAAGGGCAACCCATTGATGTTATCAGAGAGATGCTGCGCGGAATGCAGGCGGTGGTTCTCCCTTCTCTTGTTGAGTCTATAATAGAGAATTTTGTGCCTGAAGCCCTGCGTAAGTCACAGGCAGTTTTTATAGCCTCGTTTCAGGATCTTGTTCTTGATTATTGTGAAGGGCGTGCCCCCGACATAGCTTCTTTTCTCGACTGGTGGAAATCAAGAGGCATGTACCTATCCATTTCTTCCCCTGAAGATACTGATGCAATAAGGATTATGACTATCCATAAATCAAAAGGGTTGGAATTTAAATGTGTCATTCTCCCTTTTGAAAAAGACGATATGATTCCTTCTCAAAATAAAAAAGAATGGCGATGGGTTAAGCCGTCGTCTGTATTTGCGGGATATGATCTTCCCGAATGGCTTCCGATTGAGACCACCAAAGATCTTCTTAATACGGAATATGCCGACATATATCGCTCTTATTGCGACATGTATATGATGGATAGACTCAACACTCTTTATGTGGCTTTTACTCGGGCACAATGTGAACTATATATTTTCACTAAGTATACTGATAAGAATAGTAAACGTGCTTCATATACGAGTTCGGCATGGTTTCTAAAAGAGCTTTGCACAAATATGGAAAACTATTTCCCGGACAACCTGACTAATATTATTCCTGTTGAGCTGATGCAGACCGACAATAAAAGCATAATTACCTTTGGTACAAAGACAGATCCGGAAGAAGAGAATAAAAAAGCGATTGACCGCAATACTGATATTTCTTTACAGGAAAAAAAGATTATAGAGGAATATGGGGTCAATAGTCAGCCCTCTATCATTCATTGTCTTGACACAGACACTTCACTGGAAATTGAAGACCTACAAGAAGAGATTACCATAGCGGCTATTATGAAGAGAGAGTTGGAAGAGTCAGCCACAGTCTCACCTGAGGCTGCCGACAATGATCCCCGCTCCGAAGGAAATCTTCTACACGCTATAATGGAAAAGATAAGAACTCACAGCGACTTGCATATGTCGGTGCTCAGCATGAAGATGCGTGGTCTTATTTCTTCACAACAAGCTGTAGAATGGGAAAATATGCTTGCTGAAGCTATCAGCGCAGATGATGTAAAGGCATGGTTTGATGGTAAATGGTATATTATGAATGAGCGCAATATTCTTATAAAAGACAAGAATATTAAGCGTCCTGACCGAATTATGATATCTCCCGATGGCAAAGAGGCGATAATAGTTGACTATAAATTTGGAGATACACCGGAAGATGAAGATAACCTGACTCTTAGGTACTATTTCAAACAGGTAAGTTATTATTCCTATCTTCTGAGAAGATCTACCGGAATACGTAACGTCTCTTCCTACATCTGGTATGTCCGCACCGGAAAGATTTTCAAAGCAAACTAATTAAGATATTATAAGCATGTCGATAATTAATTCTTGAAAAATCTTGAGTTATCAGAATTACTTTCAATATTCTTAGATTTGAATCCCTTTCTGGCATTGAAATTATATGTTACGCCAATGTTCACTGCAATATGAGATTTTGAACTATACACAACATCATAATCATAGAAGTGTTTCTAAACTTTGATACTCGCTGTAACATATCCTCCGCACCGAGTGAAACCGTCCACTGTTTACTGTAAAGATTCCCGTTATCCGTAGTATATACGGAGTCATTGGGTAGATAGCTCCATGGCATTTCATTGTTTTCTCTAACACATGAGGACTGATAGCTGTAATTGATTGGGAACACGCAGTTATACATTTTTGATCCATAGAGTAAATTATTGAGCATAACAAAGCCCCGGCTTTAGAAAAAGAGTCAGGGCTTTGTTTTAGTTTTCAACACGTTTCACAAGAGGTCGTGCTTATTTTGACACATACTCTCATTTTGAAAACGACTTAAAAAGGCTCTATTAAAGGATTACCTTACGCATTACTCTCTTCGCACCGTCTGTTACGTTGACAAGATAAATTCCATGACCTAACTGGGCTGCCTCCACATACTGACCATTGACACGATTCAGCATGATGCCATCGGCAGAATATACCTCGACAACCGGGTTCTGACAGCCCAATACCATTATATTGCCATTTGTCACAGACACTGCAATTTCCGGATATGCTACCCTATCCACTCCCACGCATGAGTCAATCTTGAATGCCGGTGAAAGAGTCTGTTCCTGATAATTGCCGGAAGCATCGGTAAGCGTGATACGCACATCAAACCATCCATTCTCTGACTTACGGTCAATTCCCGCCAGTGAACCTCTGTAATAGGTACCAAATCCCGGCATGAAATCTTTCTCAGGAACATTTTCAACTTCAAGAGGAAGGAATTCTTCAGTGCCATAAGGTGCATACTCAACCTTCACCTCAGTCGCCGGTTCCTCAGTGTACCAACAGTTATAGTTCTCAAGATTATAATTGGTAGTGAAATCACCTCCATAGAATTCAATTACTCCGTCGATACCCTCTGCGTAGCAATCTGTAAACTCACCATTGGTATCTACAAAGCGCACTATCTGCAGTGTTGGTGGACACCAATCCTCACGCGACATATCAAATCCAAGTCGGGTGACATTCTTTCCCGGAAGGTCGCCAATAATGACATTCGTATCCGTAAACTCAAAGGCTATGTTGCCTTGTTCCGGGAGTTGCCCCCATTGCAGCTCTTCAAGCACCTCATCTGAAGGAATGTCCCCGTCTACAGAAACCATCCCAATTGTGCAAAGCTGATCTACCCCGCGTCTTTCTCCAAGACGTCCGATATAAGTGAAGCCATAAAACCTTCCCCATGGAGAGTCGTCAGATGAGAATACCATTGTCGGACACCCATAATTCCAGACATGAGTTTTATTGAGAATAAAAGATAACCAAGGGTTTGTGGCGGCATCTAAGTATAGGGAGAAATTATCCGGCAACATATTGTATGCATTGAAATCACTGATATTATTTTTTCCTAAAGTAACCGAGCCTTCCGGAGTCATCATAACAGGGAGTGCCACAATTCTGTATTCCCAATCCCAGTCTCCAACAATCTGAGGCATCGGCAACACCATAAACTCGTCAGCTACTGCCGGGTCTTGACAAATGTGAATCCAATTTTTCAACTCACCTTCTTCCACTGCTCCGCCCACGGTGGAAAATTCATTAACTACTCCATTTACTACGGTGGCTAATTGCACATAATTTATGCTGTTACTATTAAACTCCTTGGTAATGATGTTACCGTTTTCTTCGTAGGTTATTGGATCCGGCTGGTATCGACTTTTCGCAAATTCCGATTTGAGGGTCAGGTAGTTACTTATATCATTGGTCACTGTTGCCGTGTGTTCCGAGGTACTCATAAGAGGTATAACGTATGTGCCATCATAACCAATAGCGACACTTTTGTAATAGAAGACGTAGTCTTGTCCAGGCATTATCTTTATGTTTCCGAGACCAGTCTCAGTCTTCGTGTCTCCGACGATCAAAACATTAGGGTCAAACATCATTGATCCACCTGTTCCATTCTTCCTGTTTACAATTTCTAAGAAGTTAATTACATTCAACATATTACCCGGGGTAGTATCCAGGAACTCATCTGTTTCCGGATCAAGTATTATGGATGGACCACGCGGAGTTGTGCCATCAGTTAAAAGGGGATTCCACCTAATCTCCACCGTTGCGTCTGCCACATCTAATGAGATTTCAGTATCACTGTCTATGTCTATCTCTGAGGCTCCCAACACTATAAAATCTGTATTATTTGTATCCATAATTATTACGACATCATAGTTCCCTTCAGGAACCATGAAAACCAATTCATCCGGGAGCCATTCTTCAGAATATTCATTAAAATACATACTGTTGTCATTATTTGAGACAACAAGAGTATTTATAATGGAGAAGACCTCCTCTCTGTCAAATTTAAGATTGACAGTCAGGGCATACGTTTGCTCTTCAGCTTTGAGGGGGGTACGCAAAGTGGGAACATCAGACGACGTATCTGACAATACGTTAAATGACTGTGTGGATGCCATTCCTTTTTGTACAAGATAGTTCTTACCGACATCTGATGTGCGATCTACGCAGAATGTTTTGTTTGAATGTTGTGGAACAGGCAAAGACTGCTGAATCTGTGGTTTGAACTTGGACATGTTACTTTCTCCATGTCCTGACGGTACACCGGCAATCATTGTTGAGGCACATGCAAAAATCATTGCGCCTGCAATTAGTTTTTTTCTCATGGTGTGAGATTGGTTGGTTTTTCTACGGTTCCCTGATAGAAAGTGAACATAAAAAAGGTGTGGAAACCTGTTGACTTTCGGTTATCAGGTCTTGGCCAACCTCTCTTCAAAAAAGTCAATAGACAGCCACACCGCTATTGCCTTTTTCTCTTGTAACCAAGAGGATATAAGCAACTACGATGCGAGCGTAATATTGAGAAATTCCTGAAGAGTCAAACGGCCAAGTTTGATAACCAGAATTAATCAACAACACCCGTTGTTAATAAAAAATACCGTTGCACTGATGACGCTCTCTTGCGCTCAGAAAAAGCAACTTTGGGTGCAAAGTAACATCAATTTTTTGAAAACACCAAATCTTCTGCGAAAAATCGTATCATGCATAAATATATCTCTCATTTCATCTAATCTATCCTTTGATTTAATATAATATTAGGCAGCTGTTAAAAATTAACTATATACGCGAGTTTGGGATAAGAATAGCATTTAGGATGCAACCCTATCTTTGATACCGTAAAGAGTCAATAAGTGATTTTAATCTACCACAACCCTACTTACTCATTATAATGTTGGTTTAGAAGCTAAATACAACTGCACCCACCTGAAAATAAGCATTATTTCCGACAGGATTAAACATTACTGTGGTATGAACAGGCAAAGTGTAATTATCTGTAATTCTAACTATACGTGTGACTGTTCCCCTTATGTCAATTATGCCGGACCTCGCAGAATAAAATGTGGTTTTGTCTAATTTTTTATGTGCTAAGGTGAAAGTACCTCCAACTGAAGCATCAATTACCCAATTCTGTTTGTCCAAGCATCTTACTTCGGCTGCCACGTAAGTAGAATAGCGCTGTTTAGAGTCTGGTAAATAAAGAGCATAGCGATCCCTGCCCCATATTATGGTAGACCATGTTAAAGAAAGTGGAAAAATCGGATCAAAATTATAAGAGACGATACAATCCAGAAATCGACCAGTGGAACGAGCCTTATAATTGAAAAATTCTTTATTATTATAAGTTGCGTCTTTTGAAAAATTATAGGTATCCCAAAAAGCAACGCTGAATTTTTGCACAGAAAACTCCGCAAAAAAATTAAACTCTTTGTAATTTCCTGTCACGTTTGTGCCACCCCACATGCCGACTTTAACATAATCTCTAATATCGTGTATTCCCAAAGAATTACACATTACCAACCCGTCACTAACCTCAATTCCCCTCCAAATATGATTATTGGCAATTTGGAATGTAAAATCCAAATAATCTGATGGTGTACCACCAGGAAAGCTATTGGTATTCGCATCGTTATGAGTCTCTCCTCTCATACTTAATGCAGTAACAATAACTGTATATACAGTTAAAAATTGCTTACCCCAATTATTGCTTCCCATGTCTGGATACCTATTGTTGACAAGGAGTTTCATCAAGATCAATAATCACTTTCATTGCCGTTGTGCGGTTATCATCAATAAACTGATATGCATCAGCATATTCTTCAAAGGGAAAACGATTACTTATCAAAGGCTTCAGATTCACTATCCCTTTACTTACAAAGGCTACTGCTGTCTCATAATCTTCATGACGATACATCATAGAGCCAATTAAGGTTAATTCATGTTCACCAAGATAGAACATGCTTATTGCAGGATCTTTAGCAAACACTCCTACTATCACTATACTGCTTCCCTTTTCAATAGTCTCCATAAGTGAGCGAATACTCGATTCGACACCAGCCACCTCAAATCCTACCTGATAACCCTCATCACCAAATAAATCTTTAACAGCATCTTTCAATGTAGTTTTGGCAACATTAGCAACACATTCTATCCCACATTCTTTTGCCTTTTCTAACCTATAATCGCTTACATCGGTTATTAACACTTTTCTTGCACCACGGGCTTTACAAAACTGTGCCACAAGTATACCTATTGTGCCTGCACCACTAACCACAACATTTTTATCTACCACGTCAGTACGTTCAGAAGCATGTGCACCGACAGCACACGGTTCGATCATAGCTCCCTCATCAAGGCTCATGTCTTCGGGTAAAACCACTACACGCTCAGCGGTGGTTACAAAATAATCCTGTGCCGCCCCATCAGCTTGAAATGCCTCAACTTTCAGATTCTCACATACATTGTATTGTCCTCTCCTACACGGTCCACATTTACCACAGACCAATTGAGGACGAGCAGTCACCTTGTCACCTTTTTTACAGTTTGTAACCTCGGAACCTACCTCAACCACAACGGCAGAAAATTCATGACCCTGCACCACTGGATACTTTGTGGCAGGATGTAGTCCATGATAGGAATGAATCTCACTCCCACAGATTCCAATGCGTTTCACATTGATAAGAACTTCGTTGGGCTTGAGGTTTCTTAAATCAGGAGCAACTGCCTCATTATTGATTACAACGTGTTTCGGAGCGGTTAATATAGCTTGTCTCATATCTACTTATTATATGATTAATATTAATTTTTAGTTATCTTAACTCATCGTGACTCCACAGGAGCACCTTTCCAACCTTCATCAATTTTATGATCAAGATCTTTCACTATTCTATTATAGGTCGTCTTATCCAGACGATAAAATAACATTATTCCTGCCGTTATGACCCATAACACACCGGGAATAGTACTGAAAGCCATATGGAACACTTCTTGCACATTTTCAGACTGCACAGCATTTGCCACATAGCCTGCCTCTCCCATTGCAAGTGCAAGCAAAGCAGTGCCAAGTGCCATTCCGATCTTGTTAGCAAGAGATATGAAGGCATATTGGAAACCATCATTGCGTATGCCTGTCTTCCATTCACCATATTCCACACAGTCTGGAATTATGGCATATATGGCAGTATTAAATCCGGAAAAGAAGAATTGAGCTAATCCTGCGAAAGTGTAAAACATAACCGGCGAACTGTTGGGAGAGAAAAAATATAGAATTATCATGCTTACTCCGGTAAACAGACTGAACACACTGGCAGCCCAACCTTTATTGTTGGTTAACCTGAACACAAGAGGAAACAAAGCTGCTCCTGCAATACTTGGAAGAATTATTACCATAGAGAAGAAGGAAAACAGATTCTCATTACCCTCAACATATTTGAAATAGTATATCAAATCTGCATTTCTGCCATATAGAATAAAACCAAAAAGAAGCTGACCGATAACAGCCATGATAAATGGCTTGTTTTGTGCTACTGCTCGTAGCTGTTGTCCAATAGGATATGATTTTCTTGAAGGAGGAGTAACTACCTCTTTTGTCTTTGCGAAACAGAACCAATGGCACCCAGTAAACACAACTCCAAAAATAATTGCCACCCGGATAAATCCTTCAGCATTACTTAAAGTTCCATCTCCACAATATTTCACCAAAGGCACAGTAATAATGTTTATGACCCCTATTGCGATCATGGCAGCTACTGAACGGCTTGTATTTAGTTGGGCACGCTCATCAATATTCTGAGTCATTGCACCGCAAAGAGTACCATATGGAAGATTAACGCATGTATAACCGAGTACAAGAAGCCCATATGTAAGACTCATATAAACCACCTTCCACTGATAATCCATGTCTGGGTGAGCCCAAAAACACAATATGAGCACGATTGCAGTAATTGGTGCCCCAAACAACAACCACGGTCGATAACGCCCCCACCGTGACCTCGTGCGATCACTCAGACTCCCTATTAGAGGGTCATTGACAGCATCCCATAAGCGAGATACCAACAATAAAGTTGCCACAGCGCCCATCCCTATGCCAAAGACATCGGTGTAAAAGATCATCAGAAATGATACTACAAATGACCAACTGAAGTTGCATCCCACGTCACCAAAACCATAGGCTACCTTACTTATCAAAGGCACCTTTCGATTCATGATTGTTTCAACAGATTTTTTCATGATATTTTATATTATTTAGGGTTATTTTATTCAATACCATCATAGTTTCACAGTGCAAAAGTATATGCTTATGATGCTCTAAAAAAGATTTTTAAAGAATATTTTTTTCACAACCGTTCCCACAACCGTTCCCATAATTCGCAATCGTTCCCATATCAAATCTATGTTTGCTGTCATCAAAAATAAATTATAACTTTGTCACAAAATACACCATCCTCAAATATCATCTCTATGAAATACATAACCATTCTTGACATCGCAAAAGAAGTTGGAGTTTCGAAATCAACTGTATCGCGAGCATTAGCCGGTGACAGCCGGAATGTGAAACCTGAAACAATGCGTAAAATACAGGAGACAGCTCTAAAAATGGGCTATCGACGAAATGAGCTTGCTGTAAACCTTAGATGCAGCATGACTAAAAATATCGGAATTGTTATTCCGGAAGGTATCACCCCATTCTTTATGAGTTTTATCCAACAGGCTCAGAAAGAAATGAGAGATAAAGGTTTCCGAACAATCATTGCTGTTTCTAATGAAGACTCAGAACAGGAACGCGAGAATCTGACTATGCTTGAAAATTGCCGAATAGATGGGATAATGATTTGCCCCTGCCATAAATCAAGGAATATACAGACATATAAAAATATTATTGAAAATGGAATCCCATTGGTATTTTTCGACCGAAAGATCGAAGGTATTGATGTGTCGCAAGTATGCATAAATGATAATTTAATGTCACATTTTATGGTGGAATATCTCATACGTAATGGGAAGAAAAATATTGTGCATATTTCAGGACCTGATGCTGTAAGTAATGCCGTTGATAGGTATCGTGGATACAGGGAAGCTTTGGAAAAGTTTCATATACCTTATGACAAAAGGTATGTCATAGATGGTGGACTCACTGCAGAGGAAGGCGCAAATGCCATGGAGCAATTTTTATCATCAGGTCTTGAATTTGATGCTGTTTTCGGATTTACAGAGACAACAATTTTAGGAGCTAAAAGTGTCTTACAAAAACTTAATTATAGGATTCCTGGTGATATTGCTCTATGTTGTATCTCCGGCACAAAATTATGTACATTGGTTTATCCAACTATTACAGCTGTAGAGCAACCCGTGAATCTTATGGCATCTGAGAGCTGTCGCATTCTTCAACACCACATTGAAACCCATGATTTCACTCCTGAGAAAATTACATTGAGAGGGAATATGATTCTGCGAGAATCAACATAAACAGGGATAACCTGTAGAAATTTGTTTAAATAAGTTCAGACTTTAAATTTGCATGATTCAGTGCAAATTATTAATTTTGCAATGTAAAACCAACACTATTTAATTTTGGATACTGACCCTTTACCATCAACCTCACCTACGATATCATTGCTCATATTGTTGTCGCAGGCAATTGAGCTTCATGCGCCGGAAAGCTGGGTGTCATGGATAATAATAGTTATAATTGCATGTATATGCCTGTTGTTATCAGCCTTCGTCTCGGGAAGTGAAATAGCTTATTTCGGTCTCAGTCCTTCAGAAATGGAAGAACTTGAAGAGGAAGAGACACCACAGTCACGAAAGGCTTTTAAGTTGCTTTCTGATAGCGAAAGACTCCTGGCAACCATTCTAATCTCCAATAATCTTGTCAACATCACGATGGTCGTGTTGCTGAGTTTTGCTTTCAGCCAGGTAGCAAAATTCAACAGTGCAGTCCTTGATTTCTTAATTCAGACTGTGCTTCTTACTTTCCTGCTTCTCCTTTTTGGTGAAATTTTTCCCAAACTCGTTGCTCGCAACCGCACAATGAAATGGGTAAAGATGGCAGCCTCGCCTCTTGGTTTTCTTTATACCGTTTTAGGACCGCTCGCAAAGCTCATGGTGCGCTCCACTTCCCTTGTCAATAAGGTAGTAACCAAAAAAGAAGAGCAACTTTCAACAGATGAGTTGGAAAAAGCACTTCAAATCTCTGACATCAAAGAAGGGGAAGACAAAGAAATGCTTGAGGGAATCCTATCTTTTGGAGAAAAGGAGGTCAGCGACATTATGATTTCTCGCGTTGACATCACGGCAATTGAATACCATGACACATGGTCGAAGGCAATGGAGGTGATTCTTAAATCAGGATATTCACGTATCCCGGTCTATGATACTTCCCAAGACACCATCAGGGGAATACTTTATTCTAAAGACCTGCTACCCTATATAGGTAAGCAAGATGATTCCTTCCGTTGGCAGACACTTCTGCGTGAACCTTACTTTGTACCGGAATCCAGAATGATTGATGACCTTCTTGAAGATTTTAGAAAGAAAAAAATTCATATTGCAATCGTAATTGATGAATATGGCGGCACTCAGGGAATGGTCACTCTTGAAGACATAATCGAAGAGATTGTAGGAGAGATCGATGATGAATATGACGAGACATCAGCAATGTATCGCAAGCTTAATGCTGATTCCTACATATTTGACGGGAAAACACCATTAGGTGATTTCTGCCATATTGTCAACATCGATGAAGACCAGCTCGGCGACTGCGGCGAGGCAGAGACACTTGCCGGATTGTTGCTTGAAATAAAAGGAGACTTCCCATCAATGAAAGAAACATTGGAACGCGGCAACCTGAAATTTCAAGCACTCCAGATTGACCGCCACAGAATCACAAAAGTGAAAGTCATACTGTCTCCTGATTTAACACTTAATTCTCAACCTTAAAACCAGTCTGCTTTGGAAACGGAATTTATTTATTGGCATCATCACACTCCTATTGGAATAAAAGTGGAAGAAGTATCCGGAATGGATACAAAATCCGGTAAAGTATGGCGCGAAATGGCGCAACAGATCTACTGTGAAAACGGACCCGACGGATACCGCGAATTGGGGCACTTCGCTAATGGCGCACCATTTATTTTCGGCACATCAGCAAGAATCTCAATCACACATACCGGAAATTTCCTTGCTGTGGCAACTCTTCCGAGAACTCCGGAAGCTGATCTTGCAATGTTTAACCCTCGCACTGCGATGGGTATCGATGCTGAAAAACTCAACCGTGAGCAAGTCATAAAAGTAAGAGATAAATTCCTATCCGATAAGGAGAAACAGTTTATTCCGGCAGACAATCTGGAGAAAAATATAATAGCATGGACATGTAAGGAAGCACTCTACAAGGCGTGTATGACTGAAGGATTGGATTTCCGTAATGCTATCACTATTGAGAGTCTTCCCGAAATTGATAGACACTTAAATTTTCCCGGTGCCCCGGAACCAATATTAGGTAAAGCACATGTGGCATTACCAACTCAAGCTGGAGTGCAAATATTTGATATGGAAATGTATAGCTACGAGTCGGAAGAATGCTGTGTGACAATTGCCTATTCTCCGAAATGTGCCAAATTCGGCAGAAAAAAGAAGTAAAAGATACGACAAAATAAAAAATGAAAGAGAAGAGGATGTCTGTCACGACACCCTCTTCTTTCGGCAAGCCACAAAGCAAGTCATAGGCTTTAAGTAGATTTATCGGTTTCCAACAAAAGATGTCTCAGTTTGCAATTAGACATAATAAATTAAGTGTCACCTTAAAAACCATACCTAAAACAGACTCCTGATCTGTAATGCGACAATGGCAAGACCAAGCACATAGATCACCCATAATCCGGGAGTCTTTAACAGGCTGTTTTTTTTAATTAACTCATTCAATTTCATAATCACTTGGTTTTAGCGTTGATACTGATCGTTGTCTTGGCGACTTTCAAAAAGTATTAATCAATGATTAGTACTTTCCTATTAATCACACTACAAAATTACTAAATATCACTGCCAATAGCTTGCACTAATTTGTTAATAAGAGTAAAATAATAATCAAATTCTTCAACTTAATAAAATTTATGTGAAACAATCTAAACCATTATCTTTTTTGTTGTCTTATTATGTGATTGGAATGATTAATAACATTCGATTCAGGGCATTTAAATATTCACAACTAAACCATATTACAGTTATGAGGTACACATTAATCGGTATTCTGATGGCTCTCTTCATCTCCACAGGCACAGTCAACGTCTATGCAGACAGACATGACAAAGAATCTCCGCGTCATGAACAAAGATTTGGAAAAGACAAGAAGAAAGATAAAGACAAACCACACAGAAAGAAGGATAAAAAACATAACGGTAAAAATAATTCCTATAATAAGCCAGGGTCACCTTCCCCAACCCATATTGCACCACCTCCATCATCTTCACATCGACCTGGTACCCCAACTCCACCACCTCCACCACCGGAAAGACTTCCTTATATGGTGAGGCATGCCACAAAGGGATGCAGTGATGTTAATGTCTGGCAAATAGACCATGATACATATATAGTGAAATATCGAAAAGGGAGAAAGTATTATACCCGCGAAATCTATCCCTATAGAGAAAAATATGGCAAGGCTACCCTTATCAATGTCAACTGGCAGCCTCACTCCCCCTGGGTGTTAATTCCCCCAATGCAAATAAATATAAACTTGTAAATAACTTTTTATAGGTTTATACTTGCACATTCCAACCAAATCAATTAACTTTGCGTTATAAAAACAAAGAGACAACGAAGCAAGAGAGCTTCTAATCCCATACCACATCAAAGCATATTGGGAAACTCATCAAATATTTATGAAATACCGAGCGAAGCTGCCGTTTCAATGGCGGGCCCCCCACCTTCGGGTGGTGACATTTATGTCGCAGGCGGATTACAAAGATGCGGTGGCACTCAAATCCTGTCATTCGGAGTTTCATCACAAGTTACTTTGGTGTGGCTTTAAAAAGCTGATGATAAGGCATAAGCCCGTTCATCAGCTTTCCTATTTATACCCTAAAACAATTTTAACGAAATGGAAAATGTAGAAAAAACCCTTCTGGAAAGGACAAGCGTGCGCCGTTATGAGAGAGAGGCTATTCCGGAAGAAACCATGCAGTTTATTTATGATGCCGTCCGCAATACTCCCACAAGCTATAACGGACAGCAATTCTCTGTCATTGACATTGATGACCAGCAACTCAAGGAAGAGCTTTATGCTCTTACCAATCAAAAGCAGCTTAAGACCTGCAATCGCCTGCTGATTTTCTGCTCAGACTATAATAAGATCACACGTCTGGCTGAGAAAAAAGGTATTGATGTGCCCCCATTCACCAATACAATGGACGGCGTGATTATCGGTATCATTGATGCCTCACTTGCCATGATGAGTGCAGTGGTTGCCGCACAGGCAGCCGGACTTGGCAGTAACTGCGTAGGATACCTCCGAACTGTTGATCCGGCTAAGGTTGCTGAACTGCTACATCTTCCTAAAGGTGTGTTCGTGGTGTGTGGTCTTGCTTTGGGAGTGCCACGCGAACATCCCGATCTTAAGCCTAAACAGCCTGCAGAGACTGTTTTCTTTAAAAATCGTTACTGTGCCGACGAGGAAAAACTTGTGGAAGATCTTTCCGCATATGATAGTATTGTGAAGGAGTATAACGCCACACGTGCCGGCTCAACTACAACCAACGACTGGTGTGCTCACATTCTTGACTATTACCGCCATGCCATGGATTATCGTATCTTGGATTATCTTAAAAATCAAGGATACGACATACAAAGATAATTTCTAATTTAGAGAGTCGTAATAAAAATAAAAAGGAGTGAACTTCGTGAAGTTCACTCCTTTTTATTGCGGCATTTTGACAATTTATTTTACTTTGTCTACGATAGCCTTAAAAGCCTCAGGATTGTTCATAGCGAGGTCAGCGAGCACCTTACGGTTAATCTCGATACCTGCCTTATGGATAAGCCCCATAAGCTTGGAGTAAGAAAGATCCTCCATGCGTGCAGCTGCGTTGATACGCTGAATCCAGAGCGCGCGGAAGTTACGCTTTTTATTCTTACGGTCGCGGTAAGCGTATGTCAGACCTTTCTCCCATGTGTTTTTGGCAACGGTCCACACATTACGACGGCTTCCATAATAACCGCGTGTGAGTTTGAGTATTTTCTTTCTTTTTGCCCTTGAGGCAACGTGATTTACTGATCTTGGCATTTTTGTTCAGTTTTTGAATGTCAGCGGCAATATTTCTTATTTTTGCTCTTGCGGAGCTGACCATTCGGTTAATAAATGAATGATAAAATGATTTGAAGAGTTACACACCCTTTATAGAAGTTCATAATTCCTTACCCGGCAATTAGCGGAGGTTGAGAAGTTCACGAACCTGCTTAGTGTTTGCACCGGCAACGAGAGCAGTGTGGTCAAGATTTCTCTTGCGCTTTTTGCTCTTCTTAGTCAGGATATGACTGTGATAAGCGTGTTTTCTCTTAATCTTCCCTGTGCCGGTGAGCGCGAAGCGCTTCTTTGACGCGGCATTGGTTTTTACCTTTGGCATTGTTTAAAAATTTAGTTGTTTGAAAATTCACCTCGGCACATTGTGCCTACGGTCTCTGTCAATTTTTATTGTTTAAGCCTCGGAAGACTCATCTTCCTCAGCTGTCGTTTGCTTGCTTGCGCCTCCTTCAACCTGCTTTGCGGCTTTTGGCTCACGAGGTTCTTTCTCCTTTTTCGGGGCAGCGGGCTTTGAGGGTGAAATCATGATAATCATGCGCTTCCCTTCAAGCACCGGCATCATCTCCACTTTGCCATACTCCTCAAGATCATTGGCGAAACGGAGAAGAAGCACTTCTCCCTGCTCTTTAAATAGGATTGAACGCCCACGGAAGAAAACGTATGCTTTAACTTTTGCTCCTTCCTTAAGAAAGCCGATGGCATGCTTGAGTTTGAAGTTATAATCATGGTCATCGGTCTGAGGTCCGAATCGAATCTCTTTCACAACGACTTTGGCAGCCTTTTGCTTTTGCTCCTTCTGGCGTTTCTTCTGCTGATAGAGGAATTTCTGGTAGTCCAGAATTCGGCATACAGGCGGCTCTGCATTCGGTGAGATTTCTATGAGGTCGAGTTCCATCTTTTCTGCAAGGCGGAGAGCCTTGTCAATGGGATAGATGCCCTGCTCAACATTATCACCTACCAGACGCACTTCTCGTGCCCGGATGTGGTCATTGATTACATACGGATCCTTGCTGTTGCGGTCGTTGCCCTTGCCACGACGTGCTTGGGGTTGTTGTCCCGGTGCCGGAGCTGCCGGACGCGGAGGACGTGGCGCCCCGAGGGGCTTGCGAGGACCTGAAAATTGTGGTTTTTTCTCCATTCAGTTGTTGTTTCTCCTTAGAGCAAATTGGTTTTTTATAGGGTTATTTAATCATTGAATCCACTTCAGCATTCAATTCGGCTGCAAAGTTAACAATTTTCATCGTACCTTTATCACCTTCGCCCTGTTTTCTTACAGAAACTTCATCATTTTGTGCTTCTTTTTCACCAACAATGAGCAAATACGGGATTTTTTTCAATTCGTTATCACGAATTTTCTTCCCGATCTTTTCGTTTCTGTCATCAACGATTGCTCTTACATCATGCTCCTCGAGTTCTTTTCTCACACGATAAGCATATTCATTAAACTTCTCGCTGATGGAGAGTATAACACACTGCTCCGGGATTAACCATAAGGGAAGTTTGCCGGCTGTATGCTCGAGGAGCACAGCTACAAATCTCTCCATTGACCCGAAGGGAGCACGGTGAATCATTACCGGACGATGCTTCTGGTTATCGCTGCCGGTATATTCAAGTCCGAAACGCTCGGGAAGATTGTAGTCGACCTGAATTGTGCCAAGCTGCCAACGACGACCGATGGCATCCTTAACCATAAAGTCGAGCTTCGGTCCATAGAAAGCTGCTTCGCCCTCCACTTTCGTTGCCTTCAACCCTTTCTCCTCACAAGCTTCGATAATTGCTTTCTCAGCATTGTGCCAGTTCTCGTCAGAACCGATATATTTCTCTTTATTATTAGGATCACGCAGGGAAATCTGCACCTCGTAGTTGTCGAAGTTGAGGGTCTTGAAGATATATAGAATGATATCCATCACTTTCAGGAACTCATCCTTGATTTGCTCAGGAGCGCAGAAAAGGTGGGCATCATCTTGAGTAAACCCACGCACCCTTGTCAAGCCGTGAAGCTCACCACTTTGTTCATAGCGATAAACAGTACCAAACTCAGCAAAACGCAACGGGAGATCACGGTAGCTACGCGGCATTGCCTTGAAAATCTCACAGTGGTGTGGGCAGTTCATTGGCTTAAGGAGGTATTCCTCACCCTCCTGAGGGGTCTGAATCGGACGGAATGAATCTTTACCATATTTTGCCCAATGACCGGAGGTGACGTAAAGTGCCTTATTACCGATATGCGGGGTTATGACCTGAAGATACCCATATTGTTTCTGGATTTTACGCAGGAACTGCTCGAGGCGGTCTCTCAAGGCAGCCCCTTTCGGAAGCCACAAAGGAAGACCCTGCCCTACGGTAGAAGAGAAAGTGAAAAGCTCCATTTCCTTTCCGAGCTTGCGGTGGTCACGTTTCTTTGCCTCTTCAAGAAGAACGAGATATTCGTCAAGCATCTTTTTCTTCGGGAAGGTAATGCCATAGACACGCACAAGCTGATTACGCTTTTCGTCACCACGCCAATATGCACCGGCGAGGGAAAGAATCTTGGCAGCCTTGATAGGGGCTGTGGTCGGAAGATGCGGACCACGACAAAGATCGGTAAATGCTCCCTGTGTGTATGTAGTGATAGTGCCGTCTTCAAGTTCGCTGATAAGCTCACACTTGTAAGTCTCTCCACGGTCGCCAAACATCTTGAGGGCATCTGCCTTGGAAATGTCGGAGCGCACGATGTTTTCTTTCTTTGCCACAAGCTCCATCATTTTCTTCTCAATCTTCGGGAAGTCTTCTGAAGTGATCTTATGTTCACCCGGATCAATGTCATAATAGAAACCGTTTTCAATGGCAGGACCTATACCGAATTTCACTCCAGGATAAAGCTCCTGTAGAGCCTCGGCAAGAAGATGAGCGGAAGAGTGCCAAAAAGCGTGCTTACCTTCCGGATCATCCCATTTAAATAATTCTATGCTGGCATCTTCCACGACAGGACGGGAAATATCCCATTCCTTACCGTTTACTTTGGCGGCAAGAACATCTGAGGCGAATCGGGGGCTTATGCTCTCCGCGATCTGATAAGGGGTTACGCCTGACTCATATTCTCTTACACTGCCGTCGGGAAATGTTATTTTTATCATATATTGGTGTAGATTGTTGTCAAATTAGCTTACTCTGCATGAGTCCGCAGAGTTAATTCATGCAAAGTTACAAAAAAAATTTCATTTTATCGATAAAAACTTCCAACAAAATAGAATTATTTTTCTTAGTCCATCCCTGAAAAAGGTTATTTGGATTGGGGATGCTTGTCTATTGCTGCTTTCTCCATATCCGGAATAGGTTATCTGAGTGAATCCTATTCCTACGGAGCCACAATTGTTAAGCACTCAGTCTATTATTACAAATATTATTGGCAGTCAGATGATTTGTGCAAACGAAAAATAATTGCTAATTTTGCAGAATCATGAGAAAAAACGTTTTTCTGACATATTCACGCCGCTTGCTGCAAATTGCAGCCATCGCCGCAACCCCTTTCCTCTCACCTATTTCTGCGTCTGCGCAAATCAACGCTGAGCAGGTGCTGACCATAGGGCGCAACGTGCTCTCTATGGAAGACTATATGCTGGCAATACAATATTTCAATCAAGCCATAAATGCAAAGCCATATCTCGCCGACCCTTACTTTTTCCGCGCCCTCGCCAAACTGAATCTCGATGATTATAAAGGTGCCGAAACCGACTGCACCCTTGCTCTTGAACGCAATAAATTCAAGTCAGAGGCTTATAAGCTGCGTGGGTTTGCCCGACAGCAGATGGGGCTTGACTCTCTCGCTATTTCAGACTATGACAAAGGACTTCAACATGATCCTACCGACAAATATTTCCTTTTTTATAAGGGTGTGGCACAGACATCACTTGACAACTATGATGAAGCCGACAAAACTTTTGCCTCCCTTTTGCGTCAGTATCCTAAATTTGAGGAGGGTTTCACAGCACGAGGACGACTCAATATCCTCCGTGGCGACACGGTAGCTGCCCTTGAAGACCTTGATAAAGCTCTATCGCTCTCTAAATCACTTATCAACCCTTATCTAATGCGTGCCGAAATTGAATGGGCACGAAAAGAATGGGACAAAGCGGGTGAAGATATGGACGCAGCCATAAGGTTAAGACCGGAATTACCAGACCTATATGTGAACCGCGCATTTATCCGTTATAACTCCGATGATTTCTTTGGAGCGATGAGCGACTATAACTATACTTTGGAACTCGACCCAAAGAATACCTCTGCCCTATTCAACCGAGCTTTGCTGAGATATGAAGTGAAAGACCTCCAAAGAGCAGAGGAAGACCTGTCTACTGTGTTGGAATTAAACCCGGGTAATTTCCATGCGCTTTATAACCGTGGACTTATACGCCTTGAAATGAATAAAAATGAAGAGGCGTTGGCTGACTTTAACGCTATAGCGTCACGCTATCCGCGATTCTATGCTGTATACTATGCCATGGCTGAATGCAAAAGAAATATGGGTGACATGCGCCGTGCAATGCAATTGGTATACCATGCCGATGATTTGGTCAAAAAGTATGTCACGAATCCTGAAAAGAATCCTCTTGATCGTCCTGCCATTGCCGCCGCAGAAACAACTGATGCAAAATATTCCGGCAATGCAGATTCCGAAGAAGCGGAAATTGAGGTAATGGAAAAATTTAACCGACTGGTGACTGTTTCTGAAGCGGTTCAGACAGAAATGTCGTATAATGAAAAGATAAAAGGGCGTGTGCAAGACCGTAACGTACAGGTTGACATAGAGCCGGTCTACGCATTATCATTTTATGATGCCCCGGTGTCACTCAAGTCTGTCTCAAACTATTTCCGCGAACTCGATGACCTTAATCAACAACGACTTATCAGGAAACAAATCTATCTTACGCCTGGGTTGCAAAACATCTCAGACAGTAAACAGACTGATGAACTTTTCTTGCTTACCGATGACCTACGCAATGTTATCGCAGATGGGAAAGGAAGACCCATTGACCATCTTGCTCTCGGCGTGGCACTGACCATGCTGAAAAATTTCCCGGAGGCAATCGAGGCATTGAATGATGCAATCGCAGCTGATCCCCGATTTACGACAGCATATATGGCACGTGGATTTGCAAAATATGCTCAGGCAATCTCCGAATCTCATATAAAAGATAATGACTCTAAAAAAGACCTGCTGCTTGATACTCGTGCTCAGGCAGCTGCGCTTCAAGATGCCGTGAATGATTATGACATTGCTCTCCAATTGAATCCAAGATTGGTGTATGCCTGGTTTAACAAAGGTAATATCTTCTATGGTGCCGGCGACTTTACGTCTGCCATGCAATGTTACTCCGAAGCATTAAAAATCGATTCCGGATTCGGAGAGGCGTATTTTAACCGAGGTCTTTCTTATCTTCGTGCCGGCAACCGCACACAGGCATTTGCCGACTTGTCAAAGGCAGGAGAATTAGGAGTACTCCCCAGCTATAATATTCTCAAGCGAATGCACTGATTGTAATTAATCTACTCTCCCCAATAAAAAGAATAACCGGATTCCAATGGTCCGGTTATTCTTTTTAGTCTGTAGATTGATTATCATTAAGCTTTGGCAGCTGCACCACGAGCAGCACGAGTAAGCTGTACAGCGCAAACAACAGCGTTCTTAGCGTTCATAAGCTCAAGCCCATCATAGTGGAGATCACCCACTGCAAGGCTCTTGCCAAGACCAAGTTTGTCAACATTCACTATAAGGCGGTCAGGAATATGGTTGTATAGAGCCTTCACTTTAAGTTTACGGAGTGAAAGTGTGAGCTTACCACCAGCCTTAACACCTTCTGCATGGCCCTCAATCTGAATGGGAACTTCCATAGTAATAGGTTTCTCAGGACCAACCTCAAGGAAATCAATGTGGAGGATGGTGTCTTTTACCGGCTGGAACTGGAGTTCCTTCATAACAGCCTTGCGAACATCACCATTGATATCGAGATCAATCTCAAAAATATCGGGGGTATAGACGAGTTTACGAACATCTTCGTTCTTCACCACGATGTCAGTAGTAATAAGACCACGCTTGCCGTCAACATCAACAATTTTCTCACCCGGTTTTAACGGTCCATCATAAGGAAGGTCAACGAGTTTACCACCATTGAGGACAGCAGGAATCTTACCCTCTGCACGTAAAGCCTTTACCGACTTCTTGCCAAGCTCCATACGCGGCTCAGCCTTCAATTCAAATTTTTTCATTTTATTTGTTTGTGTTACTCAAAATAAGTTTTCATAGGAAACAAATTTCCCATCACACGGCTTTTGCTTAAAAGCACTGCAAAATTACTAAAAAATATATTAATACACAAATTTATCATTTTTTTGATGGTTGCTTGAATTGAAATTTGTAACTTTGCATTATGATTCAGTCAGTAAATTCATCTTTGCTTGAAAATGCAGTCTCTGAACTGTCTAAACTTCCGGGCATCGGCAGAAAGACAGCCCTTCGGTTGGCGCTTCATCTTTTGAGAAGAGAGCCACAAGAAGCTGTGGCTCTTGGTGAGGCAATTATCAAAATGCGCCAAAATATATGCTACTGCAGACGGTGTCACAATATTAGTGAGCAGGAAGTATGCCCTATCTGTAGCGATTCTCGGCGTGACGAAAAAACTGTATGTGTTGTGGAAAATGTAAAAGATGTAATTACTATTGAATCAACACATCAGCATCATGGGCTATATCATGTCTTGGGAGGGGTAATATCTCCTCTCGACGGCATCGGTCCTTCTGATTTGGAAATAGCAAGCCTTGTGAAAAGAGTGAGTGAGGAAGATATTAAAGAAGTGATTTTAGCACTCAGTCCTACAATCGAGGGAGACACCACCAACTTCTATATTTATCGCAAACTCTCTGAACTTCCCGTAAAAGTAACCATGCTTGCCCGGGGATTAAGCATAGGCAACGAGCTGGAATATACTGACGAGCTTACCCTCGGGAAGTCAATCCAAAACCGTGTGCTGTTTTCCGACACCTATCATAAATCCTAAAAATCTCAACTCTAATCCTCTCCTCCTAAAACAAATGTCAGACGAACCTAAACTCCATCTTCGGGCAGTTGAGCCAAGCGATGCAGACTTCATGTATGAAGTGGAAAACGACGCTGCCGCCTGGCGATACAGTGACACCATAGCTCCCCTTTCACGCCGAATTCTCAGGGAATATGCTTTGAATTATGACGCAGACCCGTTCTCCGCAGGGCAGATCAGACTCATTATCACTGAGAGTGAGACAAAGACACCCGTGGGAATTATTGATCTTTACGAAGTGTCGCAGCGTCACCTCAGAGCTTTTGTCGGAATATATATCTGCAAGGAATTCAGAGGTAAAGGTTATGCCGATCAAGCCCTAAGACAAATTGAATATTATGCAAAGACCACCCTGCATCTCTGCAATCTTGGGTCAAAAATAGAGGCTGGTCATCAACCTGCAATCAACCTGTTTGAAAGCAACGGATTTAAGGAATGCGGACGACTTGAAAACTGGCTCAGTGCTCCTGACGATAAATATTCAGACATGCTCCTGTTTGCCAAGTCACTCAAATCGTCCAGACAAGAATAAGATCTTTTTCAGTTGTAGGAAGGGTCTGGCGGAACCATCAGCCAACTGCGGTAGTCTGACCCCAATTGTTCTACCTCCCTGCGCCAATACTCCATCCCCTCTCCATTAAGAAGGTCTTCTCCCGAGGGCGAGGGATTAACTGCCCATGAATGCCGTTCAATCTCACGCTGAAGCTGATTGGGAGCCCAACCGCTGTAGCCCAAGAAAAAGCGCATCTTTCCCTCTACTTCCCCTCCGGAGTTGATATAGTTGATAATGTCGTCTACGTTGCCCCCAACATAAATGCCTGGACATACCTCCATAGCATCTGGGAACACATCTTTCAAGGTATGTAGCAAGAAAAGACGATCCATGTCAACCGGACCTCCTGAAAAGACAGGAACCTTTATACCCTCTTCCCAGTCGGGGATAAGATCTTTTAAGGTCAGGTGTGTTTCTTTATTTAATACGAGCCCGAGTTCACCTCCTTTTTCCGGAAGGTCAAGAATTATAATCACAGATCGCGAGAAAAAATCCCCATGCATCATTGGGTCGGCGATCAGCAGGCTTCCTTGCCCCGGGATACTGCCGGAGATGTGGCTATATAGCAGATCTTTTAAATCCATAGTATTGGCGTTTGATGATTTTATGAAGAGGTCAATATCTCCCTTCTATGATAAAACAATTGCAGATGAAGTTTTTATTATTTTCTCTGTAATTTTTAATTTGTTTCTTCTTCCTCTCCTCTTGGATTGAATGAAAGTATTAAAATTTGGTGGCACCTCCGTCGGAAGCGTTGAGAGCCTCTTAAATGTTAAGGATATAGTAGAAAGCATCAGCGAGCCTACTGTTGTTGTAGTGTCTGCCCTTGGTGGTCTGACCGACAAACTGATAGCCACCGCCAACATGGCGGCGTCAGGCAATCCTGCCTTTCGTGAAGAGATGGAGGCGATCTCCTTACGCCACTTCAATATTATCTCCAACACAGTCAAGGAGGCAAAGCGGGCTGACACTATCAACAAGGTTAGTCAGTTGCTCAGTGAACTTCAAAAAATATTCGAAGGGTTGGCTTTGATACGCGATCTTTCTGAACGCACTCTTTGTGTTGTGGTAAGTTACGGGGAAAGAATGTCATCCCACATAGTGGCTGCTATGATTGAGGGTGCCACCCGTCATGATTCTTTAGAATTTATAAAGACCGAGAAATGGTTTGGCAAGGACATTGCCGATCAAAAGCTCACCTCCACTCTTATATCTAAGGAGTTTGCCAATCCTTTCAACAAGGCTATCGTACCGGGATTTATATCTACTGACCGCGACTCAGGGGCAATCACCAATCTGGGACGTGGTGGAAGCGACTTTACAGCTGCCCTGATAGCAGCCGCTTTAGATGCGGAGATTCTGGAAATATGGACTGATGTGGATGGGTTCATGACGGCTGATCCACGTATTATCCCGGAGGCGGAAGTGGTGCCCTTTATGTCTTTTATCGAAAGCATGGAGCTTTGCACTTTCGGTGCTAAAGTGATTTACCCACCGACGATTTATCCGGTGTTTCATAAAAACATCCCGATCAAAATCCTAAATACATTTAATCCTACTGCACCCGGCACTCTTATAACCGACAATCAGCTTGACAATAAATTCCCCATAAAGGGAGTATCAACGCTGCGCAATACAACTATATTCACTCTCACCGGCATTGATGACGACAGGATGAGTGAAATCTCAACGCGCACACTTAATGCGCTTGCACGCCATGGCATAAAGATTTTTCTCCTTAACCATGACGACTCTCCCAATGAATATTCTTTCGGGGTGGCAGGAGCTGACGCTGACATTACTGCCCGGCAACTACTTTCAGAATTCGCACCGGAGCTGTCAACTGCTTCAATCAGTGCCCCAATCCGCAAAGACTCTCTTTCCACCATAGCTATGGTGGGAGAAAATATGAAAGAGAGAAGCAGACTCGCAGGAAGAATATGGCATACACTCAACCGCGACGGAATAATCGTGGAAGCCTATTCTGCCGGTAATTCCGACACAACCATAACCTATGTGGTTGATGCTGACAAGGCAGACCGGGCTTTGGAGCTTATTCACGGGCTCGTATTTCATGAGTGAACAATTAATTTATGAACAATATGTTTTTTTATTTCCTTATATTAAAAGATATCTGTTAAAAAAATATTAACTTTGCGAATATGGAAATAAAGAATGCCAAATATGAGATAAGTAATGCAGACGTATCAAAATGCCCTGCCACCAATGTTCCTGAATATGCCTTTATAGGGCGCTCGAATGTTGGCAAATCTTCACTTATAAATATGCTGACCCGCAAGAAGGGTCTTGCCAAGACTTCTCAAAAACCCGGCAAAACCCTTCTTATCAATCATTTCAGTATTAACGACGGTAAATTTTATATCGTCGACCTCCCAGGTTATGGTTATGCGGCAAGAGGGAAAGAGCAGAGAAACGAGTTTAGGCGCATGATTACCGAATATGTGCTCAACAGACAACAGATGACTCTCCTCTTTGTGTTAATCGACATTCGCCACGAACCTCAGAAGATTGACCTTGAGTTCATTAATTGGCTCGGAGAGAATGGGGTGCCGTTTGCATTAGTATTTACTAAAGCCGACAAGCTCGGTCCTAATGCAGCCAAGGCAAAGGTGGAGGCTTATGAGAAAACATTGCTTTCAAATTGGGAGGAACTGCCTCCGGTGTTTATAACTTCATCAGAGAAAGGCACCGGGCGAGATGAAATTCTCGACTATATTGAAAAAATAAACCATGAAGTCAGTCAATCCGGAGAGCCGGAAACTGAACATACTACCCAAAATAATGAACCTCAAGAAGATAATAAATAGCGATAGCCGATTTTCAGAGATTGTACGTTTCGGACTTGTGGGTGCCACTGCAACAGTCATGCAATATGGTTTCTATATCATATTTGTGCATGTGTTGCATGTCAAAGCTGTCCCATCATCAATGATAAGCTATGCCTTGAGTTTCATCGGTAATTTTTTTCTTTCAAGTTATTTTACATTCCACACCCGTCCGAATGCAAAAAAAGGGCTGGGCTTCACTTTAAGCCATCTCTTCAATATGGGATTGCAGACGGGTCTTGTGGCTATCTTTCAGCAATTAGTGGGAAAGACTCTCGCACTGCTCCCGGCAATGGCTATATGTATTCCTGTAAACTATCTTCTTGTGAGGTTTGCCTTCACAAGTAAAATTTTTACAGGGAGAAAGAAATCTGAACCGGAGAAAACTCCTGAAAATTCATTGCTGCAAGATGAAGAATCTCTCCTTGATAAAGACGACGTTCTTCAACAAAACTAATCTTATATTCTAATATTATGACAAAGATTGCGATGGCAGCCGACCATGCCGGCTATCCATTAAAAGAAGTTATCAAGCCTTATCTGATTGAAAAAGGATATGAAGTAATTGATTTCGGCACTTGTTCGGCTGAATCCTGCGATTATGCCGATTTTGCCCACCCCGCCGCTACAGCCGTTGAAAACGGCGACTGCAATTTTGGAATTGCAATGTGCGGTTCTGGCAATGGTATACAGATGACTCTAAACAAGCATCAGAAAATACGTGCCGCTCTCTGCTGGCTACCGGAACTGGCAGCCCTTGCCCGTCAGCATAATGATGCTAACTTCCTTGTGCTTCCCGGCAGATTCATTTCCGAAGAGATGGCAAAAGAAATAGTAGACGCATATCTGGATGCAGAATTTGAAGGAGGAAGACATCAACGGCGCATTGATAAGATTCCTGTGGAGGGAGAAGTGTTATGAGCAGACTGGAAATGTCTGAATTTGAAATTATCCTTTCTGACCTTAGGTTTTATGCGTTTCATGGAGTCATGCCGCAGGAGACAAAGGTAGGAAATGAGTTTTCAGTTACAATATCGTTGAGGATTCCCTATTCATCGGGGATTCTCAACGATAATCTTAATGCCACAATCTCATACGCCGATGTCTACGAGATTGTGAAATATGAAATGAATACACCAAGAAAGCTTCTGGAGACTGTTGCAGCCCATATCTGTAAGCGAATAACCGACCGTTGGAGCAATGTGAAAAGTGGAAATATAACCATTTGTAAATCAACACCACCAATAGAGGGCATTACAGGGAATGCAAAAATTACATTATTTTTCTGAAAAAATTTAATTAAAAATTTTGTAGGTTCAGAAAAAAGTCGTAACTTTGCACTCGCAATTCGGAAGCGAATTAACAGCGAAAGCAATGGTTCGTTAGCTCAACTGAATAGAGCATCTGACTACGGATCAGAAGGTTGCAGGTTTGAATCCTGCACGAGTCACCAAAAGGATTGTCGGGAGACAGTCCTTTTGTTTTGTTACCCTACACTTCAGGTCTGTTAATAGCTTCATTGTAAGCATTTTGTGTATTATTAAACATTCAACTTATGCACACCCACCACCCTACTTTGCCAATTTTTTTGTTACCAGTTTTTACTGTTTTTTACTCGTTTGTGATACCAGTGTGATACCACAGAATGGGGTACATAGTTTTAGAGTAATTGTCTGATATTTAGACTTAGCTAAATGGGATTTTTTGAGATTGTTCCCAAGCCTTATTCCATCACTCTATGGCTGTTCGGTTGTTGAAACTAAGGGCAGATTGAGTTAGATTTGTGGGGAAGTTCACGATTTCAAGGTGAGATTAGCGGTTGTCCGTTGGATCTTAGGATTTCAAAGCAAATCCCAACATCACTTTTGGAACGAAACCGAAGCGTTCTGTCTTAATTCAAATATAAATTTACGAATTTTTTTATTAATCCCCCTACCCTATCCAGAGGGAGAAAACCTCGATAAAGTCAAGTTTTCATAAAAAGGATATGAATGTGAAAGCTGACACTTGTAGAGGCTATGGTGTGGATGTCCAGTTCGGCATTACCGGAAAATAATCCATACTCTCGGTATAACTTATTCGGTGTTGTAGACACGGAATAAGTGGCTTGATAAAAACTTGACAGAGAGAAGGGATATATCAGAATTTTTTGGTAATTTTGTATTATGGAATTGACGCCAATCTGAGAATGACCAGTCAGTGAAAGCAAAATACGGCGAGAGCCGAAACACTTTGAGAATATTCTTGTAGCCGTTACAGGCTTTGGTCAGCCTTCAGATGCTACTTGGGTGTTATCATATTTTTGATTATGGCAAAGAAAACCAAATCATATTCACAGGTTCAAGCGACCGATGCATTGGAGCAACTCGGGCAGCGTGAAACGTCTGCCCCGGAGTTTATCTTTGAGTTACTTCGTATTTTTGCCGGTTATGGTGACGGCCAAATTCGTCGTACCAAAGAAGGTGCAGGTAATCTTGCTAAAGATGGCGAAACTATCCTTATCAAGAATCTTGTCGCATATCGTCCGGCTGCCGTTAATACTATTGACGGTGATTGCTCCAAAATGTACGATATAGTCAACGCTATGCGAGAAGATGCAAAGATTGCCAAACAATCGCCGCGTCTTTACATCACGAGCAATGGTGTTTACGTTGTGGCATACGATCCGAAGGAAAATGATTGGTACGAAAATAGTATTGACCTACTCTGGAAAGACTTTGAATTTTTTACGCCCCTTGCCGGTATCGAAAAAATCCAGTTCACAGAGGAAGCCGAAGCTGACGTAAAGTCTGCCGAACTGATGGCGAAACTCTTCGACGATATTCGCCGCTACAATAATATTCGCGATCCTAAAACCGTTCATGCGCTCAATGTCTTTATGTCGCGTCTGCTTTTCTGTTTCTTTGCCGAAGATACAGGACTATTCCCAGGTAATAACCTCTTTACCAATACGCTTAAAACTCATACAAAGGAGGATGGCTCTGACCTTGGCGAATTTCTCGACCGTACTTTCCTTGCAATGTCAACTATAGACCAGGATGTGCTTTCTACTTTGCCGAAGTTCTATGAGGTATTCCCTTACGTTAATGGTGGACTTTTCCGCGATCGTTATCCCATTCCGGTGTTATCGCGTCGTGCCCGCACTTTGATTCTCAATTGTGGCGAATATGATTGGAAAGATATAAACCCCGATATTTTCGGCTCGATGATTCAAGCAGTTGTAACGCCTGAACAACGTGCCGGACTTGGCATGCACTATACCTCTGTTCCGAACATTGAAAAAGTTATTCGTCCTCTTTTTCTCGACGCTCTCGAAGAAGAATTTGAGGTAGCTTGTGCGGAAGCTCGCGAAAAGATGGATAAGAAGATTAACTTCGATCGGGCTACTCAGCGACTTCGCGCATTGCTTAATCGCTTGTCTACAATCAAATTCTTTGACCCTGCTTGCGGTAGTGGAAACTTCTTAATTATTGCCTATAAACGTCTGCGTGAGTTGGAAATCCGGATTTGGCAAACACTTAGAGATATTACTAACATTGCAATTCTGCCGTTCCCCAACATCGCTCTGACACAATTTTACGGTATTGAAGTTGACGAATACGCTTGTGACACAGCTACACTTTCCCTTTGGCTCGCCGAGCACCAGATGAACGTAAAGTTCCGCGATACCTTCGGAGTCCAACCCGATACTCTTCCCCTCAAACCCTCCGGTCATATCGTCTGCGGCAACGCTTGTCGCCTTGACTGGAACACTGTCTGTCCCCACACCCCTGAAGATGAAGTCTACATAATGGGCAATCCGCCGTATCTCGGAAGCTCCATGCAGAACAAAGAGCAAAAAGAAGACAAACAAATAGCATTGGGTCATTTCAAAAGTTTCAAAGATCTTGACTATATTTCAATTTGGTTCTACAAGGCTGCTAAATATATAAAAGATTCGCTGTCAAAAGCCGCTTTTGTATCAACAAATTCTATATGTCAAGGCGAACAAGTTGCAATGCTCTGGACTCCCATCTTTGCTATAGGCATCGAAATCGGATATGCGGTAACATCCTTTAAGTGGTCGAATAATGCAAAGCATACGGCAGCGGTAATATGTGTTGTTGTTGGTTTACAATCTAAGTCTAATTCTCCAAAGTATATTTACAATGATTCACGCAAGATAAATGTGAATGCTATTAGTTGTTACCTAACTCCTGGTACCATTGAGATTATTGATAAAAAATCTATAAGGATAAGCCAACATGTATCTAAAATGGTATATGGTAATAAAGCAACAGATAATGGCAATCTAATTCTTTCTAAAGAGGAAGCAACGAGATTCATTGAACATTATCCTGATTATGCAAAATTCGTTCATCCGTATATTGGTTCGCAGGAATTTATAAATGGTTTTACGCGATATTGTATTTTTGTCGAGGAGTGTGATTACAGTTTTGCTAACTCTAATCCGGAATTAAAATCCCGTTTTGAAAATATCCGAGAGTTCAGACTTAATAGCACGGAAAAAGCAACAAGAGATACTGCTAATAGACCTTATTCATTTTTCTTTAGTTCTTATAGTGCAAGTGAATCTATTATAGTTCCTCGTGTTTCTTCTGAGCGTCGACAGTATATTCCAATCGGTTTTCTTGATAAAGAAATTGTTATTGCTGATTCAGCAAATGCAATCTATGATGCACAGAAGTGGCTTTTTGCATTACTTACCTCTAAAATGCACAATCTTTGGGTTCGTACTGTTGGTGGTCGTTTGAAAACTGATTATCGTTATTCTGCCACTCTTTGCTATAACACTTTCCCCTTCCCGAAACTGACAACAGCTGAGAAAGAAGAATTGGAACAGTTAGCTCAAAATATTCTAAACATCCGTGATGAAAATTTTGATATGACACTTGGAGAAATGTATAATCCAGAAACCATGCCCGACGAACTCCGCGAAGCCCACCATCAGCTTGACCTCGCTGTGGAACGTATCTATCGTTCCGAACCCTTCACCTCCGACGAAGAACGCCTCGAACACCTATTCAAACTCTACGCTAAAATGACAAAGAAATAATGGATCAGCAGCAACGACAATTTTTTTTGGATTTACAATCTTTGTATAAGCAAGCAAAAAAAGCTCGCAGTGTATGTCATTGTCCGAACTGTAATTCCACAGCGATTTTTTCCCACGTATTTTCACGTAAACACATCCTTCAACCTTTTTGTCCTCAATCAAAAATTTATCTCTTTGAACCTCGAGAACTAATTTCAATTGCCGAGGACGATATGCTACACTACTATTATCGAGGTCTTAAGGACGCTTTTGGCTTTCATGGGTTTTGTAGCGAACATGATAATAAACTATTTGCAGAAATTGAACCATCTTCCGGATTCGTAGACTGGCAAAACATGCGTAATCAATATCTTCTATCTTATCGAAACGTATGCCGGGAAGCATATGCCAATAGAGCTGTCCATGATCTTTTACGTCACCAATTACTCTTTTCAGTTTCCAATTATCCTAATTACCATTGGAATATTGCCTGTATACTTTCTCAAATAGATTATTCCTATGCGAATTTAATCTTTTACAAAGAATTTTTAGAGAAAGGTATTTTTGAAAATGACTACACTAACATTTCATTTAAGTATATAGAATTACCTTATCAACTGGATGTATGTGTAGCTGCACCAATATGCGTACATGACGGTCGTAGCGCCTACTGTAAGTACGATTATCAAGAAGTGAATATCGTTAATGTTTTCCCTTATTATGGTAAAACAATCATTTTTATTGGATATTCTGAAAATTTTGAGAATAAGTGGATGAATAAAATTGTTCCATCCTTTACCTCTCCATATCCACATATAGTAAGCGCGGCATTTGCCGATTTGTTGTATCGAGCAGAACTTAATGCAATTGGACCAGACACTTTTTCCAAAATCGAAAAAGATCTCATCGATGCTTATTACCTTACATACCGTGAACAAGGTAATTGTTTTGATATGGAACTTGACACAGTTAAAAACTTATTTTTTCAGCCACTAAAAGAAATTATGCCTGACACATGGAAAACCTTATAAACGTCCAATATGCCCAAACGGGCAAATCAAGCAGTACAGACGCACTTGGTATGCGCGAGATGCAGGCTATGGTTTATGCGCAGCGTCACCGTCAGCACCTACTTGTCAAGGCTCCACCTGCATCGGGTAAGAGTCGCGCAATGATGTTCGTTGCACTCGATAAGCTTGCCAATCAAGGCGTGAAGAAAGTAATCGTAGCCGTACCGCAGCAAAATATCGGTCGAAGTTTCAAGGACACTGGTCTGAAAAAATTTGGATTTTTTGAGGATTGGCGTGTTGCTCCATATTGGAATCTATGTTTGAATGCCGGAAGTGAGAACACAAAGAAATCTATTGTCCACGAGTTTCTTAACCATCCAACTGCGACAAAGTTAGTATGCACCCATGCCACACTCCTTAATTCACTCAATGGCATTGATGCAAGAAAACTCGACAATGTGTTCTTCGGTATCGACGAGTTTCACCACGGCTCGGCTGATGAGGACAATCGACTTGGCTCATTGATTCGCCGATTGCTCAACGATACATCGGCTCATATCCTCGCCATGACCGGTTCTTACTTCCGTGGCGATGCCGTTCCGGTGATGCGACCCGAAGACGAGGCAATGTTTCAGCCTACAATAAATTACAACTATTATCAGCAACTCAATGGCTATAAGTGGCTGAAAAGTCTCGGAATAGGGTACAGCTTTTTTCAGGGGAATTACCTGACAGCGATACCAAATGTACTTGACACCAAGAAAAAACGCTCATTCATATTCCACACCCTAAAGCCAAAGCAGGGGTTTTCATGAATAAGTATGACCAAGTGGCTGAGATTATCAAGTATATCGGCGAGATTATTGACCGCGATTATACTCATAATCTATATAAAGTCAAGACTTCGGACGGGAGGATTTTGACAGTCGGTGACCTCGTAGAGGATAAAAAAGAGCAACGCGACTCATTGCAATCATACCTACAACGAATGAACAGCCGCGACTCGCTCGATATTCTTATTGCCCTCGGCACTGCCAAGGAGGGTTTCGACTGGGAATGGTGCGAACACTGTATAACCATCGGTATCCGCGCTTCGCTTACTGAGGTTGTGCAAATCATTGGACGCTGTACCCGCGACTGCGAAGGTAAAACACACGCTCAGTTCACCAATCTTATTCCTTGTCCCGATGCAGCACAAGATGATGTTTCTATGGCAGTCAACGACTTCTTGAAAGCCATATCCGCTTCATTGCTCATGGAGCAGGTTATGGCACCCAAATGGAATTTCAAGACGAAGGTCGATGATGAAGACAAACCCGAAAAGCCGACTACTCCGGGCGAAGAAGACCATGTGATTGAAGTAAAAGGCTTGCCGGCACTCAATGAAAAGACAAAAGCCATTGTAGAAAATGACCTTGATACATTGGTTGCTACAACACTTTCTGACAAAAATATCCGCGAGGCAATCATTGGCGAAGGTATGGCAGAAATGATTACTGAGGTATATATCCCCAAAATTATTCGCGAAACCTATCCCAATTTGAACGAGGAGGAAGTTGATGCAGTGGCAAAGCACACTATTCTGACTATCACTACACAGGGAGAACAAGTTACGGTGGATGATTCGGGTAATAAATTCATCAAGATTGCAAATCGGTTTGTTAATCTCAATGACCTTGATATCAACCTCATTGCTGAAATAAATCCTTTCCAACGCGCCTACGAGGTTGTTAGCAAGTCGCTCACACCTGAAGTATTGCGTATAATTCAATACGCAATTGAAGACAAGCGCATGGAGAAATTGACTGATGAAGAGGCTATTTTGCTTTTCACAAAATATCTTCCCAAATGGCGTGAAGAAAATCCAGGTAAAGTTAAACCCGAAATTACTGATGGCGACCCATTAGCCCGCAGAATCGCTATGGCAATCGAACATCTAAGAAATCTTAAACGTCAAAAACTCGCACAAAAGCAATGATTAATTGGGATAAAGAACTCGAAAAAATTTTTGAGGACCCGCTTTTGGCGGATGTTACCGCACCGCGCAAACGTACTACATCGAGTGACCGCCTTATAGCCGGTTTTCAGGAAATATTAGCTTTCTACGAAGCCAATGGACGGCTACCAGAAGATAATCAGACGGAATCATCGCTTTTTCATAAATGGAAAGGACTGTTGAAAAATGAGAAAAAGATTGAGCGTTGCCGTCCATTTGATGACCTCGGTATTCTTCCTCAGCCTGAACAGACAGTGGAAGAACCGCAAGCGGAATATCATCACCATGAGCTTACTGAGGAAGAACAGCTCGAAGCTATTCTCAACGACCCTTTGCTCGCTGATATAGAATCCGGAGTTGACCTCGGACTCTTTGACATACCTGAATACATGCGCCAACGTCTTAATGCAAGAAAAGAAACGGACTATATTGGCAAACGTCATCCTTGTGAGGACTTCGACAAGTATGCCGATGGTTTTAAGGAGATTCAGCAAGGTTTGAAATCGGGGAAATATAAACTTATCAAGTTCAGCGTCAAGAATCTTAAAGTAGGAAACTATTTTGTAGAGGATGGAATGATAGGTTATCTTGCTGCTTTTGAAGATGAAGGTGTAAATAAGCATGGAGATCGTGACGGTCGTACTCGGGTTATTTATGAGAACGGTTCTGAATCCGATATCAAATATAAAACCATTACTAAAAATCTTTCAGTAACAGGCTATTCTGTGATTGACTGCTCGGATATGACTTCTGAGGAATTAGAACAATACTTCACTTTAAATGAAAATGATGTTGAGAGCGGAACCATCTATGTACTGCGCTCAAAATCTACTCGTCCTGAAATAGCTGCAATTAAGGATCTTTATAAAATCGGCTTTACCATTACCTCCGTGGAGAGTCGAATTGCAAACGCCCGTAAAGAACCTACATATCTCTGTGCCGATGTAGAAGTAGTAACTAAATGGAAAGTCTATAATGTGAAATCTTCGACTTTTGAGGCACTTATACACAAACTTTTCAATACCGTACAGCTTCAACTTACAGTCGACGGGCACCGACCCAAAGAATGGTTTATCGTACCATTCAAGATAATTGAGCAAGCCGTTGTCGGTATAATCAAAGGTAAGCCCATGCTATATGACTCACAATTACAGCAGCTTATTCTTCTGTAATTTAAGTGTTTGGAAAAGAATATAGAATGTTACACAGTATTACGATGTCTTCGTTTTTACTCTTGGGAAAATTTCGTATCTGACAATAATACTATACACGGACCTTCACCAAGAGAACAAATTGCTGTCTGATAAAAATTTTTAGTGCAATACAAAATTAAGACTGATTCCAATTTGCAGAAGTCAGTCCTTTTTGGTTACTTTGTTTTCGTCAAAAAATAAATTAACCAATGCGTCATCACCCTGTTCCCCAACCTGCTTTTCAAGGATACGGGACTCATCCCAAGACCGGAAAGAAGAAAGCAGTGTCACTTATCCTGCGGGATCGTTGCTCCTCTTATAAGTTTAAAATTTCATAAATTATGATGGAACTTTTACTAAGAATTTGCTACTAACTTTGTAAAAGGGAAATCTTAATGAACCGCAATGCAGAATATAACCAGTCTTTCATCGCAATGGTGAGCCGACATGAAAAAATTATTTTCAGTGTCTGCTTCTTCTATGCCACAAACGACTTCTCCTTTGAAGATATGCATCAGGAAGTGTTGATTTCTCTTTTTAATGGATACCGTCATTTCAGAAAGGAAAGTTCGGAATCTACATGGGTATATAAAGTTTGCATAAATACTTGTCTGCTGGCACTTCGTAAATTTTCACCTAAGATTCGGACGCAGCCACTTGAAGAAATGCCAATCCTTAATTTTCAAGACTCAACAGAACCCGAACTTAAAGAGAAACTGGAATGGCTTTATGCTATAATATCTCAATTAAATCCTATTGATAAGGCTATGATTCTGATGTGGCTCGATGAGCTAAGTTATGACGACATAGCCTCTAACATGGGCATACCGCGTAACACTGTGGCATCACGCCTACATAGAATAAAACATAAACTATCATCAAGAAAAGAGGTATAAAATTATGGAACTTGAAGATCTCAAATCAGCATGGAAAGATATAGAGCCACAGATAAAAAAACTTTCTGACCAGCAACCCAAAATCCCAACAAAAAGGAATTTTGAGGTTAAAACCAAATTATTTTGGCGCACATGTTACGCGGCGGCATTCACACTTATATTTCTCGTTGCAAAAGTGATGCTTGAATTATGGTTGCCCCCATTATATCCTGAATCATGGTCTATATCCTTTTATATTTTGCTATTCATGGCATTAATATCTGAAATATATATAGCCCGTTTGGTATATCGTATAAATCTTTGGCAGTCCACTCATTTGGAGATACTATCAACGATAATCCGGATAAAAAGATTATATAAGATTTTTGAATTATGGTTTTCTATAGCGATTATCCTGATGATAGGCTGGGTTTCCCTTATTCCTCCCTTTATGGGAAATAGAGATATAATATTTATATGGTTTCTGTTAGCTGTCTCCTTTATTGCTGAATATATTTTCTACCGTAAAAATATCCACTACCTCAACGAAATCAAAAACTGGAATGAGTAAGATTACACAGACGCAGACTGACTTAAATATTTAATACATAACAAATATGAAATTTATACTATCACGAACTGAAGATTACCAATTCCATTCAAAAAAATGGATTGTGGGTAATGCCCTGTTATTCTGGTTAATCACCAGAATAATAGCTGCTGCTATCTTAATCGGATGCACAGCCATTTACAAGTCTTACGACATCAATCCGGAGACTCTCACCGCATTTAACGGAGATCCAAGTGTCGCAAGACACTTCGGTAAAATCATTAATTCCTTACTCAGTATTATGCTAATAGCCCCAATAATAGAAGAAGGTATCTTCCGCCTATGGCTATCTTTCAAGAAATGGCAAGTAGCACTATCCTTGACCCTGATACCTTTAACCATTATTTGGCAAAATTATAAATCGTTTGCTCTTTGGCAATCCACAGTATTTGTAATAGTTTCGGCAATCGTCTTCTATGGTGTCTACTATGGTTGCAACCAAAATTTTCTCAATGATATAAAAAAACATCATTTGGTTTTGGCGGCATGGATTACATCTATCGGTTTCGGACTGATACATCTGATCGCATTCAGCACCCTAACTTGGAGTCTACTCCCCTACTGTCTGTGCATAATTCTTATCCCCTTATTTGCCGGGTGTGCTTGTACCTATCTCCGGATTAATTTGGGATTTTGGTGGGGATTAGGCATGCATATCTTCAATAATATTCCGGCAGCAATAGTAATGTTGTCACTCTAAAATCATATAAATATGAAAATAAGTAAACCCTTCGTCTCCATTTTGACAGCCGGTGCGTTCAGCCTATTCGTGGCATGCACGGCAAACACAAATGAACCAACAAAACTAAGTGTAAATAAAAGTCTTAATGTGGCTGTCGCTCCTACAAAAGAAAAAGGAGATTCAATTATCCCTATCCTCCCTTATCTTATAGAAGAGACAGTCCACATCTCAGAGATAGTGCATTATCCGGAAGATAAAAATTTGGTTACAGTTCCTTTTAATTTCTCCGATACAACAAAATATGCCGCTATTACTGAGGCAAATCTTGAGAAAAGAATCGCCATAAGTGTCAACGGCAATGTGGTGTATACTCCTGTTGTAAAAGCAAGACTTAACAACGGGGCTTGCATGGTTTTACTTACAATAGAACAGGCTGAGAAGCTATTCCCCAATACTGATATTAATCAGCTTTTCTGTGGTAAATAGATTCCGACTTATATAAATTTTCCTGTCACACTGTCCGGGTGCGAGGCTATCTGTTCCGGGGTTCCGGTTACTACAACACGTCCTCCTGATTCTCCTCCACCCGGACCCATATCTATGATATAATCCGCATTACGTATCACGTCGAGGTCATGCTCAATTACGATAATTGTTGCTCCCATTGAGATCAGATTTTGAAAAACATCAATCAGTTTTCTTACATCGAGTGGGTGTAACCCGATTGTTGGTTCATCAAATATAAACAGTGTGTCATTTTGTTCCCTACCCATTTCTGTGGCAAGTTTTAACCGCTGTGCCTCACCACCCGACAGACTTGGAGTCGCCTCACCAAGAGTAAGATAACCCAGTCCGAGATTATTAAGCGTAGAAAGTCGTGATGCCACAGATTTATGAGTGGCGCATTCTTCTATTGCCTGCTCCACATCGTCTGCCATTAACTCCGGCAATGATACCGGATAACCCGAAGCACTTGGTATGCGCATTGTCCATGCCGTTTTACTATAACGCGAACCTCTGCACTCAGGGCATGGGATATCAACGTCAGGCAGAAACTGAACATCAAGACTGACTGTACCCGTCCCATCACACACCGGACAACGCAGACTACCCGTATTATATGAAAAGTCACCTGCCTTAAAACCATTTGACTTCGCAGCTGGCGATCTACCGAATATCTTACGTAATTCATCATGAATATTAGCGTAAGTAGCTACTGTAGAGCGTACATTTGCACCGATTGGCGTAGAGTCAATCAGCTTTACATGTTTTATTCCCGGCGCACTGATTGATTTTACGTGGTCAGGCAACCCCATATCTGATATGGCTGCCTGAAGACCGGGCACTAAACTTTCAAGCACCATAGTAGTCTTACCGGATCCCGACACACCGGTTACAACCGTCAGCTTTCCTTTCGGTATTTTTATATCAAGTGGCTTGACAGTATGGATTCCCGATGTCTCCATCTCAATGCATCCCTCTTCAAATACCTTATCTGCATCTATAACCGGTCTAAGTCTTTGTTCGTCATCTCCTGAAAGGAATGAGCCGATTTTTGAATCGGGATTCTTCTCAATTTCTTTTATTGTTCCCTCTGCAATTATCTTGCCCCCATTGGCTCCTGCGCCGGGACCAAGTTCCACAAGCCAGTCAGCATCACGTAGGATCTGTGTGTCATGATCAACAAGAACTATCGAATTACCGTCAGCTATCAAATCATGCATCACTCCCTTCAGCCCATTAATATTTGCTGGGTGAAGCCCGATTGAAGGTTCATCAAGAACGTAAAGTATGCCTGTGGTCCGATTACGCACTACCCGTGCCAATTGCATTCGTTGACGTTCACCTGTAGATAATGTTGAAGATGCTCTGTCAAGGTTCAGATACCCTAATCCAAGATCTACCAGTCGCTTGGCAGTCAACAGAAATGCCTCACCTATATTCGTAGCCATCTGTTGCATTTCCGGAGGAAGTGTTTCCGGCACACCCTTAACCCATTCTATGGCATCAGACAGAGTTTTTGCCGTAGCTGTGTCAAGTCCGATTCCTGCAATGCGTGGGGCACGTGCAGTCTCTGAAAGGCGAGTTCCATGACAGCAGGGACACACGTCACTTTTGAGGAATTTTTCCACACGTTTCATCCCCTTTTCATCTGTCACCTTCGCCAATGCATTTTCAACTGTATATACCGCGTTGTAATAAGTAAAGTCAAGTTCTCCGGCTGTGTCACTCTTCTTCGCCTTATAAAGGATTGTTTTTTTGACTGCGGGTCCATTAAAAACTATGTCGCGTTCTTTCTCTGTCAATTGGTTGAAAGGAACATTAGTACGCACACCCATAGCACGGCATACGTCGGTCATCAGAGACCACATCAGGCTGTTCCAGGGGGCGACCGCCCCTTCGTCGATAGTCAGATTCTCATCTGGTACAAGGGTAGAACGGTCAACTGTCATTACAATGCCGGTGCCTCCACATTTCTCACATGCTCCTGTACTGTTGAAAGCCAAATCCTCAGCTCCCGGTCCATAAAAATGATTTCCGCAGTTTTCACATACCAACTCCTTCTCCGCTGCCACATCAAGCGATGGTTTATGATAATGTCCGCACTTTGGACATCGGTGACTTGCCAAACGAGAAAACATTAATCGTAGACTATTAAGCAATTCTGTGCCTGTCCCGAATGTGCTTCTTACTCCTGGCACACCCGGACGCTGATGAAGAGCCACTGCCGCAGGCACATAGCGTATGTCTTCCACATCTGCACGTGTGGCTTGTGATATACGTCGGCGCGTGTATGTTGATAGTGCTTCCAGATAACGTCTTGAGCCTTCCGCATAAAGGATACCTAAGGCAAGCGACGACTTACCTGAGCCGGACACACCGGCTATCCCTACAATTTTACCAAGGGGTATATCGACATTAATATTCTTTAGATTATGAACTTTTGCGCCACGAATCTCTATATTGTTATGATTCATTTCCATATAACTCTATTTCTCATCGCGAAATTACTACTTTCCTCAAATTTACACATAATTCCTATGCCCTATAATAATTTATACACTTTACGGATTTTGAAGTTTCATAAAATAGTCCGTCTCCTCAATAAAATCAGAGGAAACGGACTATTTTATGATAGTAGTGTGCTATTTATTCTTGCAATTACTTGTTTGTCAGAACGATTTTTACTTCTTAAGAAGATTAGCTACAAATTCGTAGTCAGGCTCTTCTGTGATTTCCTCGCAGAGGCTGGTACCTATAACCTTGCCATTCTCGTCGATGACAACTACACCACGGGCGAACAGACCGCGAAGCGGACCGTCAACAAGCTCAAATCCGTATGTCTGACCAAAGTCACTACGGAATGCAGAAGCTGTCAAAACATTGTCAATACCATTGGCAGCGCAAAAACGACCTGCTGCAAACGGAAGGTCCATTGACACACAAAGCACCACAGTGTTGTCAAAGTTGGCTACATCCTTATTGAAACGGCGCACTGAAGCAGCACAAACATCTGTATCAATACTCGGGAATACATTAAGCACTACCCTTTTACCCTTGAAATCGTGAAGATTGAGTTCTGACAAATCTTTTCCTACCAATGCAAAAAGAGGTGCATCTGTACCTGCCTCCGGCAAATTACCGGCAATATGCATTGGATTACCCTGAAATAATACTGTTTTTTCCATGAATTTTGTCTAAATTTTATTTGGTTCTATATTAGATTAACACTTCAAAACTACATATAGTTTACACACTGAATAAGTAGTTAAACTTTTACCATTAATTTCTTACTAATTTATCCTCTCATCATATTCTGAAGGAAATGAATCCTCCCTACAAGCAAGGAAGTGAGGTTGGGAAATCTGCGGCTGTCCAAGATTTTCTCAATAGCTGAAATCATTTGGCTATCCAGTCCTAATTGTGCAGCAAGCATATCAGCTCTATGCTCGCAATCAAGTTGCCAGCCATGAGTATGATATACTATATGACCGATCTCATGAGCAAGAGAGGCAAAAATTTCCGGATACGTAAGTCCGATACTGCCAACTTCTTCTTCGGAAATATATACGGTGGTGCCGATTCTTCCCATTATATCGCCATATTCATTTTCCTTACTTGAAAGGCGTCTGAAAATTATGGGCTTATCATAATGTGACGCGACCTCACTGACCACATCGCCGTAAAGACGGATAAATGACGCTACAATAGGTATGTTATCTGAATTTATTAACTTCATTTTATCAATAGATTATATTTATTATAACGACAAATAATACTCCACTCTGCTGAATGTGGCTTTATTTTATACTTCGACAAACTTTTTTCATAATTTTTAATAGTCAATTAATACATAATTACAGTTTGAGTGTTAATATGATAAAGAAGCCTATAAATCAAACTATTCAAATTTAATCTTATGGAAACAACTATGAATTTCTTACGTCAGACACCTGTTAAGACTACCTCCGACGATCTGTTCCGACTCGCTATACGGGTAAAAGAACTAAACAGACTCAACAGAGAAGTCAACGACAAGTCACGTATCGGTGAGTTTAAAAAAATTACCCCTGCCGATATGCCCCTTATCTGGAGCTATCTGAGCAAGGAATCAGGACGCACCACCGATTTTTCCTATGCAGGCGTTCTGATGTGGGTAGACTATTTCAATTATGAATATACTATTTATAAAGATACACTCTTCATTAAAGGTGTGGTAGAAAATGATGTGTCTACCCCTGCATTTTCCTTGCCCATAGGTGAGCTGCCTCTGAAAGAATCTGTGGAACTGCTTAAGGAATACTGTGATAATAAGAATATACGTCTTGAGTTTTCTGCCATCCCCGAATATGTCATGGGCGAAATGCGCAAGCTTAATCCGATAATGATTGAAGAACTGACGGATTGGGGTGACTATTTATATAATGCTGAGCCTCTTGCAACCCTCAAAGGGAAAAAGATGAGCAAGAAGCGTAACCATGTTAATAAGTTTAATTCTCTATATACGGATTGGAAAGCAGTAGAACTTACTTCCGAAAATGCTCATGAAGCAATGGAATTTATGGATATTTTTGATCTTGAAGGTGATTCTACTGATATGGCAAAAGCAGAGCGTCAGCTTTCAAGGAATCTTATAAGCCTGAAAGAGAGAGGTGATGAAAATCTGAAGGGAATGATTCTATATGTTGACGGAAAAGTATGTGCATATACTATCGGCGACATAAAGGGTGATACACTCTTCGTGCATGTGGAAAAAGCCACCCGAAACATCAACGGAAGCTATGAGATGATCAATTATCTGTTTGCAAAAGAAATGACAGAGAAGAATCCTGAAATTCTATATATCAATCGTGAAGATGATGCCGGTGACATCGGTTTAAGAATGGCTAAAGAATCATACCACCCTAAAGAAATTCTGAAAAAATATAATGTGGTGTTCTGATTTTTATAATTTACAAGTAACGGGTTAAAATTAATGAGTATATATTGAATATTTAATAGCTCTTCTGTCCTGTTTCTGAAATTTTATCATTAACTTTGTGCAGAAAATGAAAAAAGATGAGCGACGTACTGGTTATAATCCCCACATATAATGAGATAGAAAATATCACAAACATAGTTGAGACCGTCATGAAATATCCTGACGATTTTGACGTGCTTGTGATTGATGATAATTCACCGGACGGCACCGCTGCCGCTGTTGAAAAACTCATGGAGAGATTTCCTGACAGAGTGTTTTTAGAGAAACGTACAGGGAAACTGGGACTCGGCACAGCATATATTCACGGATTTAAATGGGCACTAAATAGAGATTATGCCTATATGATTGAGATGGACGCTGATTTCTCTCACAATCCGGATGATCTTACCCGCTTATATCACAACTGCAAAGATAAAGGTGCAGATGTAACCATTGGATCCCGTTATATATCCGGTGTAAACGTTGTCAACTGGCCTATGGGGAGAGTGCTCATGTCTTATTTCGCTTCCGCTTATGTCAGATTTATCACAAGAATGAAACTCCGTGATGCCACTGCCGGATTTGTATGCTATCGACGTCGTGTGCTTGAATCCATAAATCTTGATAAGATTGAATTTAAGGGTTATGCGTTCCAGATTGAGATGAAATTTAAAGCTTACAGTCATGGATTTAAAGTGGAGGAACTACCTATTATTTTCATCAACCGTCAGCTCGGCACATCCAAGATGAATGGATCTATATTTGGGGAAGCAGTATTTGGGGTAGTAAAACTAAAAATTGACAGTATCTTTAAGAAAAACAATTGATTGAATAAATATAACCGTAGCTATGGGAATTGATTCGAGCTACGGTTATATTTATTCTTGATTGTCTTTAGTCGCCGCGATAATACTGCTGGAGATAACAACGAGCTATGAAATCAGCATTCTTAGTCACCAACCCAGTGTCATTACTATTCGGGAATCTTGCGTCAGGGAGCCAACCTTTGGCGCAGATATATCTTAACAAGTCGCCCGGACAGCGACCGCGTTCCGTTAACAACTCGATTGCATGATCCTTTGCGTATGAGGCATCATAAAGAGGATTATCAGGAGATGCTATACATTTTGCTACATTACGCGCCACCAGCATCCCCTTCTCCTTTTCAACCATCACCACAAAATCTCGTTCATTCTTCATCATAGGGAGATGCTCCTCTCCTGCCGTCCATCCCATTCCTTCTATGAAAAAATGGTTTAAATCATCATAGGTTGCAAAAAATTCCAAAGTTTTACCTCCAGTAGCATTTATGAAGGCAGTGTAAAATTTATGTTCACCCCTTTTTTCTTTACTCTTAGGTGATGGTGGCATTTTACCTTCCACTATTAGATAAAGCCATTCCCCAAGGTAAAAGGCAAGTGGACCGGTAGGGTCTTCAGCCATTGATTGCTCCATTCGCTTCTGAAGCTCTATAATGCTATCTTCCTTGGTAAGGTCAAACTCTGAAGCAATTTCCGAAAGGGTCATAGCATAGGCAGGAGTCATAAGATAGCAGTGCATAAACAACCAGTTACCAAGTCTATACAATGCTTGTTTATCCTCTTCGGCATGAATCTCAAGTTCATGGGTAAGACGATAGTCTTCCGGAAGAGGAGATTCCTCATAAACTGCTTCCAACTCTTGCCACCATGCGTCGGCACAGGCTATCAATTCATCATCAAACGGATTTCTTACTCTGAGCTGTTCGTAATTCATTGACAATGAATACCACACCATAAACCTCACATCAATCTTATTCAGTTCATAGTCCATATATTCCTCGCCATTGTCATAAAACGGAACACTATAACCATACATTCGTCGGCATTCATCTACAAACGAATGCCACACTCCTGCATCACATATCACATCTTGATAATAGCCGATAACTGCCATTGCCCCTCTCTCCACAACTTTATCCGGGTATGAGGGCAATAACTTTTTTTCCTGTGCAATTTTCACAAGCCGGTTGGCAAGATTCAGATAATAAGGATCTGTGGAAGTCTCCTCCGGGGCAGCAGGCTGCCGGAGAATAAATTGTTCCTTGCTAATCATCGCTTTCAGGCATTTTTCAATTTTTCTACCAAAGCTCCCGGTGTAAGAGTCTCCTGAGTTCCGGCATTCATATCCTTAAGATTAATTGTGCCTTGCTCAAGCTCTGATTCACCTATTATGGCTACAAAACGAATATTTTGTGAATTGGCATAACTCATCTGCTTCTTCATCTTCGCCGCATCTGGATAGAGTTCGGCTGATACACCTTCCTCACGCAGCAACTTTACCATTCTGGCAGATGCAGCCGCCTCTTTCTCTCCAAAGTTTACAAAAATTACTTTTACACTGCTATTTACACTGTCAGGATATAGATTCAATTGGTTCAAAACATCATAGATGCGGTCTGCACCGAAAGAGATGCCAACTCCGGAAAGTCCCGGCGCACCAAATACCCCGGTAAGATTGTCGTATCTGCCACCCCCGGTGATGCTTCCAATTTCTACATCGAGAGCCTTCACTTCGATGATTGTACCGGTATAATAGTTCAACCCTCTTGCCAGGGAAACATCAACATCAATCTCACAATTATGTCCGAGATCATTGATACCTTCTATCACTGTGCGTAATTCCTCCACACCTTTCAATCCGGTTTCTGATTCCTTAAGTAATTCCGAAAGAGTAGCAATTTTCTCTTCATTTGTTCCCTTCATATCGAGTAAAGGTTGTAGTTTGGTAATAGCTTCTTCAGACAACCCTTTTACACGCAACTCCTCATTGACGTTATCAATGCCTATCTTATCAATCTTGTCAATAGCGACTGTGATATCAACAATTTTGTCGGCAGCTCCTATAATCTCAGCTATACCGGTAAGAATCTTCCTATTGTTTACCTTTATTGCTACCCTTACTTTCAGTTTACCGAACACAGTGTCAATCATCGACAACAGTTCAATTTCATTCCATAATGAATCACTGCCCACTACATCGGCATCACATTGATAAAATTCTCTATAACGACCCTTCTGAGGGCGATCCGCCCTCCATACAGGTTGAATTTGGAAACGTTTGAACGGCATCTGCAGTTCTCCTCTGTACTGCACTACGAAACGAGCGAAAGGAACGGTCAGGTCATAACGTAATCCCTTTTCACACATCTTGTTAGTCAATTTTACAAGATTTTTTGAAGCATAATCTTCATCTGCCACATCCTTAAGGAAATCCCCTGAGTTTAGTATCTTGAAGAGAAGTTTATCCCCTTCTTCGCCATATTTACCCATCAGAGTGGAAAGATTTTCCATTGCCGGAGTCTCTATCTGCTGGTAGCCGTAAAGATGAAACACACTTTTAATAGTGTCAAATATATAATTTCTGCGTGACATTTCTTCGGGTGAAAAGTCTCGCGTTCCTTTTGGGATTGACGGTTTCTGTGCCATTCTATTTATTTACTTTGTTATATTTTATGCGAAATTACAAAACTTTTTGCAAAAAAGGCTTCTATTAAGAAGCCTTTTTAATAATTTCACAAAAAATATCAGTGGTTCATGGTGCCAAAAATGAGATAAGGATTTAGAATTCCGCCGATATTCTAAAGTTAAGTTGTCTGCGTGTCAAATAGTTAGGCACTGCATACTGTATATTGTTTACGTCAGTTACCCAATAATAACTGCTTACATTTGAGATGTCAAACAGATTGAAAAGATCTAATCCGAGAGTGATACTCTTAAAATGTCGTCGCCAATCTCTTACTACTACCCCATCTTGTGGAGCACCTACTAACTGATATGTCACTCCTATGTCAACCCTCTTGTAGGCAGGTGAACGGAAATATGATATATCACGGCTAACGTGTGGGGCTGTCATGGTAAGACCATCGGAAAACACCCCGCGCAGACTGAACTTCAGTTTAGGGAATTTTGGAAAATAATCCGTGAAGTAAAGTCCTATCGAATAACGCTGGTCGCTGGGTAAAGGCACCTTTTTCCCATTTAAATCCTGGCTTGTTTTCATCAGTGAGAATGAAAGCCACGAATCCGATCCAGGTACAAACTGACCAAACAGTTTGAAGTCAAACCCCATGATGTATCCCTTCGAATCATTCTGTCCTGAATAAGTAACCTTCAGATTATCATATTCATATGAAATAAAATTTGAAAGATTCTTATAGTAGAGTTCTCCTGTGATTTTGAATGGTCGGTTCATAGCACGGAAAGTGTAATCTGTGCCTGCTACTACATGAATGCTTCGTGGAGACTTTATATTGTTGTTTAAAGTTACAAACCCATTCCCCAGGTCATCAATCATTGTGGCTCTGTATTCCTTATAAAAAGGTGATTGATAATACATGCCGGCTGCAATACGATAGTTCCAACGGTTATTGGTCAAAGGGGAAAAACTAAAATTCACTCGTGGAGAAACAAGAAATTCCTTATTGAAATCCCAATAAGACATCCTGAGACCTGCATTTAAAGTGAAATAACCTTTTGAAGACTCAAAATAAATTGCATCTTCCGCAAACATTGCAATTCTGTTGGTGTTAACATCTTGACGTGAAGTAAGATTATATATCAGATGCACCCCTTCCGGCTGAGTAGGTAAAGAGTAGCCGGCACTGTCACGCCACTCCCATTCTTTGGTACGGTCACGGAAATTATCATGAGCATAAATAAGTCCGTATGACAAATGATTATTTTTGATTACAGTGGAACCCTTCAGTGCCGCTGTAAGCACTGATGCCTTAAGTCGGTTACGGGAATGCTCCATATATTTACCGACACCTAATTCTCCACCGACGCTCTCCTCTCCTCCGGTTCCGGCTTGATCAAGCCAATATTCTCCGGAAATGTCATAGCTGACAAATTCATTAGTCATGAAGGCAGATAATTGAAAAGAAAGTGAAGTGGCTCTGCTTTTCTTATAATTAAAGGAAAGAGTTCCGAAATATGTCTCAAACTTATCTTTCTCCTGACCATCGAAATATACTTTAAATTGCTTTACATCTTGAGCGGTACCGAATGTGGTCTCTCTGTCAATCGGTTTAAACTTAAAATCATTGATGGATATATTGCCAAGAAGATTCACAGAAAATTTATCACTTCCCTTAAAAGTCATATTAGTCTGATAATCAAAATAAAGCGGATCATATTCCCCTCGGGTTTCCAGTGAGGAAAGAAGTGAATTGTTCTTCTTAAGTCTTATTCCATGAAGCTGTGAGAACTTTCCCGAATTAGTGCCTAATGTCAATGAACCTCCCATAAGGCTTAAACCCACTGAACCTTCAAAAGCCTCAGGGTCCCTATAAGTTATATCAAGCACTGATGACATCTTGTCAGCATATCTTGCTGGATAACCACCGCTCGAAAATTTAATATTGCCTACCATATCAGGATTAATTATGCTCAATCCCTCCTGCTGCCCACTTCTCACAAGTTGTGGGCGATAGATCTCCACTCCATTGATATAGACAGAGTTTTCATCAAATGAGCCGCCTCTAACTGAATATTGTGAACTCATTTCATTTGATGAATTTACTCCTGGCATAGTTGTGATCATAGCCTCCACGCTTCCCCCAGACACATCAGGCGAAAGCTTAAAAGACTCAGTATCAAAACTCTGCATACCATTTATATTATTTCGGAAACCGGTCACTTCTAATTCATCAAGCACCACATCGTCAGGATATAACTTGACATTCATAGTCAAATCTCCTTTAGGATTGATCAGCTTATGAACCACTGTCTTAAAACCTATGCAGCTATAAACTACCTCTATCGTATCTTGTTGAGCTACAGAGAGTTTATACATACCTTGCAAGTCAGTATTCGTACCAATTGCGGTACCGGCAATTCTGACGGTAGCAAATTCAACAGGCTTATCTTCATTATCTCTCACTTTACCGGAGATATTCACATTTTCGGCAAACACCGGAAGCGATATAGAAGTTAAACCACAGACTATTAATATGGAAAGCAACTTATTCATCATAAGAAAAACGGAATAGTAACCCTAAATATTATATATATTCTTTGTCTCAACTAATCAAAAACACATATTTTAAGTTCACGAGGTTTTAATATTTCTGTCCAATTATCATTCAATTTTAAATATTCGATTCTCGTACCGTTTTATGGATCATTTTTCTAATATAAATATCGTCAACCTACCCTACTCACATCCACAAGTATAAAAAACAGCCAGCCGGGGCTGCGGTATGTTGCAGTCCGGCTGGCCTAAGGCGGCGATTACCTACTCTCCCGCTCTCGCAGTACCATCGGCGTGATGAGGTTTAACTTCTCTGTTCGGAATGGGAAGAGGTGGAGCCCTCATGCTCTCATCACCTGAGTTTCTTCTTTATGTTTCACCGCCCGTTGCCGCCTGGTCGGCGGCAACGGCGGCGTGGTGCCCTGGAAAGAGGCGCACACGCAGGAAGCGTGCGGGGGACAAGATGCCATCCAAGAGGACAGCGGGCAAATGTGTGTTTCCTTATCACGGAACATCCCGGGCAATTAGTACCGCTCGGCTGAACACGTCGCCGTGCTTGCACCTGCGG
>JAAVCP010000055.1 GCA_014802265.1 Bacteroides sp. | reverse complement strand
TCAATCTTTTACCAATTGCCATTTATTTTCATTATTCATCGCTAAACTATTCCCTCCATGTTTCTGAAAAACCTGTTTGACAGGCTGATGGCTCTTATCGGGCTGTTAGTCCTTTCGCCTGTGCTGCTAATCGTTGCTATCCTTATAAAGATAAAAATGCCTGGCGGACCGGTAATATTCAAGCAAAAGAGAGTGGGCAGAAATGGTAAACTGTTCACCATGTATAAGTTCCGGTCAATGACTGTCGGTCATGGAGGGTCGTCGGTCAGTGTCGCTGGCGAAAGCCGGATCACGCCGTTGGGAGCAAAGCTGCGTAAGTATAAGCTTGACGAACTGCCCGAGCTATGGAACGTCTTGATTGGAGACATGAGTTTTGTGGGTCCACGTCCGGACGTACCCGGTTACGCAGACCAGTTAAAGGGGGATGCGCGGGAGGTGTTGAGACTGCGGCCCGGCATAACCGGTCCTGCGTCGCTTAAGTACCGTGATGAGGAGGAACTTCTTGCATTGCAATCTGATCCTCAGAAATATAATGACGAAGTGATATTCCCTGACAAGGTTAGAATCAACCGTTTCTATCTGCACAATTACTCTTTCATAAAAGACATTCAGATGATTTTTTGCACCGTCCTTGGTCGCCGCATGACCTACGGCAATGAAATCATCTGAAAAGAGAGACCAGTAATTTTTGCACAATTAAACTATTAATAGTATCTTTGCAGAAAATAAAACCAATTATGTTAGAATACACGCTTACTTTGAAAACTGAAGAGGATTATAATATCATTAAGAAGCTCTTGAAAGCTTTTGATGGAGCACGTATATATCCAAGGGAAAAAACTGAATATACTATTGAGGATGCCTTTGACGAAGTAAAAAACGGGGATGTGGTCGGACCATTTAATTCAGTTGAAGATTTTATGAAAGACCTTTTAAGTTAATGTATACAATCTCACGCACCACCGGTTTTAAGAAAGCTCTCAAGCGTTGTATTAAAAGAGGACTTGATATTAATTCTCTTGAAAAGGTCATTAGAATCCTTGTCGAGACTGGCTCTTTGCCTCTTGAATATAAGCCACATAGATTAAATGCAAAGTTTAATTTTGCATGGGAATGCCATATTCAACCGGATTGTCTTCTTGTCTGGGAACAAGATGATACCGAGTTAACCTTATTGTTTATAAACACAGGTACCCATTCCGATATCTTCAATAAATAATCCGTTCTCTCTTCAAATTTAGCCTTATTGTGATCTTTACACGACGAAACTACGTGGCGGACGCGAGTAATCGCGTCCCTACTTTTTATATACATTTCAATTATATTGATCTCCTCATTCTATCCTAAATTATAAAACTTTAATCAAATATGCGTAACAGGATATACCTCTGCCTCGCCCACATGAGCGGCAGGGAACAGGACTTCATAAAGGAGGCTTTCGATACAAACTGGGTCGTCCCGATGGGTCCTAACGTAAACGGATTCGAGAATGACCTCGAGGAGTTTGTTAACAGGTCTACGGCTACACAACTTCACAAGAAGGTCGTCTGCCTGAGTGCCGGGACTGCCGCCGTGCATCTTGCCCTAATTGCCTGCGGCGTACAAGCCGGTGACGAGGTGCTCGTGCAGTCGTTCACTTTCTGTGCCTCCTCTCACCCGATAACATACCTTGGCGCAACACCGGTGTTCATCGACTCCGAGCCGGAATCGTGGAATATGGACCCGGACTTGCTTGAGGAAGCTATCAAGGACCGAATTGCAAAGACCGGCAGGAAGCCCAAGGCTATTATACCCGTAGCACTCTACGGTATGCCGTACCGTATCGACCGTATTATGGAGATTGCCAACCGCTATGAAATCCCTGTCATTGAGGATGCGGCAGAGGGATTCGGCTCACGCTTCAACGGGCAGATGCTCGGTACATTCGGAGAATATGGGGTATTGTCGTTCAACGGCAACAAGATGATAACCACCTCCGGTGGCGGTGCACTCATCTGTCCCGACGAGGAGAAGGCACGCAGGATCCTGTGGTATGCAACCCAGGCACGTGAGAGCTACCCCTACTACCAGCATGAGGCAATCGGGTTCAACTACCGCATGAGCAACATCTGTGCCGGAATCGGAAGGGGACAGATGACCGTGGTTGACGAGCACATCGCCCACCACAAACACGTGCAGCAACTATACTGTGAGTATCTCAGGAATGTCGACGGTATAACCATGCACGGCAACCCGTGGCGTGAGTCAGACTCCAACTTCTGGCTGTGCACGGCTACGCTTGACCCGGGTTTGCGCATAAGGGGTCAGGAGAACGCCTACAGGGAAGTTATAACCGGTGCCGTCGGAGGAGCGGCAGGTGTTACACACGCTGCCACGACAGCGGTGACTGACTGCCAGCCGAATGACAACGTTGAGGCACTTCGCATGATACTTGACGCTGCCAACGTTGAGGCACGCCCTCTGTGGAAGCCGATGCACCGTCAGCCGGTGTACCGTGATGCGCCGGCATACATCAATGGTGTGAGCGAGGGACTGTTCCATGTGGGGATATGCCTTCCGGCAGGTCCATACGTCACCGATGACGATGTACGCTATATCACTGATACCATCAAATCTGCCATAATAAATTAATTAAGGAACTCCCTGATTTATAAATTATTTCTCAGGCGCAAAATACTGTCCTTTGGATTGGGTTGCCTTACCATAAGCCACCGCGTGACGTGGGCAACTATGGTAACAGGCAAGACATGAACAACAGTTGATGCCCCACACGGGCACTCTGTCAACCATACTTATATTACGGAGGGGACAAGCTTTGGCACAGATGCCGCAGCCTACACAGGCAGCGGTGCTGTGCCATTTTTTTGTAGATATCCCCCACTTACAAAACAGAGGGTAGACAAGCTTTGTCTTCACCCACGGCATACTGCCGCGCACCACGTCAACTGTCTTACTATGCTGTCGGATCCCTCTTGCTATCTCCCTGATACGTCCCGGCGCATCAGTAAGTTTCCGCTCCTCTATATTTTTTTGATCTACATCAAATCCCGGAAGCAATACATAATTATTGGGCATTATCACACTCCATATTGATTCCGGTTCTATCCCATGGCGTGACAATATCTTAGAAAACATTTCAGGAGCCAAAGCCACCTCATCACCACAAGTCATTACACACCACACAGGCAATTGCCGCCGCTTCACTTCTTCCCAAAAAGTCTCCGGCAACTCATCAATAAACTTTGCCATAACCGGAGCCACACCCCACGAATACACAGGGAATACAAAACCAATCCCCTCTCCTTCCGGAATTTCTGTTAAAGGGTTTACGTCAGTGATCTTTCTGCATTCCTCAAGAGTGAGGAGTGATAATTGCGTGGCGACTATTCGTGTGTTGCCGGTGCCGGAGAAGAAATAAATCATAATCAAGAAGCGGTAAAAAATTTAAAAATAAGTTCCTTAAGCAAGTTATACTCATTTTGCGTACTGCCTATGCCCTTGCTCATGCAGTCGTGTTCGCGAATGGCATGTATTGCCGCAAGTGCCATGCGGGCATTATAGTGCTGAAGCCCCGTGCGATAATCTGTGAGAGCATACTTCGACTTAAGTTCCAATGCCTCAAGCAGTGATGCCTCCGATTTGTCACGTGTGACTGTGGCAATAAATAGTTTACTGAAAAAATTAAATAAGGTAGCCACCACCATTACCCCAGGATTCTGCTTTGGGTTACGCGAAAAATAATCCACAATCATCATCGACCTCGGATAATCTTTCATAGCCACTGCCTTCACAAGCTCAAACGTATTGAAATCTTTCGAGATACCGATATGTTGCTCAATTAAATCAGGATTGATAAATTTTACGTCTTTTCCAGCAGCAACGATGAGTTTATCAATCTCTCCGAAAAGTTTACTTAGCGGATTGCCTATATAATCACAGAGCAACGCCACTGCCTTGTCATCAATCCCGATTCCTTTTGAGGCACAATAGTCAACAATCGGCGCGCTCAATTGATAATCACGCAACTTCTCACTTCTGAACACCACACAGTCAGACTTGGCAGCCGCTTTCATTAATGCAGAAGTAGACGGCAGAGAGTCACCCTTATACACCACCACAAGCACCGTAGAAGGATTAGGATGTGACACATACGTGGCAAGCTTGTCAAGTTGGTTCTTAGCCTGAGCCATTGTCTGGGCTTCCTTAAGAAGCACAATCTGGCGTTCCGCCATCACCGGAAACTGCTGTGCGCTCCCGATTACTTTCCCAATGTCGGAGTCTGCCCCATAGAATACCATGGAATTAAAATCACGGTCAGCCTCATCTACCACATAATTTTCCAACGCCTTAGTGAGCTGGTCGATATAATAGTCTTCTTCGCCCATCAGAAGATAGACGGGTGAAAATTTCTTCTTTTTTATGTCGGTCATCACTTCGCGGAACGAGAGACCACTTGTTTTTTTAGCCATTTAATCGGGTGTAAATAACGGATAAAACAGTTAACCGGGAATTAATGATGCGGAGTGGAAGAGGAGAAGAAAAAGTAATGACGAAATCTCCACAGGAAGACGGCAGTAGCCACTGCGCTTGCCGCTGCTGCCACCGGGAATTCATCTGAATGAGACACACCCAACGATTCAATATCCGGAAAATCGGAATTACCAAACATATAATATGATACAACCACTATGGAATTGTTGAGTGCATGGGCGAAGATAGGGACCCAAAGGCTGCCTGTCCACACGAGAAGATAACCAAAAAACACACCCATAAGAACCCTCGGCACAAATCCGAAAAACTGGAAATGGACGGCACTGAAAATTATTGCCGCTCCCCACACCGCAAGGGTATGACGACGCGGCATGGTCAGAATATTTTGCAATCCCCCACGAAAAAACATCTCCTCGGCTATTCCGGTAAGGACACCCACAACACCTACGGCTGCAAGCATCTGCCATAGTCCCATTGATGCCAATATCTTTTCGCTCATTCCCTTTGCCGCATTCTCTGAACTGCGCAAAGCCGCCTCAAGCCCCTTCATACTTTCCGGAAAGGTTATTGCCTCATTCCAGCTTATTATCTGATTTAAGGCAGGAAGAGCAATGAGATAGACAATAATCACTCCCACAAAAGCCTTAACCGATGGGACGCTTCTCATTCTAAGCCATTTGAAAGAATTTTTGGTGGTGAATTTTCCTGCCGCCCACGCCGGAAGCATAAATGCAATTACACACTGCAACCCGGCTGAAAGAAGCAAAGCGGTGCGCTCGTTTATCCCCGGGAGGGAATTAATGCCAATGGCAGCGACACTCACAATAATCAAACCAATGAAAAAGCAACCCAGGAGAATCATCAATTGAAACCCCTTCAATAATCTTAATCCCTTTACGTCGGACAATTTTAAACTTGAATCAGACATTGAATACCTTTCTTCTGAACACAAAGTCGTTGCCAAGATACTTTTCTCTTACCACAGGATTTTCCGACAACTCCTCACTGGTGCCGTGAAAAAGGATCTTCCCTTCAAAGAGAAGATAGGCACGGTCAGTGATTCGGAGAGTCTCCTGCGCATTGTGGTCGGTTATTAGAATCCCTATATTTTTAGCCTTCAGTTTATAGACAATCTCCTGAATGTCTTGCACAGCGATAGGGTCGACGCCTGCAAAAGGCTCATCAAGCATTATGAACTTAGGGTCGATTGCCAGACAGCGGGCAATCTCCGTGCGTCGTCTTTCTCCACCGGATAACTGGTCGCCAAGATTCTTACGCACTTTCTCCAGACGAAATTCCGCAATCAGGCTCTCCAGCTTTATTTTCTGCTCCTCCTCTGTGTGGTGGGTCATCTCAAGCACGGCACGGATATTATTCTCGACGCTCATTTTTCTGAACACAGATGCCTCCTGAGCCAGATACCCGATGCCAAGCTGTGCCCGTTTATACACGGGGTAGCCCGTTATATCCTTGTCATTCAGAAAAATCTTTCCTTCATTTGGAGTAATAAGACCTGTTGTCATATAGAATGTGGTGGTTTTGCCGGCACCATTAGGACCCAGAAGACCCACAATCTCACCCTGCTTTACATTGATGGAAACATGATTGGCAACTGTGCGTTTGCCATAACGTTTTACAAGATTATCGGTGCTTAATGTACCTGCCTCCGGCGTATCTTTCTCAACCGTAACCACAGCTTGATCACCGTCGGGAAGTTCAATGTCAGCTTCCTCCACCACCTCTTTTTCCATCATGTCGGGTTCGGGGGCAGTCTCCATCTCTTGTGCCACTACCCTTTCCTCAGGATTAAGCCCCTCCATCCCGTCATTTTTAGAGCTGCCAGATTTCTCCTTCTTCTTATGAAAAAAAATCATTGTTTACAGAATTTTAGAGATAAGCAACTCACTGTTGACAAGATTTAAGCAGGGAGCGGATATAATCAGTAAGCAGCATCACAGCCACATTATTATTGCCTCCCTGAGGGACAATCAGATCAGCATACCGTTTTGAAGGCTCGATATAAAGCTCATGCATGGGCTTGAGAGTTTCCTGATAGCGGTCAATCACCATTTTCGGCGTTCTGCCACGCTCTATGCAGTCACGTGAAATCACCCGTATCAAACGCTCGTCGGCATCAGCGTCAACAAACACCTTCACATCAAGCATATCGCGCAACTCCTTGTCGGTCAGTACAAGAATACCTTCCACTACTACCACATCCCTTGGGAAAAGTTTGACTGTCTCCTTCTGGCGCGAACATGTAAGGAAATCGTAGGTGGGCATATCAACCGACTCTCCGTTCTTAAGTCTCCGGAGATGCTCGCAGAGCAACCGCCATTCAATAGATGCCGGCTCGTCGTAGTTCATCTTAAGTCTTTCCTCAAGTGGGATATGGGCATTGTCCTTATAATAACAATCCTGTGGAATCACAGTCACCTCCCCTTTGGGAAGCGACTCAATAATTTTCCTGACCACAGTGGTCTTGCCGGAACCGGTGCCCCCGGCTATACCTATTACCAACATAATTTCTGGCTCTGAATATTATTTAATTTATGAAGCGGTTTTCTGCTTCAAAGGCAAAATTAATAAAAATAAGCCTCTCCACCAAACTTTCCTTTGATAACGGCGTCGATTAACCCGGAATCTGTACAATTTTCAGAATAATTCATCACTTTTTCGTTTGTGAATGTCTTTTGATAAATTTTTTGTAACTTTGCAGTCATTATAACCCGCGCAGATAAATTCTGCCGCCATGCTTAAAAAATAAAATATGGTAGTTTCATCACTTCATTCTTTCGGGCGTTATTGCCTTTTCATGCTCCAGGTGTTTCGCACGCCCGACAAGTGGAAAGAATTCTTCAAACGCCTTGTCTTAGAAATCAGCAAATTGGGGGTTGACTCAATTCCATTGGTGATAATCATCTCTCTGTTTATCGGTGCTGTCATCACTATCCAGATGACCATCAACATAGTCTCGCCGCTAATTCCCTCCTACTCCACGGGACTTGCCACGCGAGAGATTCTTCTGCTTGAGTTTTCATCATCCATGATGTGCCTTATCCTTGCAGGCAAAGTGGGCAGTAATATCTCCTCTGAGATCGGCACTATGAGAGTGACCGAGCAGATTGATGCACTTGACATCATGGGTATCAATTCTGCCAATTTCATCGTGTTGCCAAAGATTGTAGGCTTCGTGCTGTTTGTGCCTGTGCTTTGCGTCCTCTCAATGTTTATGGGTCTTGTCGGCGGCTGGTTTATAGCTGAGTTTACCTCGATGCTTTCAGTCGAAAACTACATTTACGGCATACAGAGTTTCTTTAATGAATGGTATGTGTGGTATGGCATCATCAAGACCCTTGTGTTCGCCTTCATAATAGCGAGTGTGGCAGCCTACTACGGTTACTACGTCAAGGGGGGTGCCCTTGAGGTGGGTAAGGCAAGCACTAATGCCGTTGTGTCAAGCTCCATTCTTATTCTTCTCGCCGACGTAATACTTACCAAACTTCTCCTTCAATAAAAATCCGGTCATGATAGAAGCTAAAAACGTATCCAAATGGTTTGACGGACAGCGTGTCCTATATGATATCTCTGCCACTTTCGACACCGGAAAAACAAACTTGATCATCGGACAGAGTGGTTCAGGCAAGACAGTGTTTATAAAGTGTCTTGTCGGGCTTCTTTCTCCCGAGGAAGGTTCAATCTTGTATGACGGCAGACAATTCCGTTCTCTCAACGCACAGCAGAAAAAAGACCTGCGCACGGAAATAGGAATGCTTTTCCAGGGTTCCGCCTTGTTTGACAACGAGACTGTGTTGGGCAACGTTATGTTCCCTCTGAAGATGTTCAGCAAGATGAGTCATGCTGAACAGCTTGAAAGGGCACATTTTTGCATACAGCGTGTCGGACTGACAAATGCTGATGAGAAATACCCATCTGAAATTTCCGGTGGTATGCAGAAGCGTGTGGCAATTGCGCGTGCTATTGCTCTTAATCCCAAATATCTTTTCTGTGACGAGCCAAACTCAGGACTTGACCCGCGCACCTCAATTCTAATTGACGAGCTGTTGAGCGACATCACTCATGAATATGGCATCACCACTATTATCAATACTCATGATATGAACTCCGTGTTGGGTATCGGTGAGAAAATCGTGTTTATTAATAAAGGTCACTGTGACTGGGTGGGTACCGACCGCACTATTTTCCGTAGTAAGAGTAAAAGCCTGAACGACTTTGTGTTCGCTTCTAAGCTTTTCCAGGAAGTGAAAGAATTCCTTGCGAGGGAATATGAGGCTGAGGAAAAATCCCGGTAATCCCTGATCTATCAAGTACCATGATTAGTCTTTTATAGATCACAAGTATAACAAATTTTTCCTAAATTATACCTTATAAAATAGTTGAAAGGTTAAAAGGGCTATACTGTAATGAATTGCACCCCAAAAGTTTTGTGTCTAACTTTTGGGGTGCAATTCATTTACGGTACAGTCTCTTCTATTCTCATTTATCACATAAACTACATTCATCCTAAAAGGTTTATTATTAGTAATTTATATAAATATGAGTAGTAATGCAGTATGCTGCATCATAACTAAGAGTATTTATATTACACTGAAATAAAGCTAAGATAGATTTGTATTTCATAACTTTGTCGCTATCCAATCATTAATGGAGACCAAATTTATTAAAATACGTAATATGAGAAAAACAGTAATTACATCTTTCATTTTGGGGTTGACACTTCATGCTATTGGAGGCAATCATCTTACCTATCCCGCAGGCAATGCGAGTAGGTTCATTCAATCTGCATCTCTGCAAGGTAAAAGCGGATTTGACAAAGTACGTCGAACTCCTGTACAAACTCCTGTAAATGATGATACCCTCAGTATGTCATGGGGATATTCGGAGGATCCGGGCAACGCCTCTCCTCTCGCCTTCGGCTTTATTAAGCAAGCTATCTGTATGCCCTCTACTCTTGCTGCTGATTTTGCTGGCTCTGAAGTCAGATCTCTTACTGTCGGTAACCCGATTGACTACTTAAAATATGCGCAAACCTATCAAATGGTTAACCCTGTCTCTGAAGCGACAATATGGATTTCAGAAGCCCTTGATGGAGAACCGGTAGCCAGTGCAACAGGACAACTTAGCACTCAAGGATTAGGTTGGTCAACAATTGAGTTTGATACACCCTACACTATCTCAGGGGATAAAGATCTCTATTTTGGATACTCTTATACCATAGAAGAGGGCAATGCTGAATCATGGTCCAATAATACGGTATGGGGATTTGTGACCGACTTTGATGTCCCATCCAATGAAAACAGTAATTTCCTTTATTCCTTGTTTACCGGAGTAACTGAAGACGGAATGTATCCCATTTTTTCAGAAGAACCTCAATGGATGAACATGTCAGAGCTCATGAACTCAAATGCTTGTGTGAGGGCAGAGATATATGGTGACAATATTCCTATTGACATTGTTGATATCCTGCAATTTGATATGCCAAGATGGACAACAACGGATAAAGAATTTGAAATTACAGCTCAAATACGAAATAAGGGTGGCAATTCTATAAACAAAGTTAATATGACTCTTGCACTTGCCGGTCAGCCTATTCAGACATACGAAGTAGATATTGTTACCGACTATGATTATTATGGCAATCCAATATTGGGTAAACTAAATTATAACGATGTTGGCATTGTTTCAGCCAAGTTCAAGAGTACTGAAGACGGCAATTTCGGTTATACATTTACAGTGAGTCCAACTGGAGCTGAAAACCATGGAGATAATTTCGAAATTTCCAATACGCTTTTATCACTTACTGACGGTTTTCATAAGAATAATGTAGTGGAAGAAGGGACTGGCACATGGTGTGGCTGGTGTGTACTCGGAATCGCAGGAATGAAATACATGCATGAGAACTATGCCGACCGTGGTTTCATCGGGATTGCACTGCACATTGATGATCCTATGGAAATTCTCCGTCCGGGTAATGTCTATGACTTTACTTTTGATAACTACAACTTCTTTCCGAGTTCATACATGAATCGTAATTATTGGAGGGAAACAGAACCTCTTCCGGAAGAACTGGAATACGAATTCCTATTGGCTGAGGATACCCCTGCTGTGGCAAATATTCAGGCAACTCTTTCAGGTAATTCTGATGAAAAAAAGGTTAAACTGTCAGCTGATATTGAGTTCTGTATGAATATAGAGAGTGCGGATTATGGTGTGGCATACACTGTTGTTGAAAATAATGTCGGACCTTACGTTCAACAAAACTATTGTGCAGGCTCCTCATACGATTATTATGGGTATGAAGACGAACCTTATCAAATATCAATGACATTTAATGAAGTTGCACGTAACTGCTCACACCCACAACCTATTGATAACAGTTTACCCAATGTTGTAACTAAAGGTGAGAAATATCTCTTTTCGACTGATATAGAGCTGTATGATGTGGAAAATCTTGAAGACTATAGTGTTATTGCAATGGTTATTAACAGGGAAACCGGTCTCATTGAGAATGCTTGCATTGTTGAAAGTCCTATCACTGGTATAAATAATGCTATTTCTGAATCCAGAGAAACTCCCATAGCTTATGTAGAAAATGGCATTATTAAATATATAGGGAATAATACAGCTACTATCTACACCATTGACGGACACATAGCAGGTGTACTTTCATGCAGAGAGAGCATGCAACTGCCACAAGGAATTTATATGATAGTAGACCACAATAGAAGTTGCAAACTCTTAGTAAAATAAGGGGTTATCATTAGCTAAAGTATAGTAATTATAAAAATACTCTATAGTTTTTATTAACAGGTGGCAACTATCAACAATAGATGGTTGCCACCCATTATAATCTTATCATATATTATCAACTGTTCTCTTCAGAATAGTTCTCATTTTTATTATTCTGATTATCAAGTTGTGCATTATCTATTTCAGAAGTTTCAGAAACTATATTAGAACCACTGTTAACTCCATGGGAATTATTTGCAATAGAGGTAAGATAAGCAGATAAGGAAGTGCCGTTTTCAAGACCGAGTTTTTTGCTAAGTCTATAACGAGCCGAATCAATAGACCGGATAGATTTATTGGTAAGTTCAGCAATTTCTTTTGATGTTAAATTCATAATAATATATGAGATCAGCCTTTTTTCACCCGGGGTTAAGTCAGGATGACGACGTTGTAACTCAAGTGAGAAATTCTTATCTACATTCTCGAAATGATAGCTGAACGATTGCCATGTTTGCTCTTCCATAGGTATAGGTTTCAATAGGTTTCTAAGAGCTTGCGCCTTGTCAGTCGCAATAGCTCCTTTCTTACCGACAATTATCTCTATCTCAGAAATAATTTTCTCCAAATGTTCCACCTTCATGGTCTTTCCCACAAGCTCTCGTGAGAGATTTTCCATTTCTGTATCCTTTTGCTGATCAGCCTCTTTCATTAAAGAGATTTTCTCAGACTGAAGTGTATCAACGCTGCTTAACTGCTGTTTTAATTTACGGATACGAAGCAAGAGAACCCCAACCACAATTATCATAATAACAAGGCATCCGATAATCAAATAAAGTGTTTTTACAGCAGTATTCTTTTCCTCTGTTGTGGTCTGAAGAGTTTTATTCAAATTGGCAATATCCATGTCATAAATATTGCGATTTATACTTGACTTCATAAAAATTGAGTCTGAAACATCGTATGCTGTTTCAAGATTCATATATGCCTCCTTGAAATTACCGATTCCGGCTAACGCCTCGGCTTTCAGTTTAAGCAAGGAGCAGTAAATGATATTATCATTGAAAATTTTTAACTTTTCAGAGTATGCATCAATAGTGTCTAAGGCATTGGAGAATTTACCCTCCATGTTAAAGACATATATAAGGTTAACCAATGCATGCAGATTATATTCCGAAAATGGGCGCATAGCTATGACATCTACAAAATATTGTTGCGCTTCCTGCGTATCACCAAGTTGCATAGCAATAAGCCCCCTTGTATTAATAATTGATGCCCGTTGCCTGTTAGAAATATTTGTCTTATCAAGCATCATAGCATATTCCATCACTTTATCAATGGAGTCGGTATACCATGCTCTACGCAGCTTCAGGAATGTCAATAACTGCCGCATCATGTTGGTATATTTCTTATCCATCCTTATTTTTAATGTCTTTTCATATAATCTCTCAGCCTTGCTGACAAATTGACCTGTAGTGGCAATATTACCGGCATTCATATCAAAAAACATTTCATAAATTTCCATTTCCTTATAAAGAAGTGAATCGGGCTTTTTAATCGACAATAGCGAGTCAGCCACTGCAGTTGCTCTGATAAAGTTGCCTCTACGCATAAAAATTTGAGCTGCCAGCACCATTGTCTCACATTTCTCATCGACAGCTGCATCTTCTAAGCCAAAAGCAAGCCGGCGATTGATATAAGTAGCAGCCTTGTTGATATCGCCATATTCGAAATACATTTCAGCACATTCCCTAAGCAAGTTGTTTCTTTCTTTTGGAAAATAAAGCATAATGGAATCTGCATATCGTGCCCTCACTTCCACGGGGAGTGATTCATCGGAAAATCTGTACCTAAAATAACTCTTGTTAACACTCTGAGCATTGACCGCAACACAATGAAATGGCTTTGAGGCTACCATGAAAACAATTATTAATAAAAAATATCTTAATGCGATCATAATGTTCAGATGTTATTTGAATTAAGAAGGTCATAGATGACAGCTTGCAAATTTATAAATTATTCTATTCATTACAAAATAAATTACCCCTGATTATACAAAATAACAAAAAATATATCAGATTTAAGTGTTGGATAAGAGAGTTATTATTAAATTATGTATCATTTTATAAGTATGTTTTATTAAATATTTAATGCAATGAAATCCATTTTCAAACGTTATTGTTTTACACATACTTATCTCTCTATATATGTCAAGACAAGCAACGAGAATACATATCACGGAGGCGCAAAGAGCCGCCTTGGAAAATGGATACCGGAACGGATCGACCCATTCATTCCGGATGCGATGCCTTATGGTATTGG
>JAAVCP010000054.1 GCA_014802265.1 Bacteroides sp. | reverse complement strand
TGCCATGGCCGACATTCCGTCATGGTGTAAGGTTATAGTGAAATGAAGGCAATAGGAGGATACCCGGAGCTTGAACTTCGAAAAGGTGAGCATTACCACAAGGATGCCATAAAGCTCAACACTGCACGGAACTGTCTTGAATACATCCTGCTTGCAAGGAAATACAGGAAAGTATATGTGCCATATTATACCTGTGATGCGGTATTGGAACCTTTCTCCAAACCATCCCTACGGCAAACAAAAACTGAATTCTATCACATAACGGAAGAATTAAAGCCCGCCCTTCTTCCTGAGCTGAAGGATGGGGAGGCATTCTTGTATACCAACTATTTCGGACTTATGCAGAACACTGTCGAGGGACTGACCGAAATATATGGGAATCGATTGATCGTGGACAACTCCCAGGCGTTTTTTGACATGCCATATCCCAGAATTGATACTTTCTATAGCGCAAGAAAATTCTTCGGGATACCGGACGGATCCTATCTTTACACAGACGCTGTCTTGGAAGACTATAACGGTTCGGAGATAGAGACGGACAGATCATTTGACAGGATGGATGCACTTCTGAAAAGAATCGATCTTGGAGCGGAGTCTGGATATGGGGATTTTCAAGCGATAGAACACAATCTATGTCTTCAGCCTATCAAGAAAATGTCCAGATTAACCGAAGCAATTCTCTCTTCGATTGACTATGAGCAGGTAAAAAAACGTAGACAGGAAAACTATGAGACATTGAATTTTGCATTAGCCGGGATAAATAGTATAGCATTAGAGTTCAATGAAAAGACCGTACCTTTATGCTATCCGCTTCTTGATGCATCTTCATCATTACGTCGGTATCTAATCGCTGAAAAGATATTTGTTCCAACATATTGGCCAAATGTACAAAAATACTGCACAGAGAATTCTTTAGAATATGAGTTAGTTAAAAATTTAGTACCACTCCCCATTGATCAACGCTATGAGAACAATGATATGAAACGAATAACCTTAAAAATATTGGGAGAGCACAGCAATCTTGAAAAGAGAGGAATATTATATATAAAGAAATAGAGATAAGGAAAAAATAGAAATAATTATGAAAAAGAAGCAGCAAAAATTACTTATATTAGGAGGTAACGCATTATCCTGTGATATAGTAACCACCGCAAAGGGGATGGGCATTTACACCATTGTCACAGATTGGAATTCTGAAGAGAAATCTCCTGCAAAAAAAATTGCAGATGAGGCATGGGACATTAGTCTCCTGGATTATGACGAACTTACGAAACGTATCAGTAAGCATGAAATAGATGGTATCATTACCGGTTTTACAGACTCTTATCTTGAACCATATGCTGAGTTATGTAGACGAAATAATTTACATTGCTATGCAAATCAACAAGAATTCAGTAAAACATTAGATAAAAGTATTTTCAAGCAGTTATGTATTGAAAATGATATTCCTACAGTACCTCAATTTAAGATTGAAGAAATTAATGAAAAAGAGAAGCTTCCTGCGCAAAAAGTAATCATTAAGCCTGTTGACAGTAGTGGATCAAAAGGTATTACACTTGTAAGTGATTATTCCGATTTTGATAAGGCTTTGGAGGAATCCCTTTCTTATTCTAAAAAGGGAGAAGTTATTATAGAACAGTATATGGAGACGGATGATGTCTCAATGTGCTATACTCTGCAAGATGGGAACATATCGTTGTCTGCGATATGTGACAGATATATACATAAAACTAAATATTTCGGTTCCGTAACTTCAGGATTAATATATCCTTCTCGATATCTGGATAGATATATTTCGGAGGTTGATAAAAAGGTAAAGTGTATGTTGCAGTCAATGGGCCTTAAAAATGGAGTGTTGTTCATGCAAGCATTTGTTAATAAGGATACTTTCTATTTCTATGAAATGGGTTATCGTTTAAGCGGAGGTAGACACTATATCTTTACGCAGGAAGAAAATAACATCTCTGCTTTAAAGGACTTAATAAGATTTGCTATTACTGGCAAAATGGATACTCAAGACATAAGGCTGAAGGATAGTCCTCATTTCAAGAATGTATATAGTCAGGTAAGTATTCTTTGTAAAAGCCAACTAATAGCAAAGATAGAAGGATTGGACGAATTGAATGTTATCCCAGGAGTACTTGATGTCTCTTTGAGTTATAAAGAGGGGGACAAAGTGGGAAAAGAGGGCACGACCATGCAGATAGTAGCACGTGTACATTTAAAAGCCAAAAGCATTCAAGAGATGTGTAAACTGATATCTTTGGTTAAGGGAACTCTTCATATAATCTCTGAAAATGGAGAAGACATGATAGAAGATTATTTCCAACTCCCATTGAATCTTTATGAGTAACAATAAGTCAATAGCCATTATTGGTGCCGGTAACGGCGGTCAGGCATTCGCAGGGCATCTAGCCTCTATGGGATACAAGATTCGTCTGTATGACAGAGATGTACCGAAAGTAGACCAATTGAATTATAGTAAGAAGATTCAGTTGGTCGGTAAGTTAAGACTGGAAAGCAGTATAGAATTCGCTTCTGCTGATCTTAAAAAGGTTATTACAGGAGCCGACATTATAATGGTAGCAACTACTGCCACAGCTCACCGCCCAATCGCTGCTCAGATGGCTCCTCTGCTCTCTGACGGGCAGATAATAGTGCTTAATCCGGGACGGACTTGCGGTGCCATTGAATTCAAGAACACCCTTGACGAGGCAGGTCTGTCAGCGAGAGTATATGTAGGAGAGGCCCAGACACTGGTATATGCATGTCGACAGGTAGAAACCGGGGTTGTGAACGTTATAGGAGTCAAAGACAAGGTTCTGTTCTCTGCATTTCCCGCTTCCGATACACCTCATGTTTTAAAGGAGCTAAAACCAATCTTTCCTTGTTTCTACGCTGCAAAAAATGTACTCCAGACAAGTTTTGAGAACGTGGGAGCGATGTTCCATCCTACAGTGGTATTGTTTAACGAAGCAGCCATAGAAAGGGGGGAGTCTTTTTTCTTCTACAGGGATATGACAGATGGGTTGTCCAGAATCATCGAGGAGGCAGACCGTGAGCGTCTGGCTGTGGCAGCTGCATACAGTGTCAGTCCGATTTCGGCTTATGACTGGGTCTCGTATGCTTATAATGGAGTGGAAGGAAAGAATCTGTGTGAGCGTATGCAGAATAATCCCGCATATTATGAGATTCTTGCACCGAACACGATTGATTGCCGACAGATAACAGAAGATATTCCCACAGGAATAATTCCATTTGCCGAGCTTGGAAAAGTAGCTGGTATTCCGACTCCCTTGTTCGACTCTTTGATCTCCATATGTTCTATACTTCATAAAAAGGATTACAGAAAAGAGGGGCGGACATTGAAGAGACTAGGTCTAGAAGGGCTTTCTGTGGAGGATATAATAGCTAAAATCCAATGAACATACAGATAACTGAAAATACAATTTTCGGATTCATCAAACCGGAGGTCGACGTGCATATACTTGGTATGTCGACTATGGCCAATATACTTCGAGAGTGTGGATTTAAAGTTCACTTTGCTCCTGCTTCAGTTATGAAAGCAGCGGAGGATATCATGAAGATTAACAATTCCAGTCTTGTTGGAAAATGGATTAAGGACAATAGGATTAAGGTCCTGTCTTACAGCTATCGCCTTGATCCGGAAGAGGGGTGCAATTATTTCTGTGCCTTTTATTCCCAGTTGAAAAATCAAAAACTGCTTGCTTCAGAAGGAGGATCGGTAAAGGTCGTGTCGTTTGCAGGACTACCAGATACATGTAACTTGATTGTACGGAGATTAGGGGACAAGGTAGTGTATTTTCCAGGCGATGAGACACCGGTTGAGTCATTGAAGAAATTCGGAGTCCCTGAACGTCTGTTTCCAAAGTCATTTACGTTCATTCATGATTATGACAAATCCCTCTGGCAGTTTGCCGAAGGTTTCATAGCTTCTGAGAAGTACAAGTCTGTGGAGGCGCCTGACCATTACGGATACAAGGATTGCGGCTCAGGCAAGGACTCTTTCGCAAAACGATTGGAATATTGTAGGGAGCATCGTTCCCTTCCGTTGATAAGAGTGCATGCCGGCCCCTATTCACCCGACAGGCTCGACGCAATAAGGGAATTCCTGAGTTGGGCACAGCAGCTTGCCAAAGGAAGGTTACTGGATGTTCTATCCATAGGATCCTCCCAACTGACCCAACAGCATTTTGGTGAGAGCTGGGAAGGTCTACATAATGGCGGAGGAGTTCCTGTGAATTCCGAACTTGAATACCATCAGATAGCGGAAGCTGCCAAGCCTATGCTGGTAAGAACCTACGCTGGAACAAAGAATGTGCCTTGGATGGCGGAGATGCATGAAAGGACTCTCAACATCGCATGGCATGCCCTCTCTTTCTGGTGGTTCTGTAAACTTGACGGACGAGGTGATAATACTGTTCTAGAAAACCTGAAGGAGCATATCGAGACAGTCAAGTACGTAGCTTCTTCCGGTAAACCTCTTGAGCCGAACGTTCCTCATCATTTCTCTTTCCGAGGAGCTGATGACGTAACCTATATCGTATCAGGATATATCGCCGCCAAGACTGCAAAGCGTTACGGCATCTGCAACCTGATTCTTCAAAACATGCTGAACACTCCGAAATATACCTGGGGCATTCAGGATATAGCCAAAGGGCGGGCCATGCTTAAACTCGTACGTTCGCTAGAGGATGATTCTTTCAGGGTGAGTCTACAGAGCAGGGCCGGACTGGACTATTTTTCTCCTGACCTTGACAAAGCGAAAGTGCAGTTGGCGGCAATAACAGCTTTGATGGACGATATTGAGCCTGACAACCCCAATAGTCCGGAGATCATACATGTGGTAAGCTATTCCGAGGCGGTTCGACTCGCAACTCCTCCCGTGATAGAAGAGAGTATAAAGATCACGTTAGGAGCACTGAAGGAATATCGCTTCTTAAAATCCATAGGCCTTACGATAAATACTATAGAGGAACAAGACATTAATGAACGGTTTCAGAGTTTGTACGAAGAAGCTAAAGATGCCATAGATATTCTCGAAAGGAATTTCCCAGATTTATACACTCCGCAAGGTCTGCATAAGGTATATGAAATGGGATTCTTTCCTACTCCATATATCTTTGATCCAGAAAGGAATTATCCAAATGCCACGAAATGGCGTACGGCTATCATCAACGGTGGTGTAAAGGTTGTGGATGAGGACGGCAATCCTATAAGTACAAGTAAGCGATATGCTAATATTTTAGGATTATAGAAAACCAATTCAAAACTTATAAATAAGGATATTTATATCATGAATCCTATTGCTATAAACGCTTTCGCTAAAGATCAAATAGCACATATTAAAAATATATGTAGA
>JAAVCP010000053.1 GCA_014802265.1 Bacteroides sp. | reverse complement strand
CTGTCAATTTGTATTTTCTGTGAGAAGGCGGGTAAGATGGAGATGATGAGAAGGAGGAAGATGTAGACGGATCTTTTCATAGTGAATATTGGGTATAAACGGGGATTGCGCAAAGAGTTAAGGCTTATGAGGCTAATTCGCGGGGGGAGAGGTTGAGGTCGATTTCGATTGCTTCCTTGTGGAGGGGATGGAGGTCGGGGCGAGTGGCGAGGAGGGTGCAGAAGGAGGTGTAGAGAGTGTCGGGATCTGTGCCCGGAAGGTAGCCGAGGTGGGAGGCTGTGAGAAGGAATTGGAGGTAGCTCTTGAGGTCGGGAGTGGTGAGGTTTTGGAGTTGTATGGTTTTGGAGGCTTGGGGTTGTGAGGCTGTGAGGAGGTGAGTGTCGACCCATTGTTGCTTTATTCTGTGTTGATCACGGCTTCCAAGGTAGACGAACAGGTTGGCACGCAGGAGGTATGTCAGCCGGCGGTATAACTCTCCCGACGGAAGTGTTGGAAAGGAGCCGAAGCGGGTTATCTTATCCATCCATTTGCCGAGCATGGTCACAGCGTAACGGGAGTATCTCGGGTCGAGAGAGCGAATGTCGCGGTCAGCCTCTGCAAGGAGCATGAGTACGAGGTCAGTCTCAGAGATGGACCTATCACCTTTTGCCCAGCGGTCAGTAGCCTGAAGGCGGACCTTGCGTATGTATGTCTCACACGGGGTGCCATTACAGACGCGGTACAAAAAATCGTAGGAGGAGAGGAGGGGAGGGAGATCGGCGAGGGAGATGCCGTCAGGACGGTGGTCTGAGAGTATCCCCGCTATGACAGCCTCCACTTTTTTAAGCCAGTCTTGTCCCTGTGTGCGGAGAGTGCGAACTTCATGCGACTGCTTGGGGGCATACATTAAACCGTCCCCCTGCTCCAAGAGCTTGCAGAGGAGAGACTGGTATGCGCAGACCTCGTCAGTGTCGGAATAGTCCAGACTGTTTGCCGGGGGCAGGGTAATGTGCTGCATCTGTTAAATTATAATGGCTTTACGTCAAGGGTATTTATCTCAACATAGGCAGCCCCGAGACATTCGATATTTAGGTAAAGACGGGATGTCTTGCCGTTAGGGTCGTTTAGGATTTCGCCGGTCAGGTTCTTGAATGGACCGCGCACCACCCTTACTTTCTGCCCCTTCACGAAATGGTCAACAAAGGATACCCTTGCGTCGGGGACGCCGAGCATGAATTTGAGTTGGTCCATCTCGCTGTCTGATACGGTGGCGACGGGCTTGTGCATACCCTCGGGAGCTGCAGCTGCCCTGTCGGTCATGAACCGGGAGATGAATGGCAGGGTTACTATCTTGCGTCTCTCAGCCTCAGTGCAGTGGACGAACACCACAGAGGGTATTACCACGATATCGGTCTTCACACGTCGCCCGTTCTTCCATTCCCGCAATTGCTGCTGGGTTGCGACGTAGTTGTCATAGCCTAATTTTGAGAGTAGCCGTGCAGCCTTCTTTTCGGTGTTGTTCCTCACCATTCGCGCGATGAACCAATGTGCTTCCGGCATGCCTACGGCGTTGCCAACTTCGTGGGTAGTTGGCACTAAGTAGCTGTTATGTGTGGAGTTATCCACTATTTATCGCGCTGTAAAAACTCAGATAATTAACATCTCTAAATAAGAGATTTTGATAAAAAAATAATATACTTAAAATCAGGTGGTTATAAAGGTGAAATTTCTGAATTGCTAAACAATTTATAATTTTACCTGCTTTTTAGGTAAAAAATATTAAAAAATAATGCGTACATAGTGTTTATTTCAAAGAATTTTCATAATTTTGCACATAGATTTTAAAATCTCTTATTTAGAGATACTAAGATTATTGAATAAAAAAAGCCTTGGATTCCTGTGAGGGATTCTAAGGCTTTTTATTTTATTACCAATAGATTATTGGGGGAGTTGCATTATTAAAATCAGACAACCTTTATGTAATTCTTGGGTAGCATAAAACCAAATATCAATGACTTTGGACTCATGTGTGATTTTCTTTTTTATCTTAATTCAGTGACATCAGGTTTAAGTTGGAGGTGATTCATAACCTCACCCGCAAAAGGTCGTTCTCCAACCGGACGAAAACCAAGCGTATCATAGAGATGGCGTGCATTGGGATTAGTCTTACTGACTAACAGCCCTAAAGGTTTGCCTGCCGAGGCAGCCCGTTCACCGGCTGCTTTAATCAGATTGGTTGCTATTCCTTTACCACGATACTCAGGAAATACAGCCAAAGTATCGAGATAAAACTCCTCTGGTCCTGTCTCCGCATCAGGTGTACCCTCTATTTTAAGGTCAATAGCTTTTTCAGCCTCTTCAAAGAATGCTTTGCGTAGCTCGTACAGACGGGCACCATCATAGCTCACTACGACTCCTTCCACATTATTATCTTCATCTACTGCTACCATTGAGTTCAGATAGGTGTATTGCGAGTCAGTGCGTTGAGCCAAAGAAGTGAAAAGATTCTCAACGTCTTCCGGTGTATGCTTTTCGCCCGCAAGATGGTTGGTAAGTTCCTCTCCTATAGCCATAATAATAGCTTTACCAATATAGGGGGCATGCTCCGGGGATGCCGGTATTATTTTTGTTGTCATAAGTATTTTAATTATTAGTCTATATATTAAACCCATCAACCAATTAATTGGTTGATGGGTTCCTACGTTGTCTTACCAAGATTTGTGTTCCTCAAATGTTGTGTGAATACCACACGAGAAGGGTAAATCGTGGCGCAAATATTGTTTGAATCATATAAATCAAAAAGCCTCAATCACCTGATTATCAAGTGATTGAGGCTTTTGAAGAGTTGTCTTACCAAGATTCGAACTTGGACAGGCAGAACCAAAAACTGCAGTGCTACCATTACACCATAAGACAATCCGAGTGCTTCAAATCAAGTTGCTGATAAGGGCAACGATCTAAAAGACGCTGCAAAGTTAACCATTTCATTTGGTAATCACAAATTTTTTTCACTAAAAAATAAGAGAGGAGGTAAATTATTTGTGTAATTAAGGAATTTCCTTTACCTTTGCGGCTAAAGAAAATTTTTAGCCATGAAAGGAATAGTTCTCGCAGGAGGGTCAGGCACACGCCTTTATCCCATCACCAAAGGGGTCAGCAAGCAGTTGTTGCCGGTGTTTGACAAACCTATGGTATATTACCCTCTCTCTACATTAATGCTCGCAGGTATCCGCGATATACTTGTTATTTCCACCCCTCAGGATTTACCGGGTTTTAAACGTCTTTTAGGAGACGGCTCCGACTACGGCATCAATCTCTATTATGCCGAGCAGCCTTCACCTGATGGTCTTGCCCAGGCTTTTATAATAGGGAAAGAGTTTATAGGCGATGACTCTGTATGTCTTGTCTTAGGTGATAATATTTTTCACGGTCCTGATTTTTCAAGGGTGCTTAAGGAGGCAGTCAGGTCTGCTGAACAAGATAAGAAAGCCACCGTGTTCGGCTATTGGGTCAATGATCCGGAGCGTTATGGGGTAGCGGAGTTTGACAAAGACGGAAATTGTCTTTCAATTGAGGAGAAACCGTTGCATCCCAAAAGTAGCTATGCAGTGGTAGGACTATATTTTTATCCAAATAAAGTGGTTGACGTTGCAGCCACAATCAAACCTTCCGCAAGGGGTGAGCTGGAGATAACCACAGTCAATCAGACATTCCTTTCTGATGAGGAATTGAAAGTTAAGACTCTTCCAAGAGGGTTTGCATGGCTTGATACCGGCACCCATGATTCGCTTGCCGAGGCTTCGATTTATGTAGAGGTCCTTGAAAAGCGTCAGGGCTTGAAGATAGCATGTCTGGAGGGTATCGCCTATCGTCAGGGTTGGATTACTAAGGAGAAAATGATTGAGCTTGCACAACCTATGCTGAAAAACCAATATGGTCAGTATCTAATGAAAGTGGTTGATGAGATTGAGCGCACCGGCGATAGAAATCTTGACTAAGTTAAGAATAAACCACAATGGAAATAATAAAAACCGAAATAGAGGGCGTCTGTTTGATTAAGCCACGTGTTTTTAATGATTCTCGTGGGTATTTCTTTGAAAGTTACTCAAAACGGGAGCTTGACGAGAAGTTAGGTTATGAGGTAAACTTTGTGCAGGATAATGAGTCGAAGTCAACATTCGGAGTGATGCGTGGGCTTCATTTTCAGCGACCCCCTTTCTGTCAGGCTAAACTGGTGAGATGCACCCGAGGGAAAGTGCTTGACGTAGCAGTAGACCTACGTGTCAGTTCCCCTACTTACGGGAAACACGTGGCAGCATTGCTTTCAGAAGATAATCATCATGCCCTTTTTATTCCCCACGGTTTTGCCCACGGTTTTGTAGTATTGAGTCCTACGGCAGTATTCCAATATAAATGTGACGACTACTATCACCGTGAAGCAGAGGGCGGAATATCAATACTCGACGAGACACTCGGCATTGACTGGCAGATAGATTCCTCCAAAGCCATTCTTAGTGACAAGGATTTGCATAATCCGTTGCTTAAGGATTTTGATTCTCCTTTTACTATGCAGGATTAAATAGAGGCTTTGGGATTTATTGTAAGAGGTAACTTTTTTGTTACGATTATTTTAGTTACTAATAAGTTGTAATTTTTTAAATTATAAACCCCATATGACACAACTTGTATTAAACATAGCTGATCCTTCTGTTCTCCCCACATTAAAGAAGGTGGTAAAGGCATTTAAGGGTGTTACGATTGACAACCCGGAGAAGAAACATAAGAATTCACTTGACGAAGCGCTTGAGGATGTGCGTGCCGGTAGAGTGTCTGGTCCTTTCAATTCCGTTGATGAACTAATGGCACATCTAATGAAATGAGCTATTCCATATACACTACTAAGAAGTTTGATAAGGCATTTAAGAAATGTCTTAAGAGAGGCATGAAAGTAGATAAATATTATGATGTCTACTGGCAATTAATAGAGACAGGCACTGTATCTGCGGAACATCGCCCCCATAAGTTATCAGGTGATTATGCCGGTTGTTGGGAGTGTCATATTCAGGGCGATTGGTTGCTGATATGGCAGCAGGATGATGAGAAATTGATTCTCTTATTGCTTGATACCGGTAGTCACAGTGAAATATTTGGATAACCAAAGCGATAGAAAAACTCAAGATATGAATATACTTGTAACAGGAGCCAACGGACAACTTGGGAATGAAATGCGCAAAGTTGCCATTGATTCCAAAGACAATTACATATTTACAGATGTTGCTGAGCTTGACATCACCGATAAGGAAGCGGTCAGGGCTATAGTTAAGGATAATGATGTAAAGGCAATAGTAAATTGTGCTGCCTATACGAATGTGGATAAAGCCGAGACAGATGCTGATTTTGCCGAGAAACTGAATGCCGGGGCAGTGAGGAATCTTGCAGAGGCAATCAAGGAAAACGATGGGGTATTGATTCACGTTTCAACCGACTATGTGTTTGGCGGTTCACTTGGCAACACACCTCGCACCGAGGAAGAACCTGTCAATCCTACCGGTGTGTATGGGTTGACTAAGTTGCATGGTGAGCAGGCTGTTGCCGAGAGTGGTTGTAAGGCACTTATTTTCCGCACGGCGTGGCTATATTCTGAGTATGGTAAAAATTTTGTGAAAACCATGCTTCAGCTCACTGCCACGAAGCCTCAGCTTAAAGTGGTGTTTGATCAAGTCGGAACTCCCACCTATGCCCTTGACCTTGCCAACGCTATTTTTGATATACTTGAGAATAGAAAATATGAAGGTAACGAGGGTATCTACCATTTCTCTAACGAGGGAGTATGCTCGTGGTATGATTTCACAAAGATGATAGCCGAGTATTCCGGACAAACCGAGTGTGACATTCAGCCTTGCCACTCCGATGAGTTCCCATCGCCTGTGGTGCGTCCCTCCTACTCTGTGCTCGATAAGACTAAAATTAAAAAGACCTTTGGAATAAGGGTGCCTTATTGGACTTCATCTTTAAAAACATGTATTAAAAATCTGAAAGAATAATGAAGCGTAATATATTGATAACCGGCGGTGCCGGTTTTATAGGCAGTCATGTTGTCAGACTGTTTGTCAATAAATATCCGGATTATCACATTGTCAACCTTGACAAGCTTACCTATGCCGGCAACCTTGAAAACTTGAAGGATATTGAGGATAAACCCAATTATACCTTTGTGAAGGCAGATATCGCCGACCTTGATGAGATGCGTCGTGTAATAAATGAATATGCCATTGACGGCATTATCCATTTGGCAGCGGAGAGCCATGTCGATCGCTCGATTAAGGATCCGTTTACTTTTGCCCGCACCAATGTGATGGGTACATTGGCATTGCTTCAGGCTGCCAAGGAATATTGGGAGTCGCTCCCTGAGAAATATGAGGGTAAACGGTTTTATCATATCTCAACCGATGAGGTTTATGGTGCATTGGAACTGACGAATCCGGAAGGCATAGAATCTCCGTTTACCACGACTGCCTCTTCAGAGCATCATCATGCCTACGGCACTGAGTTCTTCCTTGAGACTACCAAATATAATCCCCACTCACCTTATTCGGCATCAAAAGCATCAAGCGATCATTTTGTGCGTGCTTACCACGATACTTATGGGATGCCGACAATCGTGACCAATTGCTCCAACAACTATGGACCGTATCAGTTCCCTGAGAAACTGATTCCACTGTTTATCAACAATATCCGTAAGCGTAAGCCACTCCCTGTGTATGGCAAGGGGGAGAATGTGCGTGATTGGCTCTATGTGGAAGACCATGCACGTGCCATCGACACTATTTTCCATGACGGCAAAGTTGCCGAGACCTATAATATCGGAGGCTTTAACGAATGGAAAAATATTGATATCATTAAGGTTATCATCAAGACAGTTGACCGCCTTCTCGGTAATCCGGAAGGCTACAGTGATGAATTGATCACATACGTGACTGACCGTCTTGGTCATGATATGCGTTATGCCATCGACAGCCGTAAACTTCAGCGTGAACTTGGTTGGGAACCTTCCCTTCAGTTTGAAGAAGGTATAGAAAAAACTGTCCGCTGGTATCTCGACCATCAAGAATGGATGGATCGAATCACCAGCGGAGAATACGAGAAATATTACGAATCAATGTATAAAGACCGATAAATTGTTAACTCAGTCCTGATTAAGGGCTTGGAAATAACAATCGGCAATAGCGGTCCATTCTTCGAGAGATCCCTGGGTAGTGTATCCTTTTACTGCCTCGGGGTCTCCGAGTTTTTTAACTGCCTCCGACTCTGTAAGAGTCACCACCGTAGGTGCGGCTTCTGTGTCAGGATTCCAAAATTCACTGAATTTTATTGGTGCCCGTCCCTCTTCAATGAGGTAAAGCACCCCGTTATAACGATACAATCCCATGATTTTTGCCACACGTGTCTTCTCCGGATCTTTCTTCGAACGATGAAGAATCTCAGGCTGATATGGGAATCCGGCTGTGGCGTTATCCCATATTATTGCTCCGATTTCACGTGCTTCCATGTCTTCCATAAGTGCGCTCTTTGCCTTGTTGAAAAGAGCATTCTCTGATTGCTGTGTATTTTCCATATTATATAATTTTAATAATCGTAAACGATTAATTGTCAATGATAAACTTGATGATTAAGGGTTGTGTTTTATAAAATTAACAGCTAAAACAAGGAAATGGTTTGCTACGAAATACTTAAAATTTACAAGATGCTTACTCCTGCATGTAAGATTGCCATAAGGTCTTCATTTTGCTCCAAGGAATAATCTTTTCTCCGTCAGTATCTACCCATTTTCCGTTTAGCCTGAGTGCCACGTTGATATTTCCTTTAGAATCTTTAAGCAAGACCATGAGTAGGTTTGCGCCGAGTGGCGATACTTCCCAGTCTTTCCAATTTTCAGCTGTGTTCTCAGCCGTACAGTCAGGGGCATAACAGCCCGGCAGTCGCATAAGTGCAAAGAGAGGAATCACAGTTTCCGCATGTCCAAACCTTAACGATGCGGCTAAGCTACTCTTTCCGGCAATAGCTTGATCGGCAGATTCTATTATGTCGTTTAGAAGTGGAGTGGCAGAACGGGCGGCAATATCAGAAAACTTACTTATTGATCTCTGATAATAGTGTTGCAGGTTATCTACTTTCCAGCAATCAGTATACTCCTCTTGTGAGAACCATTCTTTTACCGGTGCGTAGAGTCCGGAAGCAGGGAGCGATTGAAGCACACCATACATGTCCATAACAAGCTCTCTTAGTTTCTTATCATCGGGTGAAGTATGAAACAATTTAGCAGCAGGGGTAACAGGTATTGTATGTGATGCATATTCATCGTATGTTTTTTTCCAGGGACCGTTTTCAATATAATTAGCATAATCAGAGTCTACTTTAAAATATCGTAACAGTGGATTGTATTGTTTTCCCTCCATTGTGCTAATTTCAATGTCGGAGGAAGAACGGGCAAGTTCATGACACAGCTCATACATAGTCATAACAACACGAGGAACGTATGTAGCACGTGCCTCTATCTTGCCGGATTTCAGAAGTGAGGGAGCTATAGAATACATCTCTTTTCCAAGCCGCTGTTCCTCTTCCATTCCCACAATATTTAATGCACCCCAGTTTCCCGCAGTCACTGAGTCAGTCATCTGAATGACTGTAAGAAACTCCTCCCCGGCTTTGGTGAGGTTTCCTTTTTGGGCAGCTTCAGTCAGTTCGGAGCGAAGTCGTTCCACTTTTTTCTCAGATGATAGGTATCTTGCTCCGTGACGCGCCATATAATTGATAAATATTGGCTTCATATCGTTGGACCATGGCACAACAGTGTCAGAGTTTTTAAAGTCGTAAGCCATCATCGTGCCATTAAGTTCCAAGGGAAAGGACCATACAGTCTCCGGACACCACACTATTTGACTATTGTTATTACAGCTTTGAAGCGATATTAACCATACCATAAGAAATCCGAAGAGCATTGAGGAATGTAAATGTGCTTTCATAAATACGTATTTTAATATTATTAAGTGGGTATTTGTCTTAGAAACGTGGAGTGTATATGGATTGGTTCATTTTAATAATTGAAAAATTTCGTTTTATCAGAACTTTTTTCCCGGAGGTAATGTTATAATATCAGAAAATCGTTTCATGATGTTAGGTTAGTTAGAAAGTATTATGGAAAAAATAAAGGCGTCTGGTTGTGAAACCCGACGCTTTTTTCATTTAATACACCTTGTGGGATAAAAAATTTTTATTTCATCAAAACTTTTTCTCATGGGGCAGTGTTATAGTATCAGAAAATCGTTTCATGATGTTAGGTTAGTTAGAAAGTATTATGGAAAAACACAAGAGCGTCTGGTTGTGAAACCCGACGCTTTTTTCATTTAATACGTGCTTGTGGGATAAAAAATTTTTATTTCATCAGAACTTTTTCTCATAGGGTAGTGTTATAGTATCAGAAAATCGTTTCATGATGTTAGGTTAGTTAGAAAGTATTATGGAAAAACACAAGAGCGTCTGGTTGT
>JAAVCP010000052.1 GCA_014802265.1 Bacteroides sp. | reverse complement strand
TACCCTCGCCGCAGGAGTACGCATATAAGAAAGAACTTCTGCAAGAGCTTGAGCATCAATGGGAATCTGGTCTCATTGACTTGTATTACGGTGATGAAAGTCATGTATGCACCGAAGGATATGTGCCTTATGCGTGGAAATTCAAGGATGAGGATTTCTGTGTGCCCGTATACAAATGCGGAAGACTCAACATCTTCGGAATGATTGACCGCAATTGTGTCTATCATGGTTTCACTACAGAACAGAACATAAACTCCGATAGATTTATCGAATTTATGGATAACTTCTCTCTTGGCATCCGCAAGGAGACTGTGGTAGTTTTGGATAACTCCACGGTCCACAAGAGCCGCAAGGTAAAGGACTGTCTTCAAAGATGGAAGGAAAGAGGCCTCCACATATTCTATCTTCCTCCTTATTCCCCTCACCTCAATATCGCCGAAACTCTTTGGCGGATATTGAAAGGGAAATGGATACAGCCACATCATTATGGAAATAAACATGGCTTGTTCTCCACCGTTGAAGATATTCTCTCAAACGTTGGCAAACAATACATGATTAATTTCAGTAGACCTGCGGCTTAACATGTCAATACATTAATTTATTTTTACGAGATACTTATATCATTGGAATTAATAATATAACTATTATTCTTAAAAGCCTTGGTGACAGTGCCCGTACCAGAAAAATATCAGAATGTACGTTTTCCGTGCATTCTGCGACTACATTCATTATATTATTCAGCATTAGATATATCTCATCTCTTATAGATTGGAGTTTTCATGTAAAGATACATAAAAATTCTGATATTTTTTTAATAAGTCCTGTTTAAAGGGCTATCTTTAATGCTTTTGTCACATTTGAACACACATCTTATATAACTGATACCTTCATCCCTTTTGCACGTTTTTGAGAAAGGCAGCCCAATGAGAAGTTGATTTTTATAAGATATATCCGGGATTTTGAGTAATTTTGCGTCATGAATGAAGAAAAAGAGATAACAGAAAAAGAAAAGGTAAGGCTCACCCTTAAGAAAGAGGAAAAACTGCGTCACAAATCATTGGTTGATCCTCTGTTTCGCGATGGGCAGTCGCTATACGAATTCCCTCTTAGACTGGTGTGGCGCCTGCTTACTCCTGAGGATTTGAAAGGCTCTTTCAAGGGAGAACTGCCGGAACGTATAGGGAAGGTGCAGATGCTCATCACAATTCCTAAAAAGAAACGCCGCCATGCTGTTGACCGCGTACTTATGCGTCGCCGTATAAGGGAGGCTTACCGACTCTGCCGAAAAGAATTACTTGAACGTGTAGTCTCCTCACCCAAGACAGGCACTTTGAGCATGGCTTTCATATATATTCACAATGAAAACCTTCCTTATGCCACAATCGAGCGTAAGATTAAGTCATTATTAAAAAAAATGGCAAAGGGAGTTGCCAAGTCTCAGGAAGAGAAGAATTGAACGTCAACTTAAATTATCATCTCAATATGTCACGCATTTTCATTCTTTTGATACGTTTTTACCAGGGAGCCATCTCACCACACTTCCCCGCTGCCTGCCGATATACTCCCACATGCAGTCAATATGCCTTGGAAGCCATTCAGAAATATGGATCAGTCAAAGGAAGTTGGCTTGCTATCAAAAGAATCTGCCGCTGCCATCCCTGGGGCGGCTCTGGCTATGATCCGGTGCCATAGTAGAATCATAAGTAGCTGGTAAAAATCAATAAATATATAATTGCGAAGGATTTTTGAGGGTATTTTTTAACTTGAGTGAAGGAGTTTAGCGGGCTTAAAAATAGACCAAAAAAGACAACCAAGGATATATTCTCCTGAAAAGCTACTTAAAATAGTTAATAATATAGTTAATTTTTAACAGCCACTTACCATTATAATTAAAGTTATGAATAATATATTAGACATACACACTCATCATGCAGTCCCTCAACCGGAGGGTATTGTCTGTGTATCACCGGAAGTATTCTCTCCGGTGGATAACCAATTATATTCCGTAGGAATTCACCCTTGGCATATAGCCGATGCAACCGACGAGATATGGGAAAAATTGGAGATAGCTTTGGAGAATCCACAGGTAGTGGCACTTGGGGAGTGCGGAATAGACATTCCTAAAGGTGGACCACTGTTTCGTCAGATGCAAGTATTTAAACGCCATATTGACTTATCTGAAAAAATTGGCAAACCTTTGATAATCCATAGTGTTAAAGGTCAGGAGATAATCATCGGATTAAAAAAGGAATTTAATCCGGTGCAACCATGGCTGATTCATGGGTTTCGCGGAAAGCCGACAATCGCAAAAATGTATTTAGATGCCGGAATATATCTATCTTTTGGAGAACTCTTTAATCCAGACTCACTTAAAAGTCTGCCATCTGAATTTATATTTGCAGAGACAGATGAATCTACACTCACAATAGAGGAGATAATTGCACGGATGTCTATGGCAAGAGACACTGACATGACTGAGACAATAGCAACCAACACAACCCGCTTTCTCAATCTCGAATAAGTGAGCCTGTAGGTTCACTCACAGAACATAAGAGGGAACTATAATACAGGCTAACGCTATACGGAAGATTATGATAAATGGGGGTGTTTCAAAATTTTGAAACACCCCATACAAATTTTATATTACAATTTAATCGTCGATGTCTTCCGTGTCATTCTTCTTCCATCCTTTGCGTGATCTCATGTGGACGGGATTTATAATTGTCTGTGATGACTCAGGAAGCCTTGGTCCGCGAGAGTTGGAAGGATCATACATCGGTCCCGTATTGTGGTTAAATCTGTCGTTTCTGTCTCCTCTGTCAAATTTCCGATCCTCTCTGTCAAACTTTCTACCATCGGAGTTGAACTTACGGTCGCCTTTGTCAAACTTCCTATCATCGGAGTTGAACTTACGGTCGCCTTTATCAAACTTCCTACCATCGGAGTTAAATTTACGGTCGCCCTTGTCAAACTTCCTATCATCGGAGTTGAACTTACGGTCGCCTTTGTCAAACTTCCTACCATCGGAGTTAAATTTACGGTCGCCTTTATCAAACTTATGGTCACCCCTGTCAAAATTACGATCAGAACCGTCAAAATTTCTTTTGCCACTATCAAATTTCTTATCACCAAAGTTAGGGTGGGACTTGCCATCCCCCCTATTGGGTTTATTGAAATAAGGACGATCCTCTCGTTCACGGTTGACCTGCGGTGTATATTCAAAATCCTCCTCATCGTCATCTCGACGGAAGCCACCTTTAGGGGAAGAATCATACTGACGCTTCTTATCGTCGCGATTAAATGGTTTCTTTTTCTTACGATCATCGGTCATCCCTTTGCCCGAATTGAATTTACGTGCCTGTTTCTCCCAATCGTCATCAGAGATATGGCGTACTTTCTTAGGACCTGATTCTTTTTTCGCATCTGTATTAGCGACACTTCCGCCGTCAGCACGAAACTCTGAATATTTACCATCAAACATGACGTATTCTCTAAGACTGCACTCCAAGGCACCATTATGCAAAGGAATTTTAAGAGAGGGTTTAAGTCCTATGTCGGCAAACTGCTCATCACGGTAGCCGATCACCCACGCATGCCATCCCTGAAAATACTTTTTCAAAGTTGAGCCGAAGCTCTTGTAAAGAAGATTTATATTTTCCGGTTTCAATCGCTCGCCGTAGGGAGGATTTGTGACCATCACACCTTCCGGAGCATTCTCAGTCCAATCAACAAAAGGCTGGCACTTCAGCTCAATCATATCATCGACACGCGCATTCTTTATGTTTTTACGGGCAATATTTACAGCCTCCGGATCGATGTCGCCACCGTAAATCTTATAAGCAAATTCACGTTCCGCAGAGTCATCATTATAAATTTCCTCAAATAGATCCGAATCAAAATCACGCCATTTTTCAAAAGCGAAATGCTCACGGTAGATACCGGGGTTGATATTTGCCGCTATCAGAGCAGCCTCCACAAGGAATGTGCCTGAGCCACACATAGGGTCAAGGAAATCACACTCCCCTCTCCATCCGGTCTTCATGATTATTCCGGCTGCGAGCACCTCATTAATCGGTGCCTCAGTCTGCTCAGTACGATAGCCACGTTTTGAAAGAGGTTCACCGCTTGAATCAAGCGATATGGTCACGCGATTATCAGCAATATGCACGTTAAGCAGAACATCAGCCCCTGAAAGGCGTATTGAAGGACGCTGTCCGTATTTATCATTGAAATGATCGGCAATGCCATCTTTCACTCTATAAGTCACAAACTTCGAATGAGTAAATTCAGCACTGTTCACTGTAGAATCTATCGCGAAAGTGGAATCCACTCCCATAAATTGCTCCCAATCAAGGTCACGCACCCGATCATACAGTTCATCGGGAGAATCGGCTGTAAACTTTACGATAGGCTTCAGTATACGCAACGCCGTGCGGCAACAGAGATTCGCCTTATACATAATCTCATTATCACCTTCAAACGTCACCATCCTAAGGCCCAGCTCAACATTGTCAGCCCCAAGCTCAATAAGCTCGTCGCGGAGCACCTCTTCAAGACCTTGGAAGGTTTTTGCCACCATCTGGAATCTGGTTTCCATCTTGTCTTTATTAAAGATTGTCAGGGCTATCGCCCATGTAGTTTTATTGTAGGTTATTATTTTTAGAAGTCTTCAAATGTAATTGTATCACCGCTTTGGTCCATCCTTCCGCCATTGTTGGAGCGGAAGTCAGTTCTCTTACCTTCAGTCAATTCCTGAAGTTTCTCATTAAAGCGGGGATGCTGGTCACGCAGATAAGTAGGCACACTCTCAATAAGGTCAATGACCTCATGATTGTCAAACTGAGAGGGCTTAAGCACAGCATATTTCATCTTATTATTGTTGCGCTGTTGCTTGAGCACCTTGTCAGAACCATACATATCGGCTATGCGGTCCTTATCTTCCGACGACAACTGGTTCGAGTTATCTTTGCCATTCTTACCTTTCCCACTACCAAATGTAATCGAGCCTGGAGAACCTTTGTCTTTATCTTTCTCACTATCTCTCAAAGTAACATCAAAACCTGATGCGAGCACGGTGATCTTAACTCTCTCTCCCATTGCCGGATCATCAGCAATACCCCACTTCACATCAATCTCAGAAGGCAGCTTCATTGTAAACTGTGTGATCTCAGCAATTTCTTCCGCCCTCAGCGGCTTAGCGCAGTCACGACTACAAGTAAACTTAAACAGTAATCTCTGTGAGGAATTGATGTCGTGTTTCTTCAGAAGAGGCGAATGCAAAGCATTATTAATAGCATCTGTGATACGGTGTTCCCCTTCTCCGTATGCCGTGGAGATTATGGCGGTGCCACTGTCTTTCAAAGTGGTTTTCACATCCTGAAAGTCAACATTGATATAGCATCTTTCAGAAATGATATCGGATATACTTCGTGCAGCGTTTGCCAGCGTGTCATCAGCCTTCTCGAAAGCATTGAAAAAATTCATGTCAGGATAAAGCTCAATGAGGTTTTCATTGTTGATCACGAGAAGCGCGTCCACGTGTTTCTTCATTTCCTCAGCACCCTCAAGCGCCTTAATAATCTTGGCATTTCCCTCAAACATGAAAGGGACGGTCACGATGCCGATGGTCAACATATTTGCCTCCTTTGCCAACTTTGCTACCACCGGGGCAGCCCCGGTGCCTGTTCCTCCTCCCATACCGGCAGTAATAAAGACCATCTCTGTGCCGTCTTCAAACAATTTTTTTATCTCATCCTCACTCTTTTCAGCACACTCCTTTCCGATTTTGGGATTATTACCAGCACCTCTGCCATGGGTGACTTCCCAACCCAACAATATTTTTTGTTCCACAGGCGACATATCAAGATGTTGCTTGTCGGTGTTGCATATAACGAAGTTGACGTTAGGGATGGCTTGCCGGAACATATAGTTGACCGCATTGCCACCTCCGCCGCCTACTCCTATCACCTTTATGATTGAAGCATTGGGATCTTCAAGGAATTTTGAATCGTCGTCGAGGTTATATAGTTGGTTATCGTCTTCCATATTAATTTGGATCTTGGAGAGTTATAAATTGAGGTTGCATGGTATCGTGAAATCTATTCATCTATCAAGTCAGAATCATCGTCAGCAGGATTTCTGAATAGTTCACTCATTCTTCGGGTAAAACTCCGGAACAAGCCACCTCTGCGCTTATTTTCTTTTTCTGGTTCGCGCTCAGGTTCACGTTCATGCTCATGGGGCGGAACAGTCTGAGTAGTGGGCTTAGGTGCCTCTTCAACAACAGGATCCTCCACACACTCCTTATCGCTTAATGTAGTGCCTGCATACATCACACTGACCACCTGGATATATTCCAGTTTGGCAGCCTTGGCATCATTTATAGCAACATATCTGGGCAACTCACCTCGACGCACCGGCAGATTACTCTGGCGTCGGAGCAACTCCATCATTTCAGACAACCTCGAAGCCCCCCCTATACAGACAATGCCACCGGGGAGTTTCGATTCATGAAGTCCGGCATATTCCATTTGTTCCACTATGTTGGCAACAATCTCTTCAGATCGAGCCACTACAAGTTTATTAACATCGGAAATTTTTATGCCGCTGAGATTCAAATTGGAAGACTCGCTCACGATTGCCTTGCCGGATTGCAATTTGATTTCCTCAGCACGTTCTTCCAAAACATGTAGCGACGTGATGTCACGCGTAATATTACGACCTCCCATGGGTAAGGTAGCAAAATAACGCAGACAACCGTCTTTATATATCGTGACGGTAGTGGTCTCGGCTCCCATATCTACCAACATGCAGCCAAGACGCTTCTCGTCAGGGGTTAAAATAAGATAGGCGGAAGCCAGTGCCGTCACAACAAACCCTTCAATCCTGATTCCCAGTTTATCAGGGAGAGTGCGGTTAATGTTACGCCTAAGTTCTTGACGACAAACCACAAGGTCAAAGGTAGCCTCTATCCGGTTACCTATCATTCCTTTTGGAGAGTAAGTTTCAGTTTTACCCACTTTATATATACGCGGCACTGCATCAACCACTTCCAAAGGACCTTCAACAACTGTGCGCATAGCAGAGGCTTTCAGACTTTCAATAATCTCTGTGTCAATTTCAGTATCTTCAGCAAGATGACGCACCACTTCAGTAGGGAGACTCCTAAGAGAACGGCCACTAAGACCTACAACCACACCCTTGATCTTCTTGGGACTTATCTGAGCAGTCTGCTCCAGACGCAAAAGCAACCGTTGCAGCTTGACCGATGTCTCTTCAAGATTCTGAATAATTCCATGTCTGACCGCATCAACGCACGATTCCTGCTCAATGGCAATTACGTCAAGACGGCCCTCAACGGTAGAAGTCCCGATGGAGGCTATTATTTTTGAACTGCTGATTTCAACAGCAACTATGTATCTATCACTCATGGTGGTTATCTCTCTATATGAATAACGTCCGGAGGGCGTGTTTGTTGAAAAATTTGAAATATTTATTCAAGCGACCCAGGGGCAATTACAGGAAGAGTTGCCTCTTCCATGTCGGGGGAATCGTCTTTGACCATGCCAAAATCAGCCCTGGTTTTATCCCTGCGCGTTGCTACAACTTGCCCTTTGAATTTAACCGAAATAGTGTCATACACATTCCAGCCCTTATAGGGCATCACCTTCCTATAGACAGTAAGAAGAGCCTTTCGTTTATAGTCAAGAAGGTTAGTGTCACCAAAATTTATCACATGTCCATGAATCCGCGGCACAAGTATCAGATTGTCGGGATCCTTAGCCTCAATCATACCCACAAGCTTGCTCATCACTTTGTCGCGCTCTATGAACCTCACGAGCGGCAGCACCTGCATAGGGGTGAATGAGGAAGAGAAATTTCCAACGACTACCGGCACATCAACAAAAAAATTAGGCTTTGACTCAATCACCTTACCCTCTTTATTGATATAGTAGCTCTTGTCGCCGTCAAATACTCTGATGGCAGGCACCATCGGCTGAATATTTATACTCAGTTTTCCTCCGGTGGTCACAGTGCACTCAACATCTTCAAAATTAGAGAAACGACTCAGGTAAGTCTCAAGATGACGCGTGTCAATAGCTTCAAGGGGCTGACCAACTAACTTTCTGGGATAGTGTGACAATTCTTCCATCACTCCACGCTGTGTGACAGTGTCAGCACTTGTGCCTTTGGTAATACTGATCTCTATTCCCTGACAACTATTCTTGCGCGATTCATTATACGCCCAAATGGTCATACCACAGGCGTATACTGCTAACAATATAAGTATCAACCACTTAAATATCGTCTTACGCATTCTGATATCAGTTTCGTTGCTCTAAAATTTTATTAATGTCAGGGAGAAGTCTGTCAATATCGGCTGCCCCCAGTGTCATTAAGAGGTCAAAGTTAAGATTTTTTATTAAATTAAGCAAATTTTTTCGCTCACAAAAGTATTTTGAGGATGAAGTTATGCTGTTGAGTATCATCATTGAATCCACGCCGGGGATAGGTAATTCCCGGGCAGGATAGATTTCCGGCATGATCACTTCATCTGCCTCCGAGAGAGATTCGGCAAATTCAGAAGCAAAATCCCGGGTACGTGTATATAGATGCGGCTGGAAGATAACACTGATTTTTCGTCCCGGATAAAGCTTCCTCACGGATCGGATTGATGCCTTAACCTCATTAGGGCTGTGAGCATAGTCGTCAATCAAAGCCGTGGAGCCGTCGCGTCCGTCACGTATAATCTCAAACCTACGTTTTGCCCCACGGAATGAGGCAAGCCCCTTGCGCACATCTTCAGGTGTAGCGCCGGCAAGAAGAGATGCAGCTGCGGCTGCCACACTGTTATCTATGTTAATCTCCACCGGTACGCCTATCTCTACATTCTCTATGCATACATCCGGACCGATAAGAGTGAAGGTCAGTCTTCCGTTGTCAAAATTAATTTCCTCCGCATACCAGTCACCTTCAGAACCTCCGCTATAAGTAAATACTTTTACCTCTTCATTTTGGCGCGGACGGAGTTTAAGACCTGTATGAAGCAATAAGATGCCACCAGGACGAATTAATGATGTGAAATGAGCAAACCCTTCAAGATACCCCTCTTCATCCCCATAAATATCAAGATGATCAGGATCTGTGGAAGTGACCACTGCAATAGTCGGGGAAAGATGATGAAAAGAACGGTCATATTCATCAGCCTCAATTACCGACCACGGAGAGGTGTCACTCAACACCAGATTGCTTCCCGTGTTACGGAGAATCCCCCCAAGAAAAGCATTGCATCCAATCTCTGACCCACGAAGAATATTCGCAATCATTGAGCAGGTTGTAGTTTTCCCGTGTGAGCCGGCAACACAGATAGCTTTAGTAGAATGAGTTATATTACCCAATAATGCAGCACGTTTTATAGGGGTGAACCCGTTATTTCTAAACCAAGTGAGTATTTCATTATTGTCAGGCACCGCCGGGGTATATGCCACAAGAGTGTCATCCGGATTACGGAAAGCCTCCGGGATAAGATCGGCCGAGTCTTCATAAACTATTGCAATTCCCTCTGCCTCCAGCTGTGCGGTAAGCGGTGAGGCGACTCTGTCATATCCCGCTACATTATGCCCCTTGCTAAGGAAATATCTTTCGAGATTAGCCATGCCTATCCCCCCGGCACCCACAAAATAGAGGTTACGGTATTGAGAATCGGATAGATGGAGTGTTGATTCGTTTTTCATTTTAGTGTTTTATTGAGGATCTTTATTACTTCGTCAGCAATCATATTGTCACTGTCTCGGAGAGCCATCTTCTTGATCTCGTTCTCCATGCGGCTAAGCCTAACGGGGTCGCTGATCAACGCAATTGCCTCATTAACCAGTTGCTCGCGGGCATCGGCATCTTTTATTAAGACAGCAGCCCCACGGTCTGATAGCGCACGTGCGTTATGTGTCTGATGATCTTCAGCCACATTCGGAGAAGGCACAAGGATAACCGGCTTGCCAAGCAACTGAAATTCACTTATTGAGCCTGCTCCGGCACGACCTATGACAAGGGTTGCCGCCTTATAAGCATTTGCCATGTCGGTTATAAAAGGGGTCACCATGACACCCTTTATACCTTTAGCTGCAATTTCCCCACGGTCGCCGAAATTCTTGCCCGTCTGCCATATCACCTGTATACCATGCTCCGCAAGCTTTCGGATTCCTTGCTCCAAACTTTCATTAATGGTAAGTGCCCCGAGGCTACCCCCCACCACGAGAAGGGTTATGCCATCAGGATCAAGACCAAATGATTCCCTTGCCTTCGCGACTGAAGTGTCTGAGTTAATAAGAGCCTTTCGCACAGGATTGCCAGTCTTCACAATCTTATCGGCAGGAAAAAACTTCTCCATGCCATCATAGGCAACACAAATACATTCCGCTTTCCCGCCAAGGAGCTTATTGGTGACTCCTGCGTAGGAGTTCTGTTCCTGAAGCAACGTAGGCACATGGGCTTTCTGGGCTGCCTTTAGTGTCGGGCCTGAGGCATACCCTCCTACCCCAACCGCTATATCAGGCTTAAAATCCTTTATAATTTTACGCGACTTACGCATGCTTTTCCAAAGCTTGAGCAGCACTCCGAAATTACGCCATAATTTCTTGCGGTCGAATCCAGCAACGGGCAATCCGACTATAGGATAACCCGCGTCAGGCACCCGTTTCATCTCCATTCGGTTATCTGCCCCGACAAAAAGGATATCGGCATTAAGTCTTTCCTTAAGAATGTCTGCAATTGAAAGCGCAGGAAATATGTGACCACCGGTACCACCTCCACTGATCACGACTCTCGGGCGACGCCCATTATAGATCTCGGGTTTGTATTTATTGTTTGAAGCCATTATTGTCGTTTTAATCCGGATTTTGTCTATTTTTCTGATAACCTGAGAAATTTTCTGCCTGCATGTCTTCCGGGAGATGGGTAAGCTCTTCACTTATATCTTTAGAAGATCCACTTGTGACAGCGAATCTGCTGACCGAAAGCATGATGCCTATGGCACATGACATTACTATTATCGAGGTGCCACCTTTAGAAATCAAAGGAAGAGGCTGACCACTCACCGGGAAAAGACCCGTGACAATTGCCATGTGGACAAGTGCCTGAAACACTATCAACACCGCACATCCCATGATAAGGAATGCCGGGAAAGCACGTTTGCATTTATATGCTATGCTGCCCGCCCGAGCCAAAAGAAGAAGATACATCATAAGAAGGAAAATGCCGCCTACCAGTCCGGTATCTTCCACTATGATGGAATAGATATAATCGGAAAAGGCAAGAGGGAGGCGGGCACTCTCGCGTGAGTTGCCGGGTCCCTGACCGAAAATACCACCGTTTGCCTGAGCGATATTAGAGAAAATTACCTGACGGTTGTAGTCATCGATTTCATCGTCAGGGCTGACACCCTCAAGGAATCGCGAGATACGCCCCTTATGAGTCTGGGCACGACCATCAGAACCTGCACCGGCACCCTGACTGACAGTCATCTCATTCTTTGTTATCTTATCAAGTTCGTCAACCTTGTCATCCTGATACTTCAAAAGGAACAGACCTCCACCGAACACAGCATAAATACCTATCACTATGCCCAACTTCTTCATGCTCATGCCTCCGATAAGAAACATTGAGATACTTACGCCAAAAAGCAGAATCGTATTGGTCAGACCGTTCTTCCACAGACACGCGCCAAACACTATCACCACCACTGCAGACAATATGACGCCGGAATTAGACACACCTCGGGGAAGCTGAGTTTTCCCAAGGATTGTAGACAATAGAATCACTACTGTCAGTTTTACAATCTCTGCAGGTTGAATTGTAAATCCGGCTACACTGATGGCACGCTGTGCCCCGTTAATCTCTATTCCAAAGAAATTGGATATGATCAATAAAGCAAGCGACACCATTGCCAAAAACACCGAAAAACGACTGAAGAAAACATAATGGGTATTCTGCAGTCCGATCACGCACCCAAGCCCTATTATAAGAAACACACCATGACGGATAAGGGGCATATACACGTTAGAGGCAGACACTTCCGTGCTGGATGCAGAGAAAAGCTCGACAACCGACACCATGAGAAGCATTATGTAGATACCCCAGATGTAAGAGTCGGGCTTCTGGCGGGAAGGGACACGCGAACGAGAGATTTTCCTGCCGGTGGCAGCAGGAGCTGCGGCTGCCACTCCGTCAACCGTCTCGTTGATTACCACTCTGCCTGTACGCGAAGTTGTTGAATTTGTCATAATTTTGTCGTGGGTTGATTTATTTTATCATTGCTTTTACCGCTGCTTTAAACTTATCCCCCCTGTCTTCATAACTTTTGAAGAGATCAAAGCTTGCACAACATGGTGAAAGAAGCACAGTGTCGCCCTCTGAAGCCAGACGCCTACATGCAGCAACAGCATCGTTGAGCGTATGAGTGTCAGAGATATGGCTCACCTTACCGGAAAAGAACTCGAGCAGCTTCTCATTGTGTAGACCCATGCACACTATAGCCTTCACCTTTTCTTTCACAAGGGGTTCTATCTCTGAATAGTCGTTCCCCTTGTCCTTACCTCCAAGGATCAGCACCACCGGGGTGGTCATGCTCTCAAGGGCATACCAGGTGGAATTGACGTTTGTGGCTTTTGAATCGTTGACATACCTCACGCCATCTATGGTAGCCACATATTCAAGGCGGTGTTCCACAGCCTCAAAGTCTTCCAGAGCCTCACGTATTGTGTCATTCTTAATCCGGAGCACGGAGGCAGATATGCCCGCAGCCATCGAATTATATAAATTATGAGTGCCAGGCAGAGAAAGTCGGTCACGGGGGATTTCCCACACATCGCCAGGCGTAGAGAAATGCACTATGCCGTTCTCTACAAATGCAGCACTGTTTTTCTCTCTATCCATGCCGAAAGGGAGCCGGAAAGCCTCGCTCTGCACTTGTCTTATCTGCTCAGTAATGATCGGATCGTTTTGCCAGTAGACAAAGTAATCCTCTTTTGTCTGGTTCTGGAGAATGCGGAACTTGGCAGCCACATATTTTTCCATCTTATGGTCATAACGGTCCATGTGGTCAGGGGTAATATTCATTATCACCGCGATGTTTGCCTTGAACTTATACATGTTTTCAAGCTGGAAACTTGAAAGCTCAATGACGTAGATCTCATGTGGCTCTTCTGCCACCTGCAAGGCAAGACTTTTTCCGACATTGCCGGCAAGTCCTACGTCAAGACCTGCCTTGCAGAGAATATGATATGTGAGTAAAGTTGTGGTGGTCTTACCGTTGGAGCCGGTGATGCACACCATTTTCGCGTCAGTGAAACCGGCAGCAAACTCTATCTCGGAGAGGATAGGAATCCCCTTCTCCATAATAGCCTCCACCATAGGTGCTGTCGGAGGTATGCCGGGACTTTTCACCACAACCGTTGCATTAAGAATCTTATCGGGGGTGTGATGTCCTTCCTCATATTCTATATCATGGTCATCAAGCAGCACCTTATATTTTTCAGGAATATTTCCCATATCGGAAAGGAACACGTCCATTCCTTTAGCTTTAGCAAGCACAGCAGCGCCGGCACCGCTTTCGCCACCACCAAGCACCACCAGGCGTCCTGTAGTGTCGATATTATGTTTATTGACACTCATATTATTATCTTATTTTAAGTGTTACGAAAGTAAGAGTGGCAAGAAGAATGCCAACAATCCAGAATCTCACTACTATCTTCGATTCCGGGATAGGATTCTTAGGGAAATTGACAAGGCATTTCACCGATGAGTCACCACATTTTTGGAAATGATGATGAAGTGGTGTCATCTTAAATATGCGGCGTCCTACCCCATATTTTTTCTTTGTGAATTTGAAATATGCCACCTGAAGAATCACTGAAATGTCTTCAATGAAGAAAATCAGGCAGAGCAAAGGAATAAGCAGTTCCTTACGAATCAGGATTGCAAAGACGGCGAGAATACCGCCGATGGTAAGGCTACCGGTATCGCCCATGAAAACCTGTGCTGGAAAAGCGTTATACCATAGGAAGCCCACTAATGCACCGACAAAGGCTCCTGCATAGACCACAAGCTCCTCGCTGCCCGGTATATACATTATATTCAGATAACCTGAATAGATCACATTACCGCCGAGATAAGCCATTATTGCCAAAGCCACGGCGATGATTGCCGATGTACCGGCGGCAAGACCGTCAAGACCGTCGGTCAGGTTAGCACCGTTGCTCACTGCCGTGACTACAAATATCACCACACATACAAACACTATCCACCCCAGCGTATGAGCCAATGCCGGATCACTTATCCAGTCGGTCAGCCATTCATAGTTGAAGTTATTATTCTTGACAAACGGGATAGTGGTCTGTGGCGACTTTATCATCGTCATAGAGTGGATTATCTCTGTCTCGTGGCTGGTGGCATTGATAACCTCCATGTTCTCACTCATCACAATCGAGGGAGAAAGCCACATTGTCACTCCCACAAGCAGACCAAGCCCCACCTGCCCGGTGACTTTATATTTACCTTTCAGTCCGTCTTTATTGTGATATTTCAGTTTACGGTAATCGTCAAGGAAACCAATTGCCCCCATCCATATTGTAGCCACAAGCATAAGGATCATATAGATGTTGGTAAGGTTGCCAACCAACAGACATGGCACAAGAATAGCAAATATTATGATCACACCTCCCATGGTGGGCGTGCCGGTCTTTTTCATCTGACCTTCCAGTCCAAGATTACGCACCACCTCGCCCACTTGCAACTTCTGCAGTCGGTGTATAATGGTCCGTCCGAATACAAGCGCTATGATCAAAGCAAGCGTAAACGACATTCCAGCGCGGAACGTTATATAATCCATCAGGCGTGCCCCGGGCAGCCCTGAATCCTCCATTAATTGAAAAAGATGATACAGCATCCTTCTAAAAATGTAAAATTGAAGTGCAAAATTACAAATAAATTGTCAAATTACCCTAATTTGAACTTATTCACTAAATTTCTTTAAATCAATTTTTATTTTTTCAGCCTCATTTTTTCAATTTCTCATCAAATGCTGCCTTTATTTCCTCACGATCATCGAAATGGTGACGCACTCCGCATACCTCCTGATAAGTCTCATGACCCTTACCGGCAACGAGCACCACGCTGCCCGGTTTAGCTTTCCGTATGGCTTCACGAATGGCTTCCCGGCGATCAACAATAGAGTTGGTGCGTTTAAGCTCTTCGGAATTTAACCCTGAGAGCATGTCGGCTATGATAGTCTCCGGATTTTCATCACGTGGATTATCGCTGGTGATAAAAAGAACATCGCTGCGGCAGGCAGCCTCCTGAGCCATCATCGGGCGTTTTCCATGATCGCGGTTACCTCCGGCACCCACTACTGTTATGATTTCTCCGTCTGGACCCACTATCTCTCTGATAGTGTCAAGCACATTTACAAGGGCATCCGGAGTGTGGGCATAGTCTACGATGGCAGCAACCCCATCGGAAGAGAGGAATGGCTGGAAGCGACCGGCAACTGGCACAAGACGACTCATGTTGACGATCACCTCTTCCGGATCAAAACCTGTCAGGATAGATGCCCCATACACATCGGTAAGGTTATAAGCATTGAAACGCCCCGTAAACTGCACCTCCACTTCCCTGCCGTTGAGAAGCATCAGCGTGCCGTCAAGACGGGTCTCAAGCACCCTGCCCATGAAATCAGCATCAGCACGCAGGGAATAGGTATATACCTTCGCCTTAGTGTTCTGCACCATGTAAGAGCCACATTTGTCATCAGCATTAATCAGGGCGAAAGCCGTGGAGGGCAACATATCGAAAAATGCTTTCTTCGCATTCATATAATTCTCCACCGTGCCATGATAATCGAGGTGATCACGGGTAAGGTTAGTAAAAATTCCACCTGCAAATTGCAGTCCTGCCACTCGCTTCTGGGCTGTAGAGTGAGACGATACTTCCATAAAGGCATATTCGCAACCCTCTTCTACCATCTGGGAAAGAAGATTATTGAGAGTCAAAGGATCAGGGGTGGTATGGGTAGTGGGGATAGCCCGGTCAATCACATAGTTACACACCGTGGAAAGCAGACCCGCCTTGAAGCCCTCAAGTTTTGCCATCTCATAAAGCAATGTGGCTGTAGTGGTCTTTCCGTTGGTGCCTGTCACTCCGACAAGCTTGAGTTTTCTTGAGGGATAGCCATACCATGCCGAAGCAAGATGCCCAAGGGCATCGGCTGAATCAGCCACACGCACGTATGTGATACCTTTCTCAAACGTAGAGGGCATTTCCTCACATACGATTGCCCCGACATGGGCACTTGCCACCACCGGAATATACTTGTGTCCGTCGTTGGTGACACCACGCACGGCAACAAACATGCCGTCTTTTTCCACCTTCCTGGAATCGCTTTCCAATGAAGTTATATTCTTATCTGTTTCTCCTATTATCTCAAGGACATTGAGGTCTTTGAGAAGACTTGACAGTTTTGAGGTCATTTGCAGGTATTTATTTAAAGTGTCTTGATTTTATATTCTTAAATTGAGAGTGATCTGTTGACCAGGTTTCACTGCAGAACCTTTCGGGATGGACTGCCTGACTACTCTTCCGGCGCCGGAAAGCCTGACACTGAGTCCTCGGCTCTCAAGAAGTTGCACGGCAGTCGGTGCGTCATATCCTACCACATTGGGCACCAAGCTGTCGCCTACGTTACCATCGATCTTCACCATCTTCATCTTGCTTATACGCAATGGCGACGACAAGTCAGCAGGGACACAATGTGATGAAGCTGTAAGCACTGGCACGCTTTCAACCTTGGTGGAGGTGAATGTGGAAGTGTTGTTGAGCATTCCGCGTGAAAACATCTTCACTGCCATATTCTTTACCACCTGCCCGGAAGTCTTGTTTGCGCTTGTACCGGCGGGACCGAGTACCAGTGCCATACACGTGTATCGAGGATTTTCATAAGGGAAAAAACCTGCAAAGGCATAGCGGCGTTTGGCTGTATTGTAGGAACCCCTTTCCACCGGATAGGCAGTGCCTGTTTTGCCGGCAATGGCTACACGGTTGTCACGCACGGAGCGTGCCGTGCCGTGTTCTCCCCATACCACCTCACGCATACACTCTCTTACCTTACGCGCTGTCTCCGCCGAGCAGATATGATCACGTATATACTCAATCGGAAGGACAGAGTCACGCCCGTCTTCCGAGACTAAAGAGCGCACAAGATGCGGGCGCACATATTTTCCGTCATTGGCTATCGCATTGTATATTGAAAGAGTGTAGAGCGGCGGAATCTCAGTGTTGTAGCCGTATGCCTGGCGAGCAAGGTCAAGATGGCGGGAGGTCATTGTAATCGGATTACCTCTTGAATCTTTCGGCAACAGCTTACGCACCCGGGGGATACACTCGCCTGCGATGCCGCTATGCATAGGCTCAAAAAATCCTATTGACGCAAGACGATCATGGAAAGTTGCCGGATCATTGGCATATTTCCTGAAAATGACTCTGGCAATACCCGTGTTTGACGACATCTCAATTACCTCTTTCATATTTTTGACAGCAGGGGCATGTGGGTCTGTGGTGCGCTGAAACGGGCTGCAGTCTATCCTGTCATAGACACTCTTCACAAGACCGTCTTCAAATGCAATCATCAGGGAAATCGGTTTCATCACTGAACCCGGTTCAAAGGGAAGGACTGCCCGATTGAGTGCCTCCCCATATGTGCCGTTATCAAGGAGTTCGATGTTTGATATAGCTTTTATCTCCCCTGTCTCTACCTCCATAAGTATAGCAGTACCCCATTCGGCACCGGATTCGCTACAGATATTAAATAACTCCTCCTCCAGCATATCCTGAAGGTCGATGTCAATTGTGGTATGAATATCGAATCCCCTTTGTGGAGGCTGAGTCACCCAGTTGGAGATGCCGGAGGTAAACGCAACTTTCTTTGCTATACCGGGCACGCCGTAAAGCAGGGTGTCAAGGTCTTTCTCAAGACCTGAATAGCCATGGAACTCACCCGTCTCCCGATTTTCATTGACACGTCCTATACTTCGATAGGCAATCCTGCCATAGGGATATATACGGACATTTTTCTCCTCTTTGTATAAAGGTATCCTGTAGCCTTTCCCCCTGAAATTTTTAATATATGGGAAATTGCGTATCCTGTCAAAATCCTCTATTGTCTTTTTCTGGGCGAGACGTAGGGCACGCGTTCTCTTTTCAGGGGCTTTCTCAAATTCCTTTTTAAGACGCGTATGCCACGAATACTTCTTAAAGGTGTCAGGGTGTTGCGTAAGATTCCTCACACGTGGGTAATGATAGTCGAGCGAATCGGCAAGGCTGTCGATACTTGCCCAGGGAATAGTGGTCTGCGATAGAATCTTATTGTGGCGCAGGTCTATCTTAATGTCATACACCTTAAGATTACACGCGAGGATATTGCCATTGGAAGCAAGCAGGTTGCCACGCTCAGGAGGGATCACCGTGGTGCGCGACAACTCTTTCTTCGCTCTTTCATTCCATGCCGGCGCATTAATCACCGTAACATTAAAAAGACGTATCACTACGGCAATTGAAAACACCAGGAATGCCATAGTGATAATGGCATACCTGAAAAGTATAAGCGTCTTGTTGGTCTGTTTCTTCTTTGTTTTGGGTGCCATTTTGCGTTGATGTCCTTTGGTTAGTCCTTGTCAAGGATTAATTCGTATGGGGGATATTCCTGAAATTCAAGTCCCAGGCCCTTTTCTTCCACAAGTCTTCTCATCTCCGTTTCGCGGATGAGCGACATGTAGGCAGCCTTCTCCTGCAGCTTCGAGCTTTCAGCCCTTTGTAGCTCCAGAGTAAGCTTCTTGATCTCCGCCATTTTTGTCTTTGTCTTGTATCTGAGCCCCATAAGCGACAGAATTGCTACGATGAACACCATCAGGAGCCACGCATTCCGGCGAAAGAATTCCACCGATAATGATTGCCCCAAACGCATTTCCGCCACCCACTGGGGCGAATGAAGTTGAAGTTTCTTAGTCTCTTTTTTAGTTTTACTTTTGTGCCTTTTACGTGCCATAACGAGAGAGTTAATTTATTATGTCCTACACGAGTTCTGCCACCCTTAGTTTCGCACTCCGTGAACGAGGATTCCGCTCCACTTCTGCCGGAGAAGCCTCCACCGGTTTTTTAGTAATCAATTTCCATGGGGTCAAGACTTTTCCAAAGAAATCTTTTTTCTCTTCCCCCTGTATGTTTCCTGTCTTCATAAAGTTTTTCACCATTCTGTCTTCAATGGAATGATAGGTCAGCACAGCCAGTCTGCCACCGGGCTTAAGCACCCTCACGGATGCCTCCAAGAATCTGCGCAGGTCACCCATTTCGTCGTTGGTCTCTATTCGGAGAGCTTGAAACACCTGGGCAAGTTCTTTTTTTGCTTGTCGTGGGTCAAGCGCAGGCATAACTGCTTCGGAAAGTTGGAAAGTGGTAGTTATGGGGGCAACAGCACGCACTTTCACTATTGCGCGTGCCACATTGCCGGGAGACTTGAGATCAGCATAGTTCTTCAGCATCTCTTTTAATTTCTCTTCGTCATAGTCTGCCACAATTTCAGCGGCAGTAAGGGGGGCATTACGATTCATGCGCATATCGAGGGGTGCATCTGTGCGAAAAGAGAATCCCCGGTTGCCGGAATCGAAATGATGGAAGCTTACTCCCAGGTCAGCAAGTATGCCGTCTGCCTTCCCGGCATTGTAATATCGTAGGAAGTTCTCAATAAACCGGAAATTAGAGTGCACAAATGTAAACCGTTCATCGTCGATTCGATTGGCAAATGCGTCCATATCGCGGTCAAAAGAAAGAAGCCGTCCCTCAGCAGAAAGTTGCTCCATGATGGCGCGTGAGTGACCCCCGCCGCCGAAAGTAACATCTACGTAGGTGCCTTCCGGCTTTATGTTCAATAAGTTAATGGTCTCTTGCAGGAGAGCCGGTATATGATATGGGAAGACGTTTGTTTCCACTTATTTTCTAATTTTATAGTTTGGGAATGTAAAGTTAATTAAAATTGTAAACAATTCAAAAATCAAGACTCATTTATTTTACATTTTTATCTAAAAAAATACAAATTGATGGAAATCCCGCTCTATCTGATGACGCCATGCTTCTCTGAATAAGATCAGAAGCCGAAAGCTACGTTGTCAATGTAAAGCGTAAGACCCTCAGTGCCGATAAACGGAGCGCCGCATGAGGAAGAAGCCATCATTAGGACATGTGTCGGGATAGCGTCTGCCGGTGCCCAACCCACTTCCTCAACAGGAACTAACTTGCCTTTAGAATTGCGGGCATAGTAGGCACTCTCACCATTCAGCAACCCCATCCAGGGCTTATAGAACGTTTCTTTGGTAATATCGCCATAATGTATCTTCAGCTCGTGTCCCTTTGTCCAGGGCACCGACTTGTCGTAGCGCTCGCGTCCTGTCCCCACGCGCTGCGCATAAAGTTTACCGTCGGAGTCTTCCCAACGTTTCTGAAGAAGGACATACACCTCTGCATTGTCACGTCCGGGCAGTGTCTTTTTAGAAGAAAAGCCGGTTGACTTGGTGCGTGTGTCAGAGGCTGGCATGTCCACCTGAAAATCATAAACGAGTGCCACGGGTCGTTTAGTATACGGTATTCCCATCTCCATTTTAGAGAACGGTCCCTTGGTAGATGTGATCGGCTCAAATATTTTCCCAAGGAATATGGAGCCTGCCACCATCACATCCATATTGATAAGTCCGAGCACCTTCACTTCCTCCATCTTCGCTTCCATCTTCGCACACTTGTTGCCATTGACCACAGCAGGAGAAACAGTATTGGAAGCTTTTACCACCCCCGATACTTTTGCATAGACATTACTTGTTGCCCATGGAGAACCACCGGCATTTGAATAGGGCTTATTACCAACAATGTGATCATTGGGAGCTATTTCATAGACAGTCTTTTGCTTTCCACCTATGATTTTTGACTCGGTGATGTCACGTGCCACCCAGTTAGAAAAGTCACCATACTTCAGCGGCTCCAGTCGAAGCGCACTCATTGCAAGGAAAGGGATAACAGTGGCGAAAAGCACTGCATAAATTCTGATACTCATGATTAAAGCTAAGTTTTAATCTCCGATATAGTAGAGATCCAGTGCAAAATTACTAACTAATAGTCAATATCAAAAGATTTCAGTCAAAGATTTTTGACAATGGTTCGTTAAAATTTTATAGTTTGAAAAATATGTTCTACAGCATACTTTTTTCAAGTCAAATTTTTACCGAACTATTGTTATAATGAATCTGTCAAATAAAGAGATGGCAGGGATAGCGAATAAATCAGTGCGCTCAGTGGAGTCAACCCGCTACCGAATTGGTAAGAAATTAGACTTGCCTGAGGGAGAATCGGTCACCACCTATCTTCGCCGTTTCCTAAAGTAGGCTTAGTCAATGCTGCATTTCGAATATCAACATACAATACAAATCAAAACACAATTATCTAAAAATTTTAATAGAATTATTTGACAGTTTAGTCAATTTGATATATCTTTGTTTGTCCGTGTTAACAACCGTGTACGGTTGTTAACACGGACAAAGGTTAAGATCTGGTTATTAAGATTTGGTTATTAAATTCAGGGGCACCAGAGCTTAGCGCCACAATCTTTTTCTGTATTAATCAAAAACTCAATAAAAGATGGACACAACACCTGCTTATTGGAAAGAAATAATTTCCAATAACAAGCGCAGAGCACTCTGGCATGACTATAGAAGTCGATGCATCTACATGGTCACTATCAATAAATCTGAAAGTTGTCCGGCTTTTAGCTCTGTAAGTTTTGAAGATACAAATAATAATGTGTCGTTAACTCTATTTAAGTCTGGCGAAATAATCGCTGATGAAATAAAGATCACCCCGAATTTCAATCCACAAATCTCAATCCTACAGTATGTAATCATGCCGGATCATATCCACTTTCTAATTTTTGTTAAGGAACCGCTCCAAAAACATCTTGGCAATATTATCCAGGCAATAAAATCAGCATCTACCAGAAAAATCCGAAATATTTATAATAATCCAATTCTAACGGTTTTTGAGGAAGGTTTTAATGACCAGATTCTCAAACCTTCTCGCTCTCTTGACATAATTTATAACTATATCCGTCAAAACCCATATCGACTCGCCGTAAGGAAAAAATACCCAGACTTTTTCACGCGCCGCAATAATATTATGGTTGGGGAAAGCTTATGCCACGCATACGGCAATCTACATCTTTTACAGAACCCCTTTAAGGAACATGTAATCGTTCATCGTGCCGATACGCCAAACCAATTTGAGCGAAATAAAGAAATCTGGCTTCATACTGCCGCAAACGGTGGTATCCTTGTCTCTCCATTTATCAGTCCGCGCGAAAAAGAGATCCGTGTCATGGCTGAAGCTCTTGGCGGACGGCTGATATTAATCACCAATACTCCTCTTGCTAAACGAGAAAAACCATTTGCCCACGATTTTGACCTATGCTCACAAGGGCGGCTGCTGATCATCACACCTCAGCATCCCATCGTCCCCTTTTCTCGAAAAACGTGCTTACAAATGAATGCACTTTCAGCTGCTATCTCCACCAGCTGAAAGAATAGATGGTATATATAATGGAGGGCACGAGGGCACCTATTTGTTCTGTTAACAGCCGTGCACGGCTGTTAACAGAACAAATTCCTACACATAACAAGAGAGAAGATACCGAGGAGAAATAGCAATTTTTAGGAAGGAAATATAACTTTTTGTCATTTTTTCATATTTTAGTTTTTTAAAAGTAAAAAGTTTTACTAACTTTGCGGCAGATTAACCTTAACATTCAAAATGCAAGTAAAAAACTCCTGAAAAAGGCGATTGCAGGTTGAATACATATTTAAATCTTCTAAAAAAACCATGCTACAGTCTACAAATGTAAAGACAATCGAGAATGTAGTGATTCGCTTCTCAGGCGACTCCGGCGACGGAATGCAACTTGCCGGCAATATTTTCTCTAATGTCTCTGCCGGAGAAGGCAATCTTATCTCCACCTTCCCCGATTACCCGGCTGAAATCCGCGCCCCGCAGGGCTCACTCAGCGGCGTGTCCGGCTACCAGGTGAGCGTCGGCAAAAACGTACACACCCCTGGCGACCACGCCGATGTGCTCGTGGCGATGAACCCCGCTGCCCTCAAAACCAACCTTCAGTATCTGAAGCCTGGCGGCATCATCATCTGCGACGTTGACTCATTCACACCTGCCAACCTGAAGAAGGCTCTATATAAAACCGAAGACCCCGTGACTGAGCTTGGCATCGACCCGCAGAGAATCATGCTCGTGCCGATGACCACTCTCCTCAAACATACCCTTGCTGACTCCGGAATGGACGCAAAAGGGATCATGAAGTGCAAGAACATGTTGGCTCTCGGTCTTGTGTGCTGGCTATTCGACCGCCCGGTTGACAAGGTGCTCGCCAAACTTAAAGCCAAGTTTGCAAAGAAACCCGCCATCTATGAGGCAAACGAAAAGGTGATACATGCCGGTTGGGACTACGGGCACAACACCCACGCCTCAATGCCTACATACCGCATTGAGACTGAGGCTGCCATTCCCGGCACATATACCGACGTGAACGGTAACACAGCCACAGCCTGGGGTCTTATCATGGCATCTGAGAAGAGTGGACGCCCACTGTTCCTCGGCTCTTATCCTATCACCCCTGCCACCGACATTCTCCACGAACTTGCAAAACGCAAAGACCTCGGAGTTAAGGCATGTCAGATGGAAGATGAAATCGCCGGCGTATGCTCCGCCATTGGTGCATCTTACGGCGGTCATCTCGCTGTGACCACAACTTCCGGTCCGGGTCTTGCCCTCAAGAGTGAGGCTATCGGGCTTGCAGTCATGGCAGAATTGCCTCTCGTAGTGATTGATGTGCAGCGTGGCGGTCCCTCCACCGGTCTTCCCACCAAGACTGAGCAGACTGACCTCATGCAGGCTCTCTATGGCAGAAACGGTGAAAGCCCACTTTGTGTAGTGGCTGCCGCAAGCCCCACCGACTGCTTTACAATGGCTTTTGAGGCTGCCCGCATAGCCATAGAGCACATGACTCCGGTGATCCTCCTTACCGACGCATTCATCGCCAACGGTTCGTCTGCATGGAGAATACCTGAGGAACAGGACTTCCCCGAAATCAAACCTAACTTCGTCACAAAAGAGCAACTCGAAAACGGCTGGAAGCCATTCAACCGCGACGAGGAGACATACGCACGCTTCTGGGCTATCCCCGGCACCGAAGGAGCCATGCACCGTGTAGGTGGTCTGGAGAAAGATTTCAACACATCTGTAATCTCTACTGACGGTCCTAACCATGAGCGTATGGTAAACGTGCGCCGTGAAAAAATCGCACGTATAGCCAACGACATTCCGGAGATTAAAATCGGTGGTACAACAGACGCCGACACTATCCTTGTAGGGTGGGGTGGCACCTACGGTCATATCCTGACTGCTTCAGAGACCCTCAACGCTGAAGGCACCCCGGTAGCTATGGCACATTTCCGCTATATCAACCCGCTGCCTAAGAATGCCCTCGACGAATTGAAGAAATATAAGAGAATAATTGTGGCTGAACTCAACACCGGCATGTTTGCCGACTATCTGCAGCAGCATCTTCCCAATAAGGAAGTGCTCCGCATCAACAAGATTGAGGGTCAGCCGTTCCTTGTGGAAGAGATTGTAGAAGGAGTAAAAAAACACATAGCTGAAGCATAACCATGGAAGAGAACATGACAAAGACTTTCGCAGCAGGCGATTTCAAAAACGAACAGACAGCCCGCTGGTGCCCGGGATGCGGTGACCACGCTATACTTAACGTGCTCCACAAGGCTATGGCTGAGGTAGGTGTAGCCCCTAAAGACACCGCTGTGATTTCCGGCATCGGTTGCTCCTCACGCCTCCCCTATTACATGAATACCTATGGCATGCACACTATCCACGGACGTGCAGCCGCCATCGCCACAGGTCTTAAGACAGCGCGTCCAGACCTTATGGTATGGCAGGTGTCTGGCGACGGCGACGGACTCGCAATCGGCGGCAATCACTTTATCCATGCCCTGCGCCGCAACATCGACATCAATATACTCCTTTTCAATAACAAGATCTATGGTCTGACCAAGGGTCAGTACTCCCCTACTTCTGACCGTGGATTCGTGTCAAAGTCATCACCCTACGGCACAACCGAAGATCCGTTTATCCCGGCTGAACTCGTGTTTGGCGCACGTGGCAAATTCTTTGCACGCGGCTTCGATATCAGCCTCGACACCACAAAGGAAATCATGGTGGCAGCTGCACGCCACAAAGGGACTTCCGTTGTTGAGGTGCTTCAGAACTGCGTAATCTTCAACCAAGGTATCCACAGCTGGCTTTCCGACAAAGAGGTACGTGAAGAGCGCACAATCCATCTGAAACAAGGCGAAAAGATGCTTTTCGGCAAGGACAACAAGAAAGGTCTGGTGCGCGACGGCTTCCTTTTGAAGGCAGTGACTGTGGGTGAAGACGGTTACACCATCGACGACGTGCTTGTGCATGACGCTCACACTGTTGACGATGTGCTTCATCGTCAGCTTGCCCTTATGGATGGTCATGAATTACCACTTGCAATTGGTGTTATCCGTGACGTTGACGACATCACATACGATCAGGCAGTACAATCTCAGGTTGAAGAAATCAAAGCGAAGAAAGGTTTTACCTCCCTGCGCGACATGATTACAAAGACAGCAGAAACCTGGACAGTCTGAATCTAAACCATATCTATCCATATCCTAATCCCGGTGACGCTCGTCACCGGGATTACTTTTTTTATATAATTTAATTAAAAAAATCGCAACCCCTGAAAACGGTGACATCATAGCACAGTTTGACGAGCAAATCAAAGAATCATAAATAAACAACATGTCTTGATTGTCGTGTGTTAATTAAAGATTTATTGCTAACTTTGCAGTCAAGTAATTGAATTTGTAATGAAAAGTCTGACATATATATACTTCAGTGCAACCTCCACTACTGCCAAGTGTGTGGAAACTGTTGGGGCTGCGATGAACCTTCCGGTTGTGAATAACATAAACTTAGCTGATGATCCGACATTGAAAAATCCGGAGTTCTCGTCAAATGACGTTGTGATTTTCGCTGCTCCGGTCTACGGCGGTCGCCTACCCGGCATAGTGACAGAGGCTTTACGAGGCATAAAAGGTAAGGAAGCCACTGCAGTGGCAATGGTGGTCTACGGCAACCGTGATTACGATGACGCTCTGCTTGAGCTGACCGACATTATTGGGAAGGCAGGTTTTAACATCCTTGGTGCCGGGGCTTTTATCAGCCAGCATTCAATTTTTCCGCAAGTTGCCACAGGGCGTCCCGATGAGGCAGACCTAATAAAACTGACTGAATTTGGACAACGATGCCGAAAAAGACTTGATAAAGGTTTACCCTATTACAAGATTATCGTAAAAGGGAATCTGCCTTATAAGAAGTCTTCCGGGGTTCCCATTCACCCTCAGTGTGACAAAAGTAAATGCAATAGATGTGGGGTGTGTGCGGATAAGTGTCCCACAAGAGCTATAACGATAGATAATCCTACCGAGACAGATGCTGCCAAATGTATCTCATGCGGAAGGTGCATATATATCTGTCCGCGTAAAGTCAGGTCATATTCCGGATTTAAATACGGACTGATTAAAAAAGTTTTTGTAGCCGGTTTCTCAAAACGCAAGGAACCAAGTTGGTTAATCGCCAATTAACTTTTTTCAAGGATGAGGGTGCAGTTCATTTTGAACCGCACCCTCTTTATTGTATACATCTGATATTATAGAAAAAAGTTTAGAATACACCCATAAAGAATCAAATAAAACAGGTTAAGTTTTATATACTCGAAAGATAAGAAAGATTTCGAAGTTCCTATCATGATTTAAGAAAAGTTGTAGATTAACTATACAACCATAGATAGGAGCCGTAGAGATTTTTAATACTTATTCCACTAACTCTTGGAAAAGCCGGTGGAAGGTAGCTTCAAGAGATTCGGTGGCAATGCCGGGATGTGACGGCGAGGTCTGTAGGATTGCACTTTTGGCTGCCGTCAGCCAGCGATAGGTTTCCTCTATCGGAAGACCCTTCTCAGGTATGTCCCTTTTAGAAAATAACATTACCTGACGCCGGAGCACAGCAATATCAGCGCAAGGGCATATAGCTTTTATCCTTGAATCGTTAATCAGCACCTCGCTTCGCAGCCAACGCTGCCGCTTACACATCATTATCAAACCGATATTGATGAATTCCCCACGCTCTACCCTTGGCACATATCTTATCACAGCATACTCATAAAGATTGGCATCAGGCGCGATCTCCCTTATCATTTCCGGTCTATTCTTACTATTCATCTTACGAGCATTTTTTGCTGTTTAATAGCTTCATTTACGAAAAACTGTGAATTTTTTAATCTGTCATTAAGGAATTTCCTGTACACATCCCTCCGTTCCTCTCCAGAAATCTCCGAAGTTTCCTCTTCAAGCCACACTGCCGGTATTAAATCCACAATCTTAGACAAGGTACGTGGGGTGATGGCTTGACGCATAAGTCTGTCAGCCTCCTCAAGGCGTGTGGCATAAGGAAGAAACACATGAGTCTTAATGTATGGGAATGGGTCCAAGGCAGATTTCTCGGGGTCTCGCCATGCATGATGAAAATAGAAGGATGCACCATGGTCAATAAGCCACAGTTCATTATTCCAAATCATCATGTTTGGGTTAAGCCGTGTACGGTCTACATTTGTCAGAAACGCATCAAGCCACACAATCTTAGAGGCGGTGAGTGGGTCAACTTCGTTCACCGCAGGATCAAATGTCGCAGCTCCGGAAAGATAATGAAGACCTACATTCAGTCCCTCCGAATTACGCAACAGTTCCTGCACCTCCTCATCAGGTTCAGTGATGCCAAAAAGATTCGACAATCTAAGGAGCACTGTCTCCGGCACTTTAAACTTAAAAGCCTTTGCAATCATACTCCCTAAAAATTCCGCTATAAGTGCCTTCTTGCCATGTCCGGCACCAAGCAGTTTCACCACATACTTAAATCCATCGTCGGCTTCCCCAAGAGCGGGCAGCGAACCACCCTCCCTCATAGGTAAAATATACCGTGTTAATTCTTGTGTCCTTACTTCCATACCTATATAACAAACTTCAACTCCAAAATCTTTGTACCTGTAGCTTTATTTCGGACGAATCATAGATTGTCGGTAATGATAACTTGACAGATAATACTTTTTCATTATGGGCGATAAATATGAACGATTAATAAGGGCATCAGCTTTACCATTAGGTGTAGTGAAGCGTAAAATTTCTTGATTAATTACCTTCTGTGGTAATCCTATTCTGCGTCCAAATTCTTCGAAGTCTTTGCTTGAGACTTGATGTGTATCGCTAAGATACATGCCCTCCTTGAATAATCCATTATCAAGGGCAAAGATTCGTGGCTCATAAACCTGAAGAGAGGTATTCACAAGATCGTAGGCAGGAGACAGATGATACTCCTGTCCATCATTTATCAAACTAAAATTTTTAAGATGAGCATCGTCATTAAGGGAGATAAAATTGAAAATGATCACTCTAAAAAACCTAAGTAGGTCAACCATAGCAGATTTTACATACTTCTTTATAATCTCGCCACATTCCTCATAACTTCCGTTACAATACTTGAAGTCAGATCCTCCATTAGCCTTAGTGAGTCCCATCAGAGAGGCAAAGTCCTCCTGTGCATACTTTCCGTTAGGGTGGACATCAAACCGTTTAGTAATATATGCCATTTGTCCATCTTTAAACATACATAGACCATTGGCAGCCGTTTCTATACCGTATATTTGCGAAGCCAGCTGCATGGTTAGGTTCTCATTCGCGGCACAAAAATCATGATTTATTATCTGATAACCTGTAGGACGTGGCTTTAAAATATAACTACTTTGCTCATTTTCTATTGAATATCTTAATTTATTATTCTTATCTAAAACAAGACCAAATTTAGATTGGGCTCCGGATAATGATAATCTACCAGTGTTCTTCAAAGCTTCCTTACCATCTGAATTTGATGATGTTGGAGAACTAAAATCTAAAATGTGACTGACATTTCTTCTGTCAAACAGAACTTTAAGTGCTGCAGGAGAATAGGTTGAAAAGCCGTCGGTCAATAATGATGGACAACAAGTAATCTCCATATTTTAATTATAATTTATCGGTTTTACAGTTACAGCTCCGGGGGTGTCATGTTGTGCTGTTTCCAAGAGAATCCCGAAGTCATCATCTTTGTCAATTCTTAGATATGAAGACTGCATAGCACGATTTTCACCTTCAGAAAGCATATTGAAAAAGTATGGGAACAGTACCGGGGATCTATAAGGTTCTTTCCTTAATGGCATAGTAAGGCTGACAGGCTCCTTATTTTGTCGTAGATAATCAGAGTCATATTTAAACATATATTCTTTTGGAGCACCGGTTTCCGTCATTATGCCTGCATATATTCCATGCACATATACTTTGCATTGCCTCATATGGTTTAGTCTTTAAGTTTTATATCAATTGTTAATCCTAAGGTATCAAGAATAGATAAGATCGTTTCTATTTTTGGGTTACCATTACCACGTTCAACTGCTACAAGTGTATTTAGCCCTACACCAGCCAACATCGCCAAAGTAGGCTGATTAATATTCAGTTTCTTACGTCTGTTTTTTATTATTTCTCCTATTTTCCGTCTATCCATATCAATATAAAATCACAATGTGTTGTGATTTTAGCGCAAATATAATCAATTTTCGTAGTTCTACCAAATAAAATCACAATATATTGTGATTTTTAAATGTCAGAAATATAAAACAATAATCCGTTAAATTTTGAATAATTCAGGCACCCTCTCTGACACCGAAGAACAATAAGTTAGCCGAGATCTCGTCCGTCAGGACGTAATTATTTTTCTGACTGTCGGATTTCTGACCATCAATAAATTTCTTAATATGTTGATACAACGAGACATTATGAAGGATTCTCCTGACGGATGCGACGGAAAGTCTGCGTCCGGTCACCTCGTGTATCCTGTCAGATACTTCCCCGACCACATTGACTGCGGAGAGGGAGGCGTTGTAACCGAAGGAGAAGCTGCCGGAATCAGTGGAATGCCAATACTCAGGTGAATATATAATTTTACCAGCTACTCAATGATATATGTATAAGTGATTAATGACCAGAGATATAATTTTTTATTTGTTGATAAAGTATAGGGATATCTGTCTGGATAATTTCCTTAACGAATACCGAGTTAACTTTATAATATCCATGTACCATTATATGCCGCATAGCGATTATTGACCGCCAATCAGTTTCCGGGTAACTATTGACAAATTCTTGTGTCAATTTATAGGCTGCCTCACCAATAATATCTAAATTTTTGATTAGACCAAAATAGGACATGTCCTTCTCGTTTAATTCAGGTAAATTTCCATTTGGGAAAAATCTGTTAATCGCTCATAAGCATCAAGAATATGTTGAAGGCGAAGAGGATCTCTAATTTCTTCTCTCATATATCAGTATTCGATCATTATTTACAACTTAGACCAGGTTGGATGCAACATACTGTTTTCTACAAGATCTATTTTGCATCCACATAAATCTTTAAGATCCGCGATCATTCTAAAATATTGCAGTCCTATTTTTACATTTGGTAAAAATTCAACCAAAAGGTATCACTATTCTTATTCTCCTCGATTATGCAAGAGCATTTTGTGACAAATATTAAAAATTAAAGTTGAATACCCCCACCCATACCTGACTTATCAAACCATAGGAAATGGTAAGATAAGTGTTTTCATCACAAAAAATCTTATAAAATTACCTGGCTCTTTTTATATTTCTGATACGCGATGCGTGGGCTCCCGTCCTGGCAATATATAATGCCACACCGAGTGAAACCTAATCTTAGGGCAGCTTGTTGCATTGTCTGATTATCAGAGTGAGTATCAAGCCGTATATTATGAATTTTTGTCATGCAGTATTCAACACATGTCTTCAAAACACCTCTGTATTTCCCTGTGGAGCCGAGTCTATGAATAGTTCCATAGGGCAAATTGTTGAGCCATTCTCCGTCTTCAATAAGTGAATATGTCGGATCCTTCCCTATTATGAAAGCAAATGCCATTACTATTTCCCCGTTTTCATCTACCCCAACATAATTAACTCCCTGGGCTATGTCTTCTGCCACAAGTTCCCGCGACGGATAACCATTTATCCATTGGTTATGATTACCTGATGCCCTCATATAGCGTCGCGCAATGTCATAACACGACATTATAGCATCGATATCTGCTACTTCGCCTTTTCTTATACGTATCATTATTTTCGAAAAATTTTATTCTTTACGTTTTCTTACTAACTCTATGGCTTCCTTACCGGTCATGCTCTCAATATCAAGACGAAGCACTGCCACATGGCTGATACACTTTGAAATCTCCGAATCAGAATCAACGCCAGGGGAATATTTTTCACACAGGAGCAGCAAGCCTTTCATTATCTCTGTCGGTTCTGACACGATATTTACAGTGCCTTTTACAATTACACTCCGGAAATAAGAGGTAAATTCTTCAGGCATTATCCTATCCTGACCTACGACACAGAAAGAGCAACGTGACTCACTCTCTATGCATTCTATCTTATACCCCTTTGCTGCACTATGGAGATATATGCAACTTTCACCATCATAGGCATAGCTGACTGGCACTCCATACGGTTCCCCGGTGGAATCAACAAGCGACAAGACACCGTTAGAACCCTTTGACAAAATAACTTTGGTTTCTTCAAGTGCAAGAAGTTGCTTGAAACGACGCATTTTTCTTTCCATCATGACAATATTTTAAGTCCGACAGTTGAAAGTATAAGGGTGGTTATAAAGAATATTCGCCAGAAAGTGGCAGGCTCGTTAAAGAATACAATGCCTACAATCACTGCACCCACAGCTCCAATGCCGGTCCATACAGGATAGACAGTGCCTATGGGCAGCTTTTCAGAGGCTTTTGCCATCAGGTACATACTCAACGAAAGAGCTACGAGGAACCCAACCCACCACCAAGCTAATGCCGTGCCGGTGGCAGTTTTTGTCTTCCCAAGACAAAATGTAAAGCCGACCTCCATCAGTCCGGCTAAAATAAGTATAATCCAGTTCATAACAGGTTTATAACAGATTATTACCTATCGAGGGCTGCAAGTAATCGGCTTGTCGCTGTCAGAAGCAATAATTCTCGGCGTCTCCTTCCAAGGTTTACGCAAAGTTAGTAATTTTTTGGGGAATAAACAGCCCTATAAATCTTTTTCTTATCATAATTTGTTATGAATTACAAAGACAAATTCCTAAAGTGCCTAAAAAATACTTTTAAAAAGTATTTACACTTAAAAACCTATAAATATTGAATTTCAATAAATATAATCGTTATGAAAAATTTCAAACCTAAAGCATGGTTACTTCCTCAGCCGGTGTTAATTATCGGCACATACGATAACGACGGTACTCCAAACGCAATGAACGCGGCATGGGGCGGACAATGGGACATGAATGAGATAATGATTTCCTTAGGCTCACATGCCACAACCGATAACCTCAACCGTAACGGTGAATTCACTTTGGCATTCGCCACAAAATCCACAATGGAAGCAGCCGACTTTGTAGGAATCGTAAGCGGAAAGAAAGTGCCTGACAAAATCGCCAAGGCAGGCTGGAATCAGACCAAAGCCGAGAATGTAGACGCACCCGTGTTTGACTGTTTCCCAATGACAATGGAATGCCGCATAAAAGAGAAACTTTATGAATCGGAAAGCGGCTTCTATATGATTGCGGAAATCGTGAATATTGTCTGTGACGAGGCATATCTTGCTGAAGATGGCAAACCTGACGTAGAGAAAATGGAGCTTATCACTTTCGATCCGATCCATAATGGCTACATAGTGCTTGGTTCACGTGTGGGGAATGCATTTCATGATGGCATTGCTCTCAAATAAATAAATTGTTTGAACTTTGCTATATATTTGAACCATATACTCAAAAAAATGTAATAACTATAGAGGTGCTTGTGCGCACAGGCACCTCTATTTTTTATTTTTGCTTCATTGGTAATAATCAACATGTATGATATGGAAAATTCAAAATTTACTAACGCAGTGACTGCCACTCTTGACGGAGCGGGACAAGTAATGTTTCAACAGAGTCCATGGACCGGCTTACTGTTTCTTGCCGGTATATTCTGGGGTGCCTACGAATGTCATACCCCTGCAGTAGCATGGGGTGCAGTAGTAGGGCTTATCGTTTCTACCCTCGCAGGCTATATAATGGAACGTGGTTCAAAGGGTGGCGACCAAGGACTATGGGGCTTCAACGGTATCTTGGTGGGGTGTGCATTCCCGACATTCTTAGGCAACACCTGGCTAATGTGGTTGGCATTGGTGTTTTGCTCTATGCTTACTACATGGGTACGCACCGGAATGAATAATTTCCTTGCACCCTTCAAAATTAACTCACTCACTTTCCCATTCGTCTTGATGACATGGCTGTTCCTTCTCTCATCTCGTATACTTCCTGAACTCGATCCCGTATCCTTGTCAACTCCTGCTTTGGCAGATCACTTCTCCCCTACTCTTGACACCTCGTTTGGATCGCTTGTAGTGTATTGGCTCAAAGGCGTGTCGCAGGTATTCCTGATAAATTCATGGGTGACCGGCATTTTCTTCCTTGTTGCGCTTGCCGTCTGTAGCCGTTGGGCAGCATTCTGGGCAGCGGTAGGTTCCGCGATATCACTCGCATTGGCAATCCTTTTTCATGCCGACGGAAGTGATATTGCCAGCGGACTCTTTGGGTTCAGTCCCGTATTGACCGGTATTGCCATAGGGTGCACTTTCTATAAGCCAAATATTAAATCTGCCGTATGGACAGTGGTAGCAATAATCGCTACATTCTTTATTCAGGCAGCCCTTGACGTATTTATGGAACCCTTTGGATTACCCACTCTTACCGGTCCGTTCTGTATTGCCACATGGCTGTTTCTGCTTCCTCAGTATAAGCTCAACATGATGAACAACGGTCACTCCGATTGGGACTCAGAATGGGATAAATTTGTAGATGATCTTCAAAATAATAAAGAAAAATCTTCAAAATAATAAAAATTTTCTATCTATAAGTTGATAGTCTCATAAGTTTTTAATAATTTTGTGAAATTAACGCAAAATATGCGTAAAATAAAGGAGTAGTGGCCCTACCCCCGGATATTAACCATAAAATCAACAAGTATGCATCTAACACCCAAAGAGCAAGACAAATTGACGCTCCTCACTCTCGGAATGATAGCAGAGCGACGTCTGCAAAAAGGGCTCAAACTCAATTACCCAGAGTCAGTGGCCTATATCACCTCATGCGCGCTTGAGGGCGCCCGCGAAGGGAAGACGGTTGAAGAAGTTATGCATGATGCAGCTAACGTCTTAAAGAAAGAGAACGTAATGGAAGGCGTAGCCGACATGATTACGCTTCTCCAGGTCGAGGCAGTATTTACTGACGGCAGTCGTCTGGTGAGCATCCATCACCCCATTAAGTAATTAACCCTGTAAAACTCATCATCAATCATGGCAACAAATAATCCACAGGGAGACTCAGCAACTACTCCAACTTATTCTACACCACAGGGTATCTTCCCCGGCAAACCCGCAATAGCATATCCCAACACACCGGGATTCAAGCCAGCCACATATGTGCCGGTTGGCGGCGTAATCTTGGCTGACGGTGATTTGACTTACAATGCTGACCGCCGTACCGTAAAACTTAAAGTGCGCAACACCGGTGACCGTCCCGTTCAGATAGGCTCTCACTTCCATTTCTTTGAGGTGAACCGCTACATGGAATTTGACCGTAAGGCTGCCTTCGGCTACCATCTTAATATACCCGCCACTACTGCCGTGCGTTTCGAACCCGGTGAGGAGAAAGAGGTGGAACTCGTGACATTCGCCGGCAAGATGCGTATCATCGGCTTCAATGACCTTGTTGACGGTTATGCAGGTCTTGAAGACACACCGACATATTACCCCCACAAGATTCGTGCATTCAAGCGTATGGAAGAATACGGCTTTAAGAATGTCACTGAAGATGAGGCTGACGCTGAATATACTTCAAAATCTTAACACCCACTATAATAAAAGAAATTTATGGCAACAATATCAAGACAAGAAAATAATAACTTGTTTGGCCCCACAGTGGGTGATAAAATCCGCCTTGGCAATACTGACCTTTATGTTGAGATAGAGAAAGATCTCCGCGTGCTTGGCGACGAAATCGTTTATGGCGGTGGCAAGACTATCCGCGATGGCATGGGCACAGCCAACACCATCACCTCTGCTGCCGGTTCTGTAGATCTTATTATTACCAACGTTACTATCCTTGACCCTGTTTTAGGTGTCATCAAGGCTGACGTCGGCGTTAAAGACGGTAAGATTGCCGGTATCGGTAAAGGTGGTAACCCCAATATCATGAAGGGTGTTACTCCTACTCTTTGCACAGGTCCTTCAACCGATGCAATCTCAGGTGAACACCTTATCCTTACAGCTGCAGGTATTGACGGACACGTACACTTTATCTCCCCGCAGCAGGCATACGACTGCCTCAGCAACGGTATAACTACCCTTATCGGCGGTGGCATCGGTCCTACTGACGGCACTAACGGTACAACCATTACCTCAGGCAAATGGAATATCCAAAAAATGCTTGAGTCTACCGAAGGTCTTCCCATCAACATGGGCTTCCTTGCCAAAGGTAACTCATCTGTAGCAGAGACTCTCAACGAGCAGATCGTAGCAGGAGCTTGTGGTTTCAAGATCCATGAGGACTGGGGTTCAACTCCCGCAGCCATCAAGGCTTGTATGAAGTCTGCCGACTATTATGACGTACAGGTTGCTATCCACACTGATACACTCAACGAGGGTGGCTATGTTGAAGACTCAATCGCAGCAATCGACGGACGCACAATCCATACATACCATACTGAGGGTGCCGGCGGCGGTCATGCTCCTGACCTTCTGAAGGTGGCTTCTATGGCAAACGTGCTTCCTTCTTCAACCAACCCGACTCTTCCCTTCGGCATCAACTCTCAGGCTGAGCTCTTTGACATGATCATGGTATGCCATAACCTCAACCCGTTGATTCCTTCTGACGTTGCTTTCGCAGAGAGCCGTGTACGTCCTGAGACACAGGCTGCTGAGAACGTATTCCACGATCTCGGTATCATCTCAATGGTGTCTTCCGACTCGCAGGCTATGGGTCGCGTAGGCGAATCGTTCATGCGTACATTCCAGATGGCTTCTTACATGAAGCAGGTTCGTGGTAAATTGCCCGAAGACAGCGATAACAACGATAACTTCCGTGTGCTCCGCTACCTCGCTCAAATCACCCTCAACCCGGCTATCACTTACGGTATCTCTGACCTTCTCGGTTCTATCGAAGTCGGCAAGATGGCTGACCTCGTGCTTTGGGAACCGGCTTTCTTCGGCACAAAACCGAAGATGGTCATCAAGGGTGGTCTTATCAACTGGGCAAATATGGGCGATCCAAATGCTTCGCTTCCCACTCCGCAGCCTAAGATCATGCGTCCCATGTTTGGTGCATTTGGCAAGGCAATGCCGCGCACTTGCGCTCGTTTCGTATCTCAGGCTTCATACGCTGACGGCATAGCAGAACGCATCGGCACTGACAACATCTTCTATCCTGTTCACGGCGTGCGCCAGCTCTCTAAGGAAGACATGGTTCGCAACACAGCTCTTCCGCACATCGAAGTGGATCCGGAGACATTCAACGTTTACGTTGACGGTATCCTTGCCACTGTGCCACCGGCTAAGGAACTCCCACTTGCCCAGCTCTACTGGTTCAGCTAATATAAAAACCTACTCTAAGATACTCAGACAGGGCGTGGCCCGCGTGGTCGCGCCCTGTCTTTATGCCTTATTACAATCAGTTTCTAATTAATAATCAACATAGAACTATGGATGTAATCACCGAAATTATCGGCAATATACATCAGCCGGAATGGGCTGAACGTCTCAAAGATGTCCACATAGAGAATCTTTATCTTGATCAATGGACTGCACAAAAGAGCCGTTTTCTCGTCACCAGCGATCACGGTCACGAATTTCCCATCGCTCTTAAGCGTGGATCACGTGTAATCGACGGCGATATCGTGGCTTTCGACCCCGAAAAAGGGAATGCCGCTATTCTGCGCCTTGACCTAAGCAATGTCCTTGTAATCGACATGAGCGGATTGGTTGACAGAAATCCCCTTGAAATCATACGTATCTCTGTGGAACTTGGACATGCTCTCGGCAATCAGCATTGGCCTGCTGTAGTAAAGGAATCAAAGGTATATGTTCCTCTTACAGTAGATAAGAAAGTGATGCTCAGTGTGATGGAGACCCATAATATCGATGGTATCAGCTATGAGTTCCAACCCGGCACTGACGTTATTCCATATCTTGCCCCTCACGAGATTCGCCGTCTGTTCGGCGGTGCCTCACATGAAAGCCACTCTCACGTTCATTGATACATGTCGGCTATGATGAACATAATGCATCTGCTTCAGATGACCGACTCCACCTTCCCGGTGGGCACATTCTCTTTTTCCAACGGACTGGAAACTGCGTCGCATCTCGGCATCGTACACAATGCCGATACGCTTGAGCAATACACACGCTCAGTGGCGCGTCAGGGTGCTTTTTCCGACGGTGTTGCCGCCCTCCTTGCCTTGCGTGCTGCCAACGAGGGTGACGTTGAGAAAATTGAGAAAATCGATCATGAATTGATGCTTTTCAAGATGAATGACGAAGCCCGTATGATGCTTCAGAGAATGGGGAAAAAGCTTGCCGAATTGGCTGTCAAGCTGTTTCCGGACTCTACTGTCATTGCCCGGTGGCTTGAATCCATACGTGCGGACAAAACCCCGGGCACATATCCCGTGGCACAGGGTTTGGCTTTTGCCGCTGCCGGACTTGGAGAGGAAGAACTCTTCGCCTCACATCAATATGGCGTAATAAATATGGTGTTGAGTGCAGCATTACGCTGTGTTAGGGTGTCGCACTATGACACTCAGATCATTCTCCAGAAACTCTGTGGAGAGTCAGAAGCCCTGTTTGGAGAAGCCCGTGAGATGACTTTCGAAGATATGAACTCATTTGTGCCTGAAATGGACATATTTGCCTCTCTCCATGAAAAGGGCAACATGCGTATGTTCATGAACTAACTATTCAAAAACATCAAAAAAATACTATAACAACAATATGTCAACTTGCAGAATAGGTATAGGTGGTCCGGTAGGATCAGGAAAAACCGCTATTATAGAGGCAATAACTCCGCGTCTGCTTGAACGTGGCATGAAAGTGCTTATCATTACCAATGATATTGTCACCACAGAAGATGCCAAGCATGTTCGCAAAACCCTTAAGGGTATCCTTATGGAAGAAATGATCATCGGCGTCGAGACCGGTGCATGCCCACACACAGCCGTGCGTGAAGACCCTTCAATGAATATTGCCGCCGTGGAAGAGATGGAAGCAAAGTTTCCTGATGCTGATATCGTGCTGATTGAATCAGGCGGTGACAATCTTACCCTTACATTCTCTCCTGCGTTGGTAGACTTCTTTATTTATGTGATCGACGTAGCCGCCGGAGATAAGATCCCACGTAAAGATGGACCAGGCATATCACAGAGCGACATTCTTGTAATCAATAAGACCGACCTCGCACCATATGTCAACGCCTCACTCGAAGTCATGCGCCATGACAGCGAACTCATGCGCCCGGGTAAGCCTTTTATCTTCACTAACGCCATGACCGGAGAAGGAATCAACGAGCTTGTTGACCTCATCTTCAAGATGGCACTTTTCGACAAGCAATAATCCCCTGAACCATAAATCCATAATTCGCGGAATATGGAATCTCCGAAAAAATACGAGTACACTGACGTTGAGATCGTCAGCTTTGACAAGGCTCGCGAAATGAAACCTTATCTTACCACTCCCCGCGCCATGTATGTCGGCGCACCCGGTAAGCATGGTTATCTTCGCCTTGGGTTTGAGCTGAATGCCGAAGGGAAATCCATACTTCGTGATCTCGACCGCCGTGTCCCTCTTATTGTGCAGCAGGAACTCTATTTCGACGCAGAGCTGCCTGAATTGCCATGTGTCTATATTTTGTCTTCCGGTGGTCCGAATATTGACGGCGACCGCTACCGGCAGATTATAACCTTAAAGAAAGACTCCATGGCTTTTGTCTCGACGGGAGCTGCCACAAAGCTTGCCTCCATGCAAGACAATTATTCAGGTCTGCTTCAGACAATCGAACTTGACGAGGGGGCTTATCTGGAATATCTTCCTGAGCCGATTATACCCTGTGCGCACACACGGTTTATAAGTGATACGACCATGACAGTTCATCCCACTGCCACTGCCTTTTACTCTGAAGTTTTCATGGGTGGCAGAAAGTATTTCGGCGATGGGGAACTGTTTAAGTATGATATACTTTCAGTATGCACTCACGGTGAGCGTCCCGACGGCACTCAGCTTTTCAGGGAAAAATTTATCATTGATCCCAACAAGGCAAAAATCCGAGACATAGGAATTATGCATAATTTTGATGTCTTTGCCAATGTCCTTGTAATGACACCGGAAGAGAATATCCAGCCTATATATGACGCATGTGAGGCTTTCTACAATAAAGATGAGAAGCTGGCAGCAGGTATTACCCATCTTCCCAACAATGCAGGATTGCTCTTCAAGGTATTAGGCATGGAGACAGGACCCGTGAAGCGGGTGGTGCGTGAATTCTGCTCCAAAGTAAGAATGCAGGTTAAAGGGAAACCAATGCCACCTGAATTCCCCTGGCGCTGACGGCTATTTATGCACAGGATTCTGTAAGGGTGTATCAAAAAATGAAGTGAACCCGTGGATTCACCACTCACAGAACGCAAGATTGAACTGTTATACAGGCTAACAACATCTAGAAGATTATGATAAATGTGTGGGTATCAAAATTCAATTTTGATACCCACACATTCTAAAAAGAAATGATTAACTGATCATCCTAATCATGTATAATACTCTGTAAGCCGTTTTCAAGATTTGATATAACGTTTTGTAGCTTTAGTGCTGCCATCCTTATTGCGTCTTAACTCAACATATATTCCCGATGTAGGATTATTAACCCTTCTTCCGGTCATGTCATAATATTCTATCGTGTATTCTTCGCCTTTATCATCAATACTATCTGTTATACCCGTAACTGAAGAACTGGTTACCAATACATCATCTATCATTATGAAGTAATTACTGAATTGGTTAGGTTCTACCTTATGGCGGAAAGCGAGTTGAATATTCTGACCATTAAAATCAGAAAGATCAGCTGCATACTCATACCACACATCTGTTGCCTGGATATCCCACGTTTTAACCGTTGTATATGTGTCGATATCATCAGCAGCCTTACCTACCAACAATTCGAGATTATTCTCACCATATGCTTTTGCCATCGCAATGAAGAAAACTGAAGATTGTCCATCTGCAGGAAGCTTAATTTCAGGACTTATCAAAATATGATCAACAGTCTGTGAAAACCAATTATAAACATTATAATCATAGCATACACTTCCAACCGCCTGATAGCCATAAAGAATAGGATAATTAGGCTCGTATGTATCAATAAAAAGCTGGAAAGGCAACCACCCGTTTCCATCAATTCCACGGTCAATTGATTCCCATTCATCTTGATAGTCATATTCAAAGCCCTCATAGAAAATAGCATGATCTCGCTCCAAATCTATACCATTGCCTTCACATTCTACTGTAAAGTCACCTACATTAGTATGGAGGGTAATTGAACCAGTTTCAATACCAGTTCTTGTAGGGTAATACTCAATCATGATAGGGAATGTATTTTCATAAGAGTAATCCGTAAGATCACGTACATCAAATGGTCCGTCTACTTCCCAAGAATCAAGATAAAATTCCTCATCTGAAAGATTTACAATGCCCACAGTCTGATGTCCAACTCTTCCTACCGTGTGCTGCAGACCTTTAAAGTTTACACTTTCTGATGTAATATACCCCTTAAACTCAGTGTTGTCAACTATATCAAGATTCAAAGCTTTCAACCAAAAACATGCCTTGCCGTTCTCTACACCGAAGCTTCCATTCTTTTTATAATTAAATTTTACACGATGTTCACCGGGCTTGAAAATCAAGTCTCCGGGGGTATATATTGCATGTGCATCCATACATTTATCATAACCTCCCAATTCAAGTTGTTTCTCACCGTCAAGGGTTATAATAACACCGGTATTGAGATAAGGTGTTCCCATAAATACATAAGGTTCTGGGGAATCATTCATGGCAATCCAGTCAAGTAGCCCGAGTTTACCTTCCGGAACCATAAATGTAGCCTCAATCCACGAATAAGAGGTACCGTCATTGTCTGAAAAAGATGATGAGTTGATCAAGGCATTATCAGCTTCAGAATAAATAAAGGGATATTCCGAGTCAGTATCAAGAGAAAAGTTAGTGTCTGTAATTATTTTTCTAAGATCAGTTGGCACAGGAAGGGCGGTACCATGACAAGGCACTGAGAAATCACCGGCTGATGTCTGCACGATTGCTGTCCCTGCTACCTCACCCAAAGCGGAGATTGTCCATATTACGGGAAGCTCAATCTTGCTATTAGGCCATACTGTGGTGTCACCCCAATATTTTTCTTCAGATGCCATAAAACCATTAGTGCCGTCATAACCAATAATTTCAATAGGTTCTGTACCATAATTATAGAGAGTCAACAATGATTCTCGTGTACCGGTGGCAGTGTCAAAATATGCGACAGGGAACTCGATTACTTCTTCACCAATAAATCCTCCCAAGCCAGTCGAATCAATTAAACTTACTTCAATTGATGACACCGAAGAATATGAATTGCTGCCATCTTTAAGTTTCAATGGTACATTAACATTATGCACAAATCTAATTCTGTGATACCCATCACCTATTGTAGCGATCCCTTTCATTTGGTAAGGATCTGTCGAATCTGTATAGCTGCTTGATGAATAAACAGGATTATTGTCTACTTCAACCAAGAATTCATTAGGCATCTTCGTAGCATTTATACCTGTAAACTTTAATACTCCTACTTTTCCTGTGGGAATATTTACAATACCCTCAAACCATGCCTCTGTACCAGTTAGAGAATTAGTAGATTTTGCCAACACTCCATAATCTGTATCGATTATTGCAAATGGCCATTCATCAAAATAAGAGAATGTCATTGATTCACTTTGCGGGGTAAGAAGGACAGAATAATCCGGCACAGGGTGTACTATAGTTTCCACGGGAATAACAATAGATGTATTCATATCCTCACCGTCAATAGTAACCAAACCACTAAGGGAACCTTCAACCTGAGTCATTATATATATCTGAATTTCCTTAGTTGAGCATGGAGGAATAGTAATTGATGACATCCCTGCCGAGAGTCCGTTGCCTTGACATGTCACACTTACCACAGTCTCCTCTGAACCACTATTTAACAACGTCAGATTAGTTATGCCAGGTTTACCGCTTATGACATACTGTTCTGAAAAATCAATTAATTCTTGTAAAGCAGAAATACAAACTTTTTCACTCGGCAAAGTCATACTATATTCCACATAATAGTCATAACACCCATTCATCATATTATAATCAAGACTATATGCCATAATGCCAAAAGGAGTACGGGGAATTATTACACTCAAATCCTCACTCACATCAAATACAAGTTCCGTCTCAGCAATAGGCTCGCCCCATTCGTTAAGTTCCCCTGCATATAATAAAAGGGCATTTGTCATATAGTTATAACTTATATCTGCCACTCTGGTAGCCTTGGCAATATCCTCACCATATCCTAACGAAATTGTAGGAATCGTAATAATATTATTTTCACGATCAAAATTGCCTTCAATCACATATTCCTTTAAAATATCGCCATAATACAAATCGCCTATATTTGAAATATATGCCTTGTCTCCTTCAATTTTCACTGAAGCACCGAAATTACGCTTGTTGCCACTCTCTGAAGAATAATAGCCATAACTATCAAATGCGGAGACTGCTTGTGTGAAATAAAGTTGTCCTCCATCAAGAGTTGGAGCCTTCACACGAGTATGTGACACACCGGAACCATAACAGCTACGCAGTAGACACGAGTCAAGACGAAACGACGATTCTACCGCCTTCAATGGTTGTTGGGATTGCCTCTGGGACACTTGAGCATGAGACGTGAAAATCACGAACATCATACATAGGGTAAACCATAATTTTTTCATAAATTTTCAATTACGATGTTAGAAATTATTTACGGTCACAAAATTACCCTTAAACTATTAATTATAGAATATTCAGCGGTTTAAATTTAGCCATTGGCTAAATTTATAACAAATTATGGTATAAAACAATAAAAATAACGATCAATTACTGATTTAGGGCGCGTCGTCTATATTCTGCTGGACTCATACCCATCTCTTCCTTGAATGCTGTATAGAATGTACCTTTGGATAAAAAGCCTGATTGGCGCCACACATCTTCCATTCGCAATTGCATATTTGGATCAGAAAGCAGACGCAGACTAACTTCTATCCGGAAAGAATTTATAAATTTAGGGAATGACTTTTCTGACCGCTCTTTTATTATCTGTGACAACCAAGTATGGTTGCATCCCACGCGCTCCGCCAACATATCACGCGTAAGGGAAGGGTTGAGATATAGCCCATTGTTCATTTCCCTCATTACACCTTCCCATATAGCATTCCCTTTTTCTTCAGATATGCCGGGTACTGATGGGTTGGAATCGGCTAATGAAACACAATCGCCACCTTTTGAAAAGGCATTCTTCTGACGTTCCACTATAATTGAAAGCAACCTGTTTCGTTTATTCATATAGATCAACGTCCCGATGAATAATATACCTAATAATATAATTACTCCTCCAAAAACTAATCTGTTATGTATTACCTCAGCACGAGTCCGAGTCAGATCAATTTCTTTTCGAGAGAGATCATATCTGGTACGATAGTGTGTGGCTTCTACCCTTCCACGCTCATTGAACAAACGCTTTTGACTGTCAGCATAAAGACGATAATAACGGTTTGATTCCTCAACATCTCCTATGGATTGACATATTTCGGCAAGTAAACCTAACATTTCTACTTGCTGTTGATTAACCACCGGTCGGTCATCTCCTGAGCATTCTGCAAAGAAATTTTCTATAAGCAGTAATTCCTGTAAAGCTCCTTTATAATCTTTCTTATGATAAAGTAATCGTGCATTAGCCATTACTTTCATAGGAGTACTAATAGAATCACCCAAGGCAACTGAAATTTCCTTTTCAGCTTCCGGCAAGGAATCAACAGCCATATAATACTCCGCTTTCAAAGTATGATAATGTGATAAATTTTTAATTTCTCTCATTTCATTTAGAAACGGAACTGCCTTCAATGGCTCACCGGCTCTTATGTAATGCATGATTATATGAGTGGAAGCAGCCTGTATAATTTGAGAATAATCATGTGCTTTACCATAATCATAAAGTTCGCGGTCATACTGAAGCCCAAGCGTATCACCGATAATAAAAAATAGTTCGCTCAGATTATTCTGGCTCACCATTCTGAATTTTTCATTATCAATACTGTCTACAAGCCGAGATGCCTCATCTAAATGAGAAAGTGCGGTGGCATAGTCATAATCATTAAACATGGAATATCCTCCCATAGCGACGTGAACAGAGGCAGCCAACGAATCATTCCCTGTAGTTAATGCCATTTCCAATGCCTTATCAAGGCGTGCCCGACGCTCTTTAAAATCATCCCCGGGAGCATACGGATAAAGACTACGGAAAATTAATGCATAAATACGATATCTGTCATCATCAATACTATCAGCCTTATGTGCTAATATAATCCCTACTGAATCAGCCTTTTGGAAGTCACGTATCGCGGCAAAATTCATTGCCTCGGAACATAACGTTTCCAATTCTGATGATGGGTCTTCATGAACAGCGTTACCACAACCTATCACCCCTAATAGTGATAGTAAAGACAAGACTAAAATTATGACATTAATCTTGTAATATAAGAACAGGTGGCGTAGGATTGTATATTCCATCAATTACAAAAGTATAACTTTTAACTGAAATATGCAAATCCAGAAAATAATTCAATCAAAAATACTCCTCAATCATATCACAAATAATCCCAGATATAGTTAAGGATACATTTTTTGTAAATATTCCCCCTGTGGTTTTTTTGAAAAACCACAGGGGGAATATTTACAAAATTTTAATAGGGAATCATGCCATTGTCATTATCTGAAGCGCACTTTGGTTGCCTTATTACCACACTGGCGGATATAAATCTTGCCCGGTTCGGGATCATTGACCAAAATACCATTCAGATCATAGTATCTAACCTCTTTATTTTCAATAGTAATGCCACTTACAGATGAGTTCTTTATAGTAACCACATTAGAATCGGCTGACTCACCCTCATCATACACAACTCTTACCATATAATCACCATCAGCTACAGGTGAAACGACATAGGTGGTTTCAGTTACCGGGATAGCATTGAGAAGAGTGTCATCACAATAAATATTATATCCCTCAAAGTTTGCATTTGTCTTTGGTGCATAGGGGTCATACGTGATGTCGTCGATAAGCACTGCAAACCCGTTATCAGAGATGTTACGTATTGCAAAATACTTGGTTCCAGCAGGAATTTCAAACTCATATTTCTCCCATTCACGTGTCAGCGTGATGTCGCTATCTTCAAGAGAGGAGAAGGAAGAGGTTTTAACTGTACCATTGTTATTAAATTCTATCTCGGAAGCAATCAGCACTCTGATATCGTCAGGTCTGCTCTTGGTGGCAGCCGTGCGTGCCCAGAAAGAAATAGTTTGAGCCTTACCTGAAAGCTTCGGTGAAATCAGCCAGTCATTATTCGGTTCCCAGTCATCATTTGCAGCATCTCCGAAACTTACGATAAGATTGTCGCCTGAAATAGGTGCCCATTCCGGGTTGCTTTCGATATCAATTCCTGCCAATGTAGGATTGAAGATCATAAACGCTTGTTCATCATCAGAATTAGGAATCACAATTTCCTTACCATCAACAACGACAGTCTTTATTCCGGCAAAGCCCCAGAAAGACTTATCTTCACTTCTCCAGTCACCGAATAAGAGATCACCATGATTATATGAGTCAAAGGTATCAGTTACGGTTGTTTCCAAGTTGCTCAAACCGTCAGGTTCTGACCATTTAAGGGTAAGTTCATCATTTTCAACATTACCTGTCAAGTCAGTTACGTTGGGTCGCTCATGATAAATTACCTTTACCTTAAACGGATCAGACATATTGTCTGCCTCCACCTCATCATTATCAGCCAATACACACACCGTCAACTCAGCCTCTTCACCCCATTCCGGAGTAGCCTCAGCCTCAAGAGTCACCTCCATTGTCTGGTCAGGTACCAGATTATTAATCGTTGTTTCTGCCTCAATCACAGTTCCTCTCATAAGACGTACAGTCACATTCTCCAGGAGATTATCACCGGCGTTTATGACCATGGCACTGACATTCAGATTTTCAAATACCTCCACAGCCTCTGGAGCACTCACCTCTCCAGCCACAGCATTATAATCATGCATCTCTTTCACTGAAATATTGTCAATCATTATAGGAGTGCGGGTACTAATAGCCTCATATTCAAATGCTATGACAACGAATTCCTTTGCATCAAGATTTGCTAAAGAGACAGAGTAATAAATATACTCACCTATATTCTTAATATCCTCAAGGCGGATTGTGCTGACTGTCTCTGTATTGAAGCCGTCTACACCAACTTTGATATTAAGTACGTCTTTTGACGGGTCAGTGTCATAGAAACCATTATCGGCTATACTCATTTTCCTCAGATAGAAAGTAAGTTTGGGATCTTTGGCTGTCGAAATATTGATTTTACCCGACATGGCTGTTGTAATAATCTCAGGCACAGCAGGCAGATAAGCCAATACGCCGTCATCATCATCTTGTGAACCGATGCTGAAATCATCACCAATCGACCATCCTTCTCCATCGATACCGGTAAATGCCCAGAAATTAGTTGCAGTGCTACCCTTAAATGATTCCTTAAATGGCAAAGCGTATGGCTTGCCTGAAATGTAGAGGGCGGTTGCATTGTCGCCATACTCACCTGTAGCATTTGATGACGGCACTATATAATACTGGTGCATGGACTGGTTGCCAACATTTTCAAGCACTAACTCTGTGTCAACGCAGCTAAATTCATGGGTCTTTTCCACCACAGGTACCATATTGCCGTTTTTAACCATAGCCACGGTATAACTGAGGTCAGTATTATCCACATAACCACCATGTATTCCACGACCTTCCGGAGCCTCCCAAGAGATTACGGGATGACCCTCTTCATCAAGTGTCACTTGTGCGTTCAGTGGTGCTGTCGGTACATCAAGTCCTACCCAAACTTCAACAGATGCCGCAGGACCCTCACCATAAGAGTTCGAGCATATCACCTCATAACTGTTAATCTGACGATCAGCCGCCTCAGTATCCTCGAAAGTCATGTGCTTATTGGGAGCGACATCATGAATGGTCTCGATCACAACGCCGCCGCGCAGAATTTTTACAGTGATGTCATCACTGAGTTCTTTACCTTCAACACTATTGGACGGTGTGATAAACGATAATGTTGCTTTTTTCCCTCCCATTTCACCGGCAACCGCACTCAGGTCTTTAACCGCAGCGGGGGCATCAACTTTATACATCTCACTCAACTTGATATTGTCAATTAGGAAGAAGGCACTTCCTGCCTCTGATGTGGCATGGAAACCGAAATAATACACACCGTCATTTTCAACTGTTATTGTATCTGTGCGAGTGCGATACTCATCCCACCATATAGTTGTAGAAGGCACTATTTCTTTTGTCATTCCTTCCATATCAGGACTTGTGGCAAGATACACGGAATACTCCTCAGGCCAATAATCGGAATAGCAAAGTACATCATGGCTGAAAAAATACTTAGTGCGTGCCTTAAGAGATACGGAGGGGGTTATAAGCCAGTCATCGCCATCTTTAGTGCCACTTACATATCCGGCTGCTTCTCCGGAAGGAGTATATTGCCACATACCGGAATCCAAATTGACAGTCTCGTTATTGTCTATCACAGTGAAGATATTATAATCTTCCTCAGTATCGAAAGTAAATTCAACAGGCACTTCGTAGGGTTTGCCTATAACTATACCCTCAGTCAATGTCTTTTGTCCCTCCAATCCGTCTGCCGACGGAGTAATAATATAGCGGATAAGGCTCTGACCATTCTCAAGTTCTATATCATCTGTAAAAGAGGTAGTCTTGATATTCTCGGCTACTGTTTTGCCTTCCGGAAGGCGTGTAACCGTGTATGTAATCATGTCGACATCAAAATATCCACCGTTTATCCCGCCTTCAGGAGCTACCCAACTGATTTGAATGCCATTATCAGATATTTTTTCCACTTTGGCATCACGCACATTCTTGGGTTCGTCTACCCCGATCCAACTCCTCATGGTAGCAGCCTCAGAATTGCCTGCTTCATTTGAAAGCACAACCTTAAAGAGATGGTAACCGGGTTTCTCAACGGTAAGGGAAACATTTACTTCTGACCCTGCTGCACCATTACCCACAATTGTTTCCACACCATCAACAGATATGGTGTAGTCAATCTCTCCTGAGAGAGGTGTGCCGCCGGCTTTATTTACCGGGATTGCAAATGAAAATGGAAATGTCAGCTCTATCCATGATACGTCTGCCTTAAGATCAAATGCTTTTGCGGGAGCCTCCGGATTTACCTCGCCTTCCACGGCATATAGGGCACACACCTCTTCAGTGCCATAGAAAGCTCCTATCTCAGTTGCTTTCCCAGTAGTTACATCTACAATATAAAGACCTGACGAATAAGCCTCTGAAGCTGCCCAATACAAGTTACCGTCATTGCCGAACGCCGCGCTCTGCATATATACCGGAGAGAGCCCCGTAGAACCTATCGAGACCATCTCTCCGGTCTTTTTATTGATTGAATAAAGGTAGCCATCTGTAGCAATGCCGTAGGCTTGACCCTGTTCATTGATAGCGACAGCGACCAACTGTCGGTCAGCTTCCACAATCTGGGTGACCCTAAGATTATCCACATTCATATAACCCCATGTACCTCCCTCATCGCTATAAAAATAACCGTATGCGAGATCATCAATGGGATCATAACAGATCGAATTATAAAGTGAGTAAATATCTTGTACGGCATAGCTCAGTTCCTCCCATTTATCACGGGAATATTTATAGCAGTAAACGTCTATTGCTCCACTAAACCAGTCTTCAGATATGGTAGTTACTATGTAATACTTATCTGTAAAGAATGCACCTCCGGAAGGGGTATACTCATCGTTGATAAATGCAGATTTGAAAGTGATGGGGTCAGTTGCATCAAAAGTATAGACACCTGCTTCATCATCATATTCCCATTCATCGGAATAAGTGACCACACATTGGAATTTTTGGACAAAATTCCTTGCCACCATATTCGGACGTGGCGCTGCCATTCGTTTTGAGCCTTTAGATCGATGCAGACTCTTGTGGTGATCCACAACACTCTTTACAGATGTCTCTGATGTTTCGGTAGTCCTTTTCTTTAGGAAATCGGGGCTGACATTGGCAGCTCCTATACCTATTACGCCGACGGCTATCGCCGCTCCACCGATAAGGACACCCGTGATAGATTTGTAAATGCTATTCATAATACGGATGATTTATGGGTTGATTTTTTGGCAAAATTAGACTATGAATATGGTGAAATCAAACTATCAGGCACTGAATACAACTGAAATTTATAAATTTTGCTCTTATTTCTCGTTATGAATTCCCCAAATTTATAAATTTTACCTAAATTTACACCATGAAATCTAATCTGAGTCATAAAATCAACAGGCTGTTACTGCCTATCCCATATTTAATATGCCTCTGGGAAGTTCTGACAACAATCATGACCCCGGCGGCGGCAGCTATACGCTCAACGTCTAAGATTATCCCTTTTGGCGATGACTCACCACAGACTCTGTTTAAATGGGGTATGGAGTTTCAGAATGACGAAAAAATTGACAGTGCCCTTGTCTGCTATTCATGGCTCACAGAGAAGTATCAGGACTCAGACGACGAAGAAACACGCTTGCTGGTAGGGAAATCTTTTTCGGAGATGGGACAGATCTATTATGTGCGTCTGAGTGACTATATGAGTGCTTACCGGTGCTTGGAAAAGGCGGAGAATATTTTTAAAGACTCACCTGACAAAAGTTCATACGCCACTGTGCTTTTGAATTTCGGTAATCTTTTCAATATGTATGAATACATATTTCCTCAAGACAGTGCCGGGGTAACTATGCAAAGCCGCAAGTTTTATGACAAAGCCATGCAGACAGCAGCGGAGGCGGGTGACTGGAATCTTGTGTTGGCAACTTATATAAATTCTGTTATGCTGGACTTACCATTTAAGGTAAATAAAAATTTTAATGATCGCATACGGCATTTGCTTAGAGACTCAATCCCGAAATCGGCTCCCGATTACCGGCTCTCTCTGCTGCTTTGCGAGGGTACCGATGCTATTGCCGCACGAAAATTTAATACTGCAAGAAAAAAAATGCTTGTGATTCGTGACTCACTCGGATTGGAAGCTCCACGGGAGAAATATATGGCACGAATATGCCTTGCAGCCGTTTCAGTGGGAGAAGGAAATTATGAAGGGGCTATCAACGGCATTAATGGTATTTTCTCCGAAAAAAGCGCAATCAATGATATGGATGTCCACATGGAGGTTTATGACCTGTTGTCAAAATGCTATATATTAGCAGGTAATCCTGATATGGGTGACCTCTACCGTATTAAATATTATGAAGCTAAAGACACCCTTACAAAGCAACTTGTGGCGCTCGAGCCTACAAGACTCGAGATAGAGCTCAGTAATGTTAAGGATTATGCTATGAAAATTGACAGTGAGAGGCGACAGGTTAAAATCATTCTTCTTTTTTCCGTGGTCCTTGTGATAGTGCTTCTGATAATAGCTATTGTAATCTTCCACAAGAACCGTCAGCTCAGATTGAAAAATCAGGTGATATTCAACCAAGCCCAGTCGCTTTTACAAAATGCGGATAAAGCTGTTCCGGTGACGGTAGAAGTAAAAGAACAGCCTGAGAAATATCGCGACAGTTCCATGACAGACGAAACTCGGCGTGATCTGATTATAAAAATTGATAAAGTTTTTGAGAATATAGATGAGGTCTGCGACAGTAATTTTTCTCTCCAACGTCTTACTCAACTCGTGGAATCAAATACAAGTTATATCTCACGCGCAATCAACGAACATTATGGCATGACCTTCGGAAATCTATTGAATAAATACAGGATTCAAGAAGCGTGCCGCCGCATGAGCGACACGGATAAATATGGTAATCTCACAATTGAAGCCATCAGTGAGAGTGTCGGGTTCAACACCCGCTCAACTTTCACAAAAGCCTTTCGGCTAAATATGGGTATGCTACCCTCCGACTATGCTAAACTTCTTAAAAAGGGAACTCCGCATCATGAAGAATATGGTCAATTCAAGTAATAAACAATTCTCAAAAAGGAGGATTGCCCTGACCGGGGCTACGGGCACGATGGGAATGGAAATGCTACGTCAACTATCGGATAGGCTTGACCATTTCACGGTGAGACTGCTTGCAAGGTCAAGCAAGAAAAACAGCAAGCTCCTTGCGCCGTGGATTGGGAAAGAGGGTATTGAAATAGTATGGGGAGACCTCATGAACCCAGATGATGTGTGTAGACTTGTAAAAGGAGCTGACTTTGTGCTTCATCTCGGGGGGATGGTATCGCCTGCTGCCGACTATTATCCCGAAAAGACCTTTAAGGTAAACACAGGGGGAATGCGAAACGTGGTTGATGCCGTGAGAAAGGAACCGAATCCAAATAAGGTTGGGATTGTGTATATAGGTTCGGTGGCTCAGTATGGATCATATATGCCTCCGCATCATTGGGGACGCTGCGGCGATCTGTTGCAACCGCCCCCTTCTGATGGATATGCTGTGTCAAAAACAGCGGCAGAGCGTATTCTATCTGACTCCGGACTTAAGAAATGGGTATCACTGAGAATGTCAGGTATCCTTCATAAGGGGTTAATTGATAAGGCAACTGACCCAATCACATTTCACGTACCCATAAAAGGTGTGTTGGAATGGGTAAATCTTGAAGATGCAGGCAGACTGATAAACGTGTGTGAAGAATGGGTGCCCGATTCATTCTGGTGTAATTTTTATAATGTGGGAGGCGGCGATTCCTATCGTCTTACTAATTATGAATTTGAGGCAATGCTTATGAAAGCCTTACATTGTCCTCCACCGGAAAAAGTGTTTGATGTAAGATGGTTTGCCACACAGAATTTCCATGGTATGTGGTATGCTGATTCCGATAAACTTAATGACATTCTTCATTTCCGGGGAGGGATCACAGCTGCCAATTATTTCAATCGGATTGCCGACTCTGTTCCTTGGTATTTTTCTTTGACACCACTGGTTCCGGCGTTGGTAATGAAGACATTTATGCACTGGGTTGCCGGCAGGAACTCATTAGCACCCCTTTATTGGCGCAAACATAACATTAAAGACAGAATTGAGACTCACTTCGGCAGTCTTGAGGCATGGAATGCGTTACCCGGCTGGGAATGCACAGACCTATCCCGACCCTCCGATACTCCTCATCTTATGCCAGTTGGTTATGATGACGCAAAACCAACTGAAGAATTTGACATAGAGGATATGCGCAAGGTAGCGGAATGGCGCGGGGGGAAATGTCTCTCAGACAATATGACACGTGGCGACCTGACTACACCACTAAAATGGGCAACTGCATTAGGAGAAACCTTCACAGCGTCGCCGGCATCTGTCGTATTGGGTGGACATTGGGGTAGAGAAGTTGTGTTGACATCAAAATAAATTGTTAACGTAGTGGCAGAATTAAAAGAAGAAGGCTATATGGGAATCAGCTTAACCCCCTGATCAAGGCTTATGTTGACAAGAAAAACTTATGATATGGATGAATAATTATATATAAAATTTCTTAGCTTTACTTTTATTATAACAATATTTCGTTACTTAATGAAAAATTGCTTATCTTTGTGTAAAATTTAAATTTATTGAATATGGAAGCTCTATCAGTAAGTGACTATCGTAATAATCTTGCAGCCTCCTTTCACAAAGCCGCTAATGGTGAACCGGTATTAATCCGTCGAAAAAATAAACTTTATACCCTTACAAGTGTAGGTAATGACAATATCCTACTTACACCTGAACACCATAAGTGCATTGAAGAGGCTGAGCAATCATACAGCGAGTGACATGTGGTACCAAAGAAGAAATTGAAACTTCCTTAATTCATTGTGATGTATAGCATTAAATAGTCACCCAGAGCCACTAATAGGATGTGGGAACGTGATTTATTCACGACACATATCACAATACTGCATTCACGATGAAGAGGTATACATTATTGTCATATATTTAGAGGGTCATTACAATGATAAATAACAGGAAGTCATATTGTAATATATCTCTTTTGTGAATTTAAATTACCCTATTATATTTGGATACAACCGAACAAACTGCGATGAAAGAAGCTGAACGAGGAATTGACTTTAATCGAACTAATAATCCCTGCTTAAGACTATGCATAATTATCATCATAACATTATGGATAAGCATGTCCTGCTTTTATTCATCCGCTGACGATAATAAGCCTGTTAATGTGACTATACATGAAGGACTCAGCAAAGAATTAGAAGACTCCCTTATCAAAGCAGAAAAAGAAGGAAAACTAATACAATACTATGCACGAAAAGAAGAAAAACTTCGCGATGAAGGAAAGTATGGAGATATAATTAATATCTCTAATTGGATAGAAAAACGACTACCGAAGAAAGACATTACTAACATTACACTGGTGTACGAGTTGCGATCTTCTGCATATTATTTAATAGGAGATTATGAGGCTATGTTTGACGATATTGAGAAATCTTTAGATATACCCAAAGATAAAAACCTATTATTTCGAGATGGTATACTATATTTATGGATAATGGATTTCCATTTGACTTTTAAAAGATTAGATTTGGCACAGAAATATCTTGATAAGGCAAAAAAAATAGTATCTGACCATGGAACTATACTAGATAATGAATATGGTTGGAAAGATTTAAATTATCTGATACATCTTATGCAAGGTCAATTTTATCGATTTCAAAAAGATTGGGAGGCAGCAAATTCTGAGTATATTCAGGCAGAAAAATATAGTATAAGTAAACGCCACAAAGAAGGTATTATAACTCAGAAATTCTTTCTGTATAAAGACAAAGGGGAATATGAAGTAGCAGACAGTATTTATCATGTGTATATCTTAAATAACAGTCACATTCCTTTTTTAGAAATAGGAAATATTCGTATGGAATATATTCATCTACTGTTGTTAACTGGTAAATTTGAAGATGCTAAAACTGAACTTAAACGACTTCATCCTGATTCAATCCATATCTCTGATGTGCCTAATTTATATGCTCTTACAAGCGATATATTTGAAATAGATGGAAAGCCTACCCTCGCCTATTATTATTTACAGAAATATATTCATCTAAAAGATTCTCTTGAAACAGAATATAAACGCACATATACCAAGCAAGCAACTGACCGTTTTGAAACAAGACAAATAAAGAAATCATTGGAACGTGAACGGCTTGAAAATATCCGTAATATAACTCTAATTGGAGTACTGATAATAGTTCTTATAGGAATCGGCATATTGTTAATTATAATCATTCGTCTTCACAAAAAACGCAAACATGAACAAGCTATTACTGAAAATAACCTTGGGAATCGAAATGCAGCACTGTCATCAGCAACAATGGTAGCAGACAATTATAAAAATATTTACCAAGACATCAAAGAAATTCTTAATTCTGAAGAGTCGACAACTAAAAAACTTACGGACATAAGTATGCGATTGAAAGATTCCTCGATTTCTATCGAACCACTTCATCATGTTAACAACTCTAACGAAGAGGTAATGCAGGAGTTTATGGATAAACTGCGTTATATCCATCCCAACCTTACCAATGCTGAAATGCGTATGGCACAGCTTGTGTTGATGAATATTTCTAATAAAGACATCGCTGAATTACAGAATCGTTCACTTGGCACTATAAAGAATCAGAAATATTCCTTGCGTAAGAAACTCGGTACAGATTTACCCACCGAAGTATATCTTAAGCAACTATCTGCTGCTTCTCCTTCTGAACTTGAAGAATTAGCTATTATTGCACAAAAGAATGTCTCAAATGATTCAAATTAACAGGGCTAGCAAGGAGATAGGAATATGGCAAATTATATACCACACTCCTATCTGTATTCTTAAAATAAGTAATCCATTCTATGAGTATTACTTAATAACAACTTTAGCAGTTTTGTTTCCACAACGAACCATATATATACCCTGAGCGAGATTATCTCCCTTTACCATACGACCATCATACGTATAAATGTGTGAGCCTAAGGGGGCAATTATGCTGTTTGATTTAACATACACATTTAGTCTGTTATCATCAATCCTTGCATTTGTAATCCCAGTGATAATATTATCTATTTTAAATGCCGGACTAATAGTTTGCTGCTGATAATTACCTTCCACATCCTTAATTGTAACACGTAAATCATACCATTTTGTATCACTTTCTTTTATCACTTGATTCAAAGATCCCTCATAATAGTCACCATATCCAGGCATAAATCTTTTCTCCGGATCAATTTCTACTGAAAGAGGAGAAAAATCATTAATTTGGTAAGGACTATACTCCACCTTAAATTCTTCAGCTGTAGAACAATCAAAGTATTGATAATCGACATTAGACCATATACCACCTGTAAGAATCACCCGTCCATCATTAGCAGTCGTAAAATGATCTGTAATCTCATCTTCCATATTACGAAACTGAAGGGCTGTCAAAGTAGGCCATGTGAATTTTTCGGTGTCATTATCTTCAAAATGCATGAAACATTTTGACAGAGTGGAGAGTCCATCAATAACCAGGTTGGAATCCTCGATCTCGAAATCCCACACTCCATCTTCGTAAGCAACCCCAGGTTCCCAGTCCTCAGCATAATAAAATCCCTTAAGGTCTAAATAATCTGTCCATACCTTTTTCCCATTAAGATATATAGCAAAATTCTGATTTAGATAATCCAGGGTACGAGCTTCACCATATCTACCGATATAAGCATAATCAAATTGCTCATTAGGACGCGTAAAGACTACTATCGGAGTATTATACCCAAATATAGGATTACAATTAGTGGGTAATGCAAGATATGGATTAAAAACAGGGCGTATAGTAGTGGTATTGTCTATTCCAAAGTTATCATATGCAGCGTAGAAGAAACATGTTTCTAAACCCTTCTGATGATTATTTTGGAATTGAAAATCAGTAGTAGTCATTTTAAGCATAGGAGGTTGGATTCCAAACCACTTACCATCCACACCATAAGTCATAATATCAGGACAGGGAAAAAGTTTTCCTCGATAAGAAGTTTCCCCTTCATAGCCACAGTAATAATATGCTATATCATCTGTATCATACTTGACATTTAGAATATTCCTCGACTTTACAGAATAGGTATCCCAACAAAAGGTCCAAGCATAGTTTAGATTCACATCAGGTACGATGCCGTTCGTTAATGAAGTAATATCTTTCGGAAGATGTAAATGATAACAATTATACAAGTTAACGTCATTGGAAATAAATTGAGTTCCAGTGCCAACTGCAGGCATCTCTATATAGTAGTTTCCTTTCTTATCTCCTATGCACATTACCTGTGAAAAAGAACAAGACTCAGGAGCATTTGTCCATACATTATGCATTCTTTGCAAATCCTCATCTTCATTCTTAAGCACTAAGAAACCACATTCGTATAACAAATAATCTTGGCACGCAATATATGTATAACCCATGGGATAACAAAAGCTTCCATTATCTTCCATAGACGCTACAGGTTGTGAGCCATCAGGCATTAAGGCTTGCCATTCAATATAGTTTACTTTTGCATCAGTAGCCCGTGCCTCTATCTCCATATTTGAATTTACCTCCACTCCTCCTTTATAAAGAATCAACATACCATCAGGGCTTTCAAAACGAAATATAAAATTATAAATACCCGCCGGCAGATCCCATGAGGAAATAACATTGCCATGTAATTCAAAATATGAATAAATTTCTGATCCATCTTCAGAGACTGCATAATTAGAATTACCAGGTACTATACCATCTTCTTCACTGTAAATATATTTTGGAGTAACTGTATATCTAACCACATCTTCCTCTACCTTCCTAGGGAATTTCTTAACCTGAATGTCCGACCCTCCCTTTGACAGTTTCTCCGTAACTAATATTTTGCCATCGTCTGTAAGACTCGACTGTATGATAGTAGGATTCTGACCTTCAGCAAGTGGAACCCCTACTCGAAGAATAAATGTAATCGCAACAATTATTCGCAATACTTGATTCATAAATTATTGATGTTTTATGTCTCCTATGCCCTCGGGAGACGGTTAGTAATTGGATTGGGAAAGACCGGGCATAAGCCTTCCGGGTTTCGCGAAATACGGTGGCAAAATTATAATCCAAGCAATAGGAATCCAAGAAAAACCGGTCACAAAAAAGTCCTAAAACCCTATTTTTTTAGTCATATCACCAATTTATGACTATGCTTAAATAATGTAAGTAGCTAATTATCAATATTAGCCCTGATTGATGCAAAATGTAGTAACCCTTCTTATCCTTTCAGTTAATTCCACAAAGTGAGTTTAAGCGTTTACCTGGATATAAAGACAAATGAGTCACAAAATATCAGAAAATAAAGAAAGTTTATACATACTTTTGCACACTTTTATAGATATAGTTTCGTTCTTTAATAAGAATAGGTTATCTTTGTGTAATTTTAAATTTATCAAATTTGGAAGTTCCATCAGTAAGAGATTACCATAATAGTCTCGCTGTTTCTCTGACAGGGCACCCAGATGAGAGCCGGTATTTATTCGTAGAAAAAATAAACTTTATATACTTACCAGCATAAGCCATGAAGATTTAATGATTACACCTTAACTCCATAAGCGCATTGAAGAGGCTGAAAACTTTCTGAACTCATTGTGGTGTATACAGGCAAATTTGATGATAAGGTATTTCGTGATAAATAAACTATTCTGATCAAAAAGGTCATTAATAATGAATAATGGCTGCTCTACAATTAACAACAATACTCAAAATAGTATGACTTATGACAATTAGATTAATTTTAACCACAATCATTTTGATGATTGCAGGATTTGGAGTAAATGCCCAAATCCCCCTTGCCGGCATTTATGAAGGTGCCGACAAAAACATGGCAGCCAGTAGAAACATGTATGTAGTGCTTGACTTCATCAACGGCACCCCTGATTTCACTCAGCAGTTCACAACAAAGGAATCAACATTTAAGGTTCTTCCGAAAGATTTTATGAATGCCAAGAAACTTAGTAAGGTATTTGCAGGCACCAAGGCTCCGGGTTTTTCACGTTATCGCACCAAAGTATTGCTATCCAACTGGGAGGAGATGAAAATAACGAATCCGCGCCTGAAAAATGGCATAGTGATATGTGATTGGGAAGATACCTACAATCGAAAGGGGAAATGTGCCATTCTGAGACTTCCAAACGATTCCATTACCATTTACGGTCTTTCTGCCTTAGACCCATCAATCAGTCCTGACGGACTTCGTCTTGAACTCGTAAAGAGCCTGCTGCCGGCAGGCACTCAACAGTTGCCAACCCTTACAGTTGAAGCCACCGCAAAAGCAAAAGAAGATTTCACTACTGATTGCAAGGGAACTATTGAGAAGCTTGATAAAATGAAAGAATCAACCCCTGTTCAAGATAAACCAGCCACACCTTCAGCATCTGAAGCCACTGCCAAGACTGATGCTCCATTACCTGTGCTGTGGCGTGAAGACGGTCCAACATTATATGAATGCAAGACCAATGACAAAGACGGAAAAGGGAACTTTAAGACTAACGCTTCATTAGATTTCTGGGGAGATGAGACTGTCGTGTCTGGTCAGGATATCGCTTGCCGTGAATATTACAAGCTCACCTATGACAACGGACATATTGATGAAGGGGAGTACATATATTACGGTCATCAGGAAGGCAATAAGGTTATCTTCTCCCACCGCTATGACTCACTCAAAGGAGGGTATTATAACGGGACTCCAAAGACGGAGAAACTCGACACCCCGGTTGTCCTGACTGCCACTCCCGATAGTAAAGGACTCGTTTTCAATGGTCGGACATACATCCGCACATACTGATTATTCCTTTTTTAGATTTCTTAATTGATAACAATAGAATAGAGACCTCCGATTTGACTCGAAGGTCTCTATCTTTATTTGCAGATTGCGTTATGATACGCTTGTATTATTTCACAATCACCTTAGTTGACTTGTCTGCAACACGTACTACATATGTGCCAGGGGTAACAGTCACAATATGCTGTGCACTCTCAACTTTACCGCTCTTCACAAGACGTCCGTCGACAGCATATATTGCATAATCAGCGTTCTCAAGATCTGTCATGGAGATTGAGCCTTTAAGAGCACGGACTGCTCCATTCAGAGTCTCTACGGCTTTCACACCGGTTGTATATTCAATTGAATAAGAATATATCATAGTGTAAGTGTCAGGACGGTCATACTCACTTTCAATGAAGATTTCACACCATTCCTTACCCAGCATCTCTTCAGGAAGATTAAAGTTAACTTCAGCCCAGCCTGTACCCTTTTCGATTGTGCCTATCTCAACAGGTTCTTCAGTAAAGTAGGTTTGTCCGAACAGAGTCATCTTTTCAGCTGAACGTTCACCGGTCCAGATCTCAATGCGAATGCTTACATTACTGTTGATATCTGAAGTGGAGAATTTCGGGAATACAAGGCGAGATTTGGTGTCACCATCAACTGTAGTAAACGCAGTGACAGCGCCATGATCATACTTCTCAAACATCTCGTCGAAGTAATAAGGAGCCTGGAAGAATACCATAGAACTTGCATATTCTTCTGAGGGCTTCACTACATCAAAAGGAGCATAGGTATAACGGTTGCCCTCAAATTCTTCATTCATCGGAAGTTCGTAAGGCTTACCCACCATAACAGTGGCACTTGTAGAAGCACCCTCACCGGCTACATTGGAAGGATAGAGAACAAACGAGTAGTTACTAAGCACTGTACCCTCAGGCATGGTGTAAGTAAACTCTGTAGCATCAACAGGAATATCACTGATTTCAGTAGTTGACCAACCTACACGGTAAGTAATTCTGTAAGAAATATCTTTAGCCTCGAAATATTTTCCTTGTGCGCCTTCCGATGGTGCATCCCATGTAAAGATAACTGTATTATTATCTTCACCTGCTTTAGCCTTGAAATTGCCTGGCATGCCCGGGCTGTCGATACCTGTGTAAACTGACACAGCTGCGGTGTCGCCTGCATCCTCACCAATGGCTGAGGTTACTGTGATGTCGTTGTCACCCTGCACAGTTTCAATAACAGTGTTCATAGCCTGTCCGGGAGTACCTGTCAGTGTAACAGACTTCTCACCTGAAGTCACGGTTGCGCTTACCTCGGCATCAGATGCCAAATCACGTCCTTTAAGGTCAACTGTCGGCATATTGAATGTCACGGTTGCATTCAGTGCGCCATTCTCACCTGCTACGGCATTAAGCTCAGACACAACACCCGGAGCTGAAGTAGGAATATCAGTCCTTACCACTGATATGTTGCGCACATACATCTGACATGTATAAGCCTTAACAACACCCTGGAAGCCTATATAATCTGTGGCAGCCTCAGACACACAGAAGATTGCACGATATTTAGCGTAGTCATTAACCACAGGAGAGAAAGAGTCAACCAATAATTTGGTCATATCTTCCGGCTGGTTTGAAGATCCAAGATAAACACTTAAAGCACCTCCCTGATTTGATGACTTAGCTTCAAATTCAAGAGCATAAACCACATCCGCATCGTCCATATTGAGGGGCGGAGTCACAAGCCATGCGTATGAATCACTCCAGGGGTAATTGGTGGCAAATGCATTTTGTCCACTGTCCCAACCCCAGTTTATGGCATTTTCAACATTTTCAGATGCAGTTGAGAACAAGGCAGCCTCGTCCTGGTTAGGAGTGAAGAATACATCCAAGTTCATTGCAGCACCGTAGATAGCTGAATTTGACACACCGGCAACTGATTCCATATCGTTGCATATAGCTGTTACGGTAGCCACATGCTTTCCAAATGCTTCAGTAGAAGAAATTGTAAAGTCAAGCGATGTCTCCTTTGTCTCTCCGATAAATTCATCATTTATATATACCTCATAAGACATATCTGAGAGATCAAGATAACCGTTGTTGACACCCTCTGTTACGGCTTCCCAGCTAACGTTACCCTCTGCAAGCACTACATTAGTCGGAGCCTTCGGAGTGTCTTTTCCTATATAAAGCTGCTTTTTAAATGATGGACCTGAATGAGAACCATTGGCTGTCATCATTTCGATTGTATGCATGCCCTGAGACAATTCAACTGCAACATCTACAGATGCACCGCATGCGGCAGTGCCGGTAGCAGTCTCCTCTCCATCAGCATAGAATGTCCATGTCAGATCAGAAGTGGCAGCCTCTCCACCAGCCAAAACTTCCGACATAGTGAACTTAAATGTGCCGGAAAGGCTACCATTCGGGAAGTCCATGCCTACATATTCAGGACGCAAAGGAGCTTCCATGTCTTTTTCATCAGTATTGATGAAGAATGTGATTACGTCTGAATCACCAAGCTGAGCACTCTCCGCAAGTATCTGTGATTCGAGGTCAAGGCGATAATAAACAGTAGGATAGTTACCATCATTTAGAGTGGCTCCGAAAAGATACTCATCAGCATTGGGAAGATAAGTCAAAGCCATCTTGTAATCGTTGTTCAGCTCCGGGAGTGGAAGTGACCAAAGATACTCATACTCACCATTCTCCTGATTGATTCTTATGAAATCCTTTGTCCTGGTGATAGCATAGATATTGCCGTCATAAGGATTATAAGTAATGGCAACTATAAGATAGTCATAATAGATGGTTCGAAGATTGTTGATATCGCTCAGGTCATTAATGTTCATGGTCTTCATTGTATCCCAGTTCATTTCATCACGACCAAGACCGAAAATCAGTTCTTTCTCAGGAATATAAGTACAGTGTGTAAACCATGTGTTAGTGTTAGATGCATCAAGCGTACGGCTGTTGAGCACCTCACCTGTCTCAAAGTCTTGCTCTACAAGTTCTATACCGTCATAGGCTCCGTTTTCCTGGTGCTGTATGAATCCGGTAACCTTGCCGTCATACATCCAGCCATTAAACATATGCCACCTTTCTTTAGCCGGACTCCAGAGATGCTCTATTGTGCCATCAATGTCAGTACGGAAAAATCCGGCATTAGGACCTGCGATTGAATATCCATACAATCCGGACTCAACATTTCGCGTAGCCACTTTTGCCAATGGTAGGGTCTTGGAGGTAGGTTTAGTAGCCTCCGATTTCTTTTGAGCTGACTCAGGAAGACTCAAGCTTGCTTTCTCCACAGAGAGGAAAGCCATTGCTGAGGTCGATACTCCTAAAAGGACTCCGGTCAGAATCACGTTAGGTTTTCTCATAAAACAATAAGTATTAAATTATAAATATGCTATTATAACACATTTTGTGTCTCTCTAAAAAATCATTTTTTTCACATAACTTTCATTGTCGCGGGTAACACGCACAATTACAGGTCCGGAAAAGCCTGAAACGTCAACAGAGGTATCTCCGAAGAGTTGTGAAGAATATAGTCGGTAGCCATAAGTGTTAAAGATTTCCAGATTGCCTTCTCCCTCAAGAGAGACAAGAAGATTATTCCCAACCCGGTCTATTGCTACAGAATTACCGAATGAGCATTCATTTATACCGGCTGTGTCATAATTTCCAGCCCCCATTTTTGCGGCATTCAGCACATTACCGGTTTTATTATCAATCAGCAAGACAATAATATGGGTGTTTTCCCAGTTTTGAACTCCTATGGTGCCACCATCTTTCTGAAGAGGCATATCAAAAGTGATGGTGAATTCTTGCTCTACATCTTGTTGCCAAGTTGCCGGGAGCGAAGCACCCTGACCACCTCCATAGAATGAATTGAAGATACCCATTGCAACATGATCATAGCTCATAAGAGGGTATGGAATTACTGAGGACAGCTCACAATATTGGCGGAAATATTTCCACGAACCAGCACCATAAGTATTCTCAACCTGCTCCTTATTATATCCGGAGTAGTAGTTTGTCTGGTTCCATTCTGTATTATTACCTGTCACCCCGTCTTCCACTACCACCACAGCGGCTGTTATGTCGGCAGAATTGGAATCAAAGGCAAGTTTTGGAGCATACGTTACTGACACTCTATGGTCAGAGTCGCTGTTATATTCCACCTTCTTGATTGCAACAGCATAACCTACCGGTTGAGCCAACAAGGATTCAACAGTCTCACGGTTATAGGGATCGCCTGTCACCGTACGGTTAAAGGTTGCCATAGGGAAGGCAGTAACTCCACAATCAGTTCCCAGATGTGACATATAGTTTTCCTGATACATTGGATCACTTGAGCCATGCACCGCAATGGCAATAAATCTGTCACCGTATTCCTCAGAGAACTGCTTGATTCCGGCTATTCCACGTATACACCAACCACACCAAGTTGCAGTTCCCTCCTCCTCAACACAGGTAGCAGGGTAGCCTTGTGTACAACTCATGTCATACTCGTATACCGCCGGGGTTGCGCCTTCATAATGCGGAGTGATTGTAATGGTGTAGGTCAGACTCTCATTATAATCCAGATGGATAGGATTTGCAAAATTAACCTGAGTAAGAGAATATGACGTGTCAATCTGTTTGAGAGTGGAATAAACCTGCTCTTCCCCCCTGCATGAAAGCACTGCAGTGAAGCCTTCACAAGGCTCCGGAGTCAAGATTCCCACTTCAATATTTATGGGAACGTCTGTCGCCTCCGGGAAATGGTTTGCCACAGGATTTTGAACATCTAAAATATATTCCGAAAGCTCTATGTTATAGAATCCGAGAATCTGGGCATTACGGCTTTTGTTGACAAAAGCAAGGTATGTCTCAGGTGACGAAATGTCAGACACAGCCTTATACACTCTTTTTACAACAGGGGCTTTCACGCTGTTTGATGAGCGACCTATATAAAGTGCAGGCGAAGTGAAATCATCCTGAGAGTTGCCGGTCTTAGAAGCGTATACCTCCAATTTTGGTTCAGAATCTGATCCGAATGCCAAAACATCAAACGCAAGCATCATTTTATCGGGTGCAGCCGACAAATCAATCGCCGGGCTCACAAGCCATTCATTTGCGGCTCCTCCCTCTTCTGTGGAAGAATTACTGCAATAGACAATGCCTAAATTTTGGAAATCTACGGGTATAAAAGCAGGCGCACCAATAGGGAAGAAATCCCTAAGATTCTCATCGGTGTTACCGATCTTAATATCCTGTGAAGTTTTTCCTGACCCCCAGCACGTCCAGTCTCCCAAAGGAGCTGCGGGCGTGGTGGCTCTGAAATCACTTTTATAATACTGTATAGCGTCATTACTTAGTCCGTAAGCACCGCCTATACACGATGTGAAGAGAATTGAGGTTAACAGAATTTTTTGCATAATTTAAAAAGTGTTAGCTTTTGTAAAATTATGCAATCTATTTATCCTCACCAATTTTTATATTTTATTTTTTGTCCTTAATCATGATAGTGTGCATAAATGATCAGAATTATGAAGTAAATATCATGATTCCGATCAACTATGCAAATTAAATTAAATTTTTATGCTGTTTATAGGTATAATCCGCTTCATCCCCTAACCGGATTTAGCTTATTCAGCATTTCTTGTTTTGGCTATTTTAATGTATTCGGAAGGGGTAAGACCTGTAAATTTTTTAAATGCCACGGCAAAAGCATTCCTTGAGCGGAACCCCACTTTGTTGGCAATGCCCTCAATGGTAATGGGCATGGAAGCTGACATGGAATTAATGAGCACACAGGCACGCTTCACTCTGAATTCATTAAGAAAGACATTAAAATTACATCCCTTTTTCTCATTTATGACCTGCGAAACATATTTGTAGTTAATTCCAGTTAAGACGGAGAGGGAGTCAGCATTAAAACCGGGTTGGAAAATATCTTCCGATTCCTCCATTACCTCCATTATTTTTCTCATGATCTCCTGCTTCTGTTCACTGGTCAACTGAGAGTTTTTATATTTAGGTGACGATACAGCATCATCACAATTGTCATAGGCGTGGTCGTTATCATCATAATTTATCAGATTATCCGGGAGAGAAGAGATAGGTAAAGAAGATGTCAACTCGCGTTCTTTATCCAATTTTCGCCTCTCTTCCTCAGCCTTTAAATATTCCAGATTTCTTGTATAGAGTATATGATTTGTGGCTTTTAATTTTCTATTTTTAGAATAAATTATCGCCAACATCATTACGACTGCAGTCACTATAATAAGCACAATAGAGATAAACCAGTTTTGACGCTCATCTTTTCTCTTCATATCGGAAATCTCACGGTCAAACTCACGCAGTTGCTGGTAGACACTCATCTCCTTCACGCCGACAAATTGCCGATAGTTTAAAATAGAGTCTTTAAGCATAAGATAATTGGTCCGATAGTTCAGGGAAGTCTCCCTATCCGTATTTTCATATTGCCGGGAAAGAGCATCATAGCATAATAATGAAGCATCCTTGATATTGAATTTTTGAGACAGTGCCAACGCTTTCAGTCGCTGAGTTTTAGCTCCTGAAAGATTACCTGCCTTTTCTTCCGCGTCGGCAATGCACAAATCTGCGAAAATCACATGGCGAGCCATCTCCGGATCCGTTTCTGAAGGCACTATCTCCTTCATTTGGCAAAACAGGGATTTAGCTTCCTTATAGTCTGACCTTGACAAAGCCTTTATGCCCTGATACAGTTTCAATCCGAACAGTAATCTCCAATCATTTTCCAAGTTCAATTCATGAGCGCGATTATGTAGAATCTTGATTTCTTTCGATAAAATATCAGGATTACAAAAAGCATATGCTATGGAACCGATATTGTCTATCACAGCCACCAAGACTTTACTGTCACCTTCTTTTATTGCTGCATAAAATGCCTTCCTATGGTTGTCGAGTGCATCTTTATAAAGTGCCTCAGAGCTGCCGCTGAGTTCAGCCATACTCTGATACATACACCCTGTGTTGAAATAGTTGCGGCTGAGGGGAAGATGCGCTTCTTCACAAATATCAAATGATCTTTGCAATGTGCGGCTTGCCTCAGTGTAGTCAAAATAGCCAAACATATAAGTCTCCCAAAGACCGTTAAGAGCTGCTACCACATCCTTTTTCTCATCAAGTGTCATCGCAGGGTAGTAACGTTCAGTGAGAATTGTGAATACTGCAAGCGCACTGTCAGGGATGTAACGTTCATGTAAATACTCTCTTCCCACTTTCAGAAGTTCAGAATTTGGCATGGCTGCCCAACGGGCATTCTGATTTGTTGAGCCAAGCATACTGAACACAGAAAGTGTTGATATTAAAAAAGATAATACGAAACGCAAATACGACAGGCGGTGTTCCGTATTTATATTGAAAATCATGTTTATCCTATATGGTTTATCAATTAGAGGTGCAAATATAGTAAAAAAGAAGTAATAATCAAACTCATTTCTTAAGAAGATATCAACTAAGTTGCGCCGTATAATTAATAATCATCGTCAGTGACTGACATATATCAGTCACTGACGATGAAAAGGTTATACATTTCTTTGACAAGTTATTACAATTAGTCGAGTGTCTGAACGCCACCACCGTTGACCATTAGGGTCTGACCGGAAATCCATGAAGACATAGGGGAGGCAAGGAAAAGGACAGCACGTGCTATGTCGCTCACTTCGCCAAGACGGTGAATAGGTGTATGAGCCAACATACGCTTTTCGATTTCCGTAGTCATCACTGAAGCCAAAGCAGCCGTCCTTGTGGCACCCGGTCCGACACAGTTTATGCGTATGCCCATAGGTCCGAAATCGTGAGCAAGGTTTGCCGACATGTGGTTTAGGGCTGCCTTTGTGGAGGCATATATGGCAATACCGGGACTGTGGTTGATGCTGCTCATCGACGATATGTTGACAATACTGCCGTAACCTGCCTCCTGCATGTGAGGAGCTACAAGCTGGCAAAGACGCCACGGGGCAAAGACATTCATGGAGTAGATACGCTCCACGTACGCACGGTCAATTCTAAACGGACTCTCAGTGCCACCTCCTCCACCTCCGGCATTATTGATCAAGATATTAATCTTTCCGTAGGTAGAGAGCGTAAACTCAACCGTCTTCACGAGGTCGGCATCATCAAGCACGTTACAGCTTACTGCGACCGCATCTCCCCCATTCTTTTTAATCTCTGCCACAATATTCTCTGCCTTTGACAAAGTGCGATTACTAACCACAACCTTAGCTCCTGAAGCAGCCAAAATCTCAGCACACCCGGCACCTATTCCATCACCACCTCCGGTGACAAGCACCACCATGCCGGTAAGATCCAAAAGATCTTTAGGATTATTGGTCTTCATATTAGATTAATCTAAGTCTTCGGGGTCAACATCCCATAATATTGGCAGATTCTTAAATGTGAGGTTACCCTGATGATTGGCATCTAATGCTATTCCAATCTTTACCACCGGCATTACGTCCAGAGTATTGCTGACGTTCATAAACTGCAATTGAGGATCATCAATAACCACCTTAACAGGCACATCTTGTGGAGTATCATACCGTATACCCCCACTGGCATCTACATTATAGACTTTGCCTTTGCCATCAACAGCGAGCATCTTTTGATTTTGCACGCTACTACCGAAAAGGGCATTCTGTTTATCTGTCTTATTAAGTACGTTGAGCACCAGATATACATTTCCGCTTGTCTCTGTCTGTGAGATGCCATAAAGACCAACCGGCTCTACTTCTATATATTTTGAAATAGGATTTATGACTGTAGCACCGGTAATTTTACCCACAACATTCTGAATATCTTCGGATTCAGAAACAGACTTTGCGGTTTCTGTCACTTTGTCGGCAGCATTTTTAGCCTTTTTCAGCAAGCCACCAAGTCCCTGCGCATTAGCTGATCCGACAGCACACAAAGCCATCACGAGCACCACAATAAATGAAATGTTTTTTACTCTCATAGTTTTTATGTTAAAAAATTAATAATACAAATACGGAAGATAGTAATATTAGATGCCATTTATCATAATTAGACTTTTACCTTCTCTACTATGGAATCTGTTATCTAATATAATTTTCTTAAGTAAATGGTAAAAATTTGAATATATAATTACGAAGTCTGAAAAATAATTAATCATATAGTTAATTTAACAGCTACTTATACGTATTATACATCGCAAAAGTAATCAATATAATTGTAATACACAAATTTATACTGATATTTAATGGCAATTTCATCTAAATATGTAAAAATTATGATAATTTAATGTCAGTTATATGCTCAAAATCCACCAAACTATTTTACTTCCTTATATATAAGGACATATGAGCAATGTCTCAGACATTACTCATATTGTTCTTAAAATTAAACATTCTTTCTATGTTTAGAATGCTACTTTTCTAATTCCGTCGGTGGTCTTTACCAAATAGATGCCATGTCGCTCGCCTTGGAATTCATTGGAAAGCCCTGTAAATACATGTATGCCGTCAAGGGTATAGACTGACACTATCTCTTCCTTCCCTGAGATACTTTCAATTTCGGAATAATTATGGAAATTAGACCAATAAGGAGCATTTCTATACGCCTCTTCACACCCTTCCGGCACCGTAAGCTGTGCAGAATAATCAGAGAAAGTATCCGCTTCAATCATAGGAGGCTCAACTGCTACAATTTTTATTGAAGCTAAAAAGTCACACTTGTCAAAAGCCTGAGTCCCTATCGATTTTAACTCCGCACCCAGCGTCAAACTTTCCAATCCTGTGGAATAGAAAGAATAGTCACCAATAGTCTCTACATTTTTACAATCAAATGAAGTGAGTCCGGAGCAACGATTCAAGGCATAAATGCCAATACTTTTTACACCATCATGCAGAACCACATTATTGATACCTGTGCAACCATAAAACACTGCCTCCGGAAGTTCAGTCACATTATCCGGACTCACAATCTCCCCGGTGAAGCCCGAGCCCTCATAGAAGGCATATTCTCCAAGTTCTTCCAAGTTCTGAGGTAATACGAGATTACCACTGAGACTATTACAGAAATAGAATGCACCCATCCCGATAGACTTTACAGATGCTGGAATATTAAGCTCCCCTTTCCAGGCAAGACATCCCTGAAATGCCTGTGGCTCAATCACTGTCAATCCGGAAGGGAGCGGAAGATTCTCAAGCGAACCACAATCCATAAAGGCGCCGTTACCAATTACAGTGACTCCCTCAGGCATATTTATCTCTTTCAGCTTGAGACATTCAAAAAATGTATTGGCAGCTATCTCATCAATCCCTTCCGGAATATGCACCTCCTCAAGATTACCGTTAAAAAGGAATACTGCCTTTGGCAAGGTCTTCAAAGAATTTGGCAACCACACTTTCGTAGTGTTGCAGTAAGCAAACAGTCCCTGACCAATTTCCTCCACGCTTTCGGGAACTGTAATTTCTCCATTTATCAGATCACTCTGATAAAATGCAAACTCTCCCATTTTTCTCAGACCAGGTAACATAAAGTCTCCGGGTGTCTCACACGTAGTGTATGCAAAGGCATACCCCTCATATTCCGTAATTGTCTGGGGAAGTGTGACAGACTTAAGGCTGGAGAATGCAAAAGCCATCTCTCCGATAGTAGTCACATCGTATGTCTTGGCTTCGTAGGTCACTGTCGACGGTATCACTATATCTCCCGAATAGGAAGCAAGATCCTCGGTCTCATAAGTGACAGCCACGGAGGTTTCATCTTTCACGGAATAGAAGATTCCGTCAACATTAAAGTCATAGGCGTAGGCAGGTACCAATGCTGCCATTGCCAATCCCAATGAAAGTAATTTTTTCATGATTAAAAATTTTTAAGATTGTGGCAGCAAAATTATACACCCCGACTCACGATTGCAAACAATCGAATTCGTAAAAAGCCCGAAGAATCAATCTAAGTATGTATTAAAAAGCCCTTATTTTAGATATATTCCTTAATAATAAGTAATTATACTAATAGTATTATATAAATTTACCCCTTTCTAAGTAGGGTTTGTTTTGTTGTTTGAAATATAATCATTACCTTTGCACAAACCAATAATTCATGCAATTAAGGCTCCTCATCTGTTGTGTCATCGGTCTTTTAAGTATTTCGGTCATTTCTGGGAAAGTGACTGAGGAGGCACGTGCCGACTTCTATGCAACAAAAATCAATGATCCTAACGCGTCCATATCTCAAAAACTATCGTGGATAGACTCCCTGATAAAGCTTAAACCACTTGACAGAGATCTTAAATTACGCAAAATGGAGGAAGCCTATAATGCCGGGAATTATCCTGTCACTCTTGAAATGGCAAAGACAATCTTGAAAGATACCCTTGATTTAACTCCTCTCAGAGATGATAAAAAGCTTCTTGTTATCAATCGGTATGCCACCGCAAGCATGTATACGGAAGACTATCTTTCCGCTTTGCAGCATACCTTCCAACTAAAAGATGCCAATAAGCCGGATTCTCTGAAATATTACGATATTGAGTCAGAACTGTTGCTTCATGACATTTACAGAAGCCTTAAAATGTATCCGGTCGCATACCGACATCTTGAAAATGCTGATCATCTTACAAAGATTATAAAGCTGCCGGAAACAAAGCAGAACAGGATTCTCGCCTCAATTAATTTGGCACGCTCCGGACAGTTTATATCCGATAAAAAGTTTGATAAAGCATTTGATGAAATAAGGCTTGCCAAAGCTAAATCCGATGATCCGAAATTGAACCTATGGATAGATGCACATGCTGCCATCATCTACGACAGAATTTCCGAACCGGACATAGCAAAGGAATTATTTGAAAAGGTTCGTATGTCTACTTTAGACCATGTAAACAAAGTCTATACTCTCTATAACTATGCACGTTTCCTTATGCGCCGGGGAAAGACCGACTCCGCCATAATTGTCTCAAATGAAAACATGGAGCTTGCCGACAGGCTTGGAATAGAGGCTGAAAAAGAACTTATATATGGGGGATTGTCTGAAATCTATGAATCAAGAGGCGACTACCAGAACGCCTATAAGAATCTTGTCATGGCAAATGTGATTGCCGATTCTATATTCTCTGCCAAATTTCAACATAATGTGGCTGAAATTACGGAAGAGAGAGCTAACCTTGAGATTAACAAAGAGAACTCTCGCCATATAGATAGGTTATCGATCATGACAATGATATGTATCTTACTCGCTCTCATTGTCTTGGGTTGCCTTGTGGGATTAATTATTGTAGTGAAAAAATTAAAAATCAGAAATATTGAGAATAAAAGCCTACAAGACAACCTCCAGGACTACACCCGGCAACTGACAGGATTGCGTGAAGAAATGGCAAAAGAAACAGAAGCCACCAACCAACAGCTTGCCTCTCTTTCTCTCCAAATGCTTAATCTCTCCAGACAACGTAAGCAACTTGAAAAATCAATTGGTAATAAACTCACTGGTGATAAAGAGAAACTATCTGACGTAAAGGAATTCCTAAAAGGTTTTGCATCACAAGAAAGTGCCCTTGAAAATTTCAGACATTATTTTGACAAGGTGCATAACGGTTTTTTCACTTCCCTTGGCAGACAGCATCCTGAACTTACTCCGGGGGAGACACAGATCTGTGCTTATATTCTGCTCAACCTCTCTACGCGCGAAATTGCTGAAATGACCAATAGATCTCCTCGCACTGTGGAGACTATAAAATATAATATAAGTAAGAAACTTCCTCTGAATGAGGGGCAGACTGTGAGAGCTTATCTTCTCACTATTGACAATAAAATAGACAACCAATAAAAATTATTTAATAAGCATACAAGCACTTCCTTAACGAAACAATGTTGCCATAAGAGTATAAAAAACAGATCTGACCAGGAATTATCTAAAGCCGATCTGACCTGTCTTAATTGCAGTTAGTTGGTTGAAAAAGACCCCATAATGTCGGTATTAAACCAGACTCGTCTTTTATGATTATGGTGAGATAGTAATTTATTGCAATTCACTGACACCTCGTGGGTATTAATGAAATTACGAATGCAAAGATAGACAAACTTTTCTTTATCAAAAACCGCTAAAATTGATTTTTGAAGCTATGATGACAATAAATGCCACCAAGAGGTCAAAATTTACTACTGACAAGCAAATAAACATTGATATTGGGTAATTTATGATGATAATGTTTAGTGGAAATAAAACAAATAATGACTATCTTTGCAAAATAAAATCCACATCCCCATCCTCCCTCCGCAGAGAGGATAACAAATCCGATATAAAATCTCTGTTAACCTGATTCTGAATGAAGCCGTCAACGCATCTTCTCCGACTTCTACCTTTTATTATCGCCGAGATATTAATCGTCGGCACATTGTCTTGTGGCAGCCGCAATAAGCCTTCTTCCCCGGGAGGAGAGATTGGTGAAATCAATGATTCGCTGCGACATGGCAATATCAATGACGCTGTGCGCCTCACGCTTGAACTTAAGGAGAAAGCCCTTGCAAGAGGAGACTCTCAGACATGGAGTGAAGGTATGGTGCAACAGGGGGTAAATTCCTACTATCAGGGAAAACCTGACCTCTTACTCTCTTCCGCTGATTCTGCGATAGCCTGGCTTGAACACCAGGAAATTACATCGGAACTTGCCCGTATAATTGCCAAAGCTTACCAGACACGCGGTGCATACTATGACCAATTTAACTTCAATCCTGATTCCGCCGCTAAATACCTAAAATTATCGGTAGAAAATGTGGAATTATCGGGTATTTATGAAGATCTGCCCCAGGCATACGGTAATTATGCAAATGCCATGCGCCTTGGCTCATCGCTCGACAGCGCAGCCGTATACTATCATAGGGCGATCACAGTGGCTGATTCCTTGAAAATGGAGCCGGTGCATTATATCCCATTGTATAATGGCATAGCAGCAGTATTTACTGATATGCGAGATTTCGACAATAGTGCCATTTGGTGGGGCAAGTCTATGGAAATCTTAGAAGAAATGAACCGGTTTGACAAGTTTAATACTTTCTCGGGAATGGGTAATGATCTATATTACCGACAGGATTACGAAGGTTCTAACCACATTTTTACAAGTCTGCGCAAGATGCTTGACTCCATACCTGATTCTCGTTGGGAAAGAATGTTTACAGATGTCAATATTGCCGACACATATCTACGACTTGACAAACCCGACCAAGCGTCTGCCCTTCTTGATTCCGCCACACGTTACTTCTCAACCGAACAGCCAAATCCAATGGTGAAGTCGTATATTCACACACTGCGTATGCGAGCTGCCATAAAGACAAGAGATGTCAACGAAGCGAACCGACTTGCAAACACATATCCTCTTGCCGACACTCTGCGACTTGAGCAGTTGTTGGCTCGTCTGCAGGTGCTTGAAGAACTTTATACCTTAACAGGCAACTACGAAAAAGCCTATAACATGCGAAGCCGTTATGACCGGTTAAATGACTCTTTGCGTTCATACACTCTTAAACAGCGCATCTCGGCTCTTAATGCAATCTATCAACGCGACAAGCGTATTCTTAATCTTGAGGCAGGGAGCACCCGGCAGCAAGCCCGTATATTCAGATTGCTTTCAGTAGTAGCATTGACACTTACCATAATTGTGGGGCTGGTGTTGTTTATCGTTCTGCGACGAGGCAGGATAAGGAGAAGGGAAGAGAGAATGATGCATAAGATAATGGCTCTACGTGAAGAAAACCTGCGAAACAGGATCACTCCACATTTCATCTATAATGCCCTAAATCATGAACTTAACAACAGCATCAATGGTAATCTATCCCACCTGGATTCTCTCGTGCATCTGATTCGCAGGCAGCAATATATCGTGTCAGAGATACTTATTCCTTTTTCCGAGGAACTTGCATTCGTAGATGACTATATAAAGGTAATCAGCGATAACGGACGAGGAAACCTGAATTATACCTTTAACCTCTCCCCGGGCATATCTCCTGATTTTATGTTCCCTTCAATGGCTCTCCAAATACTTGTTGAGAATGCGTTTAAACATGGGTTTGCCTCATTACCCCATGATGCGGAACGTGTGCTTAATATTTCAGTATCAGCAGAAGGTGACCATCGTATAGCTATCAGTGTGTTTAATAATTGTGGCGATATGGTCAATGTCTCACCCTCCGGAGGTGGCACCGGTCTGCGTGTGTTGGTGGAGACCATCAGGCTACTTAATGAGCAAAATCGAGAAAAGACGGAATTTAAAATAAACCCTGATTCTGAGAGTTACGGGATTAAGGGCTATTCGGCTACTATAATTATACCCTTGACATTAAAATCATGAATACACCTCAGACACTATCAAAAATTAAGGTTGTCATAATCGACGATGATATCCCAAGCATACGCATATTGGAGAAGGCGTTGTCTGAACGGGAAGACGTAACACTGTGTGGGTCTGCCGAGAATCTTTCTGAGGGAGAAAAACTTGTGCAGCTGCATACACCTGACCTTCTGTTTCTTGATATGGAGTTTCCTGGGTCCAACGGTCTTGAATGGTATGAAAATACCAATCTGCCTGCTGCAACGAGAGTAGTATTCCACACTTGTTACAAGCGTTATATCCATGATGCGCTTTCTCTGAGAGTCTTTGATTTTCTGTTGAAGCCTTTTGATCCTTCCGATCTTGATGTTATTCTAAAACGATTCCGGAGCCTATCATCAGAATCCACATGGCGTTCCAATCGTCAATTAGATGGTCGCAATGCCTTCAATATTCCGGGGAGAATGACCGATAATGTTATAGGAAATAATTATAATGCACGACCCCTTGCCATAACTTCTGTGATCAATTCCAAGATTATTGTCAATCCGGCTGAAATTGTATATTTCCGATATTTATCCGACAGGAAAATCTGGGAGTGTGTTTTCTCGAATCTCAAGAGAATAATATTAAAGAAACAGACCACCGCTGAAACAATTCTTGCATACGGGTCTGACTTTGTACGTACCCACAAGCAATTCATTGTCAACATGCGATATGTAGGTATAATCTCCGGCAATGACTGTATATTACTCCCCCCACTTGATTCAATCACAGAAATCAAAATTTCTAAATCCTACCGACGTGATCTTCTGGATCGCTTCTATGATATTTGAGCCAATGCTCATGGAAAGGACAAAAAGGGAGTGTATCAAAATTACGAATTTTGATACACTCCCTTTTTTCCAAAATTCAAGCTGATAATAGCTGTCTTCCTGCTATCTGACAATAATTTTAGCCCTTTCAGCCCCACATACCACTACATAAATTCCAGTCATCAACTCTATCGGTGACTCTCCGACTGTCATGACTTTCCTACCGGTAAGATCAAAAACGTCTGCCTCTCCGGCACCACAACTCAAGTATTTTCCATCAAATCGAACTGCTGACCAAATATCCCCAATTAACGCTGCTGAGGTGTTGTCAACTGCGACATTGAAGACAATCTGTCCTTCCTCAGTCTCATAAATATCAATGATATCAAAATCAAGGTTACTACCGTCCCATCCAATCAGCGCAGGGGAAGTATCTTTTGTAAAAGAGGTAATTCCCGATGTTCCTGGGAAACAGTCACCGCCCCTTGTTCTGGCGGTTAACAATCCGTCAGCCTCAACTAAATCCACACGTTGATGGGCAGGATCATTATTTACTCCGTTGGAGAGCCATACTTGTGCGTCATAATCAATATGCCATACTAAAAGTCCGTGTCCCGGAAGGAAAGCGTCATATCCTGTGTTTTGTCTATTTTCAAAAAGAAACCACTCTCCTTCTCGACTTGCAGGAATCATTAGAGCCGAATTAGACTCTCCAAAATCATCAAGTGTGTAGCTCCCCGAGGAGTAGACAGACTCCGGCGAGGTCCATCCGAGGGCAGCACGTTCAAAAGATGAGTAGTTAGGAGGTGTAAGCCCCTTATTATTATATGACCCAATATCCATTACAGACCATTGACCCGGAGTGAAACAACCATATTCTCCATCAGTCTGGTAGAGATCTGGCAGCCCCATGACATGACTGAACTCATGAATAAATGTTCCGATACCGTCAGGACGGTTCTGCCCATAATCCATTTCATTGGAACAGGCATATCTGTCAAGTAAAACACCATCGAACCAATGCTTTTCATTGGTACAGTAAGAAATAAACCATGAATGGGGCCACACAGTATCTTCCTGATAACTGTCAGCCTCGCCATAGCCCGCATAATAGACATAAACATTGTCTATTTTACCGTCGCCATCACGATCATACTCCGAAAGATCTACCTCATCGTCAATCAGACAGCAAGCCTCCACTATCATTTCATAGGCGTGCTTTTCCGTACCATAGGTACTGTTTCCGCCATAATATTTCATATCGTGGGTGAGTGTCACAGGACCATATACATCAAACGACGGCGTGAAAACACCTCCGGAATTGTATAGAAAGAAATCTCTCGCACTTCCACATGAACCATAATCGGAAAAATTCCTCTCGTTGAGCATACGGGAATAAAAATCTGCCGGATTATCCATAGAGAAATCGCAGTCTGTAAAGCTAACCAGGATAACCAGTCCCCGCTGTTCCCCCTCCACAGGAAAACTATCGTTGAACCGTCCTGGCGCATCTAATGACTGAGACTTAAGGGAAGGTGTCATATTTTCTGCGTCATTATCTGTATCATAAGGAGATCGACAATAATCTTCAAGGCGATAAAAGCCATCATCGGATTTGAAAACACGTCGTCCTTCAGAGTCAAAATATGTTTTTGATCTCCAATTACCCTTCACAGATAATGTAATGATTGAACCGTCGGGCTGGATATATTCAAAAGTTCCGGGTTTTGCGGGCTTGGAGTAGACATTTGGGGAAATTGAAGCAACCACAACAAATGCCGAAATTATTTTACGTATGATCTTAGAATATGTCATGATAAGAATGAAGTATACATTTATAAAATGCCCCGGAGCATTTTATGGTTGCACTGGGGCATTTCGTAAAAATCAATTTAGATTATGTGCATGTCACATGACGATTACCTTACGGCTTGTTCCGTCGGAATATTTCACTATTTGTATTCCCTTGAATTCAGGAGAAACCTTGCGTCCCGAGATATCGTAACGTGCGATTTCCACAACGTCATTCTCTATGACATGATTTTTGATGCCAGACTGTTCAAAATTGACAAACATTCGGTCGCTTGCATCAGAAGTAGTCTCCGCATTGTAGTATCTTTGAATAGCCTTTACGGTATAGAAATATTCGCCATTAATCATGTTCTCCCCACTAAGAGAAAGGGAAGTCCCGTCTTCTGCGTCAGAGGTGAACACTCCCAATATTGCGAGGCGTTCGTCGCCGGCAGTAACCCTTTGAGTCATCTTAAAATCATCTATTAAGCACATGCCTCCATTTTCCATATACATTCCCATCGCGGCTATACCTTGACCTTCAAGAGTAAAATTAAGCTCATTAAATCCTTGGGTAACAGGTATCTGTGCATAGTCTTGAGTATACATGTCCATAACAGTAAGCCAGTCAGAGGATTCGGAATACACACGCATACTTACATCATAACGAGGATTTGAAGACACAAGAATCACTTCCGGAGCAAAAAGACAATATCCCTCAAGATATTCATCGGCAAGCACGCCAAGCATACCGTCTGCCATACAGTTGCCAAAACCAAGCCATCCGGTTACGTCAGCATATTGGTCAAGGGAAATAACGTCATCCAAATTTCCAAGATCTTTAGAATTTTCAACGGTACCTTCATTGCATTTTGAGAACGATTCATCAATGAGAATGAAATTATCATGATCTTTCTCAATTTTCTCACACCAATATACGCTTGTTTCATAAGCAGTAGCTTTGGGAGTTTCGCTCCAGTTAGCGGTGAATGAGAAGGCATCCTTATCAATATCTGTTGGTTCTGCAACTTCCGGAGAGGCAACACCGAGAGCATGTCGCATTGGAGTGGCTTCGGAAACAAATTCACCGGCTTTCACCTTGACTGTGAAGTAATATTCTGCCCAAGGATCAAGTGAATCAAGCACAATTCGAGTATCAGTGGTTTCAAGCTCCTCAATCACAGGTATATAATTGCGTTTAGGACCTGTCTCAAAGGCAAGGTTGCTTATATAGAACGGTGTGTCGGTCAAATCTTCCTCAAGCCCTGTAACGACGAGACGTACGCCCGTGTAATTGCCAGCCACCATACTGAGGTTAAACTTGCAGTCATAACCCGAGGCATCAATATAATCGAAAGGCATCATTGAGACAGCCTTCCATTTCCCGTCGCCATAAACCTGAAGGTAAAGCGCTCCTCCTTCTCCGGAATATCCTACAGACGGCACAAGAGTGAAAGCGAATGAGGTATAGATACCACTGGTCACGGGATAAGTTATAGCGTCTCCTTCGTATGCAAGCACTATCGCATCCTCTCCATTTAGTCCTTTGCCGGCGCCAACTCTCTCGGCACCACCCAAATCTATAATCCAGCCGCCGTCGAACTCTTCACCATTGGCGGATTTTGCAGCTTCCGCAATATCCATAACACCTGTCACCGGTGAGTCACCCATAGTTTCCTCCTTATAAAGAGAGAAAAGATATGAGTCGGCAGTTGCCACTCTTCCCCAGTCAGCAGTAAAACCTTCAGAAGTAAAGGCATAGGCTTCTGTAGTGGTCGGAATCCACACGTAGTCATTGTCGCGGTATATCTCGATATCATCAAGTAGTAGTCCGGGATGATAGAAGTTACTGTTAAACTGCACGAAACAATCTTCTGTAGTATAGTTGTTATCAGCCTCAAACTCGAGGTCAACCCAGCCGTCTTCCGGCTCAAGGACATAAGCACCGAAATTTTCTGTCGCCATGTATGGATTCCATATACCGCCCGTGCAAACAGAAATTGTCATGGGAGTTTCAGGTATTGATGCCTTGGCACGGAATTTGATGATAAGGCGACCACCATAGTAGCCTTCCGGCGTAGAGAACACACCCCCAAGACCGGGATAATTGAGGGCGCACACACCACCTGCCTGATAGATACCGAATCCCCAGCAACCCGGCTCGGAGGTATAGTCAGGGGATACATAAGGATCACCCATGACATATCCTTCGGCAAGGTCTTGTGAATCGATATTATCCTCACTTCCGGCAACAAACTTTGAGAAATCTTCCTTATAGATTAATGTCAGGTTACGCTCAACATTAGAGTCTGCCTTTCTCATTACCGGACGTACAGGAGTCACATTACGTTCTCTCAGCATCTCTTCTCCTGCAACAGGATGAATCTGACGCTCTGCCTTGGCTTTTTCTTCACGCACAGTAGTGTGAGAGAGATTGGCTCCGAATCCTGAGCCGGCGATAACTGCAAAAACAGCAGTAGAAGTAAAAAATCTTTTCATGTCACTTGTGTTTTTAATGATGTCGCAAAGTTCGCGTTATTTTTATTAACTGTCAAGGTTTCAGAGGGCATATATGCACTTGTTTCTCATATCAGCACACAAAAACACTCCTGCGACGGTCAATTTCGGAAAAACGCAAGTATCAGTCGCCGGTTTCCCTTTTTTTAATGGCAATCGAATGATATTCGCTAGGAGTAAGACCGGTAAATTTTTTAAACAAAGCCCCAAAATTAGAACGAGATTTGAACCCAAGTGATTCGGCAACACTCTGTATCGTTAGGTTGTCATATTGCTTGTCGGCAAGCATTCGGCAAGCCCTCGTGATTCTGGCTTCACTGAGCATCTGGTTGAAGCCGCGACCAAAACATTCATTTATTACACTGGAGACATATCTTGTTTTGGAATTAACGAGGGAAGCAAGCAGATCAAGTGAAAAATCAGGGGAATAAATCTCTTCGCTTTTGAACACTTGGGATATCTTCTCCTTTAGCTCGTCTCTCAAATCATCACTCACAATGACTTTAGAAGACTGCGATTCGGGAGGTGTCTCGATATCTTCTTGCGACTCATCGGCGCATAGGGCAGTTGGCTTCACATCTTGCGATTCTGCCGACAGGCGTTGTGCGTGCTGAAACAAAGATTCGTTTCTCGCTTTCAATTTCTTATTTTTAGCCGCAATCACTGCAAGCAATATCAAAAGAAGAGCGGCTGCCACCAAGGAAAACAGGAGCACGGTGGTCTTGTTTCTATCCTTTATAACCAAGATTCGTATTTCTTCTTGGGCATCACTGACATTATGCATTGAGTGAAGGTCTTTTATTTTACCGAAGTTTGCCATATTGAGCAAGGAGTCACGTAAGTCAAGATTCTGGAGACGGTAGAAATTAGCGGAATCAGCCATTCCCTGCAGTTCGTAGCATTTCGACAAATTATAAGCCGCTACAGACGCCAGGTCGAGGGAACCTTCATTTTTTGAAGATTGAAGTATATTGTGCAAAATCCGTATGGAGGTTTGGGTATCACCTGATCTGGCATTTGACTCCGCCTCCATAAATGCGAGACTCATGCAAATGCGCTGATCTGCATTTGCATCTTGTTCATACATTTTTCGGGCTTTTCCAAAAGTTGCTCTCTCATTTCCAGGTTTTCCTTCCTGTTCACTTTTAATCCCTTGCGCAACGAGTTTAGCAGATTCTTGCAGCTTTTCGCCATTAACAGGCAGGTTGAGAAATTGCGTCAGTTCCCCGGTAATCTCGGCAACACGATGTTCAATATATGCGTCGAGAAACAAGTTAAGGGCAATAATTGATGCTATATCATTGTCTGAACCATCCAATACCAAGCTTGCGAAAGCCTTTTTGTATGTATCAATAGCAGTCATCTGGTCATTAAACATTGCATAGACATTGCCAATATTTAGCAATATATAGGGTTTTAATTCCTTATCATCAGCCTTTTCCTGTGTCTCGAGGGCTTTAAGGAAGTAGCTGTAAGCCTGAACACAATCATTATAGGAGTAAAGATATATGTAACCCATATTGTTGTAAATGGATCCTAAGGTCATTGCATCGGGACCTGTGACATTAGAATCATATCTTGCAAGTGCAATGGAATAGTAAGCGAGGGCACTGTCGGGTTTGGACTCTGCAATGCAACGCATACCGTTAGAGAAAAGCTCTTCGGAGGAAAGACGACTGTTTTCTTTGAAAAAAACCTTCAGTTTTTCTGAAGGTGTCGCATTGGCTGCCCCGGCAACCATCCAACCGGAGAACATGAATAGCAATATTAGCAAAACTGTCGGCATTGTCGTTCTTCTGTTATATGTATAATAAAAGCAAGTCGTAAAGTTAATAACATTTTGGAGAACTATGAAATTTAGCACCTTATATTTTAAATTTTTATCAGTAAGGGAATAATAGTGATTAATTAAAAGGAGAAATGCAGCAAATTATTGCTGGCTTTGATGTTTTAGACGATCAGCCTGAATGGCTGACATGTTGTCATTAGCCCATTCATATAGCTGAATGATTATAGGAATTAATGTCATACCTCTTGGTGAAAGCGTATATTCCACTTTCGGTGGCACTGTTGCGTATGCCTTCCTCATAATTAATCCATCTTCTTCAAGCACTCTAAGCTCTTTTGATAACACTTTGGTTGAAATTTCCGGCAGGCGTGCTATTATGTCTCTGAACCTGATTGTACCCACTTCATGCATAATATACAATATCAGCATTGCCCATTTATTTCCAAAACGGGCTACCACATTCCTCATCGGGCAGTTATTCACTGAGGAAATTTCAATATTTTTTTTAATTTTCTGAACCATGATATTCTTCTGATTATAAGCATTACCTACCAATAGGTAATAAAGCAACCGATTAGTAACTACCTGATTTACAGGTGAACAAATCTAAATTTCTAATGTTAAAAAGAAGTGTATTCCTACAACAAAATTAGGAATAAAAATTTTAAACTCAAAATCATAAAATGATAAAGGAAAAGGTAATATTAACAAGTTTCACTGATCCCTTATGCACATGGTGTTGGGGATTGGAACCAATAATTCGTAAGCTCGAAACACATTTTGGCAATCAATTGGAAATACGTTATGTAATGGGTGGAATGGTGAAAGATATAAACGATGTAGTTTCCCAAAACGGAAGAGACATAGAATCTATAAACATAGAAATTGAGTCTCATTGGAAAGATGTGGAAAAACGCCATGAAATGCCTGTAAAGGGCGATGGATTTAAAAGCATTTCCCTCAACATATCCTCAGAATAGCGCATATAAGGCAGCTCAACTTACAAATCCTGCCAGAGCACAAAAATTCCTGCATAGGCTTCGTGAAGCATCAGCGGTAGCTTATCTTCTCACCTCACGTTTGGAAGTATTGGAAAATATAGCATGCGAAACAGGACTTGATGTAAATATTTTCTTAAGTCATCTATCCGATGGAAGTGCCAGAAAAGAGTTTTATAAAGATTTGGCATATGCCAAGAATATGGAAGTTAGTGGTTTCCCGACCACTATAGTGAGCTACGGCGATAAGGTAGAAGTTATTTTCGGATACTCATCCTACGATAAATTTGTAAGAACTATTGAAAGGGTATCATCAGGAAAGATCACTCCAATTAAAAATCTACACTTTACTGATAATTACAAACTTCAATTTATCTTGGAATTAGGAAGTATGGCACTTGCTGAAGTGAGAGAAGCATTTGTCAAATGAAGAAGCAAAGAATTGGATAAGGGAAATGGAAAGTAACGGATATTTAGAGGTCAGTAAGGTTGGTAATAGCTATATTGTTTCTATAAAAGATCAGATGTAAGGGTGATACATAACTAAATACATACAATAAAATTAAATAAATATGGAAAATAAGAAATATAACTTGATTCCAATCAAGGCAACTGAGATTTCAGATAATCCGATAGAACTTTTCTCCAAAGACTTTGCCGTCATTGCCGCAGGTAATAGGGAGAAGTTCAACGAACTACTTGTGTCATGGGGTGCACTCGGCACCTCGTGGGGTAATGGGCTACCTCTCGCAATAGTTTTTGTCAGTCCTGACAGATATACACATGAATTTATAGAGAGGTGTCCTACATTTTCAATAAATATTTTTCCTCCTGAACTCAAAAAAGATATTATGTTCTTTGGTACTCATACCGGTAGGGATATAGATAAAGTTGCCTGCACAGGATTGGTAACCGATTTCACTGAATCAGGAACTCCTGTATTCCCGCAAGCACGATTGATACTCGAATGTAAAAAATTATATTCGCATAATCTGGACAAGACTCGGTTTAGTCAGATTCTTACCGACTGCTATAATAATCCCATTCTTAAAGGGCAGACTCCACATACTGTGTATTTTGCAGAAATAATAAATTGCTGGGAGAAAGAAAAAAATAAATAAAATCTTGTTTATAAAGTTTTTGACAGGAGCTAAGCCCGATCAGCTGATTACCGCCAAGTGTAATCAGCTGATTCAGTTATAGTAGCAACAATATAGGCTATATTATTAAGAGCCGTCATATACAGCATCATTTAAAATTTAATCGGAATAGGATATTAAGTTCCCCAGACATCAAGTGTCAATGACCATCGTGGATCTGTTTTGAAAGCCAATCAGAAGCGTACAGGGCAGCCTCGGCAGTTTCCTTAGTGAAAGAGTGATCCTCTTCAGGAATAAGTTTTAGCGTACAGTTTTTATATCCTGTCTGATAACGCTCGGCATACGTATAGGGTACAATCCTGTCGTGCGTACCTTGTATTACAAGCACCGGACCGGTGTAACGCCATGCGGTTTCATATATCGGAAGATTAACTGCACTCTCCACATATTTACGACCAAGTTTATAACCACCCCATGGGAGCTCAACATAGTCTCCTTTAAAATCCCACGGATCATATTGCGCCCCTTGTGTGTTTCCCCGGATTGCATCATCACGGAGCACGGCTGCCGGAGCCATGAGAACAACATTCTTTATTACTCCGTCACCAAGTTCCCCAGCAGTCATACTGACTACCACACCCCCTTGTGAGTGACCAAGCAGAGATATGCTTTCCACCCATTGCTGGGTTTGTGCCCATGAGATTACATCTTTCAGATCCTCAATTTCATTCAGGACTGTCATGTTTTGGAACTCACCTTCACTCTTGCCATGACCATTAAAATCAAAACGAAGGGAAGCGATTCCTTGTCCCTGGAGATCATCGGCTATGTTTGTCATAAGTTCCGTATTGCAGTTCCCTGTAAAGCCGTGACATATTATGACAAGAGGGATCTTCTCCTTTTCTGAAGACGGTTTCTGTAGTTCGGCATACAGCTTCCCTTCCGAACCATTAAGAGAAAGAATTTCCTTTGGCTGCGCATTAGCAGCACCTGCCGATAAGAGCAATGCCAATCCCATATATAATTTTATCTTTTTCATATTTGATTATTTATTCATTTCAGATACTTTAGATACGAGTCTGACACCCATTTCAAAACATTTTTGTTGGTCAATAGGAAATTGCTTCTCCCGGTGTTCTCGCTTCTCCCTCTCATCAAAATAATTTGCGTCATACTTGGAATAGTCAGTAAACTGATATGTATCATCACTGTAGTATGACTCTGCGTAGCCGGTAATACGACCGAATTCCTCTCCATTTGAATCAAGAATCTCACGATAATGATACTTGTCCCAATATTCCTTTGGGCAGTTCATCGTGAAGATAATGCCTGTTGGAATCACTTTGTCAAGAAATTTCACACGCTCACCATTTTCTTTTATCATATATGGGTCAAGAGGAAATAGAAAACGCTCCATAAAAGCTCGGAAATAGGCGGTCGGGTATGAATAATAGATGGGCGAGCCTATGATTATGACATCTGCCTCCAATGCTTTCTTAAGTATCGGTGTCAGTTCGTCTCTCACAGCACAAAGACCGTTGGTCTTACTTCCCTTACGCTTGCAGGCGAAGCAACTTACACACCCTTTGAAGGTCTGGGAATATAGATTGATTATCTCTGTATCAGCACCTACTGACGCGGCACCTTCCAAGGCTTTTTCCACGAGGGTAGCAGTATTCCACTGTTTACGTGGGCTGCCGTTTATTCCTAATACTTTCATGTGATAATGTTTAATTTGTTATTTTGATTTCCTAACACACTAAATCGCGTAGAGGTTTAAAACTATTACTTTCCAAATGGAAAGTAATAGGTAAAATAACGGAATAAATTTATTAACTTTGCATTGATCGTCAAAGAAATGGAAGAGAACTTAAAAGAAATAGGAGATAAACTCCGTTACAAGGAATGTCCTGAATTATACAGAAATATCATTCAAATTCAGGACACACTTGATGTGCTTTCCGGAAAGTGGAAAATCCCTATACTGTTTGCAATACTCAAAGGTCACAGCAGATTCTCTGACATAGTTGACTTCTGTCCGGGTATCACGGACAAAGTATTAAACAATAGGCTGAAAGACTTAATTGACAATAAGATAATAGCGAAGCGAGGTTATGATTATATTATGACTGAACATGGCGTCTCTCTTTACCGGGTCATTCAGGAACTATGGCGGTGGGGGTGTCGTCACCGTTATGTTATGCTTGGCGAGGAATTACCACCGGATGTATACTCCGAACAACTTCAGTAATTTAGAGGTAACTGACAATAAATTCCATATCATGATTACCGAAGGAAAGTTACTGAAATTTTTGTATCGCAGACGATTCCTGCAAGGATTTTGAGCTTGCGTTTGTGAAAAAAGCACTTCCCGAACCTACCTGAGGCGCCAAGGTGTCGCAGAAAACGCATAATGTCCGATGCCGAAGTCATCACTATCCTAACAGGTTTCCATTTCAACACATACCGCAACCTCAAGCATTATTACCCGACATGTGTGCGGACACTGGAGGCATCTGTTTCCAAAAAGATTCTCATATAGCCGTTTTGTTGGGGTCATGCCACGTTGTTTCGTGACCCTGACCATGTTTCTGAAACCGACATGCTTCGGGGAATACACCGGCATTAGTTTCATTGGCAGCACCTGTATCCCTTCTGAAGTAGTCTTTTTTGGGTCTGATTTCGATACTGAAACGAAAGGATTAGACACAAAAAACCTCGGAACTACTTGATAGCCCGAGGTTTGTCTTCTTAAGTCTGAAGAAGTTCGGTAATACATCGCGTGGAGGTGGAGGGACTTGTTCATCCAGCTCCAAATATCGCGATATCAATTAAATACAAATTTAAAGTTTGACTAATCCAACATAAACTCTGTCATTAACCAAACCTCTTTTTTCTCTCCTTCCAACCGTATTTGTTTATACAATCTATAAATACCGGGGCTATTATTGTTGAGTCTGGGGTTTAAGGCTACTTTTATGGCATACTTACCTGTTGGCATCAAAGTAATTCCCATATCATCCCAAATTCCGGGATGAGGAAGCTTGTACCAGATACCATCAGTACTCTTAAATCCTATGATATACTTAACATCGAAATCAATATTTTTATCGCTATCATTAGTCAGAGTGAATGTAGCAAAAGGAGAGTTAACAGAGAAATGCGAGCTGTCTGGTTGTAGTTTTATAGTCGTTAATTCAACTATAGAGTTGACTAAAGCTGAAATAGGCTGTGGTGTTGATGGTCCATCAAATATGATGTATGAAGAGTTTAAAACATATTGTTTAAATTCATTGTGCCAAAATGGAGTATTTATAGCCATTGACACCTGTACCGCATCTTTAAGAACCGCAATGGCCCACACATTTTGCTGTAATGGGTTATTTTTGAGATGACTAAGCCTATCTGAAATTAAATCCTGCAACTCGGTCAAATATTTTGAGGAAGGCGTATGATTTGTAATAATCGTATCTACGGTTATTACGGTATCACCTTCAAGTATTGTATCATAAGCAGCGGGCACCACATTGTTATACACAATAGTGCTGTCTATTGTAGTTTCCTCCTTATCTTGATGATTGTCATAACGATGATTACAACCGACAAAACAAATTAATAAGATGGTAATACTAATATTACGCAGGACTTTCATTTCATTTTATAATAAAGCTTTTATTCAATTGTACAAAATAGCCTCCTGTCTTTTTCGCACCACGATATTCTATCAAACCAAGATCGACAAGATTTTTCAAGGTGTAGGACAAAGTAAAACTTGAACTTTTTACTCCAAATATCGCTATATCAATCAGATACAATTTCAAAATTTAAAATAGTAACGAGTTAGAAACGAGTGTTGGACTGGCCTCTGCCTACATTCTCAACTACTCCGAAACACGTTATAATCTTGTTACAAAATTTTATCCATCCTCACAAGTCCGAGGATTCATTTTAACAATTCTTTTCTATACGTTAAATGCTCTTGGACTTTCTTCAAAACAATTCTGAATGTGTGCCGAATCTTACCAACTTGATTATGTCAGATTCCTTATCCCACCATATCAGTAATGTGTCGTTTTCCACATGGCATTCCATGTGTCCACGATAATTGCCCGCCAGTGGATGAGGTTTGTTTTCCTCAGGTATAGGCAATTCATTTTGAAGCAATCCAAGAATATCCTCCAATTTCTCGATAATCTTAGGCCGATTTTTATATCGTTTGAGATCCTTCTTAAACTGAGTGGTGACCTTCAGAGTCTTCATAGAGAATCAACGAAGTTGCGGAAGTTGGAGAGATCAAGCGTCTCTAAATTGTCAGATGCCTCAGCCTCCTTCATCGCAGCTAAGGTTGTCTTATTCGGCTTTTCTGAAACAAAAGCGAGCAGCACACTCTCAACAAGATTGTTGAGACTGCGGTTATGTTTCTTTGCCTCTATCTGGAGACGTTCCAGCAAGTTCTCACTTAATCGAAACGAGGTCTGTTTTCTTGTTACTGATGATGTTTTCATAGTTATACCATTTTGTAGTGCAAAGATAGT
>JAAVCP010000051.1 GCA_014802265.1 Bacteroides sp. | reverse complement strand
TGATAAGATTATAATATGCCCCCCTGCTTTCTATCAGCGTGTCGTGGTCACCTGTCTCCACTACCCTCCCCTTGTCGAGCACCACTATCCGGTCGGCATCCCTCACCGTCGAGAGGCGGTGTGCCACGACCACAACTGTCTTCCCACGGTAAAATTCCCTCAGGTTATCCACTATCGCCCTCTCGTTGGTGGCGTCAAGGGAGTTCGTCGCCTCGTCGAGGAAGATGAAGTCAGGGTCCTTATATACGGCGCGGGCTATGAGTATGCGCTGCCTCTGCCCCTGGCTCAGCCCCATGCCGTCGCTGCCCACCTTGGTGTCATACCCCAGCGGCAGCGACACCACGTGGTCATGTATGCACGCCGTCCTCGCAGCCCACTCGAGCCTGTCCCGGTCCACCTCCCCGTCACCAACGGCTATGTTCCGCGCTATCGACTCCGAGAAGATGACGCCGTCCTGCATCACCACACCGCACTGGCGCCGCCACCACTCCGGGCTGTATCCGTTTATATTCCTGCCGGCTACTGATATGGAGCCTGACATGACCGGGTAGTAGCCGAGCATCAGCCTGATCAGGGTGGTCTTCCCGCTCCCCGACGCACCCACCACCGCCGTCACCCTCCCCTCCGGGATCTCCAGCGAGATGCCCTCCAGGGTATTCTTCAGCGCGTGGGGGTCATACCGGAAGCAGACGTCACTGAGCACTATGGTTTTTTCGGACTTGAAGCCGGTGGCAGTGTTGGAGGGGGTCTCCTCGTCCGTGCCGCCGTGTACCTCGTTTATCCTCTCCAGCGAGATCCTCACGTCCTGCAGCGAGTAGACGAACCCCATGAGCTGCTCCACCGGGGAGTTGAGCTGACCGACGATGTACTGCACGGCGAGCATCGCCCCGAGCGTTATCTGACCGTTGATGACCGCCGTGGCTGCCACAACGGTGATGAGGATGTTCTTGACCTCGTTGATGAAGACGGACCCCGCCTCCTGCGTCTGCTGGAGCCGCAGCGATTTCATCTGCACGGCGAACAGGTCCGCCTGCGTGTCCTCCCACTCCCACCTCCTCCTCTTCCCGCAGTCCTGCAGCTTTATCTCCTGCATTGAGGTGATGAACTGCCAGGTGCGGCTCTGGCTCACCGCCTGCTGCCCGAACAGCTCGTAGTCGATGACCCTCCTCCTGCCCAGGAAGGAGGCCACCCAGATGCCGTAGACGATGCTCCCGGCAAGGAATATCAGGAATATCAGCGGGTCATAAACGAGGAGCACCACGCCGAAAACCAGGAAGCTGAGCGATGTGAAGACGAGCGACAGTAGCTGCCCGGTGAGGAACGACTGCACCCGCGAGTGGTCGCCCATCCTCTGCATCAGGTCGCCCGTAAGCTTGGTGTCGAAGAACGACATCGGGAGCCTCAGCAGCTTGATGAAGAAGTCGCTGAGCAGCGATATGTTGACGCGCATGGAGATGTGGAGCAGCAGCCACCGGCGTATGAAGTCGGTGGCTGTCCTCCCAGCCACAATCATCAGCTCGCCGAGCAGTATGAGCCAGACAAGCTGAATGTCCTTGTTACGTATCCCTATGTCCACTATCCACTGCGTGAGGAATGGCATGACGAGCTGCAGCACGCAGCCTAACAGCAGCCCGAGCACGATCTGCAGGAGGTAGCGCCTGTACTGCCGCACGTACCCCATGAGGAAACGGAATGACCGCCGCCCATTCCCCGCCTCAGCGGTCTCCCTCCCGAATTTCCCGTTGGGGCTGAAAAACATCGCCACCCCCTTCTCCTCGCCGGCTGACACAGTGCTCAGCCAGTGGCTGTCAAACTCTTCCAGGCTCAGCTTGAGAAACCCCTTTGCCGGGTCTGCGACATGGAATCTTTTACCCTTACCAGAGATCCTGTGGAGCACCACGAAGTGGTTCTGGTCCCAGTGCAGTATGGCGGGCAGGGGGCTGCCGGCAAGTTGCGTGACCGTAAGTTTCCCCGCCACAGTGTCCAGACCAAGGACACGGGCGGCGTCGGCGATCCCCTTCATGGATACTCCCTGCGTGGTGGCGTGGCAGAGCCCGGCGACCGACTCCAGGGAGCGCCGTGCCCCAAAAATGCGGCAGACCATGGCGAGGCACGCCACCCCGCACTGCATTGAGTCTCTCTGCCGTATAAAGTCCCTTCTCCTCATAGTCCAATGCAGTGCCTGAGCCAAGTTCTCCTGTAATGAGTGAAATATAGATAAGTGAAATTGAATTCAGATTTCATTTATTTTAAAATCAAGGCGTCTGAGCCGCCGTCTTTATTATTAAGATTCCGGGATACCTTTCTGGACATGATTCCTTTCGACAACCGGTATGTTATTACAATGCCCGCTGTGTTCTCATTATCCTTGATTATGTTTCTCGTGAATGACGGGTTGATCTGGGACAGATTCCTGTAGCATTTATAGTCACCATACTTGGTCCCGATCCATGCAACCATTGCTTCAAAGTTGAAAGATTTCCATTGATAGCCTAAGGAGCAATAGGAATAGGGACCGGTGATTGTGATAATGTCGCCGTAAAGTGACTCAGATTTATTATTAAAAGACATGGAAAACGACAATGACTTGTATTGCATGAAGAATTTCCCCTTAAGAAACAGGCTGCCGTGTTTTTTTGTTTTACTGGGGGATTTTGAGAATATATCTTGATTTAGGGCAATGTAGCCGGAAGCCCCCAGAGAAAAAGTCGAACTGACTGTCGCCCGATAATCAAGATTGAAACTCGTCACAAATGCCCTGTGAGACCTGCCATTCATGGGAATAGAGGTGAAGTATCCGTCTGACAGGAAAATATCGGAATACACCGGCTTCCATGTTTTACCGGCATATGATTGCAAAAACAGATTAAAGCCCTTGATAGAGAAGCTCACATTGATGTCTACCTCCAATTTTGTTGATGATTTAAGATATGGGTTGCCCATGGTTGCTGTCAGGTTATCCGTAACCATGCATACATTGTCCAGGTTTCCCGGGGCAGGGAAAATCGGACTAAACTTTAATGTGCCGCCTATGCTCATTTTTCTCATTGGACTTAAGGCCCAACGGCCGACCGAATAATTTTTTATATAAGACAGCCGGTTAAAATTCCTTCGCCTGATGTCGTTATAATACAGGCCTGTCCCCACTACATAATTGACTCTTCCTATCCTCCCCTTGATATCCGCAAACAGGAAAAGGTTATGGCAACGTGACTGCGAGCTGTCATGCGGAGCATAATTATAAGAGGAGTGCGAATAGGAGTCCCTGAGGCCGATACGCGAATCTATATGGTTGAATCTTTTATCCCATAAAAAGTCATTTATGATTGAAACCTTATTACCCGAAATCGAATTATCATAAGCAATTTCTGATTGTTTAGGGATTTGAAATCTAAGAACTGATTGATCCTTTGTCTTATTATATGTGGTGACACTGTTGATTTCGATTGAACTGCCTCCTGAAATAACTTTTTTGAAATATAAATCCAAGGAAGGAATAGAACGTGGTTGTAATATATTTCTTATTGAATTATACTCGTAATAAGTATCTGAAGTTATTTCGGTATCAGTATTATATGTAGATTTTTTCCATGGTCCGAAAACTAACTCCCCTTTAATTGAAAGATATGTTGATGTATTGGGTACGTAATTATATGTGAAACTAAGGTCATTTAGCAACATGCTAAGCCTACCATGCTTTCCATTAATATTTCTAAAGCAGGTGTCATGATTGTTAATAAAGAGGCTTTGCGAATCACTTAAACTATGCTTGTAGTTCCTAAATTGAGCGTTATAGGAGATATTAAACTCTGATTTCTTATAGTTCATCTGTGCGGCAAGATTCTCATTAGTCATTCCACAAGTAATGGAAGTGAACAAATTCTCAAAAAGAGAAATCCCGTTATTTCTCTTTTTGAGAATAATATTAATGGCTCCTCCCGCATCTGTAGGATAGTCTTTTATTGACGGGGACGTGGAGTATTCAAACTTAAGAATATCACTGGGATTTATGGTCAGTATATAGTTTAATGAACGTCTGATGCCATCAACCTTGTAGATCACGTCTTTGCCGTATATAGTGGAGGATTGCAGGATTCTGTTTATGTCTAAGCCGGGTAACATGAAATGTTCCAGTACAGACAACACTGACGTGCTGTGTTTTAAAACACTGGCATTCGGGTATACTGTCATATTCTCGACATCAATAGGATTATGGCTGCTCTCAACTACCAGGTCATCCAGAGTTTGGTGCCTCGGACTTAGGTATATCTTCCCAAAGTCAATAACCTTCCTGTTATCCGCAGTGAGATTAAGATATATTGGGTAGAAATCCTCATTGTGAATTAATAGGATTGAAGATTTATCAGAGACTCCGTTCAGGATAAACTCTCCCTTGGCATTGCAGGTTGTGGTGAAGAGCAGAATGGAATCACCATCAAGTATATCACACTCAATCCTAGAAAAATTGAGTGTGACGGAGTCTCTGCTGCATACAGTCCCCTTAAGCATTCTTGCATGGCCAATATTATGGGATAACAAGACAAGGAGCACAATGCCAAGTAATAATCGGGTATTGTGACACATAAGATTGAGTTTTAATCCAACTTGTCAGTCTTTCCACCTAAGACCATATTTCATCAAAAAAAGCTGCTCCATGATTATGTTCTTGATCAACTTGTCTTTATCTTCCTCACTCTCATGCATACAGTAGCTTCGGTTATTGGCCTGACGAGCGTGTTTAAAACAGCCTCCGCTACCAACGGCAGGATCCTGCAGTCCTTACATCTGAGATTCTGAATCTTTTTGCTGATGTATGATAGGAAACTGTCCTGGAATTCTTGCAGCGGGTTGTCAAATATTGTGGCCTCATTTTGGACATTCTCGAAGTCCATGGCCGTGCATTTGAATATCTTTCCGTCATAGTTTATCACGCATGAGTGAAGTGAATCCCCATAGCAGATATCTTTCGTATAGTTAAACCTGCGCTTCCATGGGTATATTCCGACTTGTATGAACTTTTCGTAGAGTTTTAATCTTTTGTCAAGGATTTCATTGTGTGCATCCTGCCAAACCTGCTGTACAAACACCCTAAGATAGTGGGTGACCTCCGCTGGCAGATCACTGAAATAGGATGGCACAACGGATGCCTCCTCGATGTTTTCGTTTGTGACATTCACTCTGATGAGTACCGGGATCTGCGCCTTGGCCAATAACTTAATATTGTCAGAGATCTTTATAAATGAATCTTGATGCCTGCTGACCCTGGTATTATTATGAGATTCCGGACCGCCATCTAAAGTAATCTGGCAGATTCCAATATTGTAAGGTTTCAGGCTTTCAATCATCTTATCTGAGATTAGGAAGCCATTTGTGGTGAATGTTATGACATACTCTTTCCCAAACTTTTTAGAAAGGGCATCGGTATATCTGATCAATGGGAGAACTATTGTTTCGAATTCAAGAATAGGTTCCCCTCCAAAGAAAGACAATTCTATTTTTTTGTATTTTGAGATTATTTGTTTAATAAAATCCTTAGTCTTTTGCAAGACCTCAGCAGACATTGTAGAGTCTTTTCTGTGTGTCTCATAACAATACCAGCACCTGAAATTGCAATTTAGTGTGGGGTTTATAATGAGTCTAAATAAGGAATCATCACGGACGGACTTTAAGTACTGATCCCAGCTCTCTTTGCTTTCATCAATCCTGTCATCAACAAACATACCTTCCCTTGTTAGCTTGGCCGCTAACTCGCTGGACAAGTTTAAATTATCAAAATCGAATGTATAGGGGACAATAACAAACTGCTCCGTCGCCGCATTATATATGATATCTGTATGCTCAGACAACTTGATGCGGGTGTTATATAGACTTTGTTTCATGAATAGGGTAAATGGAAGGTTCTCGGAAACTATTATCATTAATCGGCATAAAGCGTAATGCGACGCTATCATTTAGAATCACACTACGCTTTAATCCTACAGGAGTTTAGAGAGAGAGTAGGCACATAGTCAGTGTGTTGTTGCAGTTACTTCCGCCACCTATATTCTTGGGGTCACAGGTATTACCAGGGCAATAACCGTTGAGCTTCTCACACTTAACGGCATTAGGAAGATTGATATCAATGTCCAACCCACCTTTGACAGATTCCATCTCTTCCTGAGAGAGGAATTGTTTTTCAGCCTCATTTCTTAGCTGCTCGAATAATTCGTATTTCATAATCACTTAATTAATTGGGATAATATGTCTTTTCTATGTATTTTTTTACAAAGTCCAAGTCCCTTGTGAAAGATGCCTCAAGATCGTCAGGACTCAATTCAATAATGACACCTGTGGGATCGCAGTCTGCATAAAAGTGCATAGCGAAAGGTATGCCCGCGTTATAGGCAATTCTTGCCAGACTGTTCAGAATCTCTCCTTTCGTATACAGATATCCAATGAAGTCAAACTTCCACTGATTCAGATTGGAATGCATCGATTCCATAAACTCCGGTCCGACATCATTGCCAAGGTTTAGTTCTGCCACAAGAGGCTGCCCAGGAGTGATGACTCCCGTGAATTCACCCATAGTCTCTATGAAGGTTGGTGCCAGGGTTCTAATTTCTGAAACCGAGGTATACTCCTGTGAGTAAGCCAAGATTGGCATTGAAATTAGAATACTCATTATTAGAAATTTTATTCTCATATTTTACAGTTTGATGGTTATGAGGCTAATAGTTTATTAATGTTGATTTACAAGGCTAGGTAGCCGATTAGTTGGTAGTCATCGGTGATGAGGCGGAGCTGGTATTCGCCGGAGGGCATTGAGAAGAGGGTGTTGATGAAATCAGACTCGGTTGAGAAAGATGCCATGCAGTATTCTGACTCGGGCTCCCGGATTTCATACGAAATGATCTCTATCGTATATCCTCCAAAGTCAATGCCCTCAGATTGGCTGATTGTGCACATCAAGTGGCGAGTTGGTGTGCGTTTATAACCAGTATCTGGTTCCGGCTCGGAGATAGGTTCTTCAGGGATGACAATCTTATACATCCACAACGACAGAATAGTGTTTGGGGTGGTAGCTGTCATGGATAGGGAGTCCAGCCCCAAAATCATCATGAGCATGATGAAAGGTAATGAAAGTAACTTTTTCATGAGCATTAATTTTTAAATTTTTGTTGGCGCAAAGTTAAGGTGAATTCTGCTGAAAAGTATCAAAATGGAGTACGGAAAAGAGTACGGAAATGCATTTCCGTACTCTCCCGTACTACGTTAAATTAGTTAAAATATTTATAATAAGCGGATTATGGCATCAGTGGCTTTTGTGCCTAATTTTTCTCCAAATATTCTCAGGCAAATGGATTCGCGGCGAGAGACGATAGTTCCTTTAGTGCGCATAAACAGAATTGCCATCTGAGTAGGGGTAACACCACACTTTATGAGTAACGCCGTGTGGAGATCGAAAGAGCTTAAGGTTCCTCCAACTAATAGTTCCAGATGCTCTTTGAAATTTGGTGAACAGAGAGTAACCACATTTTCCAAATCTTTCCAAAGAGGATCTTCCTCATTGAGTTCTTCCTTTTTCTTGATAAACTGTTGCAAGCGAGAATATGGTTCCGATTGCAAGATCTCTTGCGGGATCTCTTTTGATTCGCCGGAATGATACAGGGTAAGCAACTTGTTTTTTAACTGGTCCCGGAGTTCAGGCGCAGACAAATTCACATCAACCGGAACCAATTTCGACAATGAGTTTTCAGAAGGGAGGGATTGATCTTTTAATGACTGTTCCAGCCGCTCTATATTGTTAAGGGCAGTGCGTAGTTCTATTACGGTTTGCTTGTTGCGGTTTTTTAGCCACAGAATAATCACTGAGAAAATTAAAAGGACAAAAGAGATACCGATAAGCCAATTTTTTAGAATCCGATTCCTTTCTTCAGCTTTTAATCTTTCGCGCTGATGGACTTTATAATTATAATTTGCTTGTTGCGATATAGCCAATTGAGCACCATGCTCATCAAAAGCATCCTCAATGGAATGGTGATAGTCTTTAGCATAAGAAATTAATGAGTCCAGGAACATATTTTATCACGGAATCCAAGAAAATCATTTCATATCCTATTTTCTGATTTAGAAGCATAGGGCTATGGATAAGTTGATATGCATAAAAATACGCTGTATCCCATATTCCGGCTTGCCAATATATTTGCGCTCCATGAGCAAGTACATTGTTTCGTACAATTGGTTTTACTGAATCCAAAGTGTTGCGGATATAGAATAGAGCCGAATCAGTTTGACCCAGTTGTCTTTTTACAGCTGCCAAAAGCATTTTTGATTTAGCTCTATGGGGCGACCCTGATACCTCTATTCTTTGTGATAATTCAAGTGCAAGTTTTAGATGATATCCCGCCATATCCCAATGTTTTGCCCGCATATAAGTCAGACCCAACAGTTGAAGGTCAAGGACTTCTCCAATCGTGTCATTTGTTTGTTTACTGTATAGCAAGGATTCGTTAATATATGGGATCGCTTCATCATATAATCTGAGGGTATTTAATAGACTACCTATTTGGGATACTATCCTGCTGCGGAGTTCCTGATCTTTCGTATCCGGTGGGAGCAGATCGAGAGCTTGGTGAAAATAGTCGAGTGCTGTCGGGTAGTCGCCCAAGTCAGAGTAGACTCTGCCACCATAGTAAAGGGCTTCGGGATAGTATCCCTCGCGCCTATGCGACTCCGCATAGGCAATCACTTCCAATATGGTGCTGTCGGAAGAGTGGGGGAGATATGCTTTGTCGGTTGCCTTTATGGTCAGGAAGTCAAGATAATGGCTGTCAGACTCAGACAAGCCTGAGCGGTTGATTCGACCTAACGAATCAAGTGCCTCCTTAGGTGATTTGGCAATAAGTTCATGAGCTGCAATCAGGCGACTGTCATGCACAGGGGGTGTGCAGCCTGCCATCATAATGACAAGGAATGCGGCTACGATAATCAGTGGCATGACTACTGCTTCGGTTTGTCGAGAGCCTCGTAGACAGAGTGCTGGCTTTTGAATTCGGGTACAATCTGCTTCATCTCTGCCACGATCTCCATATTGTTGCTGACAGGAGCTTTGGTAATAAGGTTATGAATGTCTGCCTTCACTACGTCAAATTCATATTCCCTCACTTTTGCCACTTTAATCTTGGGATGGAAAGTAGGAAGTGTGATTTCCTTATCATTGAGTACTTCCTCATAAAGTTTCTCACCGTCACGCAGACCGGTGTATTTTATCTCAATATTTTTAGCACCGCTAAGAAGTATCATTCGTTTGGCAAGATCAGCGATTTTGACGGGATTTCCCATGTCAAAGACATATATCTCACCTCCCTTCCCCATGGTTCCGGCTTCAATAACAAGCTTGCATGCCTCCGGTATAAGCATAAAGAAACGGATAATGTCGGGGTGGGTAACTGTAATTGGTCCCCCTTTCCTGATCTGCTCCTGGAAGATTGGAATAACAGAGCCGTTTGAGCCTAACACATTGCCGAAACGTGTGGTGACAAACTGGGTTTTACCCTTCACTTTACCCTCTTTAATTGCCTTATCAAGACTTTGCACATAAATCTCACAAATACGCTTGGAGCAACCCATCACGTTGGTGGGGTTAACAGCCTTGTCGGTTGAGACCATTACGAATTTTTTAGTGTCGTATTTCACCGCAAGATCTGCAATCACCTTTGTGCCGTAGATATTATTGACTACGCTTTCATAGGGGTTATCTTCCATCATGGGGACATGCTTGTAGGCAGCGGCATGGAACACATATTCGGGACGGTATTCCTTAAAAAGACGCTCCATCATTCGCTGGTCTGCGATGTCGGCAACGATTGTCTTTGCATTGATCTCAGGCCACATGTTTTTCATCATGAGGCGTATGTCGTGCATAGGGGTCTCCGCCTGGTCAATCAGTATAAGCTCGGAAGGGTTGTAGGTTGCAATCTGCCTTACCATCTCTGATCCTATACTTCCGGCAGCACCGGTGATCATCACCACATTGCCATGGAGCAGGTCGGCGGCTGCCTGCATGTCTACCTCGATCTTCTCACGTGGCAGCAGGTCTTCCACATCTACGGGGTGCAGATCACTCACATTCAGATCTTCCTTTCCATCCCATTCGCGTGCCTGAGGCATGACCAGGATTTTTATTCCGTTGTCGATAAGGGGATTTATCAGATCATCTTTTTCGCGTATTTCGTTCATCATCAACGGAGACACAATCAACGTCCTGATGTTGTGTGAGCGCATGGTGTGGAGCAGAGAATCATCAAAAGGATAGACTCTTACCCCCATAAGAGTCTTATGTTCCAAATCGGGGGCTGAGCTTACAAACCCATTGAGTTCGTAAGGGGAGTCAGTTGACGAGCGGATACTTTTTGCAAGTGCCACGCCTCCTGACTGCACACCGAGAATAAATGCTTTTGAGGTATCATTGCGTTTTAATGTGCTTTCAAAAAGAGTCTTTACCCATACTCTTATGGTCCACATAAATGCCACTACAAATAATCCCATCAATATTATGTCGGCGTATGTGAACTCCACGGCCCAGCTTGACGTGTCTATCACTAAGAGCAACGCAGATGCGATCATCACAGCAAGCACCACAGCCGAGCCTACCCTCATAAGGTCGGTAAAAGAGGAATAGCGCATCACGCCCGAATATGTGTGGAAAACGCGGAATGCCAGAATGAAAAATATGAGGAATACACATAGTGTCAGAGCCAGCGAACTAAGCACAGATAAAGTTTGTGCCGTGCCGTGATGCACTGTATATGCCAGCAGCCCGGAACCCATTACAAATATGCAGTCAAGCAGGAGAATGCTCCAATAGGGGAGTGCCCCACGTGAGAAATACCATTTGGCAAAGTCTTTTATTGATTTCATAATTTCACGGTGTTTTAGATTATGTAAGGCTTATGCCGTAATGTAATGATAATTAATATGATTATACTGCAAATCTCTCCATTTGCTTACGTCGAACGGAGAGTCGCTGTGAGGGGTTGAAATGAATGCTCCTGATTTGGGCGGAGCTATGAGGCAGGGAGTCATATCTTGCTTGGCTATGAAGTTCATGAAGAATTATCGTTAGATTTTGGCAAAATTATAAAAATTTTAGTAAACTGCCAATTAAAACCTACGAAAACTTTTAAATTTGGATTAATATGGAGGAAAGATGACATTAGATTCATACACTTACTTCTCCCTTAATGGAGGGATAGGGATCGTAATCTACGAGTGAGAAATCTTCATAACGGAATTTGAAAATGTCGTTGATTTCCGGATTGATCCTCATGACGGGGAGCTTGCGAGGAGTGCGCTCGAGCTGGGTATGGACTTGCTCAAGATGATTCTTGTAGATATGTACATCGCCTAAGGTGTGGATAAACTCCCCGGGCTGCAGCCCGCACACTTGTGCCACCATCATTGTGAGCAGGGCGTAGCTGGCAATATTAAAAGGCACTCCCAGGAAGCTGTCGGCACTGCGCTGATAAAGCTGGAGGGAAAGTTTCCCATTGCTCACATAAAACTGAAAGAGGGAATGGCATGGCGGAAGATTCATATTGTCAAGGTCTGCCACATTCCAACTGCTGACAATGATGCGTCGGGAATCCGGATTCTCTTTTATGGCTTTCACGGCTTCTGAGATCTGGTCGATGAACCCGCCGTTATAGTCGGGCCATGATCGCCATTGAAAGCCGTAGATATGCCCTAAGTCGCCATCGGGATCTGCCCATTCATTCCATATACGCACCCCGTGCTCTTGCAGATATTTCACATTGGTGTCGCCGGCAAGAAACCACAGCAGTTCGTGGATCACGCTTTTCAGGTGAATTTTCTTAGTGGTCAGCAGGGGAAACCCTTCAGAGAGGTCAAAGCGCATCTGATAACCGAAAGTGGAGATGGTCCCTGTTCCGGTCCGGTCGCCTTTCTCATGCCCGTTATTAAGGATATGTCGTACTAAATCAAGATATTGTTTCATGGGTGCTTATTGGTTATTACTGCAAAGTTATGAGTGGGTTATTTGGCTGCGTTACGGTTGAGGCGGCGGAACAGGGGGGTCACGGGTCGGTTACGGTTTGGCTGGAAATGGATTGCGTCATTAGGGCAGACTTCAAGGCAGTCAAAGCAGCGCACGCAACGTGAATTGTCAACCACTCTGCCTATAACCTTTACACAAGATGACTTGCATACTTCCTCACACCTCATACAGTTGATGCATTTGTCAGGGTCAATCTCAATATGAAATATGGTGAACTCATGAAAGCTGCCTAACGCTGTGCCGACAGGGCATATTTCGCTACAGAATCCTCTCCCGGTGAGCAATGCACAGAGGGCAATCAGCACCCCTGAGGCTATGCCTGAGGCTATGCCGGTTGACACGCCTATGCCGAGTGTGAGCCATGTGGCTTCTGCCGAAGAGGGTTGGATTGCCCCGCATATATTGGTTATGATTTTCCACGGTTCAATCCACATGCATACTAACGCAGCCCCTGCAATAAGAGTAATTACATATATGATGAGGATATTGTAACGCATAATATTGGGAGAGTGATAGCGAAACGGCTTGGAGAGCGGCTTTATCCACCGCCTTACAGGGATAATAAAATCTTGGAGAGTGCCCAGCGGACACACTGAGGAACAATATATCCTTCCGAAAAGAAACGTTATGCCTAACCATACAATTATGACCCCCATTCCTGAGGCTATGGCAGAAGGCACTATCTGCACGCGGGCTGCTATTCTCACAACAGGATTATGAGCCACAGGGCTAACCATAAGGAAAGCCACTGTGGCGATAAAGAAAAATATCGACAAAATAATCCTTATTGTGCGCAGTCCCCGCATAAGCATCAACGTTTATTGCGTTTCTGCTGCTCGCGCATCATTGCCTGCTGCTGCTTCTGCATCTCTTCAAGACGTGCCATGAAACCACTCTTTTTCTTAGGTTTCTTGGCATTCTCTGCCATGGTCTTCCTGACGTCTTCCTCCTTGATCACAAAACGCATGGCGTAGGTCTGAATGATCGTGATCAGCAGAGAGAGGAAATAATAGTAGGAAAGACCGGCGGCATAGTTGTTGAAGAAAATCATAAAGAAGACGGGCATCAGATACATCATCCACTTCATGCCGGGCATCTGACCCGGGGAGTTCTGCATATTGATGCGTGTGTAAATAATGTTGGTCACTGTCATCAGCAGACAGAAAAGTGAGATATGGTTGCCAAAATACTCGGTTATCAGAGGAATGTTACCACTCCATGAAATTATGGCATCGGGGGCAGAGAGATCGTGTACCCAGAGGAAACTCTTTCCGCGCAACTCTATGGCTGAGGGGAAGAAAGTGAACATTGCGAATAGGATAGGCATCTGCAACAACATCGGCAGACAGCCCGACATGGGGCTTGCCCCTGCCTTGGAATAGAGTGCCATTGTCTTCTGCTGGCGGATCATTGCGTTGTCATTGCCTGGGTACTTGTCATTGATTGCCTTGATGTCAGGGGCAAGGATACGCATCTTCGCCTGGCTCTTATAGCTCTTATAAGTGAGAGGGAAAAGAACGAGCTTTATGAGAATGGTCATTATAAGGATAATGATGCCATAGTTGCTGATAAAGGAACCAAGGAAATTGAAGAGGGGGATCACAATGCCGGTATTGATCCAACGGAAAAGCGACCATCCGAGGGGAATCAGCTTTGTGAGCTTGAGGTCTTCATTTGCCACGGTCTTACCTTTATCGAGTGAGGAAAGAAGCGGATAAAGGTTAGGTCCGATAAAAAGTGAAAATTCGGCAGGCACTTCCGTAGTCCAGTCATAGTCGTTGACCACGGCACGGGCATCGAAATGCTTTAGCTCGTAAGGACGGTTCTTGATTATGTCGGAATAGAAGTCGGAAGTGTTGAACGGACGCTTTGAAATAAGCACTGACGAGAAGAACTGATTCTTAAAAGCAATCCAAGTGATTTTAGCCTGACGCTCCTCGCTGTCGTTTTTATTCTCTGAAAGGTTCTCAACAGATCCTCCGGCGAATTTATAGTAAAGCCCTGAGTTGCGCTCCTCAAACATTTTTCCCTTTTCCTGGCGAAGGAGATCCTGCGTCCAGTTGACCACAAGGTTACGGTTGTTGCTCTCGGCAATGGGAGCCATGTTTTTCTGCACAACGCGGATACGCACCACATAGCTGTCACCCTTCGGGAGGGTGTATTCAAGTCCCCAATAGGCATCTGCGGCAAATGGAAGCGACATCAGCACGGTAGAATCATTGAGCACGGTGGGAGTGAATACAAGGTCAGAAGAGTTAACTTCTTGCGGCAAGGGTAGCTGGAAGTCGAAAGAGTTGGTGCCTTTTTCAAAAATCACTACTTTCTCTTTGCGTTTCTTGCTTTCATCGGGGGTGTATTCCGTGTAATAGTCTTTCAGTTCAGCGCGGGTGATTGATCCGGATTTGGCACTCAACTGAAGAGCGATCACGTCGTTTTCGAGTTTTACGACAGAGTCGTTTCCTGACAGGAAACGGGCAAACTTGCCATATCTGCCCATGGAGAGGGAAGCATTTCTTACAGCCTCTATGGCTTTCTTTTGCTGCAACACTGACATCTTTTTTAGATCGGCACGACACACATCGTCCCAATCAAGGGGGGTGCCATCTACAGTCACAGTGCCTGACACGCGGTTGCCTGCTGCTGTCAGGTTGATCACTCCGTCAGAAAGACGATATGCACGGGTACTGTCAGGAAGCATTGTCAGCTCGCCATTTTCAGTGATGTTTTTAACGAGCCATTCCTGCTCTGTGGGTGAGAGTGAGTCAACCACGGCAGCCTGCTGCAGGTTTTCGACTTTCTGTGTTTCCTCTGTCTGTGTCGGTTCCGGTTGGTTCTTGCTGTTATACCAACTGAAAGCGAAGATTAGTGCCATTATGAGCACCATTCCTGTGATGGAATTCTTGTCCATTGTTATTGCCGTTTATCTTTGTTCGGTTATTGTTGTCGGGAGGTTAATTATAATAATCTGCAAAATTAACGCTTTATTTAGTTTTATGCAAACGGCTTCCTGTTATTTGTCATAAATCTGCGGTTATTACTTTAATTCATAGACCATCTTGCGGATTGCAGCAGCCAGGGCTTTGGGATTTTCATTCCGGGTTTTAAGTTTCTCCCAACTGATGGGGTGCCCGAAAATTATTTTAAAGCGGCTTCCGCGTGCACGGCACAGCTCTCCCGGAAGTAAAGCCTGCTCGATATTTACTTTCAGACCTAATTTCTTACGCCATCGGGCAGTGCGGTAAAAGCGCATTGTGTTACGTGCCTCAAATCTTACGGGCACTATGTCACGCTCATGTTCAATTGCCTTTGCCACAAATGCCTTCTGCCATTCCAGGTCAGATATGCTGCCGTCGTCATGCAGCCTTGACACCAACCCTGCCGGAAACTGCAGAATCTGCATATCAGATGCCATTGCGTCATTTATAGCCTTGGCGGCAGAGCGTGCCTGGTTTCCATATTTATTGATCGGGAGAAAGACATCACTTAACGGCTCAACGTTCATCAGCATGTCATTTACAAGGAAACGCACCCCGTGGTCGCCATATTTTTTACCTAACACGGCTATAAGAGCAATACCATCAAGACCGCCCAACGGGTGGTTGGAAGCAAACATAAACCGTTTTCCCGCCGGCAGTTTATCCAATCCCGTTACTTCAACTGTAATGCCGAGGTAATCAAGCACCTTGGCAGCAAAAGCAGAGCCACGCAGGGGATAACCCATGCGCAGCATCTCGTTAAGTTCATCCTGATGAATCAGCCTCTCAAGGCCCGTGATAAGAAATCCCGGCACAAATTTGCCAATCTTCCGAGGCATCCTTTCTCTCAGAATCTTATGCAGATTAATTTCGAGGGGACCTTCCGGGTTCAAATTCTCATTGCTCATTGCTGACTTAAATTAAATTAGCCATTGACCTGGCTTTCCTCGTCCCAGAACTCATTTTCCCAGTCTTCGTCATTAATAGGAAGCTCGTCTTCAATATCATCATCCTGATGGAATATGAATTCATCTTCCTCTTCCACACGGTGGCGCACATCGAGGTTACGGTGGGTCATGGTAGACTTCACTTGATTTTCCTCAGAATTTATTTCACGCCAAAGAAGATCTTTGAGTTCTGTCAGTCCCTGTCCCGTGACAGCTGAGATGAAGACAGTGGGCACACCTTCCGGCAGCTCTTTTGCAAGGTCATCGCGCAACTCGTCGTCAAGCATGTCTGATTTCGAGATGGCAAGTACGCGGCTCTTGTCAGCAAGGTCGGGGTTAAACTCTTTCAGTTCCTTGAGAAGTATCTCATAATCACGCTTCACGTCATCACTGTCAGCCGGAATCATGAATAGTAGCACCGCGTTGCGCTCTATGTGGCGAAGGAATCGCAGCCCTAATCCCCTTCCTTCACTTGCCCCTTCAATAATACCGGGAATATCAGCCATTACAAACGACTTGTCGCCACGATAATTTACGATTCCCAGGCTGGGTTCCATTGTCGTGAAGGGATAATCGCCAATCTTGGGCTTTGCAGCCGATATGGCAGAGAGCAGAGTTGACTTTCCGGCGTTTGGGAAACCCACAAGTCCCACATCACCAAGTAATTTCAGTTCCAGCACGACAGCTTTCTCAATGGCAGGTTGCCCGGGTTGTGCATAGCGTGGGGCACGGTTGGTAGAAGTTGCGAAATGCCAGTTGCCAAGACCGCCCTTTCCTCCACGGAGCAGCTTTATCTCTTGTCCGTCTTCAGTGATTTCGCATAAGAATGTTCCCGTCTCTGCATCAAACACGGCAGTGCCTACCGGCACTTCAATGATTCGGTCTTCACCATCTTTACCGAAAGAACGTCCGGCTCCGCCGCTTTGTCCGTCAGTTGCAAACACGTGGCGCTGATAGCGTAGCGGGAGCAGTGTCCACATGTGACGGTTGCCTTTTAATATGATGTGGCCGCCTCTGCCTCCGTCACCACCGTCAGGACCACCCTTAGGCACATATTTGGCACGGTGAAAATGCCGACTGCCGGCTCCACCTTTACCGGAGCGGCAAAGAATCTTTACATAATCTATAAAATTCGATTCAGCCATAACTTAATCAATTAATAATCAATTTTAGCAATTGATAATTGTAAATATTAAAGATAGTCTCCAATATTGTCTGTTTCCTTTTTATCGACGCGACATAAGTTCATTAGCATAGCGGTAGTCGTCGGGCGAACCTATATCGATCCATGTGCCTTCAATGGGGTAGCACCCCACGTCACCACCATCGGCTATGTAGGAAGAAATGAAGTTGGGGGCATCAAGATATTCCCCCTTCACGATACGGGAAAGCAGACTCCTTTTTATTAAATAAACACCACCGTTGGCAAAATAGTTGTAAGTGGGTTTCTCTTCCAATTCTTTTATCCTCCCTTCCTCCATACGCATTATTGCAAACGGCACCGACACAGTGTAGGGGACTGCACCGATTGTTATACCTGCCCCACTGCGACGATGATGAAGGTATAGAGATTCAAAATTAATATTGGTGAGAAGGTCGGAGTTCATCAATAGCACATCTTCATTCTGCATCCCTTCCACATAGGCGAGACTTCCCATTGTGCCAAGTCGCCGGGGTTCCCTGACACACTCCACTGCCGCGCTTCCACAGCGTTTGGAAAAGTGATCCTCAATTTGGGCGGCAAGATAGTTCACGGTTACATAAATTTTGCTGATTCCGCATCTTTCCAGCTCATCAATATTATAGTCGATTATTGCTTTACCTCCAACCGGGAGGAGTGGTTTCGGCATATTGTCGGTGAGTGGGCGGAGTCTTTCTCCACGTCCCCCTGCCATAAGCACTACGTCGATGGGCAGCATTGTCTTAATCTTTTTAAGATCGATTATCCTGATTATTTTACTGTTTTCAACAATTGGGAGGAGTGCAATACGTCGTTTTCTCCCTTCTGCCATTTTTATCCATAAATCATCGCCCGGATTTACGGCAATAAACCCGGTATACATCACTTTACTGACGGGGTCGCTGAGGTCGGCACCCGCAATTAATGCACGCCGGATATCCCCGTCTGTGACTGTGCCGACAAGGCTTTTATCATCATCAAGTGCAAACAGTGTCATTGTGTCTCCTGAAAGCGAGTTGATTGCTCTCAGTGCATCACGCACAGTGGCAGAAGAGGCAATTGTGTGTCGCTTCCAAAGTTCATCTCCTGATAGAGGCTGGCGGTCAGTCGGGTTATTCATATTGTGAGAGGGTGTCTTTAAGTTGAGTCACTACCATTGCCTTAAGCTCCGGCGGATCGAGCACTTTCACGGCATCGCCGAGGGCAAGAATCTCATGTGCCAGTTCGTAGTTGAGCTTCAGACGATAGGTGAATATTGAAAATTCGTCGTGCACCTCCTCCTGCTGAGAAGAGTGGAGGGGAAGGGCACGAAAATATTTTGCCTGCGTGGAAGTGGTGCGAAGCCTGACAGTTTTTATGGGTGCCTGTGATGTGGTCACACCTATAATATTTCTAAACAGGTCTTCAAGCTGAAGATCGGCAGGCATATCAAATTTCTGATTGACAATCTTCATCTCCCGTATCCGGTCGAGGGCATAGGTGCGTATGCCGTTGCTTTTCTCCTTAAACCCTATCATGTACCATCGCTGCTTGTACCGCTTCAGGAAGTAAGGGCGGAAAAGAATGTCATGTTCGGCACGCGATCTGTTGAATCCTGCGTAGGTAAACGTCACCTTGTTGGAGTTGCGTATGGCTTCGAGCACAATAGGCAGGAATTCCCTTGCCGAGGGGACATCTTCAATTTCTACGCGCTCTACGGGTGCATGACTGTCGGCAATAGCGGAACTAACTGCGTATGAATCAAGAATCCAATTAGTCATAGCCTTGTTTTGGCGTGAGTTGTCGCGGTTAAGGTAATATCGCCCCATGCTGTCGCAGGCTATCTCGAGATGAAACACTTCTTCCACAGCCCTGCGGTAATGGTAGAAGGTACGGTCAGGGAGGGGTTCCCCGTCAGAAAGGTGGGAGCGTAGCCATAGTTTCCCCAGTTCCTCTTTTGTCAGCTTGTCATAACGGCTGAGGGTGTCTACTATCCACACATATCTGCTGATTAAATCACGTGCCATGTCTGTCAGGTTTGTTGGGAGATTATGTCGATATAAGCGTTGGCAACGGCGTGAGGAGAAAATTTGGTTGCCACACTCTCATACATTCTTTTTTGTATGTTTTCAAGAGACGCGGGGTCATCTGCCAATGCAACAGCCCAGCGTATCCCTTCAGCCAGATTTCCGGCAGCTGTTTTAATGTCGCCGGAATAATTTGCAATATATCCTGTAGACAAGTGGTCAATAATGTCTGCTTGTCCTCCCCGGTTGAAACTGACAGGTATGCAGCCATATGCCTGTGCCTCCACAAGAGTGCCGGGCAGGGTCTCGTAGCTTGATGCCGACACCAGAATGTCACCTGCCTCATATACCTCCCTTATCTTCTCTTCACCATGTACAATACCTAAATAATCGTGGGGAATCTCTATCCCTTCCAGCGAGGCAGGGTTCTTCACTCCTCCGAATGTGACGAGTCGCAATCGTTGCGCCAACTCCGGATTCTCTTTTTTGATTATATGGGTCATCTCAATAAGCACCGGCAGCCCCTTTATAGGATCATCAAGGCGGGCAGCCCCGAAAAGAATCCTTATTTCGTCAGTTTTTTTCTTTCTGCAGGAGGGTATGGCAGGAGGTGTAAAGGCATTCGGAATCACGATCACATTCTCTTTGAAAAGCAGTGAGCTTTCGAGAGCTTTGTCTGCCAGCCAGTTGCTGACAGCCACGTATGTAATTTTATTTTTGTTGCGGTTAAGACGGATTTTCTTTTTCCATGTTTTATGGGAAATATCGTTGATTCCCTTACATCTTCCCAGCAATGGGCATTCGCCACACTCTTCCATGAACCCTTCACATTGGGCTGCATGATGGCAGATGCCGGTCATGCACCACATATCGTGCATGGTCCAGATTACAGGTTTCCCAAGATTCAGAATATTCCTTATTCCCTTCAGGGAAAGCATCCCCTGATTAACCCAATTCAGCAGCACGGCATCAGCCTCTTTCACGAGCGGGTGATTCCAGAGCGGCATACCGTCGGAGGCGGTGTCTATTTTGAAAAGTGTCTTGCGGTTAAAACCATTGCTGATAAATATTTTTAACCTCTCGGCTAAAAAAGGTTTTCTTATAGCGTTAGGGGAGGCTGCCAATTCCACATATGGAGAATCGGTGAGTTTCTCTGTAACGAGCATATGCGCATCAACCCCCTCGCTTCGGAGAGCCTCCATAAGACGGCGGCTTACGACGGCAGCCCCTCCGGTGGAATCACTTTTATTTATTATCACCACCTTCATTTGGTATCGGTTGGGGTTATTTGCGCTTATATGTGACATAACGGTAGGATAGATTATCGGGAGTGCGGTATGGATCTGAGGTATCTGTCTGCTGCCATATCTCCGGGTTTAAAGGGAATTCAATGAAGGCATCGGCATCGCTGCAATCGGCATCGATTTCTGTGAGATACACTCGCGTGGCAAGCGGGAAGAAAGCCTCATAAAGCTGTGCTCCTCCCATGATGAAGACCTCTTCCCCCCCTGTCAGGCGCAAAGCCTCCTCAGGTGATGAAACCACCTCAGCACCTGTGGCTTCAAATTCGGGATTACGACTCACCACAATGTTGCGCCGTCCTGGGAGCGGACGTTTGGGAAGTGATTCCCAGGTCTTTCGTCCCATAATGACCGGGTGCCCCATGGTCAGGGTTTTAAATCTTTTTAAATCGGAACTGATGTGCCACACCAGATCGCCACGGCGCCCGATAGCCCCGTTTTTACCGGCTGCAACTATAATATTGACATCCATTCGTGAGGTGATTTTTTGAATTTTCAGCAAATTTAATCATTTGCCCTCATTTCTCCAAATCTTAAGATATTTACAAATGTGGCACGGGGATTTGTCAGATTATGGATTTTTCATTAAATTTGCCACATATAAACCAAAACGACCACGATGAACTATACCGTCATTGACTTTATCAGTCTTCTTGGAGCAGTATGTCTGTTCCTCTACGGAATGAAGGTCATGAGCGAGGGGTTGCAAAAAGTGGCAGGTGACCGCCTGCGCAACATTCTCGGTATCATGACGAAAAACAGAGTTACCGGTGTGCTTACCGGAATAGTGATTACCGCCTTGATTCAGAGTTCGAGTGCTTCCACTGTTATGGTGGTCAGCTTTGTCAACGCCGGACTCATGAGTCTCGCACAGTCAATGGCTGTGATATTCGGCGCTAATGTCGGCACGACCGTCACCACATGGATTATCTCGGCGTTTTCCTATGAGGTGAATATTTCCGACTACAGTATTTTACTTTTGGCTGTGGGTGTGCCGATGCTTTTCATGAAAAAGAGCACCTATAAGTCGCTCGGAGAATTTCTTATAGGCTTCTGCTTCCTGTTTATGGGTCTGGATCTCATAAGTAAGTATGTGCCTGACCTTCAAGCCAACCCGCAGATGCTTCAGTTTGTCACTAACTACACCACCTTGGGTTATGGCTCAGTGCTGATATTCTTCTTCCTGGGTATAATTCTCACTATGGTGGCACAGAGTTCGGCAGCCACCTTTGCCATCACGCTTATCATGTGTTCACAAGGTTGGATTTCTTTCTCCTTGGGATGTGCGATAATCCTTGGCGGTAATATAGGAACAACCATCACTCCGATTCTTGCATCATTGAGCGGTAATCTCGCGGCGAAACGCACTGCTATGGGTCATGTGCTCTTTAATGTGATTGGCTCAATAATCGTGCTTTGCATATTCCATCCTTTTATGAATCTTGTGGCAGATATAACCTATTGGTGTAACGGGCTTAACCCCCTTGACATATCAGCTGCTCAGGAATCAGCTATGGGTGACTCCACATTGATCGACCCTAAAGGGGGGCTTACAGCCAAGGCACAGTCATCGGTGGCATTTGGTCTTGCAATGTTCCCGACAGTATTCAATGCTTGCAACTTACTTATCATGATATGGTTCACCAACCTTTATGTAAAGGTTGTCTGCTGGATTATGCCAGCCAAGCACAAGGATAATGAGGAGGAATTTACCCTCAAATATATCGGACGCGGAATGCTCTCAGCATCTGAGCTTAACATTACTCAGGCACAGAAAGAAATTGCTGTTTATGGTGAGCGTGTGGATCGTATGCTCAAAATGGCTGCCAGAATTATCCACCTTCCCGAGAAGGAACCGGAGTATACCGAGACCTATAACCGACTGGAGAAGTATGAGGAAATTTCTGACAGAATGGAAATTGAGATTGGCAACTACCTTAATCATGTGGCAGAGGGTAGGCTGAGTCCGGAAGGTAAGATGCGTATTGCGGGCATGTTGCGGGTCATCAGTGAGATAGAGTCGATTGCCGATGGTTGTTTCAATGTGGCAAAGACAGTGGCACGCAAGCACCAGAATCATGTGGAGTTTGCTCCGGCTGTCTTGAAAGAGATCGACACTATGTTTGAGCTTGTGCAGGGGGCAATGACCAATATGCTTGAGATTCTTAAGGAAATGGAGACTCCGGAAGATGCACGCATCATTCAGGCATATAACAAAGAAAGGGAAATCAATAATCTCCGCAACACTTTGCGCGATTCTAATATCTTCAATATCAATAATAAGGAATACGACTATCAGGAGGGCATCTTCTTCATGGATCTTATCAGCGAGGCAGAAAAGCTTGGCGACTACATGCTAAATGTGGTAGAGGGCGTTAAGCATCAGTTTAAACCCACTTCTGAAAGTTAACATTAATCATTTTCAACTCTCAATTTTGAACCCTAAATTCTAAACTAATATGAATACTCATCGCTATTGCGTCATAATGTGTGGCGGCGTCGGCTCACGCTTTTGGCCCTTCAGCCGCAACAACTGTCCCAAGCAGTTTCTTGACTTCTTCGGCACCGGCAAAAGTCTGCTCCAGCTCACGGTGGAGCGTATTTCGCCCATTGTAAGACCGGAGAATATTATACTTGTAACCAACAAGCAATATGCCGGAATAATCCGGGAGCAATTGCCTCAGATAAAGGAATCTAATATTCTTTTGGAGCCTGCGCGCCGTAATACTGCCCCATGCGTATGTTGGGCGGCTCTCCACATACATGCTCTTGACCCGGAGGCATCTATTGTCACCCTCCCTTCCGACCATCTTGTGCTTAAAGAGAATGAGTTCCATAAGGCTATCGACGAAGGGTTGTCGTTTGTGGAAAGTGGTGACCGGTTGCTCACTTTGGGTATTCGTCCTACAAGCCCGAATACAGGCTACGGCTACATTCAGCAGGGTGTCACTGTGGAGGGCGTAGAGGGCATCCGTAGAGTGAAATCGTTCACAGAGAAACCTAACCTGGAAATGGCAAAGGTCTTTCTGCAGTGTGGTGAGTTTTTCTGGAATTCAGGAATATTCCTTTGGACGGCTGAAAATATCCTCAAGGCTTTCAAACTGTATGCCCCGGAAATTCTTCAACTGCTCACCGCCTCTGAAGGTGTGTATGGCACTCCCAAGGAAACAGAGTTTATTGACCGCCAGTTCCCCAATGCTCCCAATATCTCAATAGACTATGCCATCATGGAGAAAGCTGATAATGTTTATGTTAAGATTGTGGATCTTGGCTGGAGTGATCTTGGCACCTGGAAAGCTCTTTATGAGGTGTCACCGCGCAATGCTGACGGAAATGTGACACAGAATTGTAAAGTTTTGGCTTCTGATTGTAAAGGCTCAATGTTTGCGGTGAGTGGCGACAAGATTGTCGTGGCAGCCGGTCTTAAGGACTATATAGTGGCAGACAACGGAAATGCACTGCTTATATATCCGATTGCCGATGAGCAGAAAATCCGTCATATCGTCAATGAAGTCAAGACACGTTTTGGTGAAAATTACATATAAATACGCATTTAACTAAAGCTATTGCTATAGTTGGCAGGAAGGTATATCTGTCTGAGATAGCCGAATTAAAATAATTAAATCGGCACTATCTCAGACAGATATGTTTTTTGGAAGTAGATGTCTATTTAAGAGTATCTTTTGGGGTGAGGGTGGAGGTGGATTTATTAACGAAGAATACGCCGGCGAAGATTAGGAGGGTGGCAACTCCTTTCAGTAAGCTGAAAGAGCCTACACCCATCATCACCGAGGCGATAGTGGCGCCAACAGGCTGGAAGTAGCAATACATGGAGACTGAAGTGGGAGAGAGGTACTTCTGAGCAAAAGGTATTGCAAGATACCCTAAGAAGGTGGCAAAACATATAATATATGCTAACTCAAGCCATATATTAATGCCGAGAGCAGAAAAATCAACCTTCAACATTGACGGAATACATATAGGCACGTAGGTCACTGCAGAAATTATAAACATCCATTTCATCAGCGTGAAAGGGGAATAACGCGTGATGAAATTACGGAAAGCCACATAATATGATGCCGCGCAGAGTTGTGCGGTGAAGCACAGTGAGTCGCCCAACATAGGATTCGACGCTGTTGCACCTCTTTGTGATCCCAGCACCAATATCAGTACTCCGGTAAGCCCTATGGCAACTCCGGAGCCTTTCATCCAAGTGATTGGGAACCGAAGAAAGATGGCTGCCAATAGCATCGTGAGTATCGGGGTCAGGGCACTCATCACAGAGGCATCGACAGGGTTAGTGAATCCGACTCCTATTATGTATAGTCCCTGATTGGCACTGATCATCATAATTGAACATAGTAGGATTTTCCACCAGTCTTCTTTCCTCACCTTTTGGTTGAAAAACTCATCATGAGGAAAAAACAATGCCACTATTGCAAACAGCAGAGCACCTCCAAGAATCCTTATTCCTGATAAAGCCAGGGGAGAGACAGCTCCTCCAAGCAGGATAGATTTGGAGACAGGTGCCATCAGTGCCCATGCAAGATTGGCAAATAGAATTGCCGCGTGTGCCTGCCACACTTTATTATTGTTAAGAGTCATGTTGTTGAGTATGTTAAATCAAGCTTTAGGATCGTTATCAGATTCTGCCAAAGACATTAGGTGAGACAATAGCGACTCACCCTGGGGGAGTTGTAGTTTTTTTGTTAATCGATAGCGCATCGTCTCTACTGACCTCACATTCTTACGGGTCAGTGCAGCTATCTCTTTATTGCTCATATTTAGCATAACGTATGCACACATACGCGTCTCCCCTTGGGTTAGGGATGGATAACGCGAGAGTAATTTTTTGAAGAATGAAGGGTGAATTTTCTCAAACTGCAGATGAAAAATGTCCCATAAGTCATCATAAGATGCCACCTCCTTTATCTGGGCATTAATTTGCGACACCTTTTCAGCATCGGTCATTCCGGTGTTGTCAACCGTAGACGCAATGCTTGCCACAGTCTCATTAAGGCTTGCCAAATGCAATATGCTGACTGCCGAGGTTTCATTTTTTGTTTCTTTGTCAGTCAACTTAACCTCGGAATGAGCTTCCTTAGATTTCCTTTTTTGTATGATAATCCACAATGAAATGCCGGCAATAGCCATAATCGCTAAACTGACGGCAAGCAAAAGTATTATAATTCTTTGTCCGGAGATTGATTTTTGCGCCTCCCTCAGTTCTCGTGCCGTGTCAAATGTCTGTAAGAATTTAACAGCGTAAGTACCCTGGATATTATCATTGATGGAATCATTAATTGCCATACAATCGATAAGTAGCGGATAGGCTTCATCAGTTTTATTAAGTAGATATAAAGCGAAACTTTTCCTTTTCAATAACTGGGCATGGAAATACTGTCCTTTTACCATTTCCACTATCTCCGGATGACTGTCGAGCAGCTGTAATGCTTTTTCCGGCTGATTAGTATAGTTGAGGATATGCATATAGTTACTAAGACAGATAGCATGATTTATGTGCCAGCCGGGTTCAGAGAGAATTCGTTCATAGTATTCAGATGCCATGTCAAGGTTCCCCATTAAATAATATATCATTGCCATGTTACCCTCCAAAGCCAGTTTCTCAATAGGCTCTACGTTATATCGCAACATCTCCGAACCCAGTTGAAGTGACTTTTCATATTGACCGCGATCGGTTGCCAGTGTCATCTTGGAAAACAAGATTGCCTTTTGCATCTTATCAAGTGAACTCTTGTCAATATTACGCTCTTTGGAAGCCTTTAATATGTCCTCTGCACGGGCACTGTATGTTTCTATAGATTTTTCGAAGCGAGTAGTGTCGGTTGTCACTGAAGAAAGATAATCGTTGACTATTGAGATGCAGTTGATATCATGATAGAGCAGTGAATCCGGCTTTTTAAGATCTAACAGTCGCTGTGCAGACTCAATGGCATCGGCATACTCATCGCTTTTGAATTGAGATTTTACAAGCATAAACAGAGCCTCACATTGTCTGTTGAGTGGCATTTTATGATAACGCTGGTTGCCGAGTAATGTATTCATATTAGAAATTGCCCTGCGGTAGCGTCCGGTGTTGTATGCAATCTCGGCTGACAACAAAAGAAGAGAATCGGCTGATTCCGGGCATACACTTATCAACGAGTCAACATATAATAGGCGAATGTCCGGATTAAGCGACGTGTCTGCCATTTTCAACCTGTAATGTCCCTCGCGTGTGTCCGTAGCGGCAGTTGCCCCACATGTCAGCAGCAGAGAAAAAAATATTGACATAATCAGTTGAGAGAACCTTTCTTTCATGCCCTAAAATTATAAATTTAAGTTGACATACGCAATATATTACTATAATAAGTAGAAAAATCGCTACTACATATCATACTGCTTTAGAAATTTAACTGTTTGATAATATATTGGAAATGTGAAAGATATATAAATGTAGGGATTTTATTTCACTACTACACGCCTTAAAGTAGGAAAATTGTGAGGAGATATGTTTGAATATGATAATAGATAGGATTAATTTTGCCACCATCAACATTCATTAACAAGAAGACGTATGAGAAAATCTACAATCCTCATTGCGGCGGCATTATTGTCGGGACAAGCTGTCGCATCCGTTCTCCCGGAAAACCCGGTGTCACAATGGCAGGGTGAAGAAATTGCTTCTGGCAAAATTGTAAAACAAACTCCCCGCTTAGCTCCGGCAGCCAAAAAGCCAATGAAGGCATCTGCCAATTCAGTTACCTACGACACTCCCACGCCTCCTAATGTGAAAAATGAGAAGGTATATTCTGAGTGGAACGAAAATGTTTTCGGTGAAAAATATTCCCAGTTGTATAAGTCAGCCAAGGGATATCAGATGGGTATATGGATGCCCTCTGCTTTTGATGTTTCTGGCGTGGTCGGTGAATATGTGCTTGACCGTGAAAATGGAGAGATCTATATCTATAATCCCATCACGCTTTATAGATCTTACTCATATATAAAAGGTTCGGTTGATGCAGAGGGAAATGTGACAGTGGAATGCCCGCAGCTGATAGCTTGCAGCTCTGAAGAAGACTTAGATGAGTGGGCATATTATGTTATGAACAGCCGCCTTAATGATGAGGGGTATTCTTATGAGCCGGTGCCTGATGATTTTGATTTGCATTTCACACTCGGTGAAGACGGCACGTTGACATTGTGTGAGAATCAGAAGATAGGTCTTTATGAGTACGTGCCCTTCGAATATTATGACTATGACGAAGATCAATATGTAGAAGTGCCCGGGAAATATTGCTACGACTGGCTTCAGTATTCTGATAATGCCCAAAGCATGCACATCTTTACAGAGGTAGGTGTAAAACCTGACACTGAACTTGAAGTAGAACCTTGGGTAATAGCCTACAGGGGTGTGGATTATTATAGTGAGTATTTCACCGGCTACTCCACTCAGACAATTAATGCATGCATTGACGGCGACACATTCTGGGTAAAGGGTATTATAAAGAGTGATCCCAACTGTTGGTTTAAAGGTGAAATCAATGGTGATGAAGTAACTTTCAACACTTCTTTTATATGCTTTGATGAGCCAAATGGTTATTTCCAATATCTTCTTGCCGGCAATATGTACGAAGATGAAGTTGAGGCAAGTCTCTACTTTGATTTCAGTAATAGTGTCACCTTATCAATAGACAGGGAGAAGAAGGTTATCACCTCACGTGAAGGTCAGACTCTGATGGTCAATGCCGGTAAAGAGTCAGTCTATTACCTTTACCGTTGGATAAATCCGGTGATGAAGCCGGAAATGGCTGATGCTGCCCCTGCCAAACCGCTTGCTCCGCTATTCGGCAGCTACTTCCCCATGGAAGATGGTTATGATGCATATTTCTCTTTCTGTGTGTCAGCTCTTGATGTAAATTATAATCCTCTGGATACAGATGGTCTTTTCTATGAGATTTTGATTGACGGAGAACCCTACGAGTTTGATATGGACGAACTTGATCCTTATGACGGAGGTGAGGGCACAGAAGAGATATTCCCATGGGATTACGATAGCTATAATCTGTTTGCAGAAGACACTGAGCGAATCCTCTATCATTCATTTGACGGTTATGACACAATAGGTGCACGTGTATTGTTTATCACGGAAGAGGGTGACTACCTGTATTCAGATCCAATGATATATGATGTGCAGAGTGGCACGGTAGGCATTGAGAAGGTTACTGAAAATCATGGTGAAGTTGTGGCGACCGTATTCACAAGTCTTGACGGAGTGAGGGTATCACGTCCTGCGAAGGGTATCTATATCAAGACAACTGTCTATGCTGACGGCACCCGTTCAGTACGTAAGGTAATTAGGAAGTAAGACTCATATTCTGAGATTATAATTAACAATCCAAATAAGACAGGCATGGCAGTGTGAGAAAGAGCACGCTACCATGCCTGTTGTCTTATTTAGGTCTTAGTTATCAATCGCCTAATGGTTTCTCAATGTGGATAAATGGGGTCTGATACCATTTGAAATTGTCCGGATTGTCGGGGATAGAGGGATTGAATGTTTCTTTAAGTGTGAGGTGCTTTGCAAGTTCAGGAACATTTTCACGGAGCCCCTGTGACACACATTTTGCCACTTCCACTGCACCGAAGGGATTAAAGTGGGTGTTGTCGGCAAGTGCTTTCTCTTGTCCGGGGAATCGGTTGGCAGGATAGTGGACAAACGCTTTCTTTGAATCTTCTGTGCCGAGGCTCTCATAAAGGATCTTAGTCATAACGTTAAGATCAATGATAGGCACATTGTTACGCTCTGCAAATGCTCGCATGGCGTCTGGATAGTCAAGATGAGTATCCTTAATCTTGCCGTTATCATCAAATATTCTGCGGGCAGTTGGAGTGATAAGCACCGGATTTAATTGGGCAGCACGTGCGCGGTCAAGGAATACCTTCAGATTGGTGGTGAAGTTATACCATGCACCTGCACCCGGCTGCGTCTCTTTTTGGTCGTTATGCCCAAACTCGATTATAATCCAATCGCCCGGCTTTGCCATTGATAGCACTTTGTCAAGGCGTCCACTGCTTAGGAATGAAGAAGTCTTCTCACCACTTTCAGCATTATTTGCCACCGCTATGTTACTGTCAAACCATGCCGGTATCATCTGCCCCCAGCTTGCCCAAGGTTCATAGGTTTGGTCAACTACAGTGCTGTCGCCACAGAGAAAAACAGTGGTCACGCTGTCACCTTCCTCGGCAGGACGTATTGATACTGATTCAACTGCCGGAGATTCTCCATTAAACTCAAGAGTCAGTTTATCGTCCCATGTCATTGTCCCCATCTCACGGGGATTGAGTTTTACAGAATCTGTATTATTGATTGCCGGGCTACGTTTATTGACGATGAAAGTGTATGTGGCTGTTTGCCCGGCAGCTAATGATACATTCTCAAGCATCATACGGCGACTTTCGGCTCTTACGATTGTATTGCTTTCACGTTTTGGATTGCCTAATGTGACCGACACTACATAATTTCCGTCAGGTACCTTCACAGAAAAAAAGACAGGTGCCGATCCGTCAGGCGAAGGGATTTGTTCGAAGTCAAATCCATGACCGTAAGCATCAGTATAGATACTTTCTTGCGACATTATGTAGACGTCGGGTTCGTGTGTCATAGCTACAGATTCACTTTCACTGGCATATATATTTGTTGATAAAGCGGATATAAATAAGGAAGTTGCCAAAAGCAAATATTTAAACGGGTAGTGAGCCATGATTAAGATTTTATTGGGTTGGAAGTGGGTTTTACCTTGCAAAATTACCCATTTAAGCTCTATGAAACAAATGATACTAATGATTTTGCAAGAGTTTCGTATAATTTACCAATCTTTCCAAAATACTGAACTAATTTTAAACTTGTAGATGAGATATGGAGTTTTAATATTGTAGGTATTATTTTAACAAAAAGTATTTATGGAAAATCAGAAAGATAAGAATATCGATGGTAAAGAGCGGTCACAGATAATTTTGCAGAATATCCTTACGCGTACCAGTGATCGTATGTTTGATCCTTCAAAGGAGGTAGGTCCCGATGACTTACAGACCATTCTTCAGGCAGCTATGGCAGCTCCGACAGCCGTAAACCGCCAGCCTTGGCAGTTTGTGGTGGTGACAAACCGTGATCTTTTGAATAAGATGGCAGAGTCGCTTCCTTACTGCCACATGGCTAATCAAGCTACGGCTGCCATTGTGGTGTGTGGCGACAAAAGCCGTTTCCTGGAAGGTATTGATGATGAGTTGTGGGTGCAAGACGTATCGGCAGCTTCTGAAAATATTCTGCTTGCATCGCATGCACTCGGTCTTGGAAGTGTGTGGACGTGCGTGTATCCCCACACAGACCGCATGGGCATTGTAAGTGAACTTCTTCAATTACCTGAAGACTTTGTGCCCTTTAATGTCATTCCGATCGGTTATGTATCCCAATCACACACTCCAATAAATAAATGGAATCCGGCAGCCATAACCTATCGTACTTGATATAAGGTAACAAAGTTTGATAAACAATGCGGGTCATATTCTTTCGGATATGACCCGCATTGTTTATCAAACTATTTACCAAGGACGACCGCCGCCGGAGCCTGTCAGTTGTGCTTTTACATTGCTTGTGGCAGTTCCGACTTTCAGTGTATAACTGTTTCCATTACTCATACCGGGACAAGTAATCAGTACAGAAGTTCCGCCGAATCCTCCACCGGGAGCACCGGGATTATTCGCGTCGTCGGGCATACCGGGGTTGTTTGGATCATCTGGACCGCCGGGATTTCCGGGGTTATTGGGGTCGTCGGGCATACCGGGGTTATTGGGATCGTCAGGACCAGCCGGACTCCCGAATTGATTATTATAGTTTGACGGCACTGTGAAAGTGGCGAGTTCTACACCATTGTCGTCAGTTAAAGATATTTCCATTCCAGCTGTTACACTTCCGCTGCCACTTATATAGGGCTGCGTAGAACCTGAAGATGATGAGGGCACAGAATTTCCGCCTCCTACAGCAAGTAATGTGCCGCCGGTGAACACTACTGTATAGCCTTCTTCCTCGTTGGCATCTATGCCACATTCCGGACTATTTGTTCCGAATGCCATTATATAACCGCCTTCAATATACATGTTACCGTTGGAGTCGAGTCCGTCATTATCTGAGGCAACTACAGTGACTATGCCTCCTTTAATATACATGTGGCTTGAGGAATTAATTGCGTCATCGGTAGAGGCTACGTTGATAATACCATCATTTATGGTAAGTATTGCTTTACTTTCAATTCCTTCTGCGCCGTTTCCGGTGGTAGTTACGTTTATCTCACCTCCATTTATTTCAATGTCGCCGTCAGCCTTAACACCTTTAGGAGAGGATTTCATATCACTTGTAAGAAAGTCGGTATTTCCTGTGTAATCGGTGTAAAGAGTTCCATTGACGTATGCCACAATACCTCCGGAAGTATTGATTTCAATGTTTCCTCCATTAATAGTGAGGTTGCCGTCACAGTTTATTCCCTTTCCACCGCCACCGGTTGCCGTAAGATGAAGGTTGCCTCCGTCAATAACCATGTTTTCATCTGAGGCAAGACACGCGGAAGCCTTGGTTTTGCTCTTTGAACTATCCCACACACCATGTCCGGATACCGACACTGTTACAATTCCATCAGAAATAAGCATGGGTCCTTCGCATTTCACCCCTTTGGCAGCTTCGGCAGTTACGCTTGCCGTCAGGCTACCGCCAGTGATAGTTATAGCTCCGGTGTCTTCTGCTTCACGGTCAGTATCATCCTTATATGACACTTGGATGCCATCATCCCCGGTGCCGCTAATATTGACGGCACCGCTTTCCATCATGAAATATTGATTGCAATTAATGCCGTCTTTTACTGCCGAAACCACATTCAGGGTGCAGTTTTTAAGCTCGATATATTCTTTTGCATAGACAGCGTGGGAACTGTTGCCGCTTACAGTCAATTCCCCTTTCCCTTTGAATTCCAGATGCCCCTTGCATACGATACACCCTTTCTGACTTCCGTTTGTTCCGTCAGTAAGGGTATTGACAGTGCCTGATTTTACACTCAGGGAAATTCTTTTGCCATTCTGAATATCAATTGCTGCTCCCGTTGGATTGGTAAGGGTTACACCCATCAACTCAATGCTTGATTTATAGGATCCCTCCATGTATAATGAACCCGTTTCAGAGGAGCCGGAAATTCGGTAGGTGATTTCGCCGCAGGTGTTTTCCGAGACATCGGAACTTTGGGTGATTTTTACATTGGCACCATCTATTTCAGCATCAACGTAATTGGCTATATTTCCGGCAATATCTACTTCGGCAGCGGTGCCTGAATAGGTTATGGTCACAACATTGTCTTCCACAGTTGTTTCATCTACCCACATTTCCGTGCCCTCATCAAGCGTGAACTGTTGCCCCAGGATTGAGATGGCATTACCGGAACTAAAAGTCATCTCTCCGGTGGTGGCAGCGGCAAAACTGTATGTAACAGACTTATTTTTAACGTGTAGGGTCTGAGCTGTCAAGTTGCTTATACCCATAAGCCCCCCGGCAAGTATTATATACAATCGTTTCATTTTGTAATCATGATTTTAGCAGTTCCCTTTCTGTTTTTAAATACATAAACTCCGGAATCAGTAAGTGATGCCCGAGCCGCATCTACGGAATTAAAGTGACCGATATATAATCCGTTGTCGGAATATACATCTACCTCTCCTCCATTTTCAGACAGTACTGATTCCACTCCCGCCGGCTCGTTTGTAAATGCCATGTAGGAGAGGTCTGTAAGATTGAAACTGGAGGTTCCGTCGGTATGAACTACCATTAGTTTCCCATCCGCTACTGAAAAGCGCGTTCCATTGGCTTTCATATAGGTGTCGGCACCACTTGTCTGGTGAATCACCAGCCACGAGTATTCAGCAGCATGTGTGGTTAATGCCATGCATAACACAGCAAAAATTAGAAATAATTTCTTCATTAAAGTTAATTAAAAAGATTACTGACTGTTGTTTATCCTTATGCAAAGTAAATATAATTTATGAAGATTTTAAAATTAATTCGGCAGATACCTGTTTTTATACGACAGATTATCCATATCATCATCTGAATAAATATGAAATTAGTATGTTGCGATCTTCCGTTTAGCTTTGCAGACTTACCTCCCTCCTGGCAACCATTACCTACAAAAAGCGTAACTGATAGTTGTTTCTTATAAAATAAGCACCGGATAAAATTCAAAAAACGGCACACAAAACTAAACGTTATATTAAAAAATAATTGCAATATGACATTTTATCACTAACTTTACAGCCGAAATAGATGAGTGACAGTTACCATTACGGCAGCGGTTATCTTCCATCAATAATTAAGTTTATGAATAATTTTTATTTAAGACTGCTGGCTGTTACCGCTGCAGTCGGTTTCAGTTCTCTCTGTGCGATGTCAGAGGGATACCAGGTAAATTCACTCAGCACTCGTCAGCTCGGCATGGGACATACGGGAGTGGCTATGAAACTTGGTGCAGAGAGTCAGTATTTCAATCCTGCAGGCATGGCATTCATGACCAATAACGTGGAGGCTTCGGCTTCTTTCAATGCCATTATTCCTACTGCCAAGGCAATTGTGGGAAATCATACATACGTCACTGATAATGATGTGTCTACCCCCTTCAGTGTGTTCGGTGCGTTTGATATAAGTTCCCGTTTTACAGCGGGTATAAGTGTCTATACCCCATACGGCAGTTCTATCAACTGGACCGACAACTGGCCCGGCTCCACCCTGAATCAATCAGTGAAACTTGCAGCCTATACTATTCAGCCTACAGTAGCCTTCCGTATTCTGCCCTGTCTTTCAGTCGGTGCGGGTGTGACATTCACATGGGGTTCCGTCAACCTTAACAAAGGTCTTATAAGCGGCAGTGATCTTGACGGTATGCTGGGCATGTTGGGTATGCCGGCAGTATTTGGCGACATAACACCGGCATCGGTCAACCTTAACGGTCATGCAGGGCTTGCCTGCGGGGTGAACGTGGGTGCAATGTATGATATTTCTGACCACGTTACCGCAGGAGTAAATTTCCGTTCAAAATCTATGATGAAAGTAAAGGCAGGAAAAACAGAAGTAAAGTATGCCACTTCCGATCCTACCATACTGGGGCTTTTGTCATCTAAGCTCGACGGCATATCTAAAACTGAGTTTAGTGCCGAAATGCCACTTCCGGCTGTTTTGGGGTTCGGTGCCTCGTGGCATAATGACAAAGTTATTGTTGACTTAGAGGGGCAGCTTACTTTCTGGAGCGCGTACAAATACCTTGACATTAATTTCGAGGGGGCATCACAGTTTGACCAGCATCTTGAAAAGAATTACCATAATTCATGGATTGTCAGAGGGGGTGCGGAATGGAAGGTGCTTCCCCGACTTGACCTTAGAGCCGGTCTGATGGTTGATTTCTCCCCCTGTGACAAAGAGTATTATAACCCGGAGACTCCGGGCATGACAAAGATAGAGCCTACTCTCGGTCTTACTTTCCGTCCGATACCGTGTCTGGGCATCAACGTCGGCGCAATGTATGTGGCAGGACTTGGGGAGGACAATGCTTCCTACACTTCACCTAATATTCTGACCGGACAGGCAACCAGGTTTACGGCTGATTACAGGGTTCATTCCTGGACTGCTTCCGTAGGAGTTTCACTCGCATTCTGAAAAATATCTTTTTATGTGAATGCTATGTCATGAAATGGCAGGATAGGTGATTAAATTTGCCGGATAAATTTTAATTTTATGGCAACTTCGGTTAGATTATTAAGAAGATATGTTTGGCTTGTTGACACTGTGAGACGAGCCAAACATATCACATTTGAAGAGATTAAAGAACAGTGGCTTAATGAGAAGTCTATACGTATGGAAAAGGAGAAGGAACTTCCGGAACGCACTTTCCATCGTCATCGGGAGGCTATAGCCGACTTGTTTGGCATAGATATTCTCTGCAACCGTTTTAACGGCAACACCTATTATATCGACAATGAGGATGCTCTTAATAAACCTACCTTCACTGCCTGGCTTTTCAATGGTCTTTCTCTTGATAACAGACTGATGGAGAATGAGGAGGTGGCAGATCGAATATTATTCGACGAGACACCTGGCGGGAGTGAACACATGGCGACTGTGGCAACGGCATTGACTGAAAACCGTATCCTGAAGATTGTCCATAAGCGTTTCAACAAATCTAAGGGTACGGAGAATATTGTTGAGCCTTACGGCATGAAGCAGACAGGGAGGCGTTGGTATTTGGTTGGAAAACCTCAAGGTTCGGATCGCTTGCTGGTCTTCGCGCTTGACCGCATTGACTCAATAGAGCTTACTGATAAGACTTTTAAGCTCGATGAGGCGATCGACATAAGGAGCTATTTTGATGATGTGGTGGGGGTGAATGTAGATGAGGATTTTGACTGTGAGAAGGTAGTGGTACGCATCTATGGCACCCAATGCGCTTATGTGGATGCACTCCCTATTCACAAGTCGCAGAAGATTATCAAAAGCACAAAGGAATATTGTGATTATCAATATAAAGTTCGTCCTGAATACGAATTTCAGCATGAAATTCTGCGACTTGGTGCGGCTGCCGAAGTAATTTCCCCAAAATGGCTACGTGAGGAATTTATCTGGATGGCTGACGAAATACGCAATCGCTACAACAAATCCAATTCTTGATTTCATAATTTAATTATTCCCCCTAAAGTTACATGCCCCTGTTGTAATCCCGATCAGCTTCTTTGAGGTTATAACAGGGGCTGATTTATTAGTAACGTATCAAACAACCGAATAGAAATGAGCCAAATGACCGAATTATAAAAATAATTTGTATCTTAGATTAAAGAGCCACTGGGGATCTTGACTTTCTTATACCCCAGGCATAAAAAATCGATTTTTATATAATTTTGTGTTTAATGGGAAGGTCATCCAAAGACCCGGGTATTGGATTATCCCAGAGCCTTCGATAGTGCAAATCATGAGGGTTACTAAAAAAATTTAAAAATTTTTTATGTTCATGTGAACTATTTAAACAATTGCAGTGTTATAATATCAGAAAATCGTTTGATTAATGATCATAGATTTAATAGGTATTCATCGATTTTTCAATTCATGATGTTAGGTTAGTTAGAAAGTATTATGGAAAAACAGAGAGCGGTCGATGTGAATCGACCGTTTTTATTTTTCCTATTTATCATCTTTGAATAATTCTATAAGTTTTTTAGATTTAGAGCAGATGCAGTTTATATTGTAAAATAATTTGAACGACCGATTAAAATTAGGAAGATTGTAAGCTATGTATTATGCTCCTGTTGTGTTTTTTCATCAGGTATTGTTAATTCATAACCAAGACTTCCATATCTCACGGATTTTTCGTAATTTTGCAGTCTGAAACCCAACAAATCAGTATGATAGCTAAAGAAGAGGTATTGGACTTGTTGAAGTCCACTGAATCATATCGCGTCGAACGCACCACGAGTACAGGCAACATGGACAAGTTCTGTGAGGCCATTTGTGCCTTTGCCAACGATATGCCTGCTTCTCGCAAGAACGGTTATCTGATTATCGGGGCGAAAGATGACGGATCTATCGCTGGAATGAAGGTGGATGATGCCCTACTCAAGAAAATCGCAGGAATACGATCAGACGGTAATATTCTTCCTTTACCGACAATGTCCGTAGAACGATTTTCGTACCCGGAGGGAGATCTGTTGGTTGCTGAGGTTCGTCCGTCTGATTTGCCACCTGTCCGCTATCGAGGCAGAGTATTTATCCGAATCGGTCCGAGACGCGACATCGCTACCGAAGCTGAAGAAAGAATCCTTGCTGAACGTCGTTGCTCATTCATGGCGACCTTTGATGCCACCCCATGCCTTAGTGCCAAATTGGAAGATTTGGATGTTGATTACATCAAGTCCAACTATCTCCCGATGGCATTTGATGAGGAGACTCTTGCGAACGACAAGCGTGATATTAAGGAGCAACTTGCCTCAATACACCTATACGATAGAGACAACGCTTGCCCTACCTACGCCGGAATAATTCTTTTCGGCAAGAATCCCAAGTATTTTCTATTGGGTGATTACGTGCAGTTCGTTAGATTTGCCGGAAAAGACAAAGGTGGAGACATTCTAAATGAACGCCAGTTTGCCGGACCACTCTACAAGATGTTGCCGACACTGGAATCATTTGTTCGTGACGGTATCATAACCCAACGTCCCGTACCGGAAACTCTGTTCCGCGAAAGGACTGTCTGGAATTATCCGGAAGGAGCAATCCGCGAATTACTGATGAACGCCTGTATGCACAGGGATTATCAAGCCAATATGCCAATCCGGTTATATCAGTTTGATAATTATATCGAAGTGATGAATGCCGGAGGTCTATATGGTGAGGCTCGCCCGGAGAACTTCCCCTCTGTCAATGACTATCGCAATCCTCTTGTGGCAGAAGCCATGAGAGTGATGAAATACGTCAATAAATTCAACCGAGGCGTTACCCGTGTGCAAGAGATGTTGAAGGATAACGGCAATCCACCCGCCGAATTTGATGTTAATACCATAACGGCATTCCGGGTCAATGTCTATGCCACAACCGAAGCTGACTTGTCGAAGGGTATAAGTCAACCCACAAGTCAACCCACAAGTCAACCCACAAGTCAACCCACAAGTCAATTAGAGAAATCTGTTGTAGAAAAAATAATTGAATTTTGCAATGAACCTCGAACCTTGGTTGAAATAGCCACCTATTGTGGATTTAAGGACACGCGTAATTTCAAAGAGCGTTACATCAATCCCCTTCTCGGCTCTCGCCTCCAAATGACTATCCCAGATAAACCCACAAGTCGTTTTCAGAAATATATTATACTATAATTACGGTAATAATTCCATTAATCTATGAAAATGCCGTAGTATCTATTGGCTGTAAAAATACAACAGGTTCAGTAAATTGGATAGGGAGCGGATTCTTTGTCGTGAGAGAGGTTAAAGACACATTATCCATGCCGTTTCTTGTTTTCAATAAACATGTGTTTAACGGCATAAAGAGTATTGTTATCCGAATGAAAGAGCAAGGTGCCCACAATTGGAAATAGGCAAATGCTGATTTGTATGATAGTGCTAACAATCCTTTATTTACATCTCACCCAAGTTCAGAAATAGGTATCGCAATCCTTCCTTTAAGTGGAGAGTATATAGAAAATAATTTATATTCTAAGAGATAGGGACAAAATATACAAGTAAGACTTTGTAAGGTCTTACTTGTATATAGATTGTCTCCCTTTTATAGTGGCACTAAGTGAGCTGTCAATCCACAAATCTTAAATCAAGCATGTCTGCTCCAAGCATAAGAATCTGTCAGGCATTAATGATTATGAAAAACTTCTTTTTATATTTAATGCATTGGCAACTCCACCCCGATGCTTAAAAGCTGTATGTGGCACACGATACACCAATCTCATTGTGCGACAATTAGTATCCTCATGAGGTACAAGATCATGTGCATCACGCCATTTATAAAAATCCGGAACACAATTATTTTGTTTCGCCCATTTATGAACTACATTTTTTAATTGTTTTAGCATTCTTTCTTGGGCTATCTCCTGTAAGCTATTACTGCCCCCACCACGTTTTTGTATATTTTCAGAAGATAGAGTGTCATATAAATCTGAAATGTCTACAATAGATCCTGGGAAAGTAACAGGTCCAAAATCCGGGGAGCCGTGCTCATCATACGTACACGTAATAAAATTAAGGTCTTTACAATCCTTATAAAAAGCATTTGTCGATTTAAGGACACAGGTTCGGTCATTAGGACCCTTCCATTCCACGTTATTTGTAGGCGTCGGATTCCACAATTTCCAACATTCCTCCAAAGCATCCCATGTGTTACTCCTTAAAGCGTTTTTAACCTCAAGATAAGTGTCCATATCATTATTGTATAGATCATCTATGATGATTCGCATCTTTTCCAAAACATCATATTTGTCAACTACTCTTATCCTTTCATATAACCGTTTTTCTAAATTTAATAACTCTTCCATAACTTTATTCTTTATGAAGTCGTACATTTATCTCATTAAATAAATGTACGACTTCAATGAAAAATATAATTAGTATCAGATATCGAGAGGTACCACTGATACCTTAAGATTTTCCTTTTCGTACACTAATCAGTATACTTCCCAAAGTAAATAAAATTCCTCCAATTTTCATTAGATTCTTCTTTATTTCTTTGTTATTCTGATCTTTTTTCTTGTTCTCTAGATCTTCTCTTTCGTTTGACATGTTTGTTTGATTTTTAATTATTAATATTTGATTGTTATTTCATATAAAGTTTATTGAACTTACAAGAATGGTAAAATCCTTATTAGAAATTAGCAAACAGTGTATTCAACATCCTCTATAAATTCTCTTTTCCAATTCATAATATCTTCTCGCCGCTTGTCCATCCTGTTGATGGTTTCTTTCAACTTTTCGATTTCTTTATCTTTCTGGTCAATGATTGATTTGAGTTCCGTTAATGTGGGGGCGAAATTTTTTAGAAATACTTCCTCATTGCTGTATGATTTATGAGCCTCATTGAAAATATTCGTAACAACATCCAATAATTCATTCCGTACACTTTCAAACTCTTTTGCTTTTTTATGCTTCTTCCAAAAATCATAGATCTCTATAGCCAAACCAATTACTACATACAATCTCCCTATCCCCACATTAATTTTATTCGCCATTTTAATTTTCCCATATGGCTTGAATTTATGATTCTTGAAACACATATCACGAATCTTTCCAACCATATCTTTATCAATTTTGACATTCTTAATTTGTTTAACCCCTTTGGACATTGCATCTGAAACGATTCTTTCAGCAAGATCCATTCCTTTAATGACATCGGTCTCAATTTTTGTCACACTGACATTAACTGAATCGGAACAAGATTTCATGGCAGATTCAATTTTTCTTATTACAATTGAAAAATCAATTCCTTCTTTACTTACTCCAATTACCTTGTGAAGAACTTCCGCAGCTGTGTCCTGTGACATTGATAGAATTGAAGTTTTAACGTCTGCCTCTAATGACTCGAGGTTAGAGATCATGGATTTTTTTTCTTCGAGTACCACAGTCCTTGTCATTGCAAGTTCATGTTTTAGATCCTGAGAAATTGGAAGAATCTTTTTTATTGCTTCTTCTACAGGTCTTTTTGCTTCAATGAGTGTCAATCCAAGATTCTCCATGACATCAATAGATGTATCCAATGCTGCCTTAACATTAGCATCATCCCTTAGATCTCCTGCCACAGAAGAAACCTCATCCTTCAAAACATTAATATGGGATCTCTCAGCGTAAGAATCAAAATGATTCAGCCAATAATTCAATCCCTTCCCTTTGGGATCGGCTGCCAGACAAACGATTTTTAAACGTAAGATCTCATTATTATTAAGATCAAGGCACCGTTGTAGTCTATCTGTTAGATTCTTAGTTTTAATTCGTACCCCTTCTCTATACTCGTAATCATCCAACGTATCATACTTTTCATCCATCTTATTGATGACAAAAATAGTAGAATCCAATTTCCTAAGGTCACGCATAATGTGTCTCAGTGGCTCCTGATGACTTTCCGGAAGTGGGTTCGAGGCTTCGGTTACATATATTACTGCATTTGCCTGTGAAATATAGTCTTCTGTGATTGAAGAAAAACGTACTTTATTTCCATGCTTTATCTCTTTCTCCTTCGTCCCGAATAATCCGGGAGTATCCACAAATCTAAACTTCTTTCCTAAGAATGGCACCTCATAAATCTCAATTTCATCTGAAGACTCATTCGCATCGATTTTCATATTATCCATAACACGACCAATAAGACCGGATATGACAGTCGTTTTGCCATCTGAAAAACTTCCTAACAATGCAATTGAAATTTCATTGGATTCAACCATCGAAAGAGCTTTTTCAAGCTTTTCTTTTTCCTTTTTTAAGGGAAGACCTAACTTAATGCCTTCACTGATAAAGCTCTCGGCTTTGGATATAGCCGAAATAACATTTTCCTTAGTCATAGAAATTGATATATATTTTGTGTTTGTTTTTGCATTTCAGAAAGATTACTTAACTCTCTTGAAATCAAATTAATCACATGATTTTGAAATCTTGTTAATTCATGTTCTATATTTCCAAAATACTGTCTCATGCTCTCATGACACTCAGCTCTGCAAACATTGAACTCATCTTTTGCCGCACTTTTAGCTTTCCCTACTCCCCTATCTCCGAAAATACCTTTTTTAGCAACTGCTACTCCTGCCCCTAATAAAGCTCCAATACCTATTCCTATAGGGCCGCCAATGACACCAAGTGCCGCCCCCCCCGGCAGCACCACCTGCCACATCCAAAACGTCGCCTAAACAGACTTTAAGATATTTTATTACAGCATTAGTATCAATATCATATTGGAACTCAAAATTTATATTTGGCTTTTCAATGGTAATACTGAAATAGTTTAATTCTTTTATCCTATCGTGAATCTGCTGAGTCATCTTTGCTATTATGTCTCGACACTCTTGATTTATTTTATAAGGAAGATTATTTTTAATATTTATACATAAAATATTTTTTATTTCGTTCTCTAAGAAATAACGATTATCCTTATATTTATCTATACTATCAAAAACAGACTTTTCAACTTCAATGAATGTTTCATTAATACAAGCATCACATCTGTTTTGGATCGCATACTTTGAAGATTGCACTTTTTCTTTTATATCCAAAGTCATTCTCATAAGTCTGCGTTCAAGTTGAGATAATAAATCCTTATGTGTTTGTTCAAATTCTTCCAATTTTAAACAGGAACGTTTTTTTAAAGCCTTAAGTTTTTGATTCTGTGAATCAATTATTACTTTATCGAAAGATCTATTAAGTTTATCTAAAAGGATGATCAAAGAATCAAAACGACTGAAAGCATAAGCTTTATTGGCATCTCTAAAGTACTTACGCAATTTTTTTGCATCCTTAGATAGTTTTATTGAATTTGAAAAGTCACTTGACGAACATAAAGCCACTTGAGCTTGCAGAGTGATATTTTCTTCATAAAGGAAGCCCAACATTTCCTGAAAAGCCGATTTAATAATGGCAGCTTGCTTGATGACACCCTCAGTATAAAGATTTGCTCTATCCTCGGCCTCATCATAATTTCCTATAGAGTTTGAAACATTATAGATAGAGCAAACACGAGTCCAATCTGATAGATAATCTTGGATTCTACATGCAATTTTTGTATCTGGACGAGAGTTCTTTTTATGTACATAGAATATATAATGTGCTTTATGAAGAGCCTTCGCTATAATATGCCTGTATTTGGATTCATCTCCTTCTATACCGGGAATATCAATTAATGTAATTCTTTGTCCATTTATATTAAGTTCATATTCTGACGCATCTTTGGTAAAGTCTGCTTCACCCGTACCAACGATTTCACCATGGTTCCAGGTATTTTTATTACTGGCATAACGAAGCCGTAATGTTTCAATAATTGTACTTTTCCCAGCATTTGTTTCACCAAAAAAGCCGATAACAAGATGATCCCATACGATTTCATCTCTAACGGTTTTATATTCTTCCCGAATTTTATTTATAAGCTCTTCTAAGTGTGTTACAAACTCTCTTTTTATTTTTTTCAGGGAGTCATGTTTAAAATTAAGAGTACTCAGTTGTATTAAAACTTTATTATGTTTTTGTAGGACTGTTTCAAACTCTTTCTGAATTTGATCTTTTATTCTAGTGTTTGCCATTAATTTATAATTTGTGTCGTGTTTAATTCTTTTTCTTTAGCTTTACCTGAATAACGATAACAATGAGGACAACACAGATTACAATTATTTGTGATATAAAAATGTAATTGTTTAAAATCTTCTGTAACACTTTTAAATTTTTTATTACAAAAGTGACGTGCCTCTAACTGCGTAATGACAGTCTTAACTTCATTTATGTAATTAGGGTATAAAGATAGTATCTCTTGAATAGATTTTTTCATTTTGAGAGATTCAAAAATCTCTAAACATACCTCCGAAGGGAGCACAATCCAATTAGCTGTCTTGGGCGATATCACTAATATTTCTCCATTATGTCTAACAACAGAAACAGGAGGAATAATATACTGTTTATTAATATCAATTTTATATTTAGCCATCTAAAAATTTATAATTTAAATCAAGATTTAGTCAAGTTTTACAAAGTTAAAATCATTCTGGCTACAGCATGCCTTCTTATAGTCAAAGCCGTAGAGACGCATATAAGCATCTATGACTTCTTTAGCTCCGTTGTAAAACGGAGTTGTCGTATGTTGAAGAGTGGTAACTGTCACTGCCATCTCCGGAGTTAGGATAGTGCCATTACTCCTTTTTATACGTTTAGGTGTAACACGAAATACTTTTGACATTGATATTAGTGTTGTGGTAGGCTCACTGCTACCGGGTTATAGAAACGCAAAAGACGTGAGGCTTATCTGCGTCACGTCCTTCAGTTTCCGGTATCGCCAAACACCTTACAAATAAGACTTGAAGAAACAGCCCCACGTCT
>JAAVCP010000050.1 GCA_014802265.1 Bacteroides sp. | reverse complement strand
CAAAAGGCTGAGAACAGGAATATCTCCTCGCGAAGAATCCGGGTGGAGCACGCCATTGGGGGTGCCAAACGACTTCGCATTGTCAAGGACGAGTGCAGACTCCGGGCTAACGACTATGTCGGCAGAATATTCAACATTGCCGCTGGCATTCATAACTGGCGTATCTCCTCTCGAAATTAGCATGAACTTTTAATTGATGTAAACTCTATTCAATAATTGTAGACGTGGCATTATGACAGATTATAATTGATTGGCTTTCATCTTTTAAGTGAGAATTTATCTTATCTAAAAATTTGATTGTATCCTAATTTCATAATATTTCTCTAAAATTTATGGTTGAGGATTACCTTTTAAAGAAATTAATTTATTCAAAAGTTATAAATAAGAATAAATATTAGACATTAAAATAAAGGATTATAATATATAGATGTTTAGAATGCAACGATTTTATAGAGGTACATATCCGAATCTTGATGAACAAATAATTAAATATATTGAATCTCTATCATAATTTTTAATAAAATCATAGCATCGCAGTTAACATCAATACAAAAGAGAATCAAATTACATTTAGCAAAAGTTGCGTCTAAAGTCAAGTTCCAACAATATAACTCTCCCTTCCTGTGTTCCTTAAAAACAGGATATTATTGTGGCAACTCGTTAGTTTGAAATGATATTACCACTTTGATCAACCGAAAATTAAGTAAGTATGTTCTGGTTTATTGGGGTGAAATTTATGATTTCAGTCAGGGCACGAAAATTAGAAATTGTGTAATCCGGATGACTGGCTTCAAGTTCTCTTTCAGTGCCATTTCCGTAAGTCACAGCACAGGTCTGCGTACCTGCAGCTTTCCCCATCTGAATATCAACGCCGGCATCGCCTACGGTAAGGGTTTCCTCAGCCTTCCAACCTAAGGGATTGATTATGGCTAATACCGGATCGGGAGAGGGTTTGCCTTTCGTCACATCATTACCTCCTATCAGCATGGTGAAACAGTCTGTCAGTCCGAACAGCTCTACATATTCTTCAAGTGACTTATGACTGCGGCTGCTGGCTATAGCCATTCGTACTCCGACATTGCGCAACAAATATAAAGTCTCTGACACTTCCGGAAAACAGCTTACGTTTAGAGGACGCTTCAGCTTGTCAAATATTTTACGGTAGGTCTTTGCATACTCGATGCCAATTTCTGGAAGCTCCTTCCACAAGACAGCGGGGACTTCCTCAAGTCGTAATCCGATTGTGGCACGGCATTCTTTTTCCGTCTTGGAGGGTAGCCCCATTTTGTGGATTGTCTCTTGCATGGTGTGTAAAATTAACGGTGCGGTGTCTACGAGTGTACCGTCAAAATCAAATACGATATTCTTTATCTTATTCATATAAATTTCTTTAGTTTCATATTCCTATCTTAACTTCATGGTGAGGTAGAGAGGAGGTAGGGTAGACATCATCAAATGTAGATGCCTTTTCATGCTGCAAATTTAGTTAATTATCTTAAAATGCAATTTAATTTGAATGCAATAAATTCTTTTGATACCTATTATGACATGAGGGGACATACTATTTAGAGATTGAATTGAGAATAGAATGGTAGATGTATCAGAAAAAATGTGTAACTTTGTCACTTGGAGTGGGAGAAGGTGATGATTCAGATGAATACTAATACAGTTTTTTGATGGAAATGACAGAAAAGAGATATACCCCCATATATAATATTGTCAGATATCCGCTGATGCAGTGTGGATTAATAGCTATACTGATGTGTGTTGTTGGAATGCTTGCCGGGTGTGAGGGCAGCAGAGAAGCAGACAGACAATTAGCAGCAATGGAAAAACTTATTCCTAATCATCCTGACTCGGTTTGGAAGATCATAGAAGAAATGGATACAAATCGAATGTCAGATGCTCAGAAATTGCATATGGATTTACTTTATAGTTACATGGCTGTAGTACATGGTAACTCATTAAATTTGGATGATCAGACCATAATAGAGTGCGACAGATTATTTAGAGGGAAATTCAACACTGACGAGGTAAAATGGCTGATTATTAAATCAGATGTATCAAAATTGAAAGGTGATTATATTGCACAGATAGAAAGTTTGAAAGATGCTGAATTTTTGGCAATGCAATTGGATTCCAAATTTGATTTGGCAATGGTATATCAGAATTTATCGTCAGTATATAAACGAGGTTATAATGGTATGGTCTGTAAATATTATGCTGAAAAAGCCATTGAGTTGCTGAAGGAATTAAACTGTCCCAAGCAAATCAGGGAGACTAAAATGAATATTGTGTCAGCATATGCAATTAAAGAGGACTATAAAACCATGCTTGATTCATTGCTTGCAATGAAAGACGAGGTAATGGCAAATGCTCATGATAGCTACAAAGTGTTTTTCCTTGATCAGCTGGCAAGGACATACGGTATGAATGGTCAGACCGAAAAGGGAATAGCTATATGGCATTCAATTTATGACGGCAAGGAAATGAATTCTAACACACTTGCGCATTGGGCAGATGCTTATTGCAGAATCAATAAACTTGATAGCGCATACATGCTTATAACGCAAGCCAATAGTCTGCCTCATAATAGTAGTGATGAACAACTCTGCCGCAATGTGGAATATGGTATTCTTGAGAAAATGGGGAGAAAGTCAGAATTGGCAAGGATTGACAGTCTTCGGAAAGTAGCCGTTATAAATAAAGTCAAGGAGGAAAAACTTGAAGAGCGGAGTCTTATTATAAATGTAAAAAATGAGTCGGCAACGGTTAAGGCATGGTTAGAGGCAGCCAAAGCACGTACACGTGCCACCTATTTCCTTTTTGCTGCCATTCTGTCTATCATTGCCGCGATCTCCATATTTCTATATCTGCGTAAAAGGAATCAGATTTTAAAACTTGAGCATGAGAATGACCTATTGAAGATTCGTTCCTTGCAGGATAATCTTTTTGAGAGTGACAACAAGCATAAGATTGTCTCATCAAAAATAACCGAACTGTTTCATTCGCGGTTTAAACTTTTAGACAGTCTCGCGGCATCATATTTTGAGAGTAAGGAAACAGGTCAGGAGCAAAAACGCATCTATTCAGATGTAAAATCATCTTTGAATAACTTCAGTTCCGATGCCTCCACACAGGAATTGGAAAACATAGTTAATGGGTATAATGACAACCTCATGTTGAGATTCCGTGAGGATTTCCCTAAACTGAGCGTGGCTCAATACCGGCTTGCCCTGTATCTGTTTTGTGGGTTTTCGTTGCCCTCAATAAGCATTTTCACCGGTACAGAACTTAAGAATATCTATGTCTATAAATCACGTCTCAAAGGGGTGATCAATAAGAGTGACGCTCCCGGGAAGGAGGAATATCTGTCATATTTCAGTTGATTTCGATGGCTGTAAGGTGATGTAAGATATTTTTGTTAAGCTATATTGAATATCAGATATTTACATAAGAGAATGTAAGGTATTGTAGTTGGATTGGAATGGTATTTTACCTAATTTTGCAACGTAAAAACCAACTAATTCAATTAAAAGATGTTCAGGAAAATTTTATCATTGACATTGATGCTGTGGTACGTATTTACGACTCAAGCCCAGCAGCCACTTCCTCTCAATCCTCAGGTGAGACATGGAGTGCTTCCAAATGGATTGACCTACTACATTCTCCACAATGAGGAACCGCGCAATCGTGCTAATTTCTATATTGCGCAGAAGGTAGGCTCCGCCCTTGAAACGCCGGAGCAGTATGGTCTTGCTCACTTCCTTGAGCACATGGCTTTCAACGGTACTACCCACTATCCCGGTGACTCGATGCTTCGCTATCTTGAGTCGAAGGGGATTCGTTTTGGCGTGGATATCAATGCCTACACCGATTATGAGGAAACGGTGTATAATATTGACAATGTACCCACCGACAATACTGTGCTTATGGACAGTGTGCTTCTTGTGTTGCGCGACTGGAGTTGCGACCTTCTACTTGAAGATGAGGAGATCGACGCGGAACGGAAGGTGATTCAAGAGGAATGGCGTATGCGCAACGACCCGAGCTACAGATTCCGTGCTGCCATGGCTCCAAAAATATTTGCAGAGCCTCAATATCACCTTACTCCTATAGGCACAATGGAGGTGGTGATGAACTTCCCCTATAAGGCATTACGCGACTATTACCATAAATGGTATCGCCCCGATCAGCAGGGCATCATTATCGTAGGCGATTTCAATGCTGAGGAAATGGAGAAGAGAGTAGTGGAAATGTTCAGCTCAATACCTATGCCTGAGAATGCTGCCCCACGTGAGTATGTCCATGTCAGCGATAACGAAAAGCCATTGTTTTTCGCGTTTGAAGACCCGGAACTTAAAAATGGAAGAGTGGATTTTCAGGTAAAGTTTGACAAAATTCCTTTGGAATATCAGAATACCGACATGGCGTTTATCAATAGCTTGATACAGGATATAATTGCTGAGATGATCAATACACGCCTGTATGAACACACACTTGATGCAGATTGTAAATATGCCAATGCAGGTGTCTATTTCGCTGATATGTATCCATCTAAAACCAAGGGTATCTTCAATGTGGCAGCTATAGCTAAAGACAATGAGCTTGAAGCATTTGAAGACGCTTTCCAGATTGTGATGAGAGCCTGCCGCACGGGGTTTTCTCAGTCGGAACTGGATCGTGCGATAGAGAATATGAAATCTCAGTATGACCAAAGATTTAATGAGCGTAACTCCACCAATACCTCCCGTCTGGCTAAAGAACTGATAAATGCCTTTAAGGATAATGTACCTGCCATGGGGATTGAGGCAGAAAGAGACTTCTTCAACAGTTTCACAGCTCAGGTACCCGTAGAAGCCTATAATCAGGCAGCCACACAAATAATAACTCCCAATAATCAGGTAGTTCTTATCCAGCAACAGAAGAAAGATGGCAAGATGCTCCCCTCTGAGCAAGAGACTCTCGCAGTGGTGAATGATGTGCTTAACCGTCAATATGAAGCTTATATTGATGAGGTAGTTTCAGAACCTCTTATCACTGTCCTTCCTGTAAAGGGGAAGATTGCCAAGATTGAGGAAGGGAAATTCGGCACCACCGAAATCATGCTGTCAAACGGGGTAAAAGTTATTTTAAAACCCACTGATTATAAAGATGACGAGATATTGTTTCAGGCTTTTAAAAATGGTGGGAAGATTGCCTATTCGTACACAGATGCCGTAAATGTACAGATGATTGGTGATGCTGTCGGCATGTCAAATATGGGGTCCTTTGATAATAAGACTCTGGTGCGCTATCTCACGGGCAAAAACGTAAGTATGGAATTTTCTATCGGGCAATTTACCGATAATTTGAGGGGTAATTCTTCAGTAAAAGACCTCCCGACACTTTTTGAATTGATCTATACGGCATTTACCAATGTCAATGCCAACGAGGAGAACTATAATAACTACATTGCAAGGATAATCCCTCAGTTGGAAGCTGCCGAGAAATCTCCTGAATTTGTATTCGGGCAACACAGAGATAAAGCTCTGTATAGCGGAAATCCAATGCAGGCTACAATTACTGCCGATTTACTCAAAACTGCCGATTACGGGCGTATACTCCAGATATATAAGGAGGCTGTTGCTAATCCGGCTGACTACACTTTTTTGTTTACAGGTAATGTAGACATAGAGATCATGAAACCCTTGCTGGAACAATATATTGCCTCCCTACCCACAAGTAAGAAGAGAGAATCAAAAGTGGTTACTCCTATAAATACATCAGATGGACAGGTGGTTGACAATTATAGTATAGAGATGACTACCCCCGGAGATTGGCTTTATGGATTCTACAGCGGAACCAATATTGAAGGCAATATCCAGAATCAGGTAAAGACATCATTGGTAGGCGATGTGCTTGGGATCATCTACACTGAAATTCTACGTGAAAAGGAGGGTGGAGTTTATTCTCCAATGGTCTATTCTTCATACGATATCAACACCGGGAAATGGAATCTCGTGTATTTCCTTCAGACAAATGAGGAGCAGTCAGCACAGATGCTTAATCTTGCCGATGAGCTATTTGTAAAGCTGTTGAAGGAGGGTGCTACTGCCGATCAGTTTAATAGAGTGAAGGGCGCATTGCTTTCTCAATATGAAAACACTGTCAGAACAAATTCCTATTGGCATAACAACATACGCCTATATAATCTTTTGGGGAATGACTTTATTACAGATCACCGCAATGCCATCGAAAACCTTACTCTCAATGAATTTAATGACTTTATGCGCAACCTTTACGATGGTAAAAACCGCATTCAAGTCAACATGCACGGAGTGTCTGCAATCGCAAAATAATAGTATGAACTTAAGATTCATACCCATTGTTTAAATAATATATAAAGGAATAAATCAATTTAAAATAATTTAAGTTATGAAAAAGTTATTTTCAATTTTTGCACTGATGTTTCTGATGGTGGTCAGTGCGAATGCCTTGACATTTAAGGAGGCATTTGATGAAATCAATGCTATGCCGAATCTTTCTGGCATCGAGTCAGGTAATAAGAGTGATGCCGGAGTAGGATGGGTTGGATACATTCTGATGGAAAATGGTATGGTTACATACAAGGATCATCAAGTGGGGAATGGTCAGACGGTATATTATGGTAGTAAAGTGGAAGAGATCTCAAAGCAGCTTCCAAAAGAGAACTTGATTTTATCTGGTGCTAATTTTCAGAATCTGATCTATATATATGCGCAACCCATAGATAATGCAGTTTCGGAAATGCTTATCATGATTGACCAGGCATATCAAGGCTCGACAATTGCCATCTTAGGTAAAGTTAACAATCACATAGTTGAAGCTATTAAGAAAGGTGAGGTTAGATTTACGCCTGACCATCAAATAGTGGTCAACGTGCCCATTCTTACATGTGACTAAAATTTCCTGATCATTTTACATTTTAGTTTGGGTAGCCTCGGAGCTGACATGAGTCAGCCCGAGGCTCAATTTATTTAGTTGGGTTTGGTAATTGTGTCGAGGAGGGTAAGTAGGTGGGTCATGCCCGGACCGGAACAGCGGTGACCGAAGTCGTTGACCACTGTCAGATGGTCAGCCGGTAGGAGAGGGGTAAGAGTGCGTATGTGGAGGTCGTCCAATAGCTCATCAGCAACAGAGCAGAGTGCGTAAATACGGTTTGACTTCTCTTTGACGGCAGTTGGGAGATTATAATCGGTGAACTTGTCAAGTACGTTACGGGTCAGCGTGTAAGTCTGTTTGCCGTCAAGACGCTCACAGAAATAAGGTAGTTCCTGATCAAGCCATTGCGCCAAACTGTGCTGAGGGTCAGTTGCTGGATTGACCACTATGAGTTGTGCCTCACCGCTGTCACACATTAGGGTCATCCAGCCGCCGAGAGAGGTGCCAACAATCACCTCAGGTTTTTCCTTGGCAATTATCTCATTAATCTTTGCAAGAGATTTCACGGGATCGGTATCGACCTCAGGTGCTATCACACGATAGCGTCCTTCGAAGTGATGCTGAAGTTGTTCACGTTTTGAACCATTGGCTCCTGAACGGAACCCATGGATATACATCATTACGGGTAAGTCCATGTTTATTTCTTTAATTTATATGGTTAATTGAGTTCAAATTTAATAAATATTACCTCAAAATTTAATAAACTATGCAAAATTTTGGAAATATCATGGTTTAGAAGCCGATTTTGGCACATGAGGTGCTATTGATATGCTCATTTTTGCAGGATTCGATTAGTGTTGGTATATCAATGCCATCAATCCCTGAGAGAATAGCCTTGACGGAGTGGCGACGGGCGATGTTTTCAATCTCCCATCCAGACTTTCCATTTCCTGAAGAATGATGTTTTGAATGGAATTCTCCATCTTATTGACGGCACGTGATGTGCCCCTTCCATACGCACGCCAAGCACTGCGTTAGCCTCATTAAACAGGAGGATTGGTTGCCTTAATTCCTAAGTTCAGTTCCCCAAGGAATTCCTCCTTTGCATTTTCCACCAGTTTAAAGGTATCAGGAGGTGCCATGCCGTCTTCGTTAACGTTCTCTATCGATCCGAAGTGGGCAATAAGAGAGAAGTTAGAAAAGCATAAATCTCACTGGGTGCTTGGGATTGAGCACACAGCCATATTACTTCTTTCTTACCGGCATAGGAAGAAGATACTGATTAATCCTCGCGTCACGGTGAATGATCTGAACTGGGTTACGGAGGCTGCCATCAGAGACATGTATACCTTTTTCAGAATTCATGCTGAAAAAGGATTATGACATTTATTCACGCGTCTATCGCAATACAGCCTATTATCCTTTACAAAAGGGCTTGACGATAAGTGAATTGCAAGCATTTGTTATGGAAATAATTGAAGATTATTCAGAGACAATCTGCCTTCTATGGAAGTTAGAAATTATAGCAATGGATTTGAATTAAGCTCTATCAGGGAGTAGAAAACTTAAATTTGCAGTATATTTAAGAAAGTCGGCAAAATTATATAACTGATTGCCAAATAAGTAGATATGGATATTAATTTTGAAAATATTTCAAACAGATATGTAAGCAGTTACTCTTGATGGAAAAAGATTAATTATCGCAAACTACTGGTACTTAAGATTTTTTTGTTAACTTTGTAATGTTTTCAATATATATTCTAATAGATAGATATTCTTTAAGTACTCCTCTAAGATTCTTTCTATGCTATCTAATAGAGAAATTCGAATCGTTTCACTTTAACGTCTCCGCGAAATATATTTGACAACTAATTAATAAATTAAAAAACTATAATAGTGTGGCAACAATTTATAGTAAAGAATTCTATAAGAAAGCAGGATATCCTACAAATATCACCCTCCCCGACGGCGTGACGGAGATAGGCAACAGTGTATTCTCTGGCTGCACAGCTATCACCAAGGTTAATCTTCCGGAGGGGTTGACCTGGAGTAAAGTCAAAGTTAAATTTGCGGGCTCTCCGTGGGGAGAGTGCAACCCTGCTGAAACAAAATAAGATTGATACCATAGCATGACACTTAATATCGACGTAAAATATTTTCTTGAGATATTTGCCATAACATCGGCGGAGCAGAACATCATGCCCGCTGGTGGTCCACGGCATTGGCAAGAGGCATATACTCACTGAGTACTCCGAGAGCAGGAGCTGCTAAAGGCTACCTAAAATATTTAATCATATAATTAATTTTTAACCAGCTACTTAGGTATTATGAAGTTATATCTGCTTCCGAATAAGACAGGAAACGTGTTTATAGCACCCTCTTCCGCAGACTGCTATATGGTAGACGTGGGAGTGGCAGACACATCAGAATTTGTGGCTCTGTTGGAAAAATCGCTTGGCATTCAGGATGAGTCTGTGGTGTTTAACGTGCGTCTGTGCAGCTACTATAAGCTGCTGAAAAAATGGTTTGCCAAAAATGAAAGCAATGTGCTGTGCAAGTCATTTGAGATAGCCCCGCTTTCTACAGCCAGACAGATGCTGCAATGGCGCGATGAACTCAAAATGGCACAGTGGGATTTTGAATGTGACGACCCTACTTCGCGCTTAGGGGCATTGGCAGAGGTAGAACAGACAGAAGTAGTCAAAGGTTGGGCTGACCGCATGATACATGTCTGTCATGCTGTTGAAGAGTCGCCGGCAAATGCCTTCGTGTGGCTTAATCTGGTGTTGCCCCCAATGCAAAGAGAGGTGCTTCCACCGCTGCTCAGGAGCTTGCTTGATGCGGTGGAGCGTCACGGTGCCACCATAGAGTCAAACCGACTTGCTTCTAACAACGACAACAATCTGAGCCGCGTGCGCTCCCTGTTACTCTCAGATGATAAAGAAATTATACAGCTTGACAAAAAAGACAAGTCGTTTGAGGTGCTGGAGTTTGAGAATGAATTTGAGCAAGATGAGTATATGGTAGTATGCCAGCCGGACTTCAAAGCAGATCTCTTTATAAATCCCAACACAAAGAAAACCGACAACCGTCTTTTTGCACTCAACCTCCCCACTGTGGGATCGGTGATCACCTCACGCTCTCGCATACTAAACCTTATGCCCCTGGCATTGGCGCTTTTTGACGAATATCTGCAGATTAACAAGCTTGTGGAATGGTTCACGGCACCTGTCCACCCATTGCCAAGGCGTTTCCGGTTTATGTTGGCTGAGACCATTTCACGCACCGGAGGGTTCCTCAACAAAGAATGTCGGGAAGTGGTGAAAAGATACTGTAATGGAGACTTTACCTCCGGAGGTACACCTGAAGAGCGCGATGAGAAACTGAGATTATACGTGCCTTATCTTGACTCCGGCTATCGCAACGGGGAGAATACGAAACACACTCTCAGCGCTCTTGCCAACTGGGCACGCCAGAGGGTATACTCACTTGAAGAAGGTGACAACCGTGAGGGAATCGCCCTTCAGCTCTCTGCCTTGGCAGACAACATCAACATTCTGATGCTTCTTTTCTCAGAGAGAGGGGAGAGGTTTGACCTGTCTCTGGCGAATGAATGGGTGAGAGACATCAGCCGGGAGGTAACTCTTCCACAGCATCCTGCCCGTGTGGGATGTGCCTTCACCGTAGCTGACCCATGGGACATAGCCGCAGTGGCAAACAATATAGTCTGGGTAGGGTGTGAGAACGGCAGTAACCAAGGGTTTGAATGTGAGTTCTTGCTTCCCGGGGAACGTCAACTCATAGAAACCCATGCATCATTCTGGAAGCGTGAGGATGAAAGCCGGATGCGCTATCTAAACTCCATAATGCCGTTTCTCTTTGCTGCTGAAAGCCTGACAATAACCTACGCTGTGAAGAGCAATGGTGAAATGCTGGTTCCACACCCGTTGCTTACCCGGTTCAGGACACAGGTGAAGGACTTCACTGACTTCGTGAGGCATGACTCAGCCGCCTCTAAGATGACGAAGCCTGTTGAGGCGGTTGACAATGTGGCAGAGAAGTTGGAATATCATTTCCACAATGCCGACATGATAAAATTTCCTGAACGCATAAGCGCGACGGCTCTTGAGACCCTGACCCTTTATCCGTTTGACTTCCTGTTTGACCGTCTGCTTAATTTTCAGGCAGCAGGACTATCGGGATTGCCCGGCATAAATACAACCCGAGGGAATGTGGCGCATGCTGTGATTGCCCGCCTCTTCTCCCCTAATGACATTGAATCCGGATGTGGCGCAGCTGAAATCAAAAAGCGTGTTGAGTCAGATTATGATACTGCTCTTCAGGAGGTTATCAAGGAGTGTGGTGCCATATTCATGCTGCCGGAGAACAAGCTTGAGCGTAGTAATCTTCATTACCAGCTGCGTAGATGCATAGACTCCCTTATCGACATCATAGAGGATAACCATCTTACGGTTGACAGCTGTGAGCGGCACTACTCCGGCTTTGTCGGTCTTGACGAAGAGAATAATGCGGGAGAGGAGGACCTACACGGCTACCTTGATATGAAGCTTACCGACAGGGAGGGTAATCCGGTGGTGTTCGACCTTAAATGGACCCGCAGCAGAAAATATCACCGCTCCTTGCTTGAGCAGAACCGTTCTACACAGTTGGCTGTCTATAGCGAACTGCTGAAAGAGAAGGACAGGAATGTCAGAACTGCCTATTTCCTGATGCCGAGGGGAGTAATAGTGACTGCCGACAATCATTTCTCAGGACGTAATGTGGTGGTGGTCGACAAGGAGAATGACGATGACATCATGCGCCAACTTATCAATTCTTTCCGCTACCGACGCAGTCAACTGTTGTCGGGAATAGTGGAGGAAGGTGAGTTTAATCTGATTGGGGAATTGCAATATGAGGCAGACCGTGTAACCAACAATCTTTTTCCGCTCCCGGGAGATGAAGACCCCGATGTAAAAAAAGAGAACAGATTCAGTATTTACCGACTTTTCAAAGGATTATGATGTTATGAGGAATTTGACATATATAAATGCCGGTGCAGGAAGCGGCAAAACCTACACCCTTACGGAGTTGCTCTCAGAGGTGCTTTCAAGAGGCAAGGCGCGCCCCGATGAAGTGATTCTGACCACCTTCACTGTCAAGGCAGCCAATGACTTTAAGGAAAAATCGAAAGCCAAGCTCTTTGAAGAAGGACTCTTTGAAGAGGCGAATCTACTTGACGGCGCACTTATAGGCACTATCCACAGTGTGGCATATTCCATCATCTCCAAATTTTGGTATTATCTTGGTCTTCCGCCAAAGCCCCAGATCATGACAGAGGAAGACGGCAACGTCTACCGTGCGCAGTCGTTAGGCTCTCTCCCCACAAAAGATGAGCTGAACTTTCTGAAGGAGTTTGCGGAGATGTTTGAGATGAAGGAAGGAATGGACCCTACGGTGAACTATGACTTCTGGCAGCCTCAGCTGAATGCTATAATCGGCTTCACCACTAACTACGAGATAGATGACTATCGCCTCAGTCGTGAGCGTTCAAAAGCGTTTTACCGTGAGTTTGTTAGTCCGACTGCACCTGGGTTACCTGATGAAAAGGAGATGAAGGAGACCATGGAAGTCTTGCAGACTATATTTGACGGTCAGAGAGACTCAAAGGCAAACAGTGAGCGCAAGAAGAGTCTAAAGGAATTAAGCTACAGGGTAAAACGTCCCACTTTCGGATTCTATAATGAACTGCTTAAACTTGGCACGTCAATAAAGGCAACTAAGGAAAATCCTGTTGTCGCTGTGCTGAATGAGAAATTGGCGATAATGTGGCAGACAAAAGAGGTGTATGCGCTTGTGGAGAGATACATTGATGTCATGTTTGACCTTGCCACGCGCTGGCGCAACCGGTATGAAGCATTTAAGAAAGAGAGAAACATTCTTGACTTCAATGATTTGGAGAAATATATGCTACGGCTTCTGCGGACACCATTTGCAGCCAAAGAGATCGGGATGCAATACAGGTATGTCTTTGTCGATGAGTTTCAGGACTGTTCTCCTATCCAGATAAAGATATTCAGCGAATTGAGCGACTTGGTGGAGCATTCTTACTGGGTAGGCGACATGAAGCAGTCAATATTCGGATTCCGTGGTTCCGACACAAGCCTGACCGGTGCCGTAGTAAAGTTGATAGATGAAGGACTTGACAGCTGTGATTCTCGCACCTTGCCTTACTCCTGGCGGTCGGTGCCCAGGATAGTCAATTTCTGTAATGAGATATTCGTGCGTGCCTTCTCTCCGGACATACCGGCAGAGAGTCAGGCTGACTCCTCATAAAGATTCAGAGGCGGGGATTGAGCCACTGATGATGTGGGACATTGACGATGAGGAGTCGCTCGTTAAGCATATTGTGCAGCTTATTGAAGATGGGGCTGATCCGTCGAAAATAGCAATACTGCACCGTAAGGGAGCTCCTTTAACCGAGATAGGAGCAAAGCTGGCAGCATATAATGTGCCCGTCAATCTTTCCACGCAGCCGATTATGTCGTCTAAGGCAGCTTTGCTTGCCAAGGCGATACTTAGCGTTGCAGACAATGATGCCGACAGTCTTGCCAAAGGAGAAGTGGCATTCCTTCTTGACCCGCGTTATGACACCGAAAATCTTATCTCGGAAACCCTCGGGCATGTTGACCCTGCGACGGGACACCCCGACCACTCTTTCCTTGATGAGATCCCTGTATTGCGCCGCTTGGCATCTATAAGAGAGAGACTCAAACAGCAGTCGGTGGCTGAGTTTGTGGAGTCAGTCATCTTGGAGCTGAATTTGTTTGAGGAGGTGAAGAAGTGTTGTCCCGCTCGGGAGGGAGCAAGTGTGCTTAATGCCATTATAGCTGCTGCAAAGACCTACGAGGAGATCTCACTTCGTGTTGACGCCATGCCTACGGTAAAGGGTTTTATCGACTATCTCTATGAGGGATCGGTAACGTTGCCTGGTGATCCTGACGGCGTGTCGCTGCTTACGATGCATAAGTCGAAGGGGCTGCAATGGAAACACGTGATCGTGACTTCTCTCTCTTCCCATCCGGCAGAAGTCAAGACCATTATGAAGAGAGAAGTGTTTGGCGTACATTTCCGCAGAAGCGAACAGCCGACGAGGGAGAACCTTTTTCCGACAGTCTATATCACCCTACTGCCGTTTATTTACGGCTCAGGTAACAGCAAAGTTCCCGCTCCCATTGATGGGATAATAGGAGGGAAGCCGGAGTTTACCAAGATATGCTGCGACAAGATAGCGGAAGAGACAAGGCTGCTTTATGTAGCATTGACGCGCCCAACTACTCAACTGATTCTCTCTCTGAAGGGTAAGAATCCTCTCAAATGGTTTGAGGATATTGGGCTTATTGATGTCTCTGACAAGGCAACCCTTGTCAATGGTTACAGCTTTAGTACAGAGGGTCTTAACCGGACAATAGAGCCTAATGAGCCGGAGACAGTTGAGCAGAAGACTTATCCTGTTGCCGAGGGGATAACACTTGCGGAGCGTAGAGACTTTTTCCCGGGTATGATGAAAAGTGTGGCAGAGGGTACTGACACTACCATGTCACCGCAGGATATTGTTGAGATTGTAGCCTCGCGTCATGGAGGGGTTTTGGATTATAAGCAAGACCGCCACTTTGTCTATCATAAGGATGGTAAGATATTTAGCGGCACTATTGACCTTACAGTCATGACTCCGGAGGGATGCATATTAGTGTGTCGCGACCCAGCACAGATTCCCTTTTATCGTACAGCCCTTGAAGGAGCAGGCATAAAGGTGACCGCTACCTATATCAATCCCCTTCATTTCAGATCAGTGTAGAGAACAGATTATGGAAGAGATGAAGAGAAATACTTTTTTCGCCATCTCAACCTCAAATCCTTTACAAAAATCAAAAAATTCAGTAACTTTACTCTCGGTTCATGATATGGTTATGTATAACTTACCAAAAATCATTGATATACCTAAAAGAATCGACAACTTGAAAAAGTTGTCGATTCTTTTAGGTATATTGCTTATCCCGAACTCGCGTTAATAAATTATGAATAAATTGAACGAGAGCAGACTAAAGAAGGCGCATTTGACAGTGGAGGAATGGGGTGGTGTCCTTATTGTAGAATTGATGCGTTGATAGGTGACGCTTCCGGGATACCCTTTGATGAAAAATTCCTTTAAGCCCTTAACCAGCATTGATTCTGAGGGTAATTATTCGCCGCGTTCTTTACGGGCAGCGTCGATGCGTAGCATTATGAAGAGGAGGATTGTAAAGCCCCAAAGGGCGGAGCCTCCATAGCTAAAGAAAGGTAGTGGTATACCTATGACAGGGCATAGCCCGATGACCATGCCCACATTTATGCACAGGTGGAAAATAAGGCATGACACCACACAATAGGAGTAGACACGCCCGAAGGGACGGCGTTGTCGCTCCGCAATGTGTATTATCCTCAATATAAAGGCGAGAAACACCACCAACACAGCCGTGGAGCCTACAAATCCTTCTTCCTCACCGATGGTACAGAAGATGAAGTCGGTGTGCTGCTCGGGCACATATTTCAGCTTTGTCTGTGTGCCATTGAGGAAGCCCTTACCCACTATGCCGCCGGAGCCTATGGCTATCTTTGACTGGTTGACGTTATAGCCCGCTCCGCGAATGTCGTCTTCGATTCCGAGGGCAACCTTTATACGCATCTGCTGGTGAGGCTCCAGGACGTTGCCGAACACGTAGTTTACGGAGAAGAGAAACAACACCGAAACAAGGGCGAACCCAACGGTAATTATAAATTTCTGAATCTTATGACGGAACATGGCAAGCAACGTGTAGGTAAGTGCAATGCCCAGGATCACACAGAAAAAGATTGTCCCGTTAACGTTGACGCCGCATAATGCCAGTGTAGTGGCAATTAAACCTGTCCCAACAAACCAAAGCACCACGTTGCGCGCTATGAAGAAGTCGCGGCAATAAAACATGAGCATCAGGCTGAAGGTGAGAAGGATTAAAATGAAGACCGAGAAGTCGCCTACGGGCATTCCCAAAATCAGAGGTTCGGTAAATTTCACTGCCACTACGAAATAAAGCACGGCGCAAAACACGGAGAAAAGCACAAGCCCACTCATTCCTTCACGGTAAAGTACAAAAATCAGGGAGAAATAGACCAACGCGCTTCCCGTCTCTCTTTGAAGCAAGATGAGGCAGATGGGGAGGAAGATGATAATCAATGCCCTGAAATAGTTGCTTAACTTGGCATTTAGGGAGAAATTGTAGGAGTTGAAGAGCTTGGCGAGGGCAAGTGCCGTGGCAAACTTCCCAAACTCAGCAGGTTGTAGGCTAACAGGTCCAAACACGAGCCATGAGCGCGAGCCTTTGATATCGGGGGCAAGAAATATGGTGGCTATCAGTACCAATATAACTACCCCGTAGATAGGATAGGCATAGGTCTCGTAGACCCGGTAATCAAGAAGAAGAATAACACATCCTATTACCAGAGAAAGACCGATCCACAGAAATTGTTTCCCGGAAAATTCCGAGAAATCAAACATGCTGGCGTTGTCAAAATCATAGCTGGCTGCGTAGATACTCACTGCTCCTGCCGACACCAATATAAGATAAAGAATAACCGTAATCCAGTCGAGTGACCGGAATACGGATATATTTGCTTCAGTGTTTCGTGACTCCACTGTTGATTATGGTATTAGAGTTAAACATACGTTCTTCAAGCCCCTTCCTCCCATCGGCAATTTTGCCAGTGAGATATTTCTCCATCATAAGACTTCCTATAGGCACACCGAATGCGGCACCGAATCCGGCATTCTCCACATACACGGCGATGGCTATTTTCGGGTCATGATAGGGCGCAAACCCCATAAAGGCGGAATGGTCTTTACCATGAGGGTTCTGAGCTGTACCGGTTTTCCCACATACTTCAATGCCAGGAAGGTTGGCAAGGCGGCAGGTACCTCCCGTGACAGCCATGCGCATTCCCTCCGCCACTGCCTCATAATGCTCCCTGTTGATTTTCGGGGCATGTTTCTCGCGAAATTTCTCATCTATCACAGTGTCTGAGACAGATTTCACCACATGGGGAGTGTAGAAATATCCACGGTTGGCAATAGTGGCACACAGGTTGGCAATCTGAAGAGGGGTAGCAAGTACCTCTCCCTGACCAATTGACACTGATATGATAGAATTTGCACTCCAGCGGGGTCCTCGGAATGACTTGGAATAAAATTCAGAGTTGGGAATAAAACCTCGGCTCTCATATGGCAGGTCTATGCCGAGCTTGTAGCCGTAGCCCATTTCTACAAGATAGTCTTTCCATTTTGTGAGCTGATCGTATGACTTGGTGCCTCTCTTGTCGATCATGTTTTTGAAGCCCCAGCAGAAAAAGGCATTGCATGATGTTTGCAAAGCCGGTTTTAGCGGGAGGGGAGAGCCATGCCCATGGCAACCTACGCGCAACCCATTGATATAGCCATGATAACAAGGATATAGTGTGGAGGTGGTGATTACACCTTCCTGTAGGAAAATAAGCCCCTGTGTGGGTTTGAATGTTGAGCCGGGGGGATATGCGCCTTGCAATGCACGATCATATAGGGGCTTCAGAGGATCGCTCACCAGGGAAGCGTAGTTTTTACCCCTCTCCCTACCGATAAGCAGAGAGGGATCGTAGTTGGGGGAAGTGACAAGGGCAAGCACTTCACCGGTCTGCGGTTCGATGGCAACTATTGCCCCAATCTTATTTTGCATGAGCTGCTCACCGTATTGCTGCAACTCTATGTCAATTGACAGCTTTAGGTTTCTGCCCGTGACGGGGCTTTTGTCATGTTTCCCTTCTTCATATTTCCCCTTTATTCTTCCCAGGGCATCTTTCATTAGAATCTCAACCCCCTTTTCACCACGTAGATGTTTTTCGTAGCTTTTTTCCACCCCGAGGTCACCGGTGTAGTCGCCTGCGCGATAATAACGGTCGTTTTCAATATCTTTTGCCGACACCTCACGGATATTGCCAAGGATATTTGCGCCTGCCATATAATTATATTGCCGGATAGTTCTGGTCTGAATGTAGAAACCCGGGAAGAGATAGAGCTTTTCCTGAAGCCTGCCATATTCTTCAGTAGAGATCTGCGACATTAATTTCTGGGGAGTATAAGATGAATAGCCCGGATTTTTCCTCGGGTTTTTCATTTCATCCCATTTCTCCTTAAACTGCTCCTTGGTGATGTTAAGCGTATTGCAAAATACGGTGGTATCAAACTTCCCCACATCTTTAGGGATAAGCATAACATCGTATGCCGGCTGGTTGAAGACAACAAGACGGTCATTACGGTCGTATACAAGCCCACGGGCAGGATAAATCACTCTTCTGAGAAACGCATTGCTTTCAGCGTTTTCTTTATACTTGTCATCACTTACTTGAAGGGTGAATAGCCGGAAGATATAGATTACGACTATCAGGGAAATAAATCCGCCAATCACATATCTTCTCTTGGCTAACTTATAGTCTTTTATCACGTTTTACTTATTGTTAAACAATCAATTGCCAATAAAGATAAGAAAGTGAGTGCACAGCTTGACGCTGAGAGTATCACTATCTCTTTAACGTTAGCAAAGTTAAAATATTCTATGGAAAAGGCAAGAAGGCAATAGATTCCCACCATAGTGACAAGATATTTGCAATAGACACTTACGCCCATTGATGATATGGAGGGAATGATCTCTTTGGTCTTGTCGTCTTTGGCTATATAGGCGTAAAACACGGGGTGTTTGGCAGCCGCAAGGAGAGTGCAGGCGAGTGAGTTAACGCCCGGCGTATCGGAAAAAATGTCAACTATGAATCCCAAAAGGAAAGAGAGGGAAAACAACGCCCCTTTGCCGAGGGCAATGGGGAGCCGGATAATGAAATAGATGAAAATAAGGGGGACAGCGACATTAAAAATGGCAATGTGGTTGCAGACAAGCACCTGCACCAGCACCATTGCGATAAATAGAAAAGTAAATATGATTATGTCTTTATTCATAATTTACTGCATTTATTTCGAGCCGTTGCCCGGAAGATTATTTGGTGGTGTTAATATCAAACGATTGGAGAGAGTCAATGTCAGCCTTATACTCGTCTTTTATGACTCTGACGGTGCTGAGAGCCTTAAAGTCAGGGGTAAGCCGGAGCTTGAGTATAAAGAAGTTGTCGTCGCTCCCTTTGATTCTGTTCATGACCACTCCCACGGGAATATCGGCAGGGAAGGCTGTAGAATAGCCGCTGGTCACGACCGTGTCGCCTGCCTGATACTTGGCATGCCTGGGGACCGCCTCCATGTAGCCTATGGAGGAGTCACCACCTTTCCATACGAGCGACCCGATATAGTTAGTGTCTTTCAGTTTCACAGAGAAGTGTTGGGTCTCGTTAAGCACTGAGATTACACGAGAAGTATGCTTACCTGCCACATTCACGATGCCTACAATTCCGTTTTGGTCAACTACGCCCATTCCTGTCTCCACACCGTCGAGCGTCCCTCGGTTGATTGAGAAATAGTTGCGAGGATGACGCACACTGTTGTTTACTACAGTGGCAGACACATAGTCAAAGCGTTGCGGGAGATTGGTATAGACGATGGTGTCAGAAAGCTTGGTCTGCAGCTCGGCTACCTGGTGGCGGAGGTTGAGCACTTCATTCTCAAGCCGGGCATTACTTGACTGGAGACTTTCATTGATGCTGCGGAGGTGGAAATAACCGGTCACTTCAGAGACTGTGGTGTAAAGACTGTTTGCGACAGAGTTGGCAGATGTCAGAAACACCGACTGCTGATAGGCGTTATGGCTGAACAAAAGCACACAGCTGATGATGACATAGAACGCAAACAGGAACCATGTGCCATAACGGAGTATGAAGTTTAACAGATTTCTCACCTTAAAATCATTAAATGCCGCCACCCGTGGGGATGGCAGCAATTATTATTACAACTGAATTGTCAACGGATAAGGAAAGAGAACTTATTGATGTTCTTAAGCGCAACCCCTGTGCCGATAGCCACTGCGTGTAACGGATCTTCCGCAATCTTGAATTCGATTCTGATTTTGTCGGTGAAGCGTTTCACGAGACCTTTCAGGAGGGCACCGCCTCCGGCGAGATAGATGCCGTTTTTCACGATGTCGGCATAAAGCTCTGGCGGAGTCTCCTCAAGGGCAGCAAGGATAGCTGCCTCCATTCGGGAGATAGACTTGTCGATGCAATGAGAGATTTCCTCGTAGGTCACGGGCACCTCCATCGGGAGGGCAGACATTCTGTTGGGACCGGTCACGATAAATGGCTCTGGTGGGTTGTCAAGCACCGGAAGGGCAGAACCCACGTTAATTTTGATTTTCTCAGCCATGGTTGCACCAACCTTAACGTTGTGGACCCTGCCCATATGTTCCATGATGTCAGCGGTAAGGTCATTACCGGCAAGGCGGATACTCTTGTTACTGACTATGCCACCGAGAGAGATAACGGCAATCTCGGTGCTGCCGCCGCCTATGTCTACAATCATGTTGCCTTCCGGCGCCTCAACGTCAAGTCCAATGCCAAGAGCGGCTGCCATAGGCTCATAAATCATGTAGACATCGCGCCCTCCGGCATGTTCGGAAGAGTCGCGCACGGCACGAATCTCAACTTCAGTTGACCCTGACGGAATGCACACCACCATTCGGAGGGAGGGAGAGAACCATCTGCGCTTTGAGCTGACCATCTTCACCATGCCTCGGATCATCTGCTCGGCAGCGTTGAAATCAGCAATAACGCCGTCGCGGAGCGGACGGATTGTGCGGATGCCGGGAGGCTCCTTACCTTCCATCTGATGAGCGGCAGTACCTACTGCCAGAAGCTTATCTGTCTTGTTTTCTATAGCGACCACCGACGGCTCGTCTACAACGATTTTGTCATTATGTATGATAATGGAATTGGCGGTGCCCAAGTCCATTGCTATTTCTTGTGTAAATGAAAATATTCCCATTTATAAAATACATTAAAGGGTGGGTGTTTAAATCATAGTATCCCTCTGTGGGAACCTGTGTTGAAAACCAAGTGCAAAGTTAAGCAAAAAAAATAAAGTGCTGAAATAAAAAATCATTTCAAAAGTAAAAAAATCTAAAAAAACAGTCAGACTTGCAATAATTTTGTATAAACATTGTAAATCTGACCATTTAATGTGATTAGGGGAGAGAGCTATGGATAGTCTGCGGTAGGTTAGACTCTTTCAGAAAGGCGATTATCGTGTTTAATAAGCCATTGGGCTATCTGGACAGCATTGAGAGCTGCCCCTTTCTTTATCTGGTCGCCCACCACCCAGAAACTAAGCCCGCAGGGATCGGAAAGATCTTTGCGGATTCTCCCGACATAGACGGGGTCTTTATCGGTTATGTCGAGCGGCATCGGGTATTCCTTTTCAGCAGGGTTGTCTTTTATCACAAGCCCCTCGGCTTTTTGGAAAGCCTCAGTCACTTCCTCAACACTGAGCGGACGCTCGGTCTCCACCCATATTGCCTCACTGTGAGCGCGAAGCACCGGTACACGCACGCATGTCGCGCTGACTTTGATATGGTCAGAGTGCATTATTTTTCGGGTTTCGTTATACATCTTCATCTCCTCTTTTGTGTAGCCGTTGTCGGTAAACACGTCTACATGTGGGATAAGATTGAACGCTAACTGATAGGCAAACTTCTCGATTGTAGGTTCCTTCCCCTCGCCGATTTCCTGAAACTGGTTGATCAGTTCCTGCATGGCAGAGGCACCTGCGCCGCTGGCAGCCTGATAAGTGGCTACATGGACACGGGTGATGGGGGAGAGGTCGTTGACAGGCTTAAGCGCAACTACCATCTGAATGGTGGTGCAGTTGGGATTACCAATGATGTTACGCGGACGGTCGAGGGCATCGGCACCATTAACCTCAGGAACTACCAGAGGTACGTCGGGCTCCATACGGAATGCGCTGCTGTTGTCAATCATAATGGCACCGTGGCGCGTGATCACATCGGCATATTCTTTTGAGGTGGAAGCTCCTGCGGAGGTAAAGGCTATGTCGATTCCGGAGAAATCGGAATCGTGGTTCAAAAGCTCGACGGGAATCTTTTTCCCTCGGAACTCATATTCTTTCCCGGCACTTCTTGGCGAACCGAAAAGGCGAAGAGATGAAACCGGAAAGTTTTGCTGGTCGAGCACTTTGAGTAGCTCCTGACCAACAGCACCGCTGGCACCAACTATGGCTATGTTCATTGTCAATTAGATTTTTTGATTGTCAAGGTGGCAATATTTTTACTGCTTTCCGGAAGTTTTTACCCCACGGTTGATTTTCTTCACAAGACCCTGAAGCACTGAGCCAGGACCAAGCTCAATAAATTCATCTGCGCCGTCGGCAATCATTGCTTCCACGTCTTGAGTCCAACGTACGGGGGCAGTGAGTTGCTTGATCAGATTCTCTTTGATTTCCTCGGGATCGGTGTGAGGTTTGGCATCAACGTTCTGATAAACCGGGCAAATGGGGATCTCAAATTTTGCTGTTGCGATTGCTTCGGCAAGTTCTTCCTGAGCAGGCTGCATGAGTGGGCTATGGAAGGCACCGCCCACTTTTAATTTGAGGGCACGTTTGGCTCCGGCAGAAAGGAGCTTCTCACAAGCTGCGTCAATTCCTTCAAGTGTACCTGAAATCACCACCTGTCCGGGACAGTTGTAATTGGCAGGAGCAACTATGTCGTTAACTTCCTTGCAGAGTTCTTCCACTTTCGCATCGGGCAGACCCAGCACGGCAGCCATCGTTGACGGACGTGCCTCACAAGCTTTCTGCATGGCGTGGGCACGGGCGGAAACGAGTTTTAGACCCTCTTCAAATGAAAGTGCGCCGGCAGCAACGAGTGCTGAGAACTCACCAAGGCTGTGTCCTGCCACCATGTCAGGCTTAAATTCGTCACCAAGGCTCTTGGCGAGGAGCACACTGTGGAGGAATATGGCAGGTTGGGTCACCTTTGTCTCCTTAAGGTCATCTTCAGTGCCTTCAAACATAAGATCAGTGATGCGGAATCCTAATATTTCGTTTGCTTTGTCGAAGAGCTTGCGTGCCTCTGCATTTGTCTCATACAGGTCTTTCCCCATACCTACGAACTGAGCACCCTGGCCCGGAAAAACGTATGCTTTCATTTCTTTCTGATTAGTTTTGCTCCGAGAGCGTTAAATATTCTATTTATTATCGCGACTGACAGCATATTCTTATGTCTGATCGCGCTTGTCTTTGCGTAGTTATTCGCGCTGCAAAATTAATATTTTTTCGTGAATTACAAAAATTAGCATGACGAACCGTATAAAAACAGAGAAAGGCAGGCAACTATTGAAGATTTATTGATTAATTTTGCAGTAAATAAAATACTGAAAGTTAGTAACAAGATGATTTATTTTAACTGCGATTATATGACGGGGGCACATCCTGAGGTGCTTAAGAAGCTGTATGATACTAATATGGAGCATACACCCGGATATGGTATGGATGTATATACACAGGAAGCGAAGGCGCTTATCCTTAAGTCATGCGGGCTTGAGAGGGGAGAGGTCTATTTCCTCGAAGGAGGCACACAAGCTAACAAGATTGTGATAGACAGACTGCTGACTCGCAATGACGGGGTAGTGTGCTGCGAGTCAGGACATATAAATGTGCATGAATCGGGTGCAATTGAGGCAGATGGGCATAAGGTGATTGCGTTACCGGAAAAAGATGGCAAGCTGGAGGCTAAGGATTTAGAGAAATATGTGGCAGACTTTTATAGGGATCAGACCCATATACATATGGTGCGCCCGGCTATGGTCTACATATCGCACCCAACTGAATTTGGCACTCTTTATACGCTTGATGAGCTGACACGGATTGCCGATGTATGCCACCGTTATGAGATGCCATTATATGTTGACGGTGCTAGGCTCGCCTACGGGCTTGTCGCAGAAAATACGGATATTAGTCTGCAATCCCTGTCAACGATTGCAGATGTGTTTTATATCGGGGGAACAAAGTGTGGGGCACTTTTTGGTGAGGCAGTCGTCACACGCCGTCCTGAACTTTTCATGCGTTTCGATTCACTGATGAAGTTGCATGGAGCCTTACTTGCGAAAGGGCGTGTACTCTCTGTGCAGTTTATTGCATTATTCACCGATAATCTCTATCTTCGAATCGGGCATCATGCCGACAGACTTGCCAATAAGCTTAAAGAGGGCTTCAGATCCAAGGGTTACAAGCTATTTATGGATTCTCCCACAAACCAGCAATTTATTATAATACCTAATGAAAAGATAGCTGAACTGCGGTCGGTTGTCGGTTTTGATTTTTGGGGGCCTGAAGGTGAAACAGAGTCGATAGTGCGCTTTGTGACCGATTGGTCAACTACCGAAGAGGCTGTTGACCGGTTGTTAAAATTAATCTGACCCACCGGAGCCATACGAGGATCAAATAATCTGTAAGGTTATAGGAATCAATTTTGTGACAGATCCTTTTTTAGACAGCAAGCGAGCAATCTCATGAGATTGCTCGCCAAATAATATATTTACTTGTCTTGATTATATTTTTTAATTGTCAGACTGTCACACTTCTGATCTCAGAGAGAGTGGGGGATATCGACTGCAGATTGCCGAAGGGATTAATAAGGAAGGTACGGCAGCCGGTATGCGTCTGAAATTCTTCAAAAACATCGTAAGTTACGTCGGAAGAAGATAGATAGTGCACGGATTGCGGGAGGCTGTCAGCATCCATTATCTCAGACTGTAGAGAGAGATCACTGTCGGTGCAGATGCTTACAAATTGAATTTGAGAAGGAGGCAGAGTAGACACTAAGTCAGCAAGCTTTTTGTTGAGGATTCTTGATTCCGGATTGGAAGGGCTCCAGAAGTTGACCACAACAAACTTACCTTTAAGGACATCAAGAGTCGATGCCTTTGAAGAGGAAGAGAGAGTGATGAGAGGTGCTTCTTCGCCAATCTGTAATGAGTGACTGCCTAAAGGCACGTAAGATGATAAAAATGGGGCGAGAGCTAAAGAGAAAAATAAGTACTTTAGTTTCACAATTTCTTATTTTTTTCGTTTCAAAAACTGTTATCCAAATCAAATCAAACGATCTGCAGGGTAACAAAAACTAACACTGGTTTCGGATTTCAACGAATTGTAGAAAGTTTGAAATCCCGGACCCCGTCAGGTTGCCAAGCCTGTAAGTTAAAAAGCCGTTGCCCGTGCTGTCACGAAGTTGCTGTCACGAAAGTCAGAGAGGCTCCTACGGAATTAGAGCGTCAGACCGCACATATCTTTATAGAAAGATTATGTTTTATATTTATTAAACGATTTAAACAAAAATTTGTTTTTGAAATGTTCAGAAATTGTTCAAATAAAATATAATTTTAACACTTTTTTATAAATAATGCCGCCAAATCGGTAATATTTTAGTAATACTAACCGATTTGGCGGCATTATTTAATTTGTATTATTTTTGAATGGTCGCTTAAAAATTTCAATTTGAGCGGACTAATTATGCATTAGTGAACACCAGTTCGTCACCCTTGCGGTCAATCTTAATAGGATGTTCGCGGTTGACTTTCTGAGCAAGAATATCCTTAGAAAGCTGGTTGAGCACCATACGCTGGATAGTTCTCTTAACAGGACGGGCACCAAATTCAGGGTCATAACCATCTTCGGCAAGGAGTTCGAGAGCCGGCTTGGTAACTTCGAGTGTTACACCATTAGCTGCAAGCATCTTTTGAACGCTTCTAACCTGGAGGTCAACAATCTCCTGAATCTCCTTCTTGTTAAGAGGAGTGAACATCACTATCTCATCGATACGGTTGAGGAACTCCGGACGGATCTTCATCTTCAGCAAGTCAAGGACGTCTTGCTTGGTCTTGTTGATCACTTCCTCACGCTGAAGCTCACTCTTTGAGTCGATATCCTTGAAGTTTTCGCGGATAAGTGGAGAGCCCTCATTGGAGGTCATGATTATGATTGTGTTCTTAAAGTTGATGAAACGACCCTTGTTGTCAGTAAGTCGGCCATCGTCAAGCACCTGAAGCAAAATGTTGAATACATCAGGGTTGGCTTTCTCAATCTCATCGAAGAGGACAACGCTGTAAGGCTTACGGCGCACAGCCTCGGTGAGCTGACCACCCTCCTCATAACCAACGTATCCCGGAGGCGCTCCGACAAGTCGAGATACGGAGTGCTTCTCCATATATTCCGACATATCGATACGGGTCATCATATCCTCATCATCGAAGAGATATTCGGCAAGTGCCTTTGCAAGCTCAGTCTTACCTACACCGGTTGTGCCGAGGAAAATAAATGAACCGATAGGGCGGCGTGGATCGTTAAGTCCTGCACGTGAACGGCGCACGGCATCGCTGACAGCCTTGATTGCATCATCCTGACCTATGACGCGGCGGTGGAGTTCCTCCTCAAGATGGAGAAGTTTCTCTTTCTCACTCTGAGCCATCTTCTTCACAGGTATGCCAGTCCAGCGGCTAACGATTTCGGCGATGTCTTCAGCATCGACTTCCTCCTTAATCATTGCGCCCTCACCCTGAAGCTGTTTCAACTTCTCTTGGGTGGCTTTATTTTCATCTTCTTTTTGCTTAATCTTAGAGTATTCGATTTCAGCAACCCTGCCATAGTCACCTTCTCGACGAGCCATCTCAGCCTCATGCTTGAGTTGCTCAATCTCAATCTTATTTTGTTGGATCTTATCGATTTCGTTCTTTTCAGCCTTCCATTTAGCCTTGAGGGATTTCTCCGTGTCGCGCAGGTTGGCAAGATCTTCATCAATCTCCTTAATCTTATATTCGTTGCCCTCGCGTTTCAAAGCCTCACGCTCGATTTCAAGCTGTGCAATCTTTCGCGATGCCTCGTCAAGAGCCTGTGGCATCGAATCCATCTCGAGACGTAGTTTTGATGCAGCCTCGTCAATAAGGTCAATTGCTTTGTCGGGGAGGAAACGGTCGGTGATGTAGCGCACACTCAGCTGAACGGCAGCAACGATAGCTTCGTCCATGATGCGCACTTTGTGATGGTTTTCATATCTCTCCTTAAGACCACGGAGAATGGAGATTGCTGACAACTCATCAGGCTCGTCTACCATGACTTTTTGGAAACGACGCTCAAGAGCCTTATCTTTCTCAAAATATTTTTGATATTCGTCGAGGGTAGTGGCACCAATAGAGCGGAGTTCACCACGCGCAAGAGCCGGTTTCAGAATATTTGCAGCGTCCATTGCGCCTTCACCCTTTCCGGCACCTACGAGAGTATGTATCTCATCAATAAACAGGATTATCTCACCGTCGCTTTGCGTCACCTCATTTACGATGGCTTTCAGACGCTCCTCAAACTCACCCTTATATTTTGCACCTGCAACAAGGGCACCCATATCAAGTGAGTAAATCTGTTTGGATTTCAGATTTTCCGGAACATCGCCTCGCACGATACGATGTGCAAGACCCTCGGCAATAGCTGTCTTACCTGTACCCGGTTCACCAACGAGCATCGGGTTGTTTTTAGTTCTTCTTGAAAGAATCTGTAGCACACGACGAATTTCCTCATCACGCCCGATCACTGGATCAAGTTTACCGCTACGAGCACGGTCATTAAGGTTGATGGCATATTTGCTGAGAGCTTGGTAAGATTCCTCAGCACTTTGCTGAGTCACCTTGTTACCTTTACGCAGCTCCTGAATGGCAGCTTTCAGACCATCTTCAGTTATGCCGGCATCTTTTAAAATCTGAGATGCTTTACAACGGGTCTTGAGAATGCCCATGAGCACTGCCTCTACCGACACATACTCATCTCCCATAGATTTAGAGAAGTCTATGGCTTTCTGAAGGGCTTCGTTTGACTCACGGCTAAGGAAGACTTCACCACCGGAAACTTTTGGCAAGGACTGTATATCTTTGTCGATTGCCATATTGACAGAATTGAGGTTCGCACCTAATTTCTGGAATACAAAATTGACAATCGTCTCGCTCTCCTGAATGAGGGCTTTTAGAATGTGGACCGGCTCAATCTGTTGCTGCCCGCTTTGCCGGGTCAGCTCAATCGCCTTTTGTACCACTTCCTGAGATTTGATAGTGAAATTGTTGAAATTCATATATTTCGATATTTGTTAGATACTTTATTTATCGTTGGCAGCATGACGGACTCAAGCCGCTAACTTACTTTCATTATTATTAACATCTCAAGAGTAAATATGGTTGATATTATATAATAATTTTAGATTAGAAATGCTAAATCTATTGTTGTCACTATCTGAGGAACACATAAAAAGCCACATCATAGTAGAGATGCGGCTTTCAGATTACATTGGGAGGATTCCTAAATTAGATTAGGGATTGCTATTATTTTCCAAAGAATTTCTTAGATATTCTTTTACGAGTGTTCAAACGCTCTTCTCTAGTCTCACATGCTTGTTCTGCTTCGATGCGAGAAGCATGGTGGTCAAACATATGGCGAGAGAACTCCCCCCACATTTGTTTTGCGCCGGCACCGTTAGCCACGAATGCCATGGCATTATCGATGTTCATTCTGTGGGATACAGCATCTACATCGATATTCGCCCCGATGAAATTGATTGTCCAGCCCTGTTCCTTCATCTCCGAAATGATTTTAGAAACCATTTCGTAGGTGTATTCCCTGGAAGAGTTTTCCATGCCGTCGGTGATTATGGTGACTGTGCCTGTGGCATCTTCATGTGTGGATGCTACAGCGCGGAGATCAACGAGAGTTGAGCCTACGGCATCAAGAAGAGGAGTACACCCGCAAGGGCAATAAATATCCATTGTCATATCCTTCACATTGGCTATTGGCTGATTCTTGTAGACGTAGCGCGAAGGAACAGAGCCACTTTGGAATAGATAGATGCTGACGAGATTGCGTTGAATATCACCGTGTTTTTGTTCGAGTGAACGAACCACGTTGAGGGTTTCGTTGCAGCCGTCGACAGTCTGCTTTGCAAGGCTTGTCATTGAGCCGCTTTCATCAAGAATGATGAGGTTAAATACAGTTGTTTTTTCCATAATTTTGATTGTTTAGTAGAGATGTGAATGTTTGTTTTTCAAGTTTGTTTCGGCGGGAATTTTAATTCCTTAATAAATAGTTTAAGATAGTGACATAAATTGAAAATCAGGATGAGGATAGGTTTCTCAAGAAATCAAACAACCCTTTAGTAGGTGTTTTACGCTCCTTTTCTTCTTTAATTTCTTCTTTAAGAGCAGATTTTTCAAAGCTTTCTGCCTCTACATAGTTGTTATCTGACTTCACCTGAGATTTGCTATCCGCAGGAAATATATCATCAGAAAATGTAGTTGCTTCAAAGGCGTGAGAAGGTAAGAAATTATGATTGACAGTATATAAGCGTGAGATGCGATGATTAGAGTGTGAATTTTCATCGGGCACCTCTTTAATAATTTCTGAATCGAGGGCAGTACGAAGAAAGTTACGTCTATCGTAGTTGGCACTATTGATCACTTCATATACAGCCTGAAGCTCTGCTATCGTGAATACTTTGTTGAGCAATTCGAAAGCAACAGGTTTTAGTTTTAATATCTCCTTAAGATATTGTCGAGCCTCCTGAATAATTTCTTTATGGTCAAACGCGAGGGGAGGAAGCATCTTGTCATTAAACCATATTGCATTGACGGCATCATCACCTGCAACCACTTTATAGTCGTCAGGCTTGAGGAGAGCAATGAAAGCCACGGTAATGACTCGTTCTCTCGGGTCACGGTCAACACGGCTATATACCTTGAATTGATCAAGAAATACATTGGTAAGATTAGTTTCTTCAGCTAATTCGCGAGCCGCAGTCTGTTCTATGGTCTCGTTCATTCGCATAAATCCACCGGGGAGTGCCCAGTACCCAAGATAGGGTTCATTCCCTCTCTCCACCAATAGAATCTTAAGCTCTTTACCGGTGAAACCAAAAATCACACAGTCTGCTGTTACTGCCGCATGCGGATATCGATAGCAGTAGTTGCCTGCGGAGGAAACTTCTTTCTGGTCGTTGGGTTCTGATATTTTATTTTCGCTATGCAACATAATGATGTGTTATTTTGACGCAAAGTTAGTGCGTAAAAATGACACAGCCAAATTTTATGCGTAAAAATGACGCAAATTAACAATCATTAACAATTAAGGGTGTTTCCGGTGACTTTACTGCACCAGCTTGCCTGGGTTGATGAGGAAAACATGCTCGGTGGCACGTGTGATGGCAGTGTATAACCAACGGTAGAAATCGGGACCAATGGCATCCGGAGCAATGGTGCCCATGTCGATATAGACATGGCGCCATTGTCCTCCCTGAGCCTTGTGACATGTGATGCAGTAGGCATATTTCACCTGGAGAGCATTATAAAAGGGATCTTCCATGGCTCCTTTTATTTTATGGGATATTGAGCCATCATATTCCGCAATTACGCGGTTGTAGAGTTTCTCCATTTCAAGGCGTGGGATATTGGGACCCTCAGTCACCAGACTACGGAGCATTATCTTGGCAGCCACAGGCTCATTAATGTCAGGTAACTGCAGCTCTGTGTCCACAAACCATCGTCCGTAGGCTTTCTCTGTTTTTCCTACCCAGGTGATTTCTGCGGTCTCTCCATTGGCAATAAAGTTTTTCAATTTGTTGACACGGCTCCAATAATAGTCGTTTCTGGAAATTACAACACGGTCGCCTTGTTGTAATGGCTCCTCAGCATACATGACTATATTTCGTATTGCCTGATTAAAATTATTCGCACGTTTATTTGAACGGGTCACAATTAAAGTCTCCTCCTTGCCTACGAATGACCATGAATCAGACAGAGTGTCGGCAAGCTGTTGCGACGAGATAACCGTAACATCGGGGAATCCTGTTGATTTAAGCCGGAATTTCTCAGGAGAAAAATTAGATAACAGGAATTGCCTTACAATCGTTGCATTATATAGAATCCCACTTCCGGCAGCTTGTCTGACAGGCACTTCAAGGGAGAACGAGATGGGATTAAGACCGAGTTGACGTAATCTCTCTATATTCATTGCAGGACTATCGGTCTGACCTACGGGAGGAAGCTGTGCCAAATCTCCCACAAGAATCATTCCACAGCCTGAGGCACCGTAGACATGACGAATAAGTTGTTGAAGCAAAGATGAATTGAAATCCTGTGCATCTGTTATAAGTGATGCCTCATCTATAATAAATGTGGTATCTGCATCCCGATTTTCAGTGAGAAAGAAAGTAGTGTTGGAGGGATCGGCAGAGTTACCATGAAATATACGCTTATGGATTGTGGAGGCACGGTCATCGGACAACTTCGCAGCCACTTTTGCGGCGCGTCCTGTAGGGGCGAGAATAATGACAGGCAGATTCAACTGCCGCAATGCCTTTACAATGGCACCAATTACGGAGGTCTTACCTGTGCCGGCATATCCGTTGAGCACGAACACATCGCGTGGACCTCGGTTGACAACAAAGGCTGAAAGCGCATGTATCAGCGCAAATTGGTCTTGATTAGGAGTGAAGGGGAGGAATGGGAGTGCGGTCTCTGCGAGTTGTTGAGCTGTCATTTGTGGTGATGATTATAAGTGAGAGGGAGAGAAATTTTTACGCTAAATTAACTAAAAAACGGATAATATGTTCTAATATGTCTATAAAAATAAAATATGGTTAAAAATACAGTCAAAATTATGGAATAATAAGAATTTTTTGTAAATTTGCACTCGAAAACAGAGATACCTTGAAGGGATTTATAATCACAGACAGGGCTATCATCTGAAATCTACCCAAAATTTAAAGACTACGGTCTACAACACAGGTAAAAAATCATTTTTGACTTAAATAAGTATCAAGACATGAAAATTGAAAAGATTATCGGTCGCGAGGTTCTTGATTCCCGTGGCAATCCTACAGTAGAAGTTGACGTATATCTTGAAAGCGGCGCATTTGGTCGCGCAGCAGTTCCCTCCGGTGCATCTACCGGTGTTAACGAGGCACTTGAGCTCCGAGACGGTGACAAAAACCGTTATATGGGTAAGGGCGTACAGAAGGCAGTTGCCAATGTAAATGGTCCTATTGCCGAGGCTCTTAAAGGTATGAGCGCACTTGATCAGATTGCTGTTGATGAGAAGATGATCGAACTTGACGGCACACCCACAAAGTCAAATCTCGGCGCAAATGCTATTCTTGGTGTTTCTCTCGCAGTTGCCAAGGCAGCCGCTGACTATCTCGGTCTTCCCCTTTATAAATATATCGGTGGAGCAAACAGCTACGTGCTCCCCGTTCCTATGATGAACATCATCAACGGTGGTGCTCACTCTGACGCTCCCATCTGCTTCCAGGAATTTATGATCCGTCCGGTTGGTGCATGCTGCTTTAAAGAGGCTATTCGCATGGGCACAGAGGTGTTCCACAATCTGAAGTCAGTGCTTAAGGCTCGTGGTCTTTCTACAGCTGTAGGTGACGAGGGTGGCTTCGCTCCCAAACTTGACGGCACAGAAGATGCTCTCAACGTAATCATCGAGGCTATTAAGAAAGCAGGCTATGAGCCGGGTAAGGATGTTACAATCGGTCTTGACGTTGCTTCTTCAGAGTTCTACAAAGACGGTGTATATGACTACACTTGGAAGCAAGGTCCAGATGCTCCGAAACTGACAAGCGCAGAGCAGGCTAAGTTCCTTGAGGATCTTATCAACAAATACCCTATTGACTCTATCGAGGACGGTATGGCTGAGAACGACTGGGAAGGATGGAAGCTCCTTACAGACCTTATCGGCAATCGTTGCCAGCTCGTTGGTGATGACTTGTTCGTAACTAATGTTAAGTATCTTGAAAGAGGTATTGCTGAGGGTTGCGCCAACTCAATACTTGTTAAGGTTAACCAGATCGGTTCACTCACTGAGACACTCCGCGCAGTTGAGATGGCACAGCGCAATGGCTATACCGCAGTTATCTCTCACCGTTCAGGCGAGACTGAGGACTACACAATTGCTGACATCGCAGTTGCAACAAATGCAGGTCAGATAAAGACCGGTTCTGCAAGCCGTTCTGACCGTATGGCTAAATACAACCAGCTTCTCCGTATTCAGGAGGAACTTGGCAAGGATGCTCAGTATGGCTATAAAAAGATCGCCAAGAAGTAAAATCCTTCATTTTAAGCGTAAAAGAGCTTAATTTCAGACATAAATAAAGGCGGAGATCGATTAAGATCTCCGCCTTTATTTATGTCTGAAATTTATGCAGCTTGTGGGGGGATAGCGGATTTAGTCTTTTTTGAGGTGATGGTAACGTAAGCGAGTGAGAAAAGTCCGAGAATTATAAGCATTACTGCCTGACATGACCACATTACGATACTGAAAGCTGTGCCCTCAGTGGAGGATATGCCAAAAAGTGACAGACCGAACATAACAGCAAGATTCCAGGGACCAAGACCTCCGTTTGAGGGGATTGCCATAGAGACTGATCCGAATACAAACACCACCAGCCCCGGTATAAATCCGAGTGCCATGTGCGGATCATGTATGAGGTCACGGGTAAAGTCGAATGCAAAGAAGCATACGTATGTCTCAAAGAAATAGCATGTCCAGATTCCGATTGTGAAAAGGAGATACAGCCAGCGGTGTTTCATGGTGAAAATAACCTTAAAGCCGTCCCAAATTCTTGAAAGATTAGTATCAAGGGTCTGCACCCATTTGTATGTCCTCAGGTAATGGGTAATATACCAGGCTATGGCAATTATACCTCCCAGCCCTAACCATAATAAGGGCTCTCCGGCAATGTCTTTTACATCACGCCCGACGGCATACTTCATCATGAAATCCATAATAAACGGATGGGCAACCACAAGAGAAAGACAAATAAGGCATAGAATAACAGCGAGATCTGAGCTACGGTCTCCTATGTCAGTTCCGATTACTGTCGACAATGGAGCTTTTTGCCTTCGACTGACGAACACGCATCGCCATCCTTCTCCAAGTTGCGGAAAAAGCAGATTAAGGGCATAGGCTCCCCATATCGTAACCCATTCACACACTATGGGCATACGTTTCACTCCGGCTGCCCTAAGTTGCAGTCCCCAACGAGTGCCGCGAACCATGTGGGATAGGGTGGTGATAAGCATCATCAAGCCAATCCACCAGAAGTTACATCCCTTATGGATAATATCAATCACTTCGTGGAAGTCAACCTTGTGGAAGAGCCAAAGGATCATACCGACAGATATGCCGAGCGGTATGACATAGCGAAGTGTGTCACTGATATATTTTTTTAAAGTTGATTTGGCTTTATGAGCCGATGAATTTAATGCCTCATTAGAGGGTGGGGTAGGTTGATTGGTCTCCATGGAAATATATTTTGGTGGAAGTTTATAATGTGAGATTACAATTTGATTTGTCTCACTTATAAAACTAATAACAAGTCTTCTCTGCTATGGGTTTATAGTCTGCATAAAAAGAGAAAGGCATGAATCCATATTGGTTCATACCTTTCAAAATATAAGAAATCAAGAATTCTAATTTAGAATCTGTAAATTAGCGAACTACAACCTTTACAGTTTTATTGCCATTAGCTACGATGTAGAGACCTGCCGGGAGCGTCACGTTTCCGTTGACATTTGCAGCAACCATTCTGCCGTCAGCAGCGTAAACATTAGCTACCCCTCCATTAATAGTGAGCATACCCTTTGCACCTATAACTCTGAGTTCAGAAGCATTGTTTAAGATCTCTTCAACACCTGATTCTTCAGGAGCTACTTCACAAGCATTGAGAATTTCACCGGTAGTGTTGTCAATGACCATAGCTACTACTCGATAGTTGTTAAGATCTTTTACTCCTGTGAGTTCAATATCCATTGAATACTCATATTCTGTGTTGCCGGTGATTGTTGTTGGAACACTGTTGTCAAATGGTACAGGGTGTGAGCAGTTACGGGCAACATCATTATAGGTAAGAGGTACAGATGAACCCATTTTTTCATAACCATAGAATTCACCGTATGCTCCACCTGCATAATAATTGGTCTGAACGTAAGGACCGACATTGTCTTCAACCACTGTATAAGCAATGCCATAGTTGGCAGTCTCTTCATCAGCAGCAAAAGATGTTTTGGTCTTGAGTGTCACATTCTTGCCATCAGCATCATTTGCAGTCAATTCAGCATTGATTTGAGCATAAGCCGGCAGCTCAACCATATAGAGGAACTCTTCTTCGAGATTATTTGGATCCGGATCAATTGAATAATTCCAATTTCTATTCATGAAAGAATTTGGGAAACCACCGGAGGCAACTTGATAGTAATAATCACTATAAGCACCCGGATCTAATACTTCCATCGCATCTCCGCTATGTAAAGCGATGCCGATAAAGCCCTTGTCAGAATAATTTTCTTTCATGTATTCCATTCCGACATAGCCTCTCACACACCAGCCACACCATGTGCCGGTTGCTTCTTCAACCACAACATTACGCTTGAATCCATTCTCGATGCAGAGGAAATAACCTTTTATCTTAGTAGACTCCTCAACAGGTTCACCATTCACTGATGAGATGTAGATAGAGTAAGGAATATTGTTTCCAACGCGGCTGCAAGTGAATGAAACAGCGTCCAGACTCTGACCATTGTATTCAAGCGGACCATATTCAAGTATAACATGTTTTACCTGTGGCTCTTCGCCTTCGATACTGAGTGTTACGTCAATGTCGGAAACTTTATTTGCACCGTAGTTCTGAGAGATGAACATAAATTCAAAATCTGTGTCAGGCTTAATAACTGATGGTATAGAATACTGCACCAAATCAGCCTGATTCTGAGGAAGCATATCACCGGAAATCGTAGCGGTAAGACAAAGGCTGCCCATATACTGTCCAAATGATTTCCAGCTTGCGGTAGCTTCTGTCACCATTTCTCCATCTTTATTAAAATTAGCTTTGGAGTAAACGTATGCTGTGTGGTCATTTGGTGGATAAGAGTAGTCTGTGACAAGAGTGAAAAGACCGTTACGATAGCCTGATGGATTTGGCACCTCTAAAGTGTAACCAATATAAACCGGTTTATTAGCCTCAAGAATGTAGGGAGTGGTAAGATCTATTGATGAATATTCAAAACCGTTTTCTCCGAGCACTCCTGTTCCAGTGCAGACTGGTTCACCATCAAGTGTCTCAGAGACCCAGACTGTCACTTCCTCACCAGCGAGTGGGTTGGAGTAAGATTGATTTGTAGGGTTAGCAACCTGCACAGCGGAAATCTCTGCACCTTCCCATTGAGTTGCAATTTCTTTTGTGACCATTATTGCACCTTTCAAAGTGCCTTCAGGCATCTGAAATGCATTATATGGACTACCACAATAACCCCAGTTCATCCAAAGTCCTGACGGGGCTTTAGATGGAGTCTGTTGAGAAAGTGTATTGGAATAAACTTTCTCATTGTAAAAACAGTTTGCAGAGTTTAGTTCCGGAAGCCTGTTGGCATTCTCAACTTTCTGCAGGCTCAGTGGCATCGCCATGGCAACTGATGCGCCAAAGAGTGAGACACAATAGAGCGAAAGTAATGTTCTCTTCATTGGTAATTAATTTTATTATAATGGTTGAATAATCCGATGCAAAGGTAATAAAATAAAGTTATAAAAAAAATATATATCCTAATAATTGTAAAATATTTTGGTTTTGTGTTGAAAAAGAACAGATTGATTTTTCAGTTATATTTTTTGTCGGATATTTTGTAAGAATGGAATTAAATGAGTAATTTCGCAGTTGAAAAAAGCAGCGACTATCTTCGCAATGCTTCCATAATAACCGAAAATCTAAATAAACACATTCTATAGCAGTAGACATGAGATTTCCAATTATCACTCCACAGGAGGCAGCCGACCTTTTTCATGACGGCGACAATGTGGGTCTTTCAGGCTTCACCGCTTCCGGTTCACCAAAAGTGATTCCAGGTGCCATAGCAGAGAAGGCGGAGCGCCTTCATGCTGAGGGAAAACCGTTTAAAATCAATATCTTCTCCGGGGCTTCCACTTCCGACAGTTGTGACGGTGTTCTTGCAAGAGCAAATGCCATAGGTATCCGCACTCCTTATCAGGGTCACTCTGATCTTCGTAAGCGCATCAACGCTCACGATTGCCATTATTTTGACCTCCATCTCTCAGAACTTTCACAGAAGATTCGTTATGGCTTCTATGGTGATATTGACATTGCCATTATTGAGGCAAGCGACGTGAAAGATGACGGCACAATCGTGCTTGGCATGGGAGTTGGTAATATCCCGACTCTTGCCAAGATGGCAAAGAAGATAGTGATTGAGCTTAATGAGAAGCTTCACCACAATCTCTATGGACTTCATGACATCTATATCCCGATGGATCCCCCTAATAGGGACGTTATACCGGTCTTCCACCCCAATGATCGTATCGGTGAACCTGTTCTTAAAGTGGATCCCGATAAGATTGTAGGTGTAGTATTGAGTGATTCTCTTGATGGCGTAAGCCCCTTCACTGCTCCTGATGAGGTCACTAACCATATTGGTGCCAACGTATGTAGCTTCCTTATTAATGAGATGCATGCCGGTCGTATCCCCTCAACATTCCTCCCCATTCAGAGTGGTGTGGGCAATGTGGCTAACGCAGTGCTTTATGGTCTTGCAGATGCTAAGGAGATCCCTGACTTCTCAATGTATACAGAGGTTATTCAAGATGCTGTGATTGACCTTATGAAGCGTGGAAGATGTAAATTCGGTAGCACCAGCTCCCTCACTATCTCCAATGAGATGGAACAGGATCTTATTGACAATATCGACTTTTTCAAAGAGAGAGTAGTGATTCGTCCGGTTGAGATTTCAAATAACCCCGAGGTGATTCGTCGACTTGGCATCATCGCTATGAATACAGCTCTCGAAGCAGATATCTTCGGTAATGTAAACTCTACTCACGTGACCGGCACTAAGATGATGAACGGTATTGGTGGTTCAGGCGATTTCGCCCGTAATGCTTATCTTGCCATCTTCTCTTGCCCATCAGTAACAAAGGGTGGTAAGATTTCTAATATAGTACCGATGGTTTCTCATCTTGACCATTCAGAACATTCCGTTGACATACTCGTTACCGACCAGGGTGTCGCTGATCTCCGTGGCAAGGATCCCGTTCAGAAAGCTGAGGAAATTATTAATAATTGTGCCCACCCGATGTATCGTGAACTTCTCCGCGATTATCTTAAACTCGGCTTAGGTGGTCAGACTCCTCATAATCTTCATGCTGCACTCTCATTCCATCAGGAATTCCTCACCAGCGGCGACATGCGTAACGTAGACTTTGCAAAATACTAAACTTCAGATAGTAATTGAGAATTACTAATTTAGTATCGTAATTATTGATTTTTAATTTGACATAAAAAAGTTGGGAGCTTCTTCCCAACTTTTTTATGTTTTTATTCTAATCAAACTTTGATGGATCGCGTAGCTATTGTGCGCTTAACAGTTAAGGTAAGTATTGACTGAATGCTATATCCCGGATAAAGAAATTTTACTTATATTTTAAGAGCATTTTTGTAATTTTTTCTTCGTTACCAGACAGGCATGATTCATGAGTGTAAGGAGTTATCAGATACTCATGCCACAGGCAAGACAGGGCAAAACATGGGAATCCCTTATTAAGATGATAGCCATCTCTTGTGAGGTCATTTTCATCATTATATGCCGAATTTCTGAATTCTTCAATCACTTTTCCAGAGGGTATTATCAAGTCAACTAATTCACTGACTTGTTCTGTAGCATCGGAAATGGCTTGATACATTTTTTGACGGTCACAGTCATAATTATTAAAAGGAGCATAGTCTGAATCAGAGGAATATGCCCATGTCATGTGCCATACGATTTTAGTGTCAGGACTTTGTTCCTTAATCGTTGAAATCAAATTATTCAAGTTTCGCAAGTTAATGATTTATAAATAAAAGGACATAAAAAAACGACATGGTTTCTTGCCTAATTGGCAGAAAATGAGTAATTTTAAGTACCACCAAAAAATCACTTCAAGACCATGTCGATACACAAAGTTACTCCTTTTATTTCGGAAATCAAAAAATTTTTCAGCAACAAAGACCTCACGGGAGCCATGCAGACCATAGCACAAATATTTTCCGAGGTCAGGATGACCGACCGCAGCACACTTGGCATAAAGGACAAGTGCAATACTCTTTACGGGTGTCTTGCTGT
>JAAVCP010000049.1 GCA_014802265.1 Bacteroides sp. | reverse complement strand
TCATCCGGAACTAAGGATTGTTTCTGAAATAATTTCAGGCGACCACTATGTGATCGCCCGATAATATATGCAACTACGCTTATGTGGGAAATTTATGATATGTATCCCGAACTCGCGTTGTTAGTTTTATAACTTTGATCTTTGCTATAGTCGTAAGTATTAAGGTTCATATCTCTAACGGACTAGCTACAATAAAAATCATGATATAATCTAAATTTCAACATCTACTTATTTCTCCAAATTTTAAACAAAAGATTACTCCAACCACACCCTCTTTATTAATCTCATCACGATATTTATTTTGCTCTATGGCATTTTTTTACTAAATTTGCACAAAATCCACACCTTACGGAACATCTGAGAATGGAGAATATTATAGAACGTGTTGACAGAGAGCTTATAATGAGCGAATTGACACCGCAAAGGCTCTTACGTCATGCCAACAAGGGTGGCAACGAAGTCTATGTTGTAGATGCCTTCAATGCCCCCGCCACCATGCGAGAAATAGGGCGCCTCCGTGAAATCGCTTTCCGGGAGGCGGGCGGAGGAACAGGGAAAGACTGCGACATCGATGAGTTCGACACAATGCCGACCCCTTGCCGACAACTTATCGTATGGGATCCTAACGATCAAGAAATCGTTGGCGGCTATCGGTTTATTTTAGGTGAAGACATCAAAATAGACCATGGCGTGCCAAATATCGCTACTTCACACATGTTTGCGTTCTCTGATAAGTTTATCAAAGAGCTTCTCCCTTCTACCCTTGAACTCGGTCGTTCTTTTGTAGCCACCGGTTATCAAAGCACTAAGTCAAATCCAAAGGCTATTTATGTGCTTGACAATCTTTGGGACGGACTTGGGGCTCTTACAGTCATATACCCCCAGATTAAATATTTGTTCGGAAAGGTGACGATGTATCCATCTTATGGAGAGACATGCCGCGACCTCCTTCTCGGATTTATGCACAAGTATTTCCCTGACCCTGATCACTTGGTGTGGCCAATTGAAGAGCTCCACAGCAATGCCAAAAGCGAAGAGGTGCAGAAAGTATTTACCGGGACTTCTTTCAAGGAAGACTATAAGATTCTTAACCATGCCATCAGGGAACACGGACAAAATATCCCGCCACTTGTAAATGCCTATATGTCGTTATCGCCGACAATGAAAGTGTTTGGCACTGCTATCAACCGAGAATTTGGCGATGTGGAAGAAACAGGCATTTTCTTTAAAATTTCAGAAATCTTTGAAGAGAAGAAACGCCGCCATATTCATTCTTTTCTTGAAAACAACGATTCGGCAGCCTTCCCAGCCGGTATTGTGGCTGAATGAAAGCGACAACCTTTTAATTTCTCACATTAATGAAAAATGTAGTAGTAACAGGAGCTGACGGTTTCATCGGCAGCCATCTCACTGAAGCCTTACTTAAAGAAGGTTGCAGTGTCACGGCATTAGCTCAATATAATTCCTTCAACCACTGGGGATGGCTGGAAGAGGTAAGCAACCCTAATCTGAAAATTATCACCGGTGACGTGCGCGATCCGGATTTCTGTCGTTCACTTGTGGAGGGTGCCGACACTGTGTTTCACCTTGCTGCTCTAATTGCTATCCCTTACAGCTATATTGCTCCCGATAGTTATGTCGACACTAATGTTAAAGGCACTCTTAATATCTGTCAGGCAGCCAAGGCAGCAGGTACTCAGCGTCTGTTGGTCACATCCACTTCAGAGGTGTATGGCACTGCCCGCTATGTGCCCATTGATGAAAAACATCCCAAGCAACCTCAGAGCCCATACTCAGCTACAAAAATAGGGGCTGATGCCATTGCGTTAAGTTTTCACAATGCTTTTGATCTTAATGTTTCTGTGGTAAGACCGTTCAATACTTACGGTCCGCGCCAAAGTGCACGTGCCATAATCCCAACCATCATCACACAGATTGCTGCCGGAGCCACAGAAATCAAAGTAGGAGACCTCTCCCCTACTCGTGACTTCAATTTTGTGGAAGACACATGCCGTGGATTCATCGCCATAGCTAACTGCAATGAGGCTGCCGGCGAGGAAATAAATATCGCAACACAACGTGAGGTGAGTATGGCTACAACCCTGCAGACTATCGCTTCTCTGATGAATGCCGAAGTAAAATGGGTCACTGATCCTGAAAGACTCCGTCCGGCAGGAAGTGAGGTATTCAGGCTACTTGGTTCTAACGAAAAAATCAAACGTCTCACAGGCTGGCAGCCTCAGGTGTCGCTTGAGGAAGGCTTAAAGCGAACCATCAACTGGTTCTGCCGAGACAATAATTTGAAAAAATACAAATCCAATATCTACAACAGATGAATAAAAAGAAACTCACCGTCCTTTTTCTTGGCGGTGCGAGGCGCGTGTCGCTCGCAGAGCTTCTCAAACGCAGTGGAGAAAGAATCGGCTATCAAGTCGATATAGTAAGTTATGAACTCACGGAAGAAGTGCCCATTTCTTTGGTGGGAAAAGTAATCAGGGGGCTTCACTGGAATGATCCTGACGTTGTTGATGACATTGAAAGAATAGTCCGTGAATACGGAGTCAGCATTATTCTTCCGTTTGTCAATGGTGCCATTGAGATTGCCTCCCGCTGTCGCGACAAGTTTAAAGACGTATTTGTCCCGGTTACAAATTTCCAGACAGCCAAAAGCCTCTTTGATAAAGCAGAGGCAGCCAAGCTGTTTAAGGAAGCCGCTTTCCCGATTCCGCGCACATATTCTGTTATTTCTGCACAGATGCCTGCCATCGCAAAGCCAAGGAGAGGCGGTTCATCGCGAGGCATTCATATATTCTATGATATTGACGACCTCATGCATCTTCCAAATCTCTCCGATTATCTTGTGCAGGAATATATTGAGAATGGAAAGGAATACACAGTTGACAGCTATGTTTCTTCTGCAGGGGAGATTCTTGTAACTGTCCCACGTGAACGCCTTGAGATTATGGGTGGTGAGTCTACTCGTACCAGGACATGCCATAATGAGATTCTTGAAGAGCTTAGCCGTAAAGTTATACACGAACTCAAATTGCGCGGTCCCGTAAACCTGCAATTTATCTATGACCCAAATAAAGATCGCTACCTGCTTATGGAGGTTAATCCCAGACTTGGAGGTGGGGTTATATGCTCCATTTACGCCGGTGCCCCCATCACAGACTATATAATCAATGAAGCACTGGGCGTAGAGCTTAAGCCATGTGATGACTGGGCTTCCTACACTCTTATGGCACGCTATTTCAAAGAGGCAATTTTTTATGACAAAGACAGCCTCCAATGACACCTTATGGTTGATTCCGGCTCGGGGAGGCAGTAAGGGGATTCCCGGGAAAAATGTAAAACTATTTTGCGGGCGTCCTCTGATATGCCGTGCTATAGAGCAGGCTTTAGAATGTGCTAAGGAGAATGATTTTATTCTTGTCTCAACTGACTCTCCGGAAATAAAGGATGTAGCTGAAGGATGTGGAATAACTGTCCCTTTTCTACGTCCACCACACCTTGCTACTGACACTGCATCTTCTTACGATGTAATAGTGCATGCACTTGATGAACTTGAGAAGCAAGGGCGACAGTTCGAAAAGATAGTTCTTCTCCAACCCACTTCCCCGTTACGCACCTCAGCTGATATTCAGGAAGCAATTGCATTGTGGTCTTCGGCAGTAGATATGGTGGTGTCAGTATGTGAGGCAAAAACCAATCCTTATTACAACGGATTTGAAACTGATGAAAGCGGCTTTCTACATATATCAAAAGGTGAGGGTAAATTCACCCGTCGCCAAGATGCTCCAAAAGTCTGGGAATATAATGGAGCAGTATATGTGATGACCGTTGCTTCCCTCCGAAAAGGAGCAATGTCATCTTTTAAAAAGATTGTCCCCTCAGTTATGTCTGCCGATAGGTCTGTTGATCTTGATACCCCCACCGATTGGATTATTGCAGAGGCACTATTCAATCAGCAAAATAAATTATAAACAACTGTCAGACTATGGTATTTTTAATATTATGGTCTGACAGTATTGCTTTCTTGCTGATTTTTATTTTTCTGAGCAATCTTTTGATAATCTGAGGGATTCATACCTACAATTTGCTTAAAAGCCCTAACAAATGACGAATGAGATTTATATCCTACACTCTGTCCTATAGCCTTTATGGTAAGCATTGCATATTTATTTTCACCATCAAGTCTACGACAAGCCATGTCTATGCGATAGCTATTAACGAAGCTACTGAAATTTTTACCAAATTGGTCATTGATGACTTGAGAAACATATTTTTCATTAGATCCCACTGCTTGTGCCAATTGATCCAATGAGAAATCAGGCTTACAATATGCTTCCGATTCTTCCATAAATGAATATATCCTCTCGACAAGTTTCTCTTTCTTAATAGAAGAAAGATTACTTGAAGCATATTTGACACCAGATTGTTTATTCCCCTTATCTAAACCTATCCCAGCAAGATCATTGGACTCAACATTTACAACCGTATACTCAGTGATGTCACACGATGAACCATCTGACAACAGTGGATCATTATTTATATATTCTTTAGCCAAATGATCTTCTGTAGATTCCTCCGCAATTTGACTTTGCGTGATATCAGTATAAGCAGATTCCTCAAATGTGCGCTTCATTGGTAAATATCCTATACTGCCTGAAGAGCGTAGCTGTTCATGTAATCGATATAAAATAGTATAGCTATGTTGTAATTTTCGTTTCTGTATGATTACATACATAAGGACACCCAATATCATAACAGAGGAGATACACACCAAAATCAAAATTTTATTTTGTTCTGACAGTCTTATATTATCACGGCTTATTTCATCTATGGCATCTTTATATTTACCCTCTTCATAAATTTGTAGGCGATTGTTTTCTCTGTGAAACACAGTGTCGTTAAATATTGAATCTTTAAGATCAAGATATCGTGACTTAATTTCTAATGATAATTCTTTTTCACCCATACTGGCGTATATTTTTGAAAGTTGCTTTAATCCCCTGCAAACATGTGGGTTCGTCCCGTATTTTCCGCTATATCAACATATTTGCGCATATACACTAAGGCTGAATCATTTATGCCTCTTCTTAAAAAAGAATTAGCGATTTGTTCATAAGTACCGGTTTCAAACCTTGGATCCAATTCCCATTTTGTCGCAGAATCAGCCATAATTACATATTCTTTCACCGCTCTATCATATTTACCTTCTTTCTCTATTATCATAGCATGTGAAAAGCCCTCGAGAAATTTATCCATATATCTCCTATGGTATTTCATATTTACTGCTTCTCGATATGCCTTTTTAGCTTTTTCCAAGTTGTCAAGAGATATGGCGGTCCTTACTAAATTCATCAAAACATCATGCTTTGTCAGCGTATCAATTGAATTCTGTATCAAGGCTCTTTCATAAAGTAATAAAGCTTTTTCTCCATCCCCGAACATATTGTAGACGTTTCCCATGTTTTTGTAAAATATTGCTATTAAACTGGGATCACACAATCGTTCACTAATCTCAAGGCCTTGTATATATTGCCCAAGTGAAGCTGGATAATTTCCTTCAGCATACAACTGTTCTCCCTCTGCAAGGCATTTTAAGACAATAGAATCATCTCTGTGACAATCAACAATATTTGGAGCAGAATAAATATCTATAACTGTACAAATATCCCATACCAAGACAAGGAGAGTGAATAAAAGCCTATTATATCTAAACATAGCAATTTTATAAAACTATTGATATGCGAATATATAAAAAAACTCTTATACTGCCAAATGTCTTAACAGAAAAATAATGGTCACTTTACCGAAACTTTTACTCGGCAAAGTGACCACATTCTATGGCATCACCCTAAGTCTGCTAATACATCAGGAATTTCTTTTTAATCTACTATAGCTCCATATTAGATAGCTATTTTTTCTGATTTGACAGTTCCGTCAGACATAGTTGACACCAATATATATATTCCCTCACCACATTTATTTAGATCTATTTCTTCAACATTCAATGCCTTATCCACCAATTTACCCGTAATATCATACAACTGCACATAAGCTACCGTACATGCTGCAGAAGGGAGCTCTATAGAGTTTATCCCACTTGATTTATTTAGATCGAACACCCAACCATCAAACATAGTTGAGGCACCCATGGGATTATTCGTCCAACATGAAATTACATTGAGATCTGGTGTAGCATGAGGAGTACCACTGGGTTTTTCGCTCTGTTTCATCCATTCAGCATATCCTTGGTTTTTAGTAAGCATCCAGTCATAAAGAGGCTGAAAAGAACCATCTTCAATCTCAATAAAGGCTTCTTGATTACTCATGACAGGCGTACCTGCCACAATATACCCATTTGTTGTGACTGAATAAGCATATAATCCATGAGCATTATTTACTTTTTCAAGCTCCCAAGTCGAAGTATCTATACGCCAAGGCTCATAAGTAGGATCCTGATAAGTGCCTTCCGAATTATATATGGCATATTGTCCGTCACCTGATATCAAAGCATTATTATATGCAATTCTTGGAGCAGCCTCCTGAAGAGGAAAGAATACCTCATTGAAAGCCATGAACTTTACATTCCATTCTTCCATAAGCACATTATATTCTTCCAATGCCTTATCATAAGCAGATGTCTCTTCCTCATTAAGGTAATCGCGCGGGTCAGGCCATGGAAGAGTATAGTTACTTTCAAGATATGCTGCATAATCTTCCTCATACTCTACACGCATCTTCTCTGACATATAGTCAATCGCATCAGGATAGACAGGCTCTGCACCTGGCCATTCCGGAATATCTACATTATCCGGATTAAAGAGCTCATTGATCGGCATCGTGTATGACCATTCCCCATCTTCACCTTCTTTAAATATTATAGGGAACTGTAGAAATCCACTAAAATCTGTCATAAGACCAGCAATTGTTTTACCGTCATCACTGATTGATAAACCAACAACGTATTGTGGAGTACGCCCTGTAAGATCTCTATCAGGATAAGGTAAAAGATGATACTTACCGAAACCATCTTCGTCTGCTTCCCAGTATGCAGGTTCAAGCATTGTGGCATTATCAGGCATCCAGGGATGAAACCCAATGCCTCCACATATTCTCTTTCCATCAGGGGTAATACCATGAGAGATTGCAATGTTTCCATTATTGCCATCAACATTCAAAGCATTCCATTCACCATCTTTCCAATACATTGCATTAGTATACCCCGAGGTAGCACCCAGCACAATACCGGTAGCACTGATATTATTACCCAATCCAGTAAAATACATTGTTGATGTTATCTCTTCCGGCATATACGTATATTTTTGATCTTTTACCAGATCATAGATATGCATTGCCCCATAATCAGTAGCAACCACATATCTGCCATTGGGAGATATGTTTTGTATGGAGGCACCCTCCAAATAAATTGGAGAGGTAATCTCTTGAGCTACTCCGGTCATAAAGAATGAAGTTCCGGCTGCAAAAAGTAAAAGTCCTTTCATGTTATGAATATGTTAACGATTAAAATTTTCGGCAAAGTTATATATAGTCATGTGTTAATACAATTTCTATTGGTTTCAATTCAAGAATTAAAACCAAACACTTTATAGACCGACTATTGTATTCACCTATTAAATTAATGATTATCAACATATAATTTACCATACTACACTTCTTGCAATCTTTAAAATAACTTTACTCTTATCAATGTTAACCACCATTAAATTCAAAGATTGTTCAATAAAAATGACCCCTACTACCGATAGTCTGAAATATTATTATTAATTTTGTAATTAGGAAAGCTACATGGCAAACGCCTCAACTTTAACAATTATATATGACTGACAAACTGTCTGTGCTTAAAAAATATTATGGCTATTCCTCTTTTCGACCCGGGCAAGAAGAGATAATCGATAATACCCTCAGCGGAAGAGATTCCGTAGTGCTTATGCCCACAGGCGGTGGAAAGTCATTATGTTACCAGATCCCGGCGTTGATAATGCCCGGTTGTGCTATTGTTGTGTCACCTTTAATTGCGCTCATGATTGATCAAGTGCAGCCATTGCAGGCAAATGGCATTCCGGCAGCGGCAATTCATTCTAACCAAGATGAACATGACAATCAGGATATTCTTTATCAGGCTATACAAGGGAAAATCAAGATGATCTATATCTCCCCTGAAAGACTTATGATAGAGATGCCCCTTATTGCAGAGAGAGTAAATGTCTCTTTTGTGGCTATCGACGAGGCTCATTGTATATCCCAATGGGGACATGACTTCCGTCCTGTATATACAAATCTTAAGGTCATAAAGCAAATGTTGCCTGGTGTGGCTATAATGGCACTGACAGCCACTGCCGATAGACTTACCCGTTCTGACATAGCAGCAGCTTTATCCCTAAATAATCCATTCATGTGGATAGGATCGTTTGACCGCCCCAATATCTCTCTTTCGGTACTTAGTGATCCGGGTAAGAAAAACAGACTGAGAATCATTTCTTCCTTGATCCAGAAATATCACATGGACTCCGGAATAGTCTATTGCCTGAGCCGTAAAAAGACAGAAGAAATGCACAAAGCCCTGGCTGAGCTTGGTTATAAGTCGATATGTTATCACGCCGGACTGCCTCCTCAGATTCGCGAAGAAGCACAAAAAGCATTTGTAAACGGTGAGGTACAGGTGGTTTGTGCCACCATAGCATTCGGTATGGGAATCGACAAGAGTAATATCCGATGGGTGGTACATAATAATATTCCGGGCAACATCGAGAGCTACTATCAGGAAATAGGACGTGCCGGGCGCGACGGACTCCCTGCCGAGGCAATACTTTTCTATAATTTTGCCGATATTATAACACGACGCAGTTTTGTGGAGGATTCCGGGCAGCGTGAAATCAATGAGGAGAAACTTGACTTGATGCAACGCTATGCTGAGGCATCAGTATGCCGCCGCAGAATCCTTCTCAGTTATTTCAGTGAGGAACGCAACTGCGACTGTGGCAATTGCGACAACTGTCGTAATCCACGAAAGAAAATTGACGGCACCATTTATGCCCAGAAAGCATTGAGTGCCATTGTACGCATAAATGCTTCTGAGGGTATGCATACAATTATTGATATTCTCAGGGCATCCACACGCGCTGAGATAATTCAGAAAGGTTATCATAAAATAAAGACCTACGGTGCAGGACGAGAGCTTTATCCAATGGAATGGAATTCCTACATGCTCCAGATGATCCAGTTAGGACTTATAGAAGTGGCATACGAGGATAATTTTCATCTGCGTCCCACGGAATATGGGATGAAAGTGCTACGTGGGCAAGAAAGGATAATGCTCTCTGCCTACGAGCCTCAGAAATATGGGTCTAATCGTAAGAAAAGTGAAACCATATCCAAGCCGCGTCTTACACCCGATGAGCAGCTTATGGAAAATCTTAAAGTTATGCGAAAAGAAATATCACAGAAGAGGGGCATAGCCGACTATATGATTTTCTCTGACGCTACTTTGACAGATATGGTGAAACGTCGTCCGAAGACTATCGACGAGATGTCAAGAATCTCCGGTGTCAGCGAACTTAAGCTCGCCGCCTATGGCAAAGATTTTCTCGGAGTGGTAAGGAAGTTCCTTGGACTGAGCCGTACTGAGATAGGCACAAGTCAAAAGGAATCGCTTATATTATTTAATTCGGGAATGACACCAGAAGAGATTGCCAAAATTAAAAATGTGACTGTTTCCACTGTCTATGGTCATCTAACTCTGTGGATCGATGACGACAAGCTTACCGATTTCCGTCGACTTGTATCTTCAAAAGACTATAATACTATCCTAAATGAATTTACCAAGGATCCGGAAAATGCCTACGTCAACCTTAAGGAGACTTACTCAATACCTCCCCATATAATCCGTGCTGCACAGGCTGAACGGCGATGGCACAACCGGAATTCAAATGATCTGAAATAAATCTTACCTATATCTCTACTTTATACATATTTTTCATCTAGGGTAATATATTGATTTACAACATAATAAAAATATTTATAAAATTTCATAAAAAATATAGCCCAAAAATTTGCACATTACGAAAATAGTTTGTAACTTTGCACTCGCAAACGAGAAACAAAGACAAATAGTCTGAGTGGAATTTGCCTGGAGAGGTGGCAGAGTGGTCGATTGCGGCGGTCTTGAAAACCGTTGAGGGTAACACCTCCGGGGGTTCGAATCCCTCCCTCTCCGCTGTATAATACCTAACTAATTAATTATTAATTAGTTAGGTATTATGTTTTAAGAGACCTATAGACAGATTTCGGACATCATTTTCTGAATTATAAAGAATAATTTGAAAAGTAACCATGTGAAACTGATCTAGAGAACGGTAAGGAAAAGCCAGTCCGAAAAAAGCAAAACCCCAACATAAAACCGTACTGGCCTGCCATTGGGCAAAGAGAAGCAGGAACAGATCCACCTGATTGCTACATTGAAAAACACGTTTTGGCACAGACATATTTTCCCAGAAGTATAAGAACAGACAGCTACAATGATATGGTATAGTTGACCATACCAGAAATATAGCCTTTGACGGCAGCAAGGTATTGAAGCTATCTGAGCTGATAGATTTCGTACCCAAACAGGAACACAAGCTTTCGCCGCTCAATGTTTACCGGGATATATTCACGGTTGAGATCAGCAACGACGGGCATAGTGACTATACGCGTATCAGGATGAAGGATCACAACTCATATCAGAAGCCGATTACTTTACGACAGGTAGCATGGTACAATGGCGTGCAACCCGATGACAAGGAGGATGTTGCCTTGACTATAGCCGCTACCATATGCGCTGAGGAGATACTTACGGCATACCTTACCCAACAGCCAATCTATGACTTAAGGAACAACATAAAATCCGTCAATGCTGTCAAGAAGAAGGATAGAAGATATGCACTGAGAATTTCAATGAATGACGGTATGCCAATTCCGATCATATCTATGGACAACCGTAATGAAATTTATTATCGTAGACTATCCCCAAAAGACAGACAAGACTTCCTTCTGTATCTTGCAGTCCATTATCTCACAAGTGAAGATGCAAGTAAACTTATACAGGGTGTAAAGCAGACTACCAAGAGTTAGGTAGGAGTTAGTGTCCTTAAAAACCGCAGAACTTCACAAAGGAGACCGCCAACGTCTTTGCATTCAATTTTGCTAAAGTCCTCTCATACTTCAAAGTCAGTACCGGGCGTGGAGAGAGCCGCGAATGGGAAGTGGGCAAAGGTAACTCTTATGATCCCATAGACAATAGACCATCCGGATTCACTATAAGTCAAGTCCTCAATATAATTTCGAGGACTTGACTATAAATTCCAAAAATACTTATAATCTGCTTCTTTCTGAAACTCCAGCTCCCTTGCCCTTATATTTACTCATTGCTGTGTTGAACACGTATCGGACAATAAGGCGCAGAGCTTGCGTATCACTGTAATTCCATTTGTCAAGGGTCATTTGTGTGCCATATGTTATCATTGAACTCCTTGCGGTCTTAAATATGTCGGTGGCCTGGAGTTGAAAAAACCAGTTCTTTAAACTTTTTGACATACCTATATTTATCTGGCATGATGGTTTCAATGTGACAATATCCATATCACCACGAGTACGACCGGAAATTTCTCCCGTTACATTGGAATCCTTTTCCCAATGAAACATTATTGAAAAAATTGTAAAATAGAATCGGCGAGTTCATCCGCTTAATGCCGTTGGTGGTCTCAAATGAAAACTTTTGTCCTAATAGATTCAATCTCACGCGAGGTGTCCATCTTGAAATCCTTGGATATAATGACACCACGATATCATATTTTGATAGATGATGGAAGTTTTCATAGGTCATGAGATTCTGCGGAGCATCTTGCGTATATGGACGGATAACGCTGATGATGGCATCTTTGTCATACGTGTAACGTGCGCTAAAGAATACCCATTTGTAGATGCCTGCAAGTGAAACATTGTGTATCCGCTCTGAAGTGAGTAACGGGTTACCGGTTTCATAAGTGAAGCGGTCATCATATTGGATGCTGCTGCCCAACTGGCTGTAAAGCGGACGCTTAGTCTTGGCTTCATAAGACAGGGTAAATTTTGCCTTGTCTATGGGGAAAGTGAAGTCCAGATTAGGATATACTCTCCCGTATATACGGCTTTGATTCTTAACTAATGCTCCGTTCTGATGATAATCAGAGGAGGTGTGCTCATATCTTAATCCCAAATATATCTCAACATTCCTGACTGGAATATTCACAGCTATAAATCCAGCCCCGGTGGTTTCCTTTATTCGGTCGTCAACATCAGGCAGATTATCTCCTTTATTGATGAAGATATCTTGCCGGTCTGTTACAGTAACCTCATAGCCGAATTCAAGCATATTGCCACTAAACGAATACTCCGCCACGCCCTTTGAAGCAAACATGGAGCTTACAACTCTGTTCTCACTCCCGATAACACTCTCTCCGTCAAGCATACTGTTTTCCACTATTGATTGATGGTTATGGTGGTTTCGATGATAGTAGTCGTTATTGATTGAAATATCAAAAGAGTTCACCTTACCTTGATAATAAAGATTTACAAGATGGACCGGCACGGATTTTCTATTCCAATCCGTGTCATAGAATATTTTGTCATCTTCTCCATGATTCCCTGTTACTGTCTCACTTGTATGCCATTTTGATCTGGAATCGGGAGTTGCAGAATATTCGTATTTTACTCCCATATAATGGTTACTGTTAATTTGCCAGTTGACACCGATGTTGGTGAGATAAGTATTTGACTTTGGATAAATGAGAATGTCTGAATCAATGAGATAGCTGTCTTTGAGCGTATTTATTCTTGTTTGATTATGTTGCTTCTGATAACGCTGTGCGAAATCATAATCGAAAGTGCCGAAAATATCAAACCCGCCTCTCCTATAATTAAGGAAAAGATTATCTGATTGTGACGAATATTTAGATTGTCTTCCTGATGCCGAAGCGGATCCGCTTAATCCTTCGCCCTGTATTTTGATAGTCTTTATCAGGATGACCGCTTTTGTTTCCACACCATATTTCGCTCCGGGATTAAACACCACCTCCACGTTCTGGATCTCTTTTGAGGAAAGTCTGTCTAATTCAGATTTATCAATTAGCTTGCGTCCATTGATGTAAATCTTAGGTGCGCCGCGTCCCACAATCTCAAGGTTACCTTCATTTACAATCACCCCGGGTAGTTGAGCTATGACATCCACGCATGTACCGAGCTCACTCAAAGAAGTTCCTTTGATGTCCGTTATCAGGCCTCCCTTGCTGAGGCGTTGTAAATTTCGTGTAGTTGTCACAACCACGTCTTCGAGTTCTACCTTAAAGACGGAATCGTTCTTAGTGATTGTGGCGTTGTTCTGAACCTGCGCTTGAGAGCTAATCACACACACAAGCATAAGAAGAAAAATCAGATGTTTCATACCTATTGCTGTTTTTGATGCAAAGGTATGACACCAACCTCGTGAAACCAACAAAACGCCGTTTCATATTTGTTTCACATTAGGATAGCGCGTTACACTTATGTTGCATATATGGTGTAACCAAGGGTAGATCAACCAAATATCAACTCTTCCATATTTTTTGAAAGCTTAGCCTTCAACCGCGTCTTACGCGTTCTGACTGCTGCCACAGATACTCCCAAACATGCTGCGATAGCGGTGTTCTGAGTTCGCATTAAAGATAGCAGAGCTGTTATAATATCGTCCATTACAAGTTTTCCGGCATTCATCTTTATGTCTATGATGAAATCCGCAAAACATTCAAGAAGTTTCTGTCGAATCAATGTCCGGTCTTTTAATGGAAGGTATGAGTCATGTTCAATAAACTGCGCCTCTCCTTTCTGAATTAAATCTGGAAGTCCGGACTGACGAAATCTTTCAATGCAGATCTCGGCCCGAGTTCTGATTATATTCATTGAGACTATTCCGTTTTGCTCGTTGTCGTCTGATTCTACGATAATCTGGTTCTGACGTAATCTGTCAAACTCTTCACGAAGTTGTATATATTTGTGTTTGTTCTTCCAATATATAAGTGCGAAAGCTATTCCTCCTATCAAAATCAAAACAAGCACAATTATCCATAAAGTAAGATTTCTGGATTTTGACTTAAGGAGTTCAATTTCCATTACAGTGTTCGTCTCCCGCATTTCGGCATCTATTCTCTTGTTAAGGAATATGCGTTCGCTTACTGAATCATTAGTTACTGTCCCTTCACCCGGATATACCTTTCCGGTTCTTGCGAAACTTACACAATTCTGTAATAGACGTAGACTATTATATGTGTTTATCGAAAATCTTTCCGGTGCTGATTCATAGAGATCCTGCGATTGTTTAAGATAAATAGCGGCAGAATCCAGAATCCCATAGTTAAGGTATAAAAATCCTTTCGAAATCGTGCGCCCGAGACTTCTGGATTTAATTGAGTCAAGATAACCTATGCTTTTTGTGAAATCAGGAGAAGAAAGATTTGCATAATTTAGCGCGAAAGTCTCATAGTAAGGAGAACCTTCGGGAAGGCAACTGATAGCCTTTGATATATATACTGCAGCTGAATCCTGCTCATTCATGAAAGCATAATATATTCCTATGTCATGCAATATCCTTGGTAGTGATTCTCCCCCGGTATCTGCTCTCGCCGCTTCATGAGCATATTCCAAGGCCTTTATATAGTTCTTACGTAGGAGAGGGTGTGAATACAATCGCGATAAGTCAATGCATATGTCTGTCGTAGAAGGATTAGTGGCTGGCGTAGATAAATTCAATGCCTTATGAAGATACATGGAGGCTGAATCCTCTTCGCCCTTCCATCTCATTTTAATAGCAGCTATTTGATACATTTGCAATAGACTCGTAGTGTCTTTCGCTTCTGTATAATATCTGATAGCATCATCTATCCCATCCAAAAAAAGATAAGTCTGAGCATTCTGGAGTCTTTCTATGGCGGTATCGCGCACATTATCTGCATATTCTTTTTGGTTTTCGGATTTACATCCGGAAACCAAACATATAGCTATTATTAAACAAAACGTGATTTTGGGCATAAGAATTATCCTACACTGATTATTGGCTGTCCGAAGAATGAGGAAAGCATGGCTAGGGTAGAGACGGTGAAGTTGTGTTCTCCGCTGAGCCAACGGGTAATCTCGCTTGGACGTTTACCTATGGCATCTGCAAGCTGCTTCTTCGACAGTCCCTTTTCCTTCATAAGAAAGTCAAGACGGTTAGAGATCTGAAACGACAGACGCGCCTCAGCTCTCTCTTCCGGTGTTATGTCGCTCAGAAAATTTCTAAGAGAAGTCTTTGCCCTTTTCATACCTCACTAATTTATCCCACAGTAATTATCGGCTGTTGGAAAAACGTGGATAGCATTGCTAATGTAGCGATAGTGAAATTATGCTGACCACTCAGCCATTTAGTTATCTCACTCGGACGTCGACCCAATGCATCGGCAAATTGCTTCTTTGTCAATCCTCTCTCTTGCATAAGGAAATCTATGCGATCGGAAATTGCAAATGAAAGATCAATCTCTGCCTTGATGTCGGCCGGTACTGAAGCAACCATCTCTTTATATCTGCTCTTAGCTTCTTTCATAAATTAAATGTATCAGTGGTGTCTATTGTCCGTTCTGTGATGAGTACTGAGCCACTACGCTGCCCCTCTTTAAGAAGTTCTTCGAACTTTTGCAGGTCAAGTACATAGCCTCGGAGAGAATTATCCTCATTATATGTTCTTGAATTCTTAATACCTCCATTACCCAGTATCAGAATACCATTGGAGAGGCGTAGGCAATACAAGCGCAGTTTTGATGTAAGGACTGGAAGTGCGACTACAGAATCCTTCATCTTTCCCTCCGGACGGAAATATCGTTCAAGTGCTCCATTCTCCGCAATTTTATCAAGAATCTGAACTATACGCAGAAGGTCTCGATTGAGAGTAGCATCTTCTATGAACCTGCTATAAAAACGGTCATACTCCGAAATATCTTCGGAGGCAAACTTGATTGAATAGAAGGTACATTTGTTCCCTTCATTAAGGAATATTAGTTCTACTTCACTCATAGCGTGTACTTTCTTTTTATCACATAACGCAAAGATACACCTAATATTTCACTTGAGGGTGAAATATTATAAAATTAATGGAAAGCCTTTAAAATTTCTTCATAATGATTTCCAAGACCTCGTTCAGCTTGGCAGCCGGAAGTCGTTTGATGTAGTTGGCGCGAGCTTCCAGATTGCCTCGTATATGAGCGAGAACTGCGAGATGGGCGTTTACAGATGCAGTATCTCCTTCGAAGATTTCAAGGTAGGCTTCGCGTGTAGGTATGCCGAGACGAATACGTTCTTCCTCCGTTATGCCATGCTCAAAAACCGTTTCAACTCCGAGACTTTTACCGTGGTTAAGAAGGCTCATCTTTTCCCTCTTGCTTTCATCGTCAAACTTAACATACTTCATCATCATTCCGGCAGTGGTATGTCCGGTTACGGCACGTATATCCTCTGGGGACATGCCCTTTCTCAGGCATAAAGTAGTGAATGTACGGCGTCCACAATGTGAAGCCAACACTTCATACTTCTTAACGGTTTTTCTTGTCCGAGCTCTTCCGTTCTGCGTCTCTATAATCCAATCTCCGGTCAGCCCTGCTAACTTGCCCACTTCTTTCATGTGGGCATTGAATTTCTGATTAGAGATTTTGGGGAACAGACAAGGATCCTGTTCATCCGGAGCTGGGGAATATTTCGACAATATGCACAACGCATCTTCAGCAAGTGGTATACGCTTTCTCTGACCTGTCTTTTGTGCCGTTGTGTCAAGAATATCATCGTCGAGATTAGACCACTTAAGAGCTATAACCTTGGAAAATCTCAGATCGGTAAAACAGCAAAAACGAATATATCTCTTGCTCTGTCAATCGCCTTTCTATGTGTGGGAAAGATCATGATGGATTGCAGCTCGTCCGGAGTCAATGCAAAATGGTTCACAGCAATGTCCGAGGTAGTCTCATCATGGAAACGTTGCTGATAATTCTGATACTTAAGATTCCGATTACAGCCTTTCTTTGTAGCCCAGTTCAAGAAAGTCTTTATATCTTTCATTGACTTGAATACATAGCCGTTGGAGAGTCCCTTACCAATCAGGAACAATTCAAATTTAGCAAGTAGCTCATCGTTGATGTCCTCAAAATATAATGGAGATCTGAATTCTGAGAGATACTTCTGCATCGTTTTATGTTTTGTGAGCGTACCTTTCGACTACTGAGCTGTCGCAGGCGTTTCTTTCAACTCTTTTTCCCTCTCGTCAATAAGAAGCTGATAGGTTTGTCCTACCGTCAATCGAGTGTTTTTCTCTTCGTCAAGTATTCTTTTGAGTTCTTCGCGTACTGTAGTGGGTGTCACCTCTTCTTCTCTCAGCTCCAATTGCGCAAATGCTTCATCAACGGCAGAAGTAATTTTGATAAGACACTGATTGATATCGGTGGCTGAGACATCATCAGAGTTAAAGTTGTTACGTTTCACCCTTTGAGTCTTTTCATCCCACTTGCCGGGAGCAATGTGATAGCCGGAATAATACCATATACGTTTACCGACAAAAGTGATGTCGGCATTTATTGGCATCTCATCCGGAAAGTTGCCATTCTTATCTTTACGCTTCTCCAACCGGAAGCTGACGCGGTGCTTGTATTTATCCATAACCGAGATTTTTGTATGAGGACGTAGGCTGCCTTAATTTTACCTATACAAAATTACATTCAATCAAGGAAAATACAATATATTTTTCTTTACTGCTTCATTGGCGTAATTATCTCATATTATTGCTATAAGAGTAAAATTGAATATCATAGTGAAACTTATATTTACAATAGTTTCATATCCCTACCTTTCCACGATAAAGCCTGATTACCAATCTTTTGTTGTTTTAACACCCAATTTTATACCCAATCTTGGATGTGAGATTGAATGTTTTGCTTGGTGACTTATAGGGAGAAAAAAAGGCATACGGCTCTAAACCCACTTTAGTTTAGAGCCGTATATAAGGTACAATGATAAAGTAAGGTATCAGCCGAGTATTTCTTTAAGTGCTTCTGCCAACTCCTTGTTCTTTTTGCTCGGTGGATCGCTTACAACACGAGTTCGGGATAATATATTCAAACAGACGCTTCCTCATTTGGACCCTCTGATGCTTCAGGTTGTTCAGTTGAAACCGGTGTTTCTTTTGAAACAGAAACATTCAGACGGCTCCAAACTCTATCCGGAATCATCTTCCACGCTGAACAGAGTGCTCCCCAACGCGCATCTATATAAGCTACCCGCGGATGCTTCACTATTGCCCGGATTATCTGTGGCACAACATATTCCAGTGTCATCTCCATCGGATATTCTTTATCTGAGTCAAGAAGGGGAGTACGAATCCATCCCGGACGTATATCAGTGAATGTAATATCTACCTTCTTGGAATTAGCAAGTTGCTCCAATGCAACCATATATGTCTGGGCACATTTTTTAGAGGCAGAATAAGCTGCCATTTCTCCGATTCCATTTGTTCCAGCCACACTCGTCACCGCAACGATCTGACCTTTCCGGTCATTATCACGGAAATATCCGTAGGCTGCACTTAGCATACGTGCAAACCCAGCTGCATTGGTAGCGATAATCTCTGCCTCGCAGTGGGGGTCAAGAGACTGATTTGAATATCCGATGCCTGCCACATGGAAATATATGTCCATCCCTCCTACTCTGTCAATGAGTTCATTCAACTTTCTTGGAGCATCGTTGTGGGTGATATCTATTGATTCATACTCCACATTATCGGAATATTTTTCCTTTAAGGCTCTGAGTGCTGTGGTATGTCTGGCTGCCAACCCTACCTTCACTCCTCTTGATGCCAATGCCTCAGCCACTGCCATTCCTATGCCTGAAGAGGCACCCATTATTATTATTCTCTTCATTGAATTTTATTTTATAATGATCATAACTTTTTGTAAATTATAAAATTATAACAGCTATACACATAATAAGGTTCAATATAATCTTTTATTTGTCTTTCAAGACATAATCAACCTGAGAACCTTGAATTTACTTATGATCTTTAAAAATATACCTAAACCAATCAATTATTTAATCATCTAATTATAAGCTAAATAATCCGTCTTCAATAATAAAATCATAATCATATTAAAACTTTTTCCTAAATTTTTTGTGATGAATTCAAAAAAAATTATTAACTTTGCAGTCGTAAACCGAAAGGTTATCGGGGCGTAGCGCAGTCCGGTTAGCGCACCTGCTTTGGGAGCAGGGGGTCGAAGGTTCGAATCCTTTCACCCCGACAAAATAAGCTCGAAGACCTGTGACTCAATTAGTTACAGGTCTTTTAATTTTAAGTGCCGCGACAAATTCGGGACTTAATCAAATCATTCATATTTAACTCTCTTAATTTTTAAGAGAGAATGTTTATAAGATGAAGACAGCACTTATTACCGGTATTACGGGGCAAGACGGAAGCTTTCTTGCTGAGTTCCTTCTTGAGAAAGGATATGACGTCCATGGCACCATCAGACGCTCTTCAGTAGACTTCAGGGAGCGTATCGCACATCTTGAGGGACACAAAAACTTTCATCTTCATTATGCTGACCTTGGCGATTCCATGTCAATAATGCAAGTGATCGGGAAAGTGCGTCCGGATGAGATTTACAACCTCGCGGCTCAAAGCCATGTGCAGGTAAGCTTTGACTCCCCGGAATACACTGCCAATGTGGATGCCACCGGCGTGTTGCGTATCTTAGAAGCCGTCAGGCTTACCGGACAGGCAGACTCCTGCCGCATATATCAGGCATCTACTTCCGAACTTTACGGCAAAGTGGAAGAGGTGCCCCAAAATGAAAAGACCCCCTTTCATCCTTACTCACCTTACGCCGTGGCAAAGTTATATGGATTTTGGATTGTGAAGGAATATCGCGATGCCTACGGAATGTATTGCTGCTCCGGAATCCTGTTTAATCACGAGAGCGAAAGACGTGGGGAAACATTCGTGACACGTAAGATTACACTTGCTGCCGCACGTATATCGCAAGGGAAACAAGAGAAACTATATCTTGGCAACCTTTCAAGCATGCGTGACTGGGGCTATGCCAAAGATTATGTCGAATGTATGTGGCTGATTCTTCAGCAGCCGAAAGCCGATGATTATGTTATTGCAACCGGCGAACAGCATTCAGTAAGAGAATTCTGTCTGTTGGCATTTAAACGCGCCGGCATAGAATTACGCTTTGAGGGGAAAGGTGAAAATGAGAAAGGCATCGATGTAAAGACAGGTAAGGTGATTGTGGAAGTATCACCCGATTTTTACCGCCCAACCGACGTGGTAAACCTTTGGGGCGACCCAACGAAAGCAAAAAATGAACTTGGGTGGAATCCAAAGAAGACAAGTTTTAAACAACTCGTAAACTTGATGGTAGATGCCGACATGGCAAAGGTTGCTATTGAGAAAGTTGGTGACCATGTCCGCACCAACCTCGCTGAATACCTTGAAAAAGGTATCGTCAAATAGCTGTTGTAACCACCCATTAGTGTCTAAAAAGAAGCCAGGTGAATAAAATCGCATGGCTTTTTTATTTATTACATTTTGCAAATCAATATATTTTTTGTAACTTTGCTGCGCAACCGACTGAAGCCCGGTTTGGGATAGAGGGAGGGTGCGGACATATTTTATAGCGTTTATCCGCGCTGATTCTTGACTTACTGAAATTCTCGCAAAATTTCTATCATCGTCAGGAATTGGGCAACGATAGATGCCTGTGGCTATGTATTCATACGCGCCGGAGGTTTCATGGTTTTCCCGAATCATTTTGGGAATGCCATGTAAATCCGACTTTATGATTACATATATGGCGTAGGCTTCTGATGTTGCTCGTTCTTACGATGATGGGCAATGCGAGAAGCCTCAGTAAGGAAGAACGAGTAACGGGTACAGGCACCTACGCTTTTGTCGTTTATTGGTATTTGTATTTTTACCTCCGAGGGGACGTCCGAAGGTAACAAACGGGATTTGAATCTTGAGTTTAACCCGTGCTTCGGCACATAATACAAACCACAAATGAAAAAATTAATGTTTTTAATTGCGGTCATGACATTCACCTTCGTCAATGTCGCCGCTCAGGAGTTCACTTTTGACGGACTTCGGTATTCCATTCAGGACGAAAACTCCTGTGATCTCATAGGGTATGACGAGACACAACCCACCGGAGAGCTTGCAATCCCTTCCGAAGTAACCTTCGAAGGACGTACCTACTCAGTTGCAAGGATTATTGACATGGCTTTCAAAGATTGTGCTGACATCACTTCCGTTGACATACCGGATACTGTAACAGGTGATCTACTCTTAACCTTCTCTGGCTGCACAAGTTTGAAAGAGGCTGTAATCGGTAATTCAGTGAGAGCATTATATATGACTTTCGAGGGATGTACAGCACTTGAAAGCGTCAAATTATCAGATAATCTCAAATATATACATGAGAGAACATTTTACGCTTGCACATCTCTTGAAACTATAATATTGCCGGCTACCCTTGAAAAGATAGGTCGGGAAACGTTTGCGGAATGCATATCTCTTACAAAAATTATTATTCCGCACACCATAACAACTATTGAAACCTCAACCTTCGCCAATTGCGAATCATTGATAGAAGTGGAGTTGCCTGAAAATCTGGTAAAAATTGAAGACACCGCATTCTATGGCTGTTCTTCACTTCAGAACCTCAACTTTCCTGAAGCGCTTGAATCGATAGAAGACTGGGCTTTTGCTAATTGTAAATCTATTCAGAATCTTAATTTTAATTCTTCTCTGAAACAAATTGATGCAGGAGCATTTAAGGGTTGCATCTCATTATGTTTAATCGAATTCTCTGACGCCGAAAGTCCACTTATCATAGACCCCGATAATTTTGAAGACTCACCATTGGAGTCTCTATACTGCAAAAGAGAAATCATATTAAGAAATGAAAATGCAGTAATAGAAAAGTGGAAATCCACCATAAAAGAAATTGAGATATGGAACTCCCCCTCATTATTAGCAAACTGGTCAGGAAGCCCGGCTCTACAAACGGTCGTTATATATAATGATCCCAATTCTCAAAACACAATTCAGATAATCCCGGATAATTGCTTTGCTGAATGTCATAATCTGAAGACAATCAGTATTTCAGGAGTAGAAACTATTGGAATTTGTGCTTTTGGATACCTCTCTAAATTAGAAACCCTTACTCTTGAAGACGTGAGAGAAATCGGAAGTAGAGCTTTTACAATGTGTTCTAATTTAAAAAGTCTTACTCTTGAAGGCGTGAGAGAAATCGGAAGTGGAGCTTTTGAAGACTGTAGAAAACTGGCTAATCTCAAATTACCCGATACTATAGAAAAAATTGAGGGAGGTGCTTTTTTGGGATACTCCTATTTAAATAATTTAAATCTCTCTAATTGTTTCAGACTTGAATATATCGGTTCAGCATGCTTTCAAGGCTTTACTTCGGATTTCGACACTCTGTCAATTCCGGGTTCTGTGCAATACATCGGAAAGTATGCTTTCGATGGACCTAATATAAAAAAGGTCACTTTCCAACAGGGAATAAAAGAAATAGGAGAATTAGCTGTTGCCGCAGATTATATAATTATGGAAAACCTTGTTCCTCCTATTACAGCTAACCCTCCATTTATGACCATGGAGAATCTAACTGTACCTAAAGAATCATTTGAAGTGTATTCCTCAACTGAACCCTGGAACCAGTTCCAAGAAATCAGGGAAGGATATATGACATTACTTAAATTAAACAGTGACTCAATAATTGTGGATACTTTTGATAAAATTGATTTAGATGAAGTGATTAAAACTAATTTGACAAACGAAATGGGCTGGAACCATTATATAATCAGTCTAAATCCTGATATTTTCAGTATAGAAACCTCCGATAAAGTCTATGGAATATCTCATAGAGAAGGTGAATGCACACTTAGGATAGTGGCATACCAGCAAGAGCAAGTAAAAGCTGCCGAATGTAAAGTGATTGTTAAAGAAGGTGCAGGTGTCAACTTAATCAGACATGATTATGACGACAAGATAAAGGTCTTTGACGTAAACGGCGTGCTATGTCATTCAGGTAAATTATCAGATGCCTCTCTTCAACCCGGACTATATATCGTTGTGGGCAGTGGTGCCACACAAAAGTTAATCATAAAATAAAATCCTAATAGTCTTCCTGCAGAAAGCGGGATTAAACATATCTTATAAATACAAAGGTTAATAAGCAATTGCTTATTAACCTTTGTATTTATGCCTTTAACTACTTTTATATACCGGAAAGGGCAGTATTCATCTATAAAACAATAACTTCTACCTTTTTATTGTTTTTGCTTCTTAAGGCATCCACTCACTATCCAGCGTAAGGAGTTTACAAGCAGAAGATTCTGGGTAGCATCTGAAAACTCCTCGTCTCCATGACCTATGTTTAGGTATATCATTCGGTAATTACGATTGGTCCATACCACAGGAAATTCACCATAATAAATTATATCCTTGATTCCTATTGGGTAATTTTTCGGAGATAGCGATAAAAGAACGTCAACATCAGGATTGTCAACAGGAGATTGCTGCCACTGATACCACTCACAGGAGGGAGCCACAAACGAGACAGGAAGATTCTTTGTGACAGCATGATCCTCCCTCTTCACTTCGAGCAATGCCGGCTGAGGAGGCCAAGTGTTGCAATAGAATTTCCCGGCTCCCAAAAACTCGTTAAACCATTCCCAATGAGTGCCTCCGTCATTATAACCTGCGGCATGGAATCCCATCCATCCGCCGCCGGAACGCATATAATTTTCAAATGCCTCCCTTTCTTTTGCTTCATGAGGCATGTTGTTAAGGGCTATAACAATGTCAAATTCCCCTAATTTGTCAGTGTAAGGAGCAAGGGAGGTAGTGACACTATAAGTGAATCCCTCACCGTATGAAAGCTTATGAATAAACCCTATAGCCTGTTCAGCAAACTGCCTGTGAGCCTCTTCAACCATATCGCTGTAATATATCAGGGCATTGAAACGCGGTGCTGATGCATAGTCAGCAGGATAACCCTTATGAAGAAGATTGTCTGCCACCGTCTTACGCAGTTCAGCGTCGGGGATGTCACCTGCATAATCCCAATACATTGCCCCAAGAAGACCCTCATTTCTTATGAATTCACATTTGAGCGTGATTGACTGTGGAGTATCATATCCCAAGACTAATATGCCAGAGTCGTCAGTGATATAAGGAGCCTGTGCCACTGAATCCCAGTGCAACTCACAATTTTCTTTAATTACAATATCTTTATAATCCACAAAATTATTATAATACCCCTTTCCGCGTCCATAAAAAGGGATACCGAGAGTAAGCATATTGGGAGGTACCCCCGCCTTGATGTGTGATTTTACTGCATTCTCCGCACTATTCTCACCACATATTTCGGAAGCATAGAGAGGACTATGATGATATGGAGGGGTAGCCATGTCATAAGACATTATATTTACAAAGTCCACGTATGGCAGAATTGCCGCGAAATCAATGTAATTGGCATTATGCACGCTTGCGAGAGTCAACAAATTTGGTTTCGGAAGTGCCTCCCTAAGATCTTTCATAAGAAAAGTAAAATTTTCTGTGTCGGCAGGAGATGAGGAAATTCCGGCAGCATTACTGGTAGGATATTCCCAATCGATATCAATTCCGTCGAGATTATATTCTTCCACAATGCGTCTGCAATCAGCAGCAAATTCTTTCCGGAGGGAAGGGTTTGCTGCCATCTCACTGAATCTTCCGCTTCCCCAACCTCCTATTGAAAGCTGTACCTGAAGTTGCGGATTCTCACGTTTCAGACTTGTAATCTTCCTGAGGCGTTCCGGATTAGAAATTGTGACACCGTTAAAGGTGTCATTTACATGACCAAACGCATAATTAACATTGGTCATGTCATACGCCGATGGCATGACATCACTCCACGAGGTGACATAAGCCACTACGCGTTTGCCTGGACCTTCTACATTTGTTAAAGTTAACTCACTGGCATTTACTTCGCCGAAGGCAGGTGTAAGACCCAACGCCACACTTGCGAGTAACGTTGATAACTTAACGACAAATTTCATTTTACGATCGATTACTGTATTTGTTTAAAACTAAAAAATGTATTAATATGTATCCCGGCGTTTTACTCCACCGTTAATTTAGTGGCAAAGTTAATGATTTTACAATTTCTAATCAAGACCATACCGTAATTTACAAATATGTCAAGAGTCAATAAAGCTCAAAATAAGGTAAGGCTCTTAATGCAGGTTGCTACTTTTGCACTAAAAACTTATGGCTGATTTTACAAAAATGATTCCTTTTATCTTTCACTTCGCCGCCGGCGTATATGGAAATAATGGTTCGGAATTGCGCTTATCTGTCAACAAGCAGTTTGAGATTGCGAAAAAGACGGGGTGGAGTAACGATCCGGATGATCCGGGAGGAGCCACAATGATCGATGTGACACTCGGCGCCTACAAAGAGTATTGCCGCATAAAAGGAAGGGAAACACCGGATAAAGACCAACTTAGAAACATCTCTTTCTCTGAATGGACTGAAATTTTGAAAACTATGTATTGGGATTGCTGGCATGCCGATAAAATAAAATATCAGGGCTTGGCAAATATTTTGGTAGATTGGATATGGGCAAGTGGAAAAGGTTCAATCAAGAGGGCACAACGCATCATAGGAGTAAAAGATGATGGAATTGTGGGGTGCCTAACTTTAACAGCACTTAATAATGCTGACCCTAAATTATTATTTAATCGGATTAAACATGCACGGATTAAACATTACAGAAATTGCAAAGGGGCATGGAAATATCTAAACGGGTGGCTACGCCGACTAAATTCCATACAGCCTGACGGCAGTTTCCTGATACATAACATTCTTTTCTGAAAAATTACTCTGAAAAATACATTTATACCTATATTTTAAGAGACTTTAAGTTCACTGAATTTTTAGACTGTGCAATGAAGTTGGCTATACTTTTACCGAGTTCGTATAAACAACTTCATTGCATAATACGTATTATAAATAAAGGAGCACTGAATTAACATGACAGGTTCTTACGAATCCATTAACGTGAATTTGCAGAGAGAATAGATTTTTACTAATTTTGCAAGCCGTTTAAGTGTCATTGACCGGCATCTCCTCTCCACTGTAAACTATAAATAATCATGGCAGACACATCAGACAGACTACAAGAACTCGGCACCGCTAAAATCGGAAAACTGCTGTTAAAATATAGCCTTCCGGCTGTGGTGGGCACAGTTGTGATGGCAATCTACAATATCATTGACTCCATAGTGATCGGTCACGCCATTGATGACCCCAATGTGGTAAGTGGTATTGCCGTAACATTCCCGGTAATGAATCTTGCGACTGCCCTTGGAATGCTCATAGGTGCCGGTTCAGCCACGAGAGTCAGTATCGTGATGGGGCAAAATGATAAGAAAATGGCAGAAATTATTCTCGGTAATTCCGTGCAATTGACCATAATTATCGGTCTGCTATATATCACTGCCTTCGCCATCTTCCTCACTCCTATTCTCAAAATGTTCGGGGCTTCCGAAAACTCACTCCCCTACGCACGCGAATTTCTGATGTGGGTGCTTCCGGGAATGGTGCTTATGAATCTCACTTTCTCTTATAATAATGTGATGCGTGCCACCGGTTATCCCGGCAAGGCAATGTACACCAACTTTATTGGTGCCGGACTTAATGTAATACTTGCACCCACTTTCCTTTTTGGATTTCATTGGGGAATAAAAGGTGCGGCAATAGCTACCGATATTTCAATGCTCATCACAGCCTTTTTCGTAATGAGTCACTTTTTCCAAAAGAAAAGCGAACTTCATTTCGTCAAGGGTACTTTCAAATTTAACTGGCAAGTTATCAAATCAATCCTTTATATCGGCATGGCGCCGTTCCTTATTAACGTAGCCGGCTCCTTAATAAATGCTATTGTTAATAATTCTCTTCTCCATTATGGAGGTGACAATGCAATCGCCGCTGTCGTTGTGTTCAACCGTTTTGTCACCATATTTGTAATGGTGGTTATCGGCATCTGTCAGGGCATGCAGCCAATCTTAGGCTATAACTACGGTTCCGGCAGACATGACAGACTTTTTGGCACTCTTCGCCTTGCTGCCATTTGCGCTGTGATTATAACCTCTATCGGAAGTTTGATCGGGGCTTTCAATCCAAGGTTTATAGCCTCCATGTTCATGCAAGACCAAGAGCAGATTGAATGTGCCATGAACTGCCTCAAGATCACGACTATCGGATTCTGGATGGTGGGCTTCCAGATTGTGGGTACCAATTTCTTCCAGTCATTAGGCATGGCAGGAAAGGCTGTTTTCCTATCGCTTACCCGACAGATAATTTTCATGATTCCGATGCTTCTTATCCTTCCTCCCAAGTTCGGACTTAACGGAGTGTGGAGCTGCTACCCTGTCTGTGACGTAGCTGCCACAGTTGTGACAACATGTATGCTGATATGGCAGGTTAGAAAAATTAAAAATGAGAAATTTCACGTATCCAGAGCATGATAGACTTAACCCCAATTATCAGAAAAGGATTTGAAAGGCTGGCATCACGCACGGATTCCTGGGCTACAGATTCTGACCAACTTCAGATAAATGTATTGCGTAGCCTGCTTAAGCGTAGCGCAGACACAGAATATGGCAGACAACACAATTTCTCTAAAATTGTCAAGAATAAGGATATTTATTCAGCTTTCTCCTCGGTGCCTTTGATGAAATATGAGGAAATGCGTCCATTGGTTATGCGTATGATCAGAGGTGAGAAAGACGTGCTGTGGAGAGGAACATGCCGTGATTTTGCACAGTCGTCAGGCACATCGGGTGGAAAATCGAAGTTCATCCCTATTACAAATGATTCTCTCTACGGCAATCATTATAGAGGAAGCGCTGATGTCGTGGCGCATTATTTACGTCAGGTTAAAGAGAGTAAACTCTTTAGCGGGAAAAGTTTTATACTTGGAGGTTCGTTTGCCAATACTCTCGGGATAAAAAGCGGACGAGTACATGTAGGCGATCTAAGTGCCACTCTTATACGCCGCATCAACCCCTTGGCAAACCTTGTCAGGATTCCGGATAAGAAAACTGCGCTTATGCCTGACTGGGAAACAAAGCTCCCGGCGTTAGTGAAAGCGGCAGCCAACCAGAATGTCACAAATATATCGGGCGTACCATCATGGTTTTTGACTGTTATCCGTAATATTATGGAAAGTAAGGGTACTGATAAAATCTCTGATGTATGGCCTAATTTAGAGGTATTTTTTCATGGTGGGATATCCTTTGAACCTTATCGTGATGAATACCGACGTATCACTGATCCCTCCAAAATGCACTTTCTTGAGACATATAATGCCTCTGAAGGATTCTTTGGTGTGCAGAATGATTTCTCTGATCCATCAATGCTGCTGATTATAGATAAAGACGTGTTTTATGAATTCATTCCGGTGGAAGGGAACGACAAGCGACCACGACCTATATGGGAATTGGAAAAAGGGAATGTCTACGAGATGATCATTTCCTCAAGCAACGGGCTTTGGCGTTATCATCTTGGTGACACTGTGCGCGTGACTAACACTGCCCCTGTAAAAATTACAATTGCCGGAAGAACCAAAAGTTTTATAAATGCCTTTGGAGAGGAACTGATGGAGGATAATGCTGAGAAAGCTATGGCGGAAGCGTGTGAGAGATGTGGGTGTTCCATTATAAACTACACAGCTGCCCCTTTATTTGCCTCTAACGGGAAGAGAGGGCGTCACCAATGGCTTGTGGAATGGGAAAAAGCACCCGTCGATGAAAATAAATTTGCTATCATTCTTGACACGGAGCTTCGTAAACTCAATTCCGACTATGATGCAAAGCGCAATCACACCATATTTCTTGACCCACCGGAGGTGATTACCGCTCCCGCCGGATTATTCGACCGCTGGCTAAAAAGTGCCGGATCCCACAAACTGGGTGGACAAAGAAAGGTGCCCCGCTTAAGCAATAACCGTGAAATCATGGAAAAACTTATGACCATGTTTTAACTATCGGTGTTTGATAGAACGGCATACCATGTAATTGGTCATAGAATGGATTAATAAGTCTATGATTGACCATTGTGTAGGCAAGGAGCAACCGGGGAAATATTGTACTTATCTTCCAAAAGACTTATTAAATCAGGAATTTTAAGAAAATAAATTTGACCGAGACCAATGCTTATGAAGACACATTTTGTAATATAAAACACATAAATGACATTTAAATATAACCTTTTATTCCCTCTAATAGCTATCATATTAGCAATATTTATTAATTTTGCATTCAAATCCCTACCGCAATCTCTCGCACGTTGAGATTTGAGGTGCTAATATTCATTCAGACCATATTTTTATGAAGCGCTTTGCTCTTGCATTGGTAATCTTTATTGTGACGAATGTCATCCCGACGATGACTAATGCTCAACTTGTGCCCGTGAGTGATCAGACAGAGTTTATTGACTCTCTTAAGCAAGAACTCAACTATGGACCTTTTTTCGGACTGTATAAAGACAATTACTTTACGGTCGGCACTGCCCCTTTTCAAAAACCAACTTCCATGAATTCCGATGTGAAGTTTCAGATTTCCCTTGCAATACGCCTTACAAAAGCTACCCTTCCCTGGAATTCCTTTATATTTCTAACATATACACAGAAGACTTTTTGGAACGTATTTCAAAACTCAATGCCGATGCGCGACATAAACTTTAACCCAGCCATCGGATGGTCAAAACCTTTTTTCAATAAAGACAGATACCTAGGTAAACTCTCCCTGATCCTCGAGCATGAAAGCAATGGCAAAGATGGAGATGCTTCCCGAAGCTGGAACCGCATATCTATATATGGCTCTACAATTATAGATGAATGGCTGATGGTACACGCCAAATACTGGATTCCTATTATTGACGGCATGAACAACAAGGATATCTTAGACTATTACGGCATATTCCAAGGTGGAGTCGTGACAACAACCCATAATAAACGCTTCTCTTTCGGACTGACATGGCTAAAACGCAAAGGATGGAATTTAAACTTCAACACTATTTGGGATGTAACCTGGAAAGTATCAGAAAAAACCAATCTTAACCTGTTTGCTCAATACTATAATGGTTATGGTGAAAATCTGCTTGACTATAATCAATTTCATTCCCGTCTGAGGGTAGGTATAATTTTTAAACCTGAATTCTTTTCAGAATTTTAACCTTAAATATCCAATTCACATGCTTCCAGCAATTGACACCCCGGCATGGATATGCCTTGTAATAGCTTTAGTAGCAGCTGTTGTCGCACTGCTTGCGCGTTTCGTCCCAATATGGCGTGTGGTAACGATTTCACGTATCCAAGAGAAAGAAGCCTTAATGCTTGATCTCCCGGAGGGTAATGCTGTGCCACTTGTCTCAGTAGTGGTACACGCTATTGTATCTGAAGAGGCACTTCTGGCTTATCTTGAAAAACTAATGATTCAGGATTATCCCAACTATGAAGTAATTATTGTAAATGAAGGAGGTCATGAAGTTTCAGCCTCATTGAAAGAGAGACTTAATAAGTTGTATCCCGACAATCTTTATGTCACTTTTATTCCACCGGAATCACACAACCTAAGCCGTAGAAAGCTTGCACAAACCATCGGACTAAAAGCATCTAAGGGTGAAATAGTTGTGACAACATGCGCCAACTGCGATATTCCCTCAAAGTCGTGGTTGTCTTTGATGATGCAGCCGTTTTTCCATGAACCCGCAATTGAGATTGTATTGGGATATTCCCATATAGATTTTAATAACCTTTCCGGTAGTGGGAAATGGTTCCGTCAGTTTGATGCAACTCTCACAGCTTGCCAATGGCTGGGAGCAGCTATAAATAAATATCCATATCGAGGCGACAGGTATAATCTCGCATTCCGTCGTAACCTGTTTTTTGACCATAAAGGATATTCTCAGAGCATGCATCTGATGAATGGCGACGATGACCTCTTTGTGCATGAGATTTCTAATGGAGACAATACTGACGTGATGATTTCTCAAGATGCCATACTTACCTATGATTGGGGGGAATCAGGCAACAGGGTACTTGCCGAAATGAAAAATAATTATCGATTCACATCCCAATTATTGCCGAAGCTGCCGTTCCTGCGTGCCGGACTTGGATCTACAATGCAATGGGTTTCGCTTGTTGCTGCAATAGCGGGTGCTTTATTTGGACTGCCTCAACTTCTGCATGTGTGGATTGCCCTTGGAATTTTAATTCTTCTTTACGCAGCAGAGATATTCATATATAGAAAAGCTGCCAAAGCACTTGGCTCTGTATGCCTTTTCTGGTCAATACCTCTATTCCTGTTATGGCACCCTATTGATTCGATGCTCACGAAAAACTATTCGCGGCGGCAGCGCAGACGTCATTTCATTTTCGATTAATCCCTCCCCCCTACATTTTTCCGGGCATTTATCCAGAATTATTTGAGTCGCGCAGCAAGCTCCGGGCACACTTCTTTAAGAGATTCCGCCACACTTTCTGCATTCATTCGGGCACCCTTCTTGCAGAAATGGGTATGGTCTTTACAGTAATATGATGTAACCTCTTTCAACCCACTCTCATCTGCTATTTTTTGCAATTTGGAGCCGGAGATTTCGTTAAGGTCTACAAAGGGGACTCCCATCGTCTCGGCAGCTTCCTTTGCCCATTTACCGAATGAGTCGCGGTTGCTCTCAATAATTCCATTATCGAATTTATTCCTTGGAGTATGACTCACGATAATCGGAGTGGCACCTTTCTCCTTTGCGTCCATTATAAATTTACGCAGATACCAACCGTATGTGTAGACAACTTGGTTCTTCCCGGTCTTCTCCATCTTAAAGACTTTACTTTCCGCACCACTTCCCGGCAATTCACCACGTGCCTTACCCACATTAATGTCGCCAGCATCGTTATGACCAAATTGAATCAACACATAGTCACCAGGGTGAAGAGCATTATAAACTCTGTCCCATCTTCCTTCATCAAGGAAAGTCCGCGCACTTCGTCCGGGAAAAGCATGATTTTCTATTGTGAGCCGGTCAGCATCAAATAATTCCCCGATAACTGAACCCCAGCCCCACATTCCATCTTCATCGCCGTCAGTGTTTTTCACAGTGCTGTCGCCGATAGTAAAAAGCATCGGTATCCCCTTCTTTCGAGTCTTACCTGTCACTGTGTCTACTGTTTCAGGCAATAACATTTCTGCAAGCGGGAGCTTCTTATAATTGCGTATCCCTTCCACCGCAGATTCCACATTGACTCTTGCCCCAAACTGACTTGTATGTATACGGTCAAGATAGAACATTGTCTTAACCTTCTCTTTGCCAAATTTCTCAAATTTAGCAGCGGTTATTTCATTGAGATCAATAAAAGGCACCCTCATCTGTCGGGCAACTTGTTGTGCCCAGCCTCCAAATGTGTCTCGACAACGGGTCACAATTGTACTGTCAGCATCGTCCCAGACATTACGTGGCGTAAGAGACATCAAAATAGGATTACCTCCCTTTTCTTTCACATCGCACACAAACTTTCGAAGATATTCACCATAGGTATATACAGTTTCTTTCTCTCCTGTCTCCTTTATCGTGACATCAATAGTTTCCTTACCTATGCCCGGAATAGAGGCACGTGCCCTTCCTTCGTCATAAGGACCATTATCATTATGACCGAGTTCAATTATCACCCAATCCCCCTTTTTCACTCCTTTCAGCACATCTGCCCACAATTGATTGTAGAAAGTGCGGCTTGACATTCCCCCAAGCGCATGATTCTCCACAGTAATTTTCTCAGGGTCAAAATATTCATGCATAAAATAACCCCAACCCCATTGCCCATTGTCACCATTACCAAGAGTGCCCGTGCGCATTGTAGAATTGCCTACAAGAAATAGCACCGGATTATCACCATATCGTGTTGAGCCTGCCAGAGGACGTGCCGTCAGAGCTTTGTTTATACTGTCAGGCGTATTGTCTGTTACATGGTTGACATCTGCCACAGGAGCTGGCACATAGTCTGTTTTTTGACCATACGCTCCTGTGGCAAGAAGTGAAAACAGTAATAAGACAAAAGAGCTTTTCATTCTCTTTCAAGTGAAATCAGTGTACGTTGACCTTTTCTGTTGGAGGAAGTGACACATTACGACGGTCACAAGCCTCCACAATAGCACTGGCAAGCTCATCAAATGCCAATGCCTCCGGATTGACAGGGTCCTGACCTGTCATAGAGTCTGTCACTAAAGCTGTAGTGGTCGGATTACCCTCATCAACATGCTCACAAATCTCAGCCACAAGAGGAATCTGTGCAAGCAATTTCACTCCCAGTTTTTCAGCGAGTCGTGCACCACCACCGTTACCAAATATATAATACTTTTCATCCGGATGAGGAGCCGGGGTAAACCATGCCATATTTTCCACCAGTCCCAGGATAGGTACATTAACTTTATCACTCTCAAACATAGCGATTCCCTTACGGGCATCAGCAAGGGCAACCTCCTGAGGAGTAGATACGACCACAACTCCTGTAATCGGCAATGTCTGCACAAGGGTGAGATGAATATCGCTTGTACCTGGAGGCATATCTATCAGGAAATAGTCCAGATCGCCCCACCATGCATCAGTAATTAACTGTTTCAGGGCATTGCTTGCCATTCCGCCACGCCAAAGCACTGCGCTCTCCTTGTTAACTACAAATCCGATACTCAACATTTTCACACCGTATTTTTCAACGGGTTCTATCCAATCGCGTCCCTCCTGATTGACCATATATAATGTCTCATCTTCCACACCAAACATTTTCGGCATAGATGGTCCGAATATATCGGCATCAAGAAGTCCTACTTTATAACCTTTGGCTGCAAGCGCAATCGCTACATTAGCTGCCACAGTTGACTTTCCTACTCCACCCTTACCAGAGGAAATACCAATAATATTTTTAACCCCCGGTAGTGGATTTTCAGGTTGCTCTGCCACAGGTTTACGATATTTTACACTGATATTCCCTTTTATTTCCACTTCGGGAGAAACAAACGTAGTGATAGCAGCTTCCGCTGCCCTCACTACACTCTTAATAAATGGATCGGTGGGCTTATCAAAAATCAATGAAAATGACACCTTATTGCCGTCAATGCGAATGTCATCCTCTATCATGTTGTTCTCGGCAAGAGTCTTACCATTACCGGGATATTTAACGTTCTTGAGCGCATCAAGAATCAGATTGGGATACAAAGTCATGTGTGTTTAGAATTTAACGGTTAGAATTTGGAATTGAGGATCTTGTATAGTCATGATGCCGTGGATAGGCGCGATAGTCATCTTTCTCAATATCTTCAGAAGACGGTTCCTGAAGATTGTCATAACCGAGCGGACGCATGCTGATAAGCTTGATTTGTTTCCCACGAGACAGCCACTGACCTTCATAGCATGTCTTTATAGAAGTCACAGGGTCAGCTAAGCCACTGCCATAAAGATCATCAGTGATCATAAGTATTTCAAATCCATTCAGCTGCGCCAGTCGCTTAGTGTATTCAAATAAGAAAGGGGAGTCAGTCTTAAGATTGATGACACCGCCAGGACGCAGAAATTTACCATACATTTGGATAAAACGTGTTGATGTAAGGCGTTTCCTATGTTTCTGCATCTGGGGGTCAGGGAAGGTAATCCATATTTCATCAATTTCTCCAGGAGCAAAAAATTTATCGATGTTCTCAATTTCCGTCCGAAGAAAACCCGCATTAGGAATACCATTCTCCTCTACTTCCTTGGCACCTGACCACATGCGTGCTCCCTTTATATCAACACCTATATAGTTTCTGTCGGGATTAGCTTTGGCAAGTGCCACAGTGTACTCACCTTTACCACACCCCAATTCAAGAGTAATTTTTCCGTCCTTATGGAAAAATTCTTCATTCCATTTCCCTACAAAGGGAAACCCCTCGGAAAGAAGAACTTCCCGGGGGTATTGTAATGCGCAGTGGAACGAGTCCATATCTGCAAATTTCTTTAACTTGTTTTTGCCCATATCAATTTACCACCAAAATTTTTCCAACAGAGGAGAATGCACTCTCATTCTCTCCGGATGATGCCAAAACGAAGTAGACACCGCTGCTCACTCTTTTATGCTGATGATTGGTGACATTCCATTGTACATCCCCACTGACTGGTCCGAATTCCTTAACTATATTTCCGGAAGCATCAACTATCTTAACAAGACTTCTGTCAGGAAGCCCCTCTATGGTGACGTAGCCAAAATAATCAGGACGAACAGGATTTGGATAAATCTTAAGGTCACTTTCTGTAGAACCTGATGCCTCAGCCGTCAACAGATACTCCGCAATTCCCTCCGAAGTAGATATCAGAAGTGAATTAGACGAAGGAAGATATAAAGCACCATACACATTATCTGACGGAATAGGACTATTGGAGGTATTGATCTCTTCTTCTATTGTACGACCATCTGATGATGTGCAAACAAGTCCTCCTCCCAGAGTAGAAAACCATTTGCGTCCTTTGCCATCAGTAGTAACACCAATAACCATAACCCCTTCCAGAAGGCGATCGGCAAGGTTTGTGCCATCGTTTCTTGAAACTTTTGGTCTGTAACATACCACACTACCATCCTTAAAAAAATCTAAGGGATCAATATAGAAAACTCCTTCTGAATGGCATACCCAAACATAACCGGTTGAGGGATCTTCCCAAAAACTACGAAGTCTATGGGGAGCAATATCGTTTCCATCCTGATCAATAAATGATTTCAGAGCAACTAATTTATCATCGCTTGAATCGGTCGGTGTCCCATTAGTATTAATTATGGCTATGTCGCCGGCATATAGTCGTGATGAAAACAGCAGAAGATTTTTATTACGGGAATGTACTAAAGGAAGTACTGTTGATTGGTCTTCTTCTGTATAGTCATATGGTACTTCTACTTTTTTAGGCAATCTGATATTTTCTGATGAAGTTGTTGCCTTTCTGTCACCAGCTTCCCAACAATAAAAATGAATGCGAGGAGGTGTCTGATTATCCATGTCAGCATAGACCATCCATAAATTACCATCACTATCAAGACGAGGAGCAGAGAAGTTACAGCACCAATTATTTTTCCCTGTCTGATTTGGTACGAACTCTATAAAACCGGGCTTACCTTTATCCTTATCTGCGGGACGTGACAAATGAATTATATCCTCGCTATCGGAAAGATTCAATCTCAATATACCATTCATCAGTGATGTTACATATATGTAATCAGTATTATCAGGATCTATGGCAATACCGTTACATTGCAACATAATTGACTTTCGATCTTCATTAGTATATATAGGAGCATAATTAGTCCACCATCCATCTTTATATCCACTTATCAAAAGCGGATCATCTTTAGGATAATTAGTAAAGGTGAATTCACGCGGATAACATGCAACAAATCCTCCCCTTGAAGGGTGTAACACCAAATTAGAAGTTACAAAAGGAGAAGGTGCATCATATATCATGAAATCACGGCTGATAACCCAATCGGTAGCAGAACTTCCCGGCACTGCGCTCTTAATTCCTTTTCTATCTTTGGCAAACCAAACTTCAGATAAATCAAACGAACCCAGTTTAAGGTTATAATCTTCTTCAGGGATTGCTAACGATGAGATAATTCCATCCGGCTCAACTTGTCTGATTAAGGTTCTATTAATTGCAAGGACCCCCTTTTTATTATTAACTATCGTGGTATAGTCAACATTGTTAAGGACACTCCATGTAAGATTAGTGCCATCATCTTCAGCCATCATCATTTTGGGGGAATCACCTCCTCTTGTAAAAACCAGACATTGATTTTCGGTAAGCGGAGCGGCAGCATAAGGCGTTGGATAATTAACTGATTCGTAATCATTAAGCGACAATCGAGGCGAAGAAGCTGGAGCATACATGATGTCAGCATCTTTAAGCAACATAAAATAATTACCTATTCTGGCAACTGATTGTATGTCTTCATTATATACGCGACTCTCTGCAATCTCATACTTTTCATCGTTTATTGCCACATATCCGAATTTTGTAGCGAGATAGAGGCGATCATGCCATGGATCAATCGTAACTGAATTAATTAGTTTCTCTCCCTCAATAGATGCGAGGCGGTAATCAGGTATTGTCACCACCTTTCCGTCATCATATAGGAAAGTAATGTCATAATTGGTGTTGACAACTACCACGTACCCTTTCTGAGGACAATACTGTAATGCCGACACTGTAGTCGACGACAACACATTATCAGGAGAAAGAGCTTGAATCTCGTCACCCTCCTTATCATAACGGAAAAGAGACATACGGCGTTGTCCATTCATATCCGCCATAGCCCGAGACGTAAAGTAGACGTATTCCGGTGTCTCAAACACATGGTCTATGGTACCATCAAAAGTGGTGTGCATTTTCCAACGGGGATTGGCAATCACCGGAAGGAAAGACATAATTGTCAAAATTAATATAAAAATAGATCTTAACATATTGTTGCAGTTGTAAGATGGGTATGTATAGAATATTATTGACAGATAAACTTCATAAATTTGCGCATGGCACGCCCACGATGAGAGATCTCATTTTTTGCTGCCTGAGTCATCTCAGCAAAAGCCATGCCTGACTCTTTAGCTATAAAAATAGGATCATAGCCAAATCCTCCCTCCCCATGAGGTTCAGTTGCAATGGTACCTTCAACCTCACCGGTAAACACATGCTCCTTGCCATCTTTGATGAGGGCAATCACAGTGGCAAACTTTGCGTCTCGATCCGTCACATCTTTAAGATTCTTAAGAAGCAGATCAATATTATCCTGTGGACTGCATTCAGGACCTGCATAACGCGCACTATAAACGCCCGGTGCCCCTTTTAAGGCAGCCACCATCAGACCTGTGTCATCAGCAAAACAATCATACCCATAACGATCCTTAACCCAGTGAGCCTTGATAAGGGCATTCCCCTCAAGAGTCTCGGCTGTTTCAGGTATATCGTCATGACACCCTATTTCCGACAAGGATAATATCTCAAGATAATCTGATGCCACAGCACGCGCCTCCTCAAGTTTGTGAGGGTTATTGGTGGCAAACACAATTTTAGGAAGTTCTTTTTTCATCATAAAAAAAACGCACCGAGGGTGCGTTTTATTGTGAATCTTGCCTTTTTTACCACAGGCAATTGCAGTTTATATGTATAAAATAGCTTAGACTACCACATTTACAATTCTACCCGGTACAACAATCACCTTTTTCGGAGTCTTACCGCCAAGCCATTTCTCAGCATTGGAATCAGAAAGGGCTGCTTTCTCAACCTCCTCTTTAGATGCGTCGGCAGGGACTTCAACCATAAAACGGGTCTTGCCATTAAAGCTGACGGGATACTTCACACTGTCTTCCTTCAGATATTTTTCATCAAACTCGGGCCATTCAGCATCTACAACCGATCCATTATGTCCGAGGCCATGCCAAAATTCTTCAGCAATATGGGGAGCAAACGGTGCAATGAGCCTGGTAAATATTTCCATTGCCTCTGCATTCGTCGACTTCTGGGCTGTCAGCTCATTCAGTGCTACCATGAAGGCTGCCACTGACGTGTTAAACGAGAAGTGCTCAATATCGTATGTCACCTTCTTGATAAGCTTGTGCATTGTCTTCAGCTCCTCTTTTGTCATTGGCGGGCGATTATCCATGTCAACCTTGTTATAATGCCCCCAAAGTTTTTTCAAGAAACGGTTAGCTCCGTCAATTCCGTTGGTATCCCAAGGTTTCGATTGCTCAAGAGGTCCAAGAAACATCTCATACAGGCGAAGCGTGTCAGCTCCATAACGCTCTACTATATCGTCTGGATTAACCACATTAAACATTGACTTCGACATCTTCTCCACTGCATAGCCGCATACATATTTTCCGTCTTCAAGGATAAACTCAGCATTCGCATACTCGGGTCGCCATGCCTTGAAACCTTCAAGATTTAGCACATCATTGTTGACAAGATTAATATCAACACGGATAGGGGTAACATCATAGTTATCTTTTAGATCCTTACTTACAAAAGTATTTGTATCCTTAATTCGGTAGACAAAGCTGGTGCGTCCCTGAATCATACCCTGGTTCACAAGTTTCTTGAACGGCTCATCTTCTACCACGAGACCAAGGTCATAAAGGAACTTGTTCCAGAAACGTGAATATATAAGGTGACCTGTGGCATGTTCTGCGCCTCCTATATACAGATCCACATCGCGCCAATATTCATCTGCTTCCTTGCTTACAAGCGCCTTATCATTCCGTGGATCCATATAGCGTAGATAATAGGCACTTGATCCTGCAAAACCTGGCATCGTACAAAGTTCTATTGGATAGCCTTCGGGAGTTTTCCAGTTTTTAGCACGACCCAGGGGTGGTTCTCCATTAGCAGTCGGTAGATAGGAATCAACCTCAGGCAACATCAATGGGAGAACGCTTTCGTCCATCACATGAGCCACTCCATCTTTATAATAGATCGGGAAGGGCTCGCCCCAATAACGCTGACGTGAAAAAATGGCATCGCGCAAACGATAATTGACTTTGACTCTACCGATTCCTTCAGCCTCAATAAATTTCTTAGTCTTTGCAATTGCATCTTTCACTTCCAAACCGTTCAAGTCAAGCCTGTCATTAGCGGAATTTATCATTTTTCCCTCTTTTGCATCGAAACTCTCATTGGTTACGTCTGCCCCATCAATCAGCGGCACTATTGGAAGATTAAAATGTTTCGCAAAAGCATAGTCGCGCGAGTCGTGTGCCGGCACTGCCATGATAGCGCCTGTACCGTATCCCGCAAGCACATAGTCACTCACCCAAATAGGTATCTCTTTCCCTGAGATGGGATTAAGAGCATAGCTGCCGGTGAACACACCTGACACACGCTTATCAATCTGACGTTCACGTTCCGTCTTATGGCTTACTTCCGTCAAATAGGCGTCAACCGCCTCTTTCTGCTCAGGGGTGACAAGCATTTCCACATATTTCGACTCCGGAGCGAGCACCATAAAGGTCACGCCAAAACTTGTGTCGGCACGGGTAGTGAAGATTTCAAGGTCAAAATCTTTCCCTACCACAGGGAAACGCATCTCAGCACCCTCGCTTCTGCCTATCCAATTGCGCTGTGTCTCCTTTAGGGAATCACTCCATTCAAGCTTGGAAAGATCGTCAAGAAGCCTTGGAGCGTATGCCGATACACGAAGGCACCACTGATTCATTACCTTCTGTTCCACAGGGTAACCACCTCTTACACTAACACCCTCACTCACCTCATCGTTGGCAAGCACAGTGCCAAGAGCCTCACACCAATTCACCATTGTTTCCCCCTGATAGGCGATACGATAGTTCATCAGTATCTCAGCCTTTTGCTTTTCATCATAGCTGTTCCACTCCTCTGGTGTAAAGGAAAGCTCCTTAGAGCAAGCTGCTTTCACTCCCTCTGTGCCTTTCTGTGAGAAATGCTCCACAAGGTTAGAGATTGGCATAGCCTTGTTCGCATCAAGGTCATAATAGGAATTAAACATCTGAATAAATGCCCATTGTGTCCATTTATAGTATTCAGGATCACATGTACGTATCTCGCGACTCCAATCAAAAGAGAAACCAATCTTGTCAAGCTGTTCACGATAACGGGCTATATTCTCCATAGTAGTCTTCTCAGGGTGCTGCCCGGTCTGTATGGCATATTGCTCTGCCGGAAGTCCATAGGCATCATAACCCATCGGGTGAAGCACATTAAACCCTTGCTGACGTTTGTAACGTGAATATATATCGCTCGCTATGTAGCCGAGAGGATGCCCCACATGAAGACCTGCCCCGGAAGGATAAGGGAACATATCAAGCACATAAAACTTCTTTTTACCGGGTATAATCTCTGCCCTATATATATCATTATCGCGCCAATACTGCTGCCAGCGCTGCTCAATTTCACGGTGATTATATTCCATTTATGTTAATTTATTGTTTTTTATGTTGCAAAATTAGTCAAATTTCATGATATTTTATCTATATTTGCACCGTATTTAAAAAAAAGCCCCATTATTTGGGAAACATTATAACTTAAAAAGCGTATAATACGCATTAATTATGTCAACCAATACAACAGATAACACCCGTAAAGTCACCACACGGCGGCTTGTGGAAATGAAGAAGAGAGGCGAGAAAATATCTATGCTCACGGCATACGATTTTTCTTCAGCCAAGATTCTTGACGAGGCAGGTATTGATGTCATTCTTGTAGGCGACTCTGCCTCCAACGTAATGGCAGGCAATACCACTACTCTTCCGATAACCCTCGACCAAATGATTTATCATGCTAAATCGGTGATGAAAGGCACACAACGTGCCCTCGTTGTGGTAGACATGCCATTCGGCTCTTATCAGGGTAATTCCAAGGAAGCACTGGCATCTGCCATTCGTATCATGAAGGAGAGCCATGCGGAGGCAGTTAAAATAGAGGGTGGGTCTGAAATAAAAGAATCAATTCAAAGGATTCTGTGTGCAGGCATTCCTGTAATGGGACATCTCGGGCTTACTCCACAAAGCATTAATAAATTCGGTACTTATAACGTACGCGCACGTGAAGAGGCAGAGGCTGCTAAACTTATTGAAGATGCCAAAATGCTTGAAGAGATCGGATGTTTCGGAATAGTGCTTGAAAAAATTCCTGCCGAACTCGCACGTAAGGTTGCGGAAGAAGTCAATATCCCAATCATAGGCATCGGTGCCGGTGGCGGAGTTGACGGGCAAGTGCTTGTTATGCATGATATGCTCGGAATCAATAAAGATTTCTCTCCACGTTTCCTACGCAGATACGCTAATCTTGCCGAAATCATGAATGATGCCGTACAGAATTATATTGCCGACGTAAAAAGCGGCGACTTCCCTTCCCCTAAAGAATCTTATTAACCTGTTGAATTATTTAATTTAAATATGAATAAACTGTTTTATCTCCTCCCCACAATAGGTCTGTTGGCATCTTGTGCCCCACAAACCTACGTACAAAAAGATTCAGTGGCAATTGGGTATAGTAAATCTAATAATGGGCAGACAGTCTCTGAAACTCCTACCGTAGCCCCTATTACAGTACAAAAAAAACCTTTAGGAATGATTCCAAAAGCAACTGCGTTCAGAATGACCGGTGACTACGCCAACAATGTGGCTGTCACTCTCGGACCCGATGGTAATCTTACCTATTACCCTGCCCCTTCTGATATTTCTAAGAGATCAATACCCACGAGTCTTGGCGATGGCTGGTATCTCAATAATCAGGGTCTCAACGCAAATTCCGTATTCACAAAATATACTTTTGACGAATACAGCAAGCTCCCTTCTGCTCCGTCACCACAACAGCTGAAGGAAGCCATTATTCCCGGGGCACGTGTCGAGAACATGATTCAGCTCCCATACTCCATCAATGATGCCCAAAATAATATTCAAGGAATTAAGGATTATTTAAAGTCATTATAATATGGCAACGAAGACAACCCCTGTCTTGCTTCTGACCGGATATCTCGGTAGTGGCAAGACCACTCTGCTCAACAAAATTCTTAACAATCGTAAAGGGATACGTTTTGCTGTTATTGTCAATGATATAGGTGAAGTCAACATAGATGCTGATCTTATCGCAAAAGGTGGCATAGTAGGTGGCAGGGATGATAGTCTGGTTGCCTTGCAAAACGGATGTATTTGCTGCACCCTGAAAACTGATCTCATGCAACAGCTTTCTGATCTTGTGCAGCAAGATTTCGATTATATCGTGATTGAGGCAAGCGGCATCTGTGAACCTGAGCCTATTGCTCAAACAATCTGCTCAATGCCAACCATAGCTCCAAACCTCACCCGGTATGGTGTGCCTATCTTGGACTGTATCGTCACTGTGGTTGATGCCCTGCGTCTAAAGAGCGAATTTGAAAACGGAGAGCGCCTTACTTCCAAGAATATTGGCGAGGAGGATATTGAGAGTCTCGTGATCCAACAGATTGAGTTCTGTAATATCATCCTCCTTAATAAGATTTCAGAGGTAACACGTGAAGAGGCAACCCGTATAAAGAGTGTAATACGTGCTCTCCAGCCCAAAGCGGAAATAATTGAATGTGACTATTGTGACATTGATTTTGACAAAATCCTAAATACTCACCTGTTCAATTTCGAAAAGACTGTCACTGCCGCGACCTGGATTCAAGAGATAGAGAAACCCCTCGATGAAATCGAGGAAGAGGAAAATCATCACCACCATGATCATGACCACGATCATCACCATGAGCATGATGACCACTCTGATTGCGATCATGAACATGGCGTGTGTCACCATCACCACCATCATCATGATGAAGGTGAGGCGGAGGAATACGGAATCGGCACCTTCGTGTATTTCCGTCGCAAACCATTTGACATCAACAAATTCGACTGGTTTGTGGCTAAACATTGGCCTAAGAACGTTATCCGTACCAAGGGTATCTGTTATTTCTCTGACAATACCGATATGTCTTATCTCTTTGAGCAGGCGGCCGTGCAGAAGAAACTGACCGAGGCAGGTCAGTGGTATGCCACTGCTCCCGAAGAGGAGTTGGAAAGAATGCTCGCCACAGAACCGGGTCTTCGTCGCGACTGGGATGAAAAATATGGCGACCGTATGCAGAAACTCGTCTTTATCGGCAAAGACCTTGACCGAGCAGCCATCACAAAGGCGCTCGATGACTGCCTCGGCTGACACTCACTAATGATGTATCTGCTCAAAAAGTATTTGCCTGACGACACAAATTTGTGTTGTCAGGCAAATACCATTTTAATAATATAACGTGAATTCGATAAAAATTTATTGCTGTCCGATAAAAATTTTTGCGGAGATATAAAATTAGGACTGATTCCATTTGCAGAAGTCAGTCCTTTTCGGCTATTTTGCTGTCGCCAGACAAAACTCAATAACCATGCACAAAAGTAGTCATTTTTTCGGACAGCCTCTCTATGGACAGGTGATAAGATTGCTTGACAAGTCAAAAATTCTTGATATTAGCCGTGCAAACGGCGGAGAGAGGTACACCAAACGCTTCAACTGCTGGCTTCATCTG
>JAAVCP010000048.1 GCA_014802265.1 Bacteroides sp. | reverse complement strand
TACATTTGCGAAAATTTTCGGTCGGAGGCTCTAATTTGCTGACTCTCTTGACCCTCCCCAAAGCCATGTCTTCAACCCCAAAAACATAACCCGTTGAAGTTCAGAGTGGCGTATGGCATTCCATTAGAATAAGGATTAAGACTTTTTGTAATGTCATATCAAGCTTTATTTATAGGTGGCATATTTCATTCCATTAGAATAAGGATTAAGACTTTTTCTTTGTCATTCCTATAAAATTTAAGGATGGGCATATTACATTCCATTAGAATAAGGATTAAGACTAGGAACGATCTCTACTCCTTCATCCCACTCAAGAGGGCATATTACATTCCATTAGAATAAGGATTAAGACGACTATAGTTATTTTATTATTCCCCACTTTCTCATAAGGCATATTTCATTCCATTAGAATAAGGATTAAGACAAACAATATCTAAACGAATTTAAAATTCTCCAAAAGACATATTTCATTCTATTAGAATAAGGATTAAGACGACCCCTCAATATCACGGGGGTTAAATATTTCCAAGGCATATTTCATTCCATTAGAACAAGGATTAAGACTCGCGGCGATGTTGTCGCCTAATGTGCAGTCCTCGGCATATTTCATTCCATTAGAACAAGGATTAAGACTCATACCATCTACCCGTTGCATTGTCTTTCATTCGGACAATAACACATTCTGATAGGAAATGGAAAAGGATCAGCCAACATTAATCCCCCTCAAAAGCTCTGTGCAGAGCCTTTGAGGGGGATTAATGTTGATAAAGAATACTTAATATTTATCAGTCTGGGGATGAATGGTAAGCACCAACAGCATTGACGGGTCAATCAAAGGTAACTGAATAGGGTTCAGAGGGAAACATGAAAGCACGGAAGACTCCCAAAACGCCTCATTCACGTGGTTCAGATTAACCATAACGATACGCACCGGAGGCGTGGCATTCATCATCGGATTTCTGTAGGAAGGCTGCCCCACCGCAATCAAGGCTGCCAACTCCGACTGCAAATCAACCGGCTGAAGATATGGATAACGCTCACCCAAAAGATAGTTGGCAAGGCTGAAATCACCGATCATAGAGTCAATGGCATTCATTACCGACTCCCTGAGAGCATCAAGCGTAACACTCAAATCCTCCTTAGTTGCCTGATAGCCTTCAAACACTTTAAGCAAATCTATCCTACTTACAATCTTCTCCTTATTCTCCCTAAAGAATTCATCTGACAAGGCTACCGACTCTAAAGTTCTGAACATCTGCCCTTCCTTAGCCTCAGGACGGCTCACAGTATTGAAATAACTGTGTTGCCATGCCCTCAAAGTATCATTATAGCTCACAAGGCGGTCGTATACCTTGCCTATCTCTATTGAGAGCTTATGAAAACGGCTTATCCACATTCCTGCAACATGATATTGCATCTTAGTTTCCAACAGTGGGAATACCTGACTGCGGACATCAACGGCTGCCTCATCAACCCTGTTCTGAATATCATTGCCTTTCTTATTTGTCGACCGTTTAACTACCAATGCCACCACTCCCAAAATACAAAAGACAGCAGCAATGATACCCAACACGCTGCCCATAGTAAAGAACGCTGCTATTCCACATATAACGGCAACTGCAAACAATGACGCAACGGCATATTGCCCTTGCTTCTTATTGTCAGGTAAATTCCCATCAACGGAATCATCAACCCCCGCAGTCAGGGTGTCGGTATCCGCAGATGTGCGTGCCAATGCCTCCTCTGCCCTACTGCGTATGTCGTTCTGCACCTTAGGCATTGTAAGCTGCAACAGAAGCTTCTGGTAATATTTATAATACTCTGCGTAAAGATTCTGACTGTTTTCCAAATCTATGCGCACTTTGGCAATGGCATTCCTTATCGCGGCAATCCTGATTTCTGTTTCCGTGGCTGCAAAGTCGGCTAAGAAATCAGGTATATCGCCCGACATCCCTTCTGCGGAGTCGGTGATTTCGGTTATTATGCAGGCAAAATCCAAATATCTCGGATCATCTATATAAGCGGAGGCAATATAGCAGTAGCCATTCTCCCCAAACTCGTTGCCCCAGGAATTACGCACGATATAGAAACTGTTTTCTTCAGAATAGCCCACAATCACCATCGCGTGCCAACCATCTTCCTTCGCATCCGGAGTGTCGTCGGGATGCAATATAAAGGCACCCGATGCCCCGAGATTATCGTAGACCTTAAGCGAAATACCCACCGGGTATCCCTCTGAAAGGGCACTCGTTATAAGCTTATGATTGCGCCTGAGAGCGTCTGACTTGTTAAGCTCATTGACCAAAGGAAGCTGCTTGGCAGTGATCACACGGTGGTTCTTAGCCTCCTCCACAGCCTTTTCCGAAGGTTGGGGAAACGACGACTCCGCGTCATATCTATACAGATTCTCATAACAGATCCCCTGCTCCGCGAGTATCTCCAACTGCTCCCTGTAATTGCTTCCCCCTTCAGGTCTGCCGCTAATGATATTGGAATGGTAAAACAGATAAGCCGGGCTCATTATGTTCTCGCCCTCCACGCCGTTACGGTTCATGGCTGCCTCATACATGGCAACCACGGCAAACGACGTGCATGAACCGAGGCTCGACTGATTTCTGACCGGGGTGAAATATTTACGCAGGTCAACAGTCTCTTTTATCGTAAGCCCCTCGGCAGGGATATACTTATCGTCTAACGACTTCTCCTTATACTCTATGGTCTTAAAGTCGCCCTTGGGTCTGTTCCACCGGCGTCTGATCTCTTCAGTGTCTTCCCGCAATGCAAGCGTCTTCTGAAGGGAAATCAACTCATCATTTTTCTCGCGTATAAATGAGGTGGCATTCAGAATCTCCTGCTTGAGCCTCTTTATTTCCGGCAGTGGGTTAAGCGCATCCCCATTCTCCGGACTGTCTTCAAATTTATTAGTGAGGCTGTTCCAACGCAGTTTTTTAAGAGCCTCGAAATTCCCGCGCACAGGCAACAAATTGGTATCCCGGCACCACTTATTGAAAGCATCGACATAAAGGTTTATCGGCTCGCTGCAGGCATCATCAAGAAGCATCCCCTCATGCTGATGTTGCATTCCGCGCAGATTCTGGTTATCCCTCCCCAGGATCATTGCCAATATAGCCTCCTTCTCGGGTAAAGAAAAGGAGGGGTTTTTCAACAGACCAAGTATGCGCGACTTAAGAGCAACAATATCTGTGTCAATGATTTCCGATGCCTTAGCCACCGCCGCGCTCTCATCTCTTTCCAGGTCGGCATATAAGCTGCGTATATCTTGCTCATACAGGTCAGGGTAGCGGGATTCAATTCCCGACAATACAGCCTCAGCCTCATTTACAGCCCTCTGGAGATCCACTTCCTTATTATTGATTCCGACATTGTCAAGGGCTGCCAAAAAGCTCATTCCGAGAAGGCGGCTTATCATTGCCTCCCTGTCGAATGACAAGGAAGAGAGTCCCACCGACAGATTCTCTCCCCGGTGAGCCAACAGCAACGGGGGTGCCAAGATGGAATAATAATTCTCCATCAATGCCATCTGCAGCAGGGCGATGTAGCGTGAGAGGCTGTTTACCGTGAATCCTATCGAAGCCCCGTTGGCAGCATAGTCGTCGATAAGGGAATATGACAGGCTGAAGGCAGACTCCTTAGCAAGTTCCGTAAGACGTGCCACTGCCTCAATGCGGATTCTGTTGACCTCAGATTTATTGTCGTGTCTTCCAAAAATCCGGCGAATGCCCCCACATAAGCCCAAGACATGAAGGGTGATATTATGCTCCACGCCCTCACACGTCTCCCACAGCTTATCAATCTGCCCCACTGCGCTTTCTTCATAAAGGGGCACCACGGCTACTATGTGCAGGGTGGTGTCTGCCATAGTCAAAGTCACGAGCCGGTTGAAAGCATCATTAAGCTTCCTGACCGCCTCAGCCACTTCAAGCCCTGACAGAGAGATTGACTCATAGACGGAGGTAAAATCCCCGGTGGCATTTATAATTTGTGCCACCCGGGATTCTGCACGGGCAGTTGACGATGATGTCCAGACCTGTACTGAGGATGATAACATTTACTTAGCGATATTATCAAGTATGTATTCAATTTCCTTTTCTATGAGGTCCATCTCTGCGGGATAGTGTTCGATATTAGTCACGGAAATCGGGCACTTGGACACCTTCTCCATATACATGCCATCCCGGCATGCCCTAACCGCCTCCTCAGAGAGCAGACGAATGGGATTTTCAGGACCCGGCACGTCCATATCGCGGATAGCCTGACGGATCTCACCCTCGAGCACATCCATGTTGTCTTCAAGATAACGGAAAGCATCATTACGGGAAGATCCCATGTTGACCATCCAGCCACGCAGCGGGCGACCCCCCATGCCCCGGCTCTTAATCTGATACTGCCCTGACTCGGTGTCAAACTTAATCAGATCGTAGATAATGGCATTCACCCACGTCTCAAGCAGATGCCCGGCAGAGACCTCATCTTTCGGGAAGAGGCTGTAACGCTCCTTCGCCATTCTCTTACACAGATTTGCGTCCCAATGCGAGCCGGTGGGCTTCCCCTCTTCCCAGCGTTCATACTCATTGTCATAGTTGTCAAGCGCCTTGACAGCAAAGGCAGGGATCACGCCGAGCTGACGGTAGATTATAACCCTGTTGGAAAGACCTATCTCAGAAAACTGTATATCTTTTGCGCCTGTCACTATGTTCTGAAACAGATTATTCTTGGTGAGGCGTGACCTGTTTTTATTGGCTATGCCAACGTAATAACATTCCACAGGACGCTCACGCAGATCGGCATCAAAACCACGGAAAGAGTATGACAACAATGGGAGCGACTTCTTTACGACTTTATTTACCAACGCTTTAAGTTCCTCATCACTCAGTTCGTCAAGCGCATCATCAACACTCATTGCCTCATAGCTTACCACTTTAGGCAGCGTGCGCACAAAACGCATCAGGATTTCCTCAGTCTGGCGTGAAGTCATGGCGGCAAGCGACGCTACCCCGCCCTCCGACTGCATGGCTGTGGAAAAATCATTAAACACGATGTCTGACATGGGGCACTCTATTTTAGCGGCATAGTCGGCAGAAAGGTCAAACTGGAAGAAATTCCCTGCCCCTCCGGAACGGAGAATGCGCTGAATCTCGTTGTTGCACTCGTTACGCACCTTATGAAGATTATCTACTATCACGTTAACGCGGCTTACCGACTGGTTGACACGCTCTTTCAGCCAGCTGTAGAAACGCCGTGCCATCTTGCGGCGTGTTATTTCGCGCTGAGCCACCGCTATCTTCATAGCCTGGTCAACCACCTCCGCCTCATAATCCTTCCGGTGGAATTTAAAGAAGGTCTTCATGCAATTTTCAAGCTCCTTGCACGCGGTGTTAAGCGATGACTCAAGACGCAGCATCTGAGCCTCGAAGTCTGCTTTCTCCTCCTTCATCTCCCCGTCACACAGTTCTATCTGATGAAGGATCGAGAGCAAAATCTGCTCACACAGATAAATGCCACACTCGCGGTTAGCCTGCTCCTTCATCAAGACAACGAGAGCCTCATCCACCCGCGCCTCAAGCTCCGTGAGCTTTTCATCGAGCTTTGTCTGCGGCTCCATCGCCCTGTTGGCAATATATTGCTGACATTCCGGGAGAGGATTTTCAGGGGTGTCAAGATCCGTAAGCATATATTGGGGCATTCGGGGCATGAAATAGTCAATCACGTCATCTTTGCCAAGATTCTCACGGATCTTAGTGTTGTCAAACCAATTGTTGGCAATAATGGCAGGGTCGTCACAGCCGCCGTTGAGCATTTTGTTAATCAGCTGCGCTATTGCCTTCCGTTCATATATCTTTGCCAGCCGGTTGCCGTCGAAAACTATCTCCGCGCAACCAAATCCTGCCACCCATGCCTTCTTATTCTTTATGTCCATTGTGCCGTCGGCTATGAGTTTGCTCACATTATCGCTGACGGAATCCAATGTCACCCCCAACTCACCGACCGAGGTCACTATGGCAAGGGCTATCATCTGGCAAAGGGGGTCAACATGATCAAACATGTCGTTGTTCTCGTTACGGTTATCAACGAAATACAGGGCATCAAACGCACGGAAATTAACCTTGTCGGTGGTATGAAACCATTTTACCTCCACCGGGATTGAATCCGGGGTAAGATGCGCCAGATAGTCAAGATCAATTATCGCCCCCTTCCCATTCGGCTTTACACGCGCCGACATTGCGCCTGTCACCATGGTGCGGAACACGTCTGACAACACTGCATAGCCGGAAATCTTTATCTTCGGGAACATGCGCTTGATCAGGTATGCCGTATTCAGAAATGTGCCGCTGCCGGTGCCCCCGCCGAGGGAGAAGACCAAGTGAACCTCAGTGTCAGTGCCGAGAAGATCATAGTCGGCATTATCAATTATTCCGGCATCGTTGATCTCTGTTATCTTGTGGTTGATAAACTGCTGCACATTGTTCTCATTTACAGTTATGGCAAAACGACCGTTGCTGCGCATCTGCCCCGCACCGATAGTAAGAGCCGTAAGCCCCTCCACATTGCTTTCCGGCAACCAGTCAAAAAGCTTATTAGAGCGGTTATTGGAGTAGATGAGGGTCGGGGTGTCAACTGAAATGCACAGTTGCTCGGATGCGGAAAGGGATATCTTCTTGTCGTCATTGGCTGTGACGAAGGCATTGCTTAAATTCGGTTTGTCGGTGTCAATCCCTATAAAGCCGATCATTGGAGGGATCTGCCCGTAATTTTCATAAAACATCTTTTTGGCATTCAGTATTGCCTTTATACCGGTGCCTCCGAGTCCTATAAGTAGAGTTCTTCTTAATTTTGCCATAATGTATTTATCGAGATTGATTATTATTTAACTGAAATCTATATTTGTCTTGTCTCCGGTAGCCTGATTGATGAGAGTGCCCTTATCATATTGGCTGAAAATATTCGACGGATATATATTCCATGAATTAGGCTTCCCACCTTCCTGACGGAGCTTCACTTTCTTCTTTCCCCCTGCTGGGAATATGGATAATGCCGGGCTGAAATGCTCTGCCCTTACATATCTTATCTCGCCTGTAAAAAACCGAGAAAGGAAGTTCTGCGATTTCTTGTCGGAGGTAAGCACCACCTTCCTTGTTCCCTTTATCTTCTTTGAGGCATAATATGTGCCGGGACCTGTAAATTCCACCTTGCTAATTTTTATGGCAGGGAAAAATATGCGCCGGAGAACGACCGTCCATAGAATCAGCAGGGCTACAAGCGCAACCGAAAGCCATACCATAAAGGTTTTCAAGGGGTTCCATCCGATGGAATATGAGGTGCGGAGAGAAGTGCCTTCATAATCAGCAATCGGCATACCGTTAATCATGTCAAGACCTTCCGAGGCTACGGGCACAAGGCTTAAATATCTTTTGCCCTCCCTTGCGTTATTCTCAAACTGCACCTGCACCATTGCCTTGCTCCCGGGGACGATTGTCATGACATCGCCGTTATTAACCGGAGTTTCATTATACCATACTTGGAAATCGTTCCCCTCTCCGGCAGGAATCTCCAGTTTAAGTTGCAGATTTGAGTTTGCAAGCTCATTTTCAAAAACCGGCGAAAGATCCCATTCCACCTTTTGGTCAGCAGCTGCCCCGCTCCACCAGAATGAATCATACCATTTCACGCCGTCAGCACCGATTTCCTCTTTGCCCCCGGCAATGTTCAGCTTTGAAGGCACCTCATCAGATACGTGTACCGTAACCACAGGATTGGCAATGAAATAGTGTTTGTCAGTGCATTGCAATTTCACGGTAAGGGCATGTTCCTTTCCTTGCAGCGTCTGATGAAGCTGCCGGAGATCCTGACCATGCTTCGGGGAAAGGGAAATTAATATTTTACCCCCATTCGCGCTCCCGTCTTTTATTTTTACGTCAAACAACTGATCGTCAGCGACTCCGCTTATCTCATAATTGCCGGGGAGATTAAAAGAGATTTCTCTCCAATTTGAAAGTTCTTCAAGGTTGGTGTAGACTTCCGATGATATGTCGGCAATCTGCGGGATAATTTTATCCTCACATTGCACGATGAAGGCATCCGGGCAACCGTCAATTGCACGCTGAATGACAGGGTTTACAACCCCGTTGGTGAGGGCAACATAAAACAGTCGGCAATTACGATGGTTGCCACACCATTTTGTGATGGCATCTGCCACTTTTTCGGGAGTGTCACCGGCATTAGGCATCCCGTCGGTAAGAAGATATATCTTATTTTCCTTGTTGGCATCAACCTTACTGAACCCTGCCTGCAACACATCCGTAATACGGGTGTATTTCGCCTCCTCAATATGTTTATCAAAATCCTTATTGATGTCTGACTTAATCTTTTGATATCCCGACGAATTGAATGTAAAAGGGGTATAGGGATTGTCGCCGAAGGGGATAACTATGAATTGCGAGCCGGGAATGGCTGACTGCGTGGTGATAGTAGCCTCAAGTGCATTCTTGGCAGGTTGCCAGAGTCCGTTGGTTTGCATTGAGCCGGTGCAATCAAACAGGTAGATATTGTTTCTTTCTCGCTGGGCATACACACCCATGACACATAACAAGGCTGAAATGATAGTGAGAGTGCGGTATTTTATTGAGATGTGGTTAATCATATACAGAGAGTATCAGTTGCTTATACCGCAAAGTTAGCTCTTTTTTTCTGATATTCAAGTGATGAAGCCTTTTAAATTATCATAAATACCCTAAAATTCAATTTTTCGCAAATGATTTTATGAAAAATCCCGATCAGAAGTCTAATTTACAGGCTCCCTTAATCTTATATTTTATCGATTTTGGCTAACTGCTCTTATATGAAATATCTGCTATTATATTTATGAAGTCAGATGTGCATGACCCAATCTTGGGCTTATCTGATGCAGGCTAAAATACTGTTATAACCAGTCATTTTTTCAATTCAAGCCATTATCACAATCCGTACATTGTAACTATCATTTTACCAATAACTTAACTAAAAATTACAGTCCAAAAATCATTTGCGAAAATTTCAAAAGTACTTACTCGGCTGATTTTGTGCATCTTAGCTGTTTTTAGCCGTTTTTTGAATCCAAAAATTTTTTCGCAAATGTCCATTTTTTGACTCAAACCAAAATCATTTGCGAAAATTTGCATTTTTGAGTGAAAATGCACCACTGAAAATCAATCAGTTACGAACACCCAAAATAGCCGTTTTTCGCAAATGTCCCTAAATTCAATTTTT
>JAAVCP010000047.1 GCA_014802265.1 Bacteroides sp. | reverse complement strand
TGTTTGAAGGACAACGTACAATGATAGAAGACGATATGCGCCGTATATCGAAAAGTCTGAGCAATACCATCTATGCTGCAGTGACATACAAAAGATTGCGGTTGACCTATAACGGACAGATAACCTCCTCAGCTAAAGGCTGGAGTCTTTCAGACGGCACACTCGGCAGTTTCTCCAACAACTACACCTACGATGGCCCGGTAAATTTCCATAACATAGCGATGCGATACTCCGCACCTTTTGGCTTGACGGTCGGAGGCGACTACACATATTATGGAGAGAAACGTAACCAGTCACTTTTTCAGGAAAGCGATTACCTGCTTGGCGAGTTGAATAAACAGGACATCAACCGCTGGCACATATACCTCGACCAGCAGCATCAGCTCGGCAAATGGCAACTCAATTATGGAATTGAGTATCAGAGAGCCGATGACCGCAGTTCGCAAATAACAGATGATTCGGAGGGCTTTTCAGGCACGACATCAGAGGATGTGGCCGATACCTATGTCGGGTTGCAACGCTCTTTCGATTGGGGTCTGTCGTTCAACGTGTCGGCAAAGGGAGAGTATTATCACAACAACTATCAGCACAACTGGAATTTCATTCCTCAACTCGGTGCCACCTACTACAAGACACCGAAAAGTATCTTCCAGCTAAATCTTTCAACCATTCGTGTCTATCCATCGTATTGGGAACTGCGCAACGGCTCATCGCATATCAATCCATATTCGAAAGTATTAGGGAATCCGGCATTGCAGCCATATCTCAACTATGCCGGGCAATTCAGCTACATCTTCAAGCAGAAATATGTGGCAACGCTTTACGTACAGTATGTCGACAAAGCTACAGTGCAGCTTCCTTATCAGTCACCCGATGAGTTAAGTCTAATCTACCAGACGATCAATACTAACTATAAGCGCACAGTAGGTCTGAACCTCAATGTGCCCTTCAATGCTGGCAACATCTGGCAAGCGACAGCCACAGTCAATCTGTACAACCAGAGGGAAAAGGCCGACCATTTCCACGACATCAGTTTTGACAACAGGAAGTGGATATTCTACAGCGCATTGAACAACTCATTTAAGTTCAGCCAGAATAGCCCGGTTTCTATATCAGTGGACTTCGCTTATATCTCTCCGTCAATTCAGGGCATTGCGGATTTGTCGGCATTGTGGAAAGTAGATGCCGGCGTGAAATGGCAATTCGGCAAGAAACGCAGTTGCGAAATTGACCTGCAAGCCAACGACATATTCAACCGTTGGTCGCCAACCATGACAATAAACAGTTCCGGTCAGGACTATCGTATGAAAGTCCGCGATATGACCCGCAATCTCAAACTCACATTTATCTGGCGTTTTAATGGTTTCAAGCCCAAGAACGATTCAAGTATCGACACATCGCGTTTCGGAACCGGAAAATAATCACATAATATCATGAAAAAAAGTAAATATATTTTCTTGATGCTTATCATTTTAGCTGTATTTTCAGCACTGTTTAATTCATGTAGTCTTGATAAAAGAGTTATCATTACGACGAGAGGTCATGATGCATATACCTGGTATAAGCATCAAAGCCCAAGAAACGGAGTATTTCATAATTACGATTGTCATTCAAGAGATACTGTTCTAAGTTACAAGATAAAATAAAGACCGTATCCATAATATATATATTTAGATGTATTTGGCTTTTAGTTAATAAAAGTTTGTTAACTTTGCAATATGGAACAGATTCCTTAAAATAAATATGGATAGGATTTTTCGGGTGGATATAATCAATATAGGTTATATCATGTAAAATATCCTGAAAAATCCTATGTACATAGTTAATTTTAAATGACTACTTATATGCTTAAGCTTAACAAATTACACCACATAGCTATAATATGTTCGGATTATAGAAAGAGTATTGAATTTTACACTGAAGTTCTTGGCTTCACTATGCTGTCCGAACATTACAGGGCGGATCGGGATTCATACAAAGCCGACCTTGCACTTAGTGGGGAGTATCTTATAGAATTGTTTTCCTTCCCCAACCCACCTCGTAGAGTAACCAGACCTGAGGCTACCGGCTTACGTCATATTGCGTTTCAGGTTGATAATATTAATGAGGCAGTCTGCCAACTGGATAAACTTGGAATACCACATGAAAATATCCGCTTGGACGAGTACACGGATAAACATTTCTTCTTTTTTCAGGATCCCGATGGTTTGCCTATAGAAGTTTATGAGAAATAAGTAAGCAAATCATAACACATGAAGATAGACCATATCGCACTTTGGGCTGATGACATAGAAAACTTAAAAGATTTCTACGTCCGCTATTTCAACGCCGTCGCCGGAAAGAAATACTATAATCCGGCAAAGCAATTCACATCATATTTTCTGACATTTCCAAATGGCGGTTGCCGACTTGAAATTATGAATGTTCCTAATCTTTTTAATAGTGACAAATCTCGAGTGTTTACGGGATTTTGTCACATATCCATTTCTGTTGGCAGCAAGAATATGGTTAATGAATTCACCGAATATCTACATAAAGCAGGGGTAGCGGTAAAGAGTAATCCCAGGACCACTGGTGACGGTTACTATGAAAGTGTTGTCAGTGATCCTGAAGGAAATTTAATTGAAATTACGATCTAATATCTATAAGCGGTCGGGCTGCAGCCGTACTTGGCTCGAAACAGACGGTTGAAATATGTCACATTGGCGAAGCCGACAGAGAAAGCTATTTCTGCTATATTATCATCTGTATTTTTAATTCGCTCAACGGCACGCTTAAGGCGATGCTCATTCATATACTCTGAGAATGTCTTGCCTGTCTGTCGCTTCATAAATGTGCAGAATGCTGATTTATTCATTCCGACGTAGCGGGCGATTTCGTCAAGACTTATACTCCGAGCATAATTGCAGGCACAAAACGTGCGGATTCTTTCAAGCCGTTGCTCCATTCTGGTCAGCTGATTATTATACCCCACAGAATTGCTACATTTAGTATGTGACATTAACATTATCAGTCTGAACATATAGGGGAGTCGTGCCTCTGCTGTCTTGCCACGCATTGAGTGAAGAATAGCGGTAATATCGTCAAGTATCTCTCCGGAATATGAAATGGCATGGGTCAGCATTCGGATTTGATCAATGCTATTCTTCATTTCCGGCAACAATACGGCAAGACTCTCGAGGAGATTGTCGTCAAAGAATATTGTGATATTGGCAATGCAACCATTCTTGTCGGTAATTTCCGGATTGAAATGCCACACATGAGGAATATTAGGCGGTATCAGAATCACTTCCCCCTCAACCATTGGTTCTGACTTGTCGCCGATGCTTCTTGTGCCTCCACCGCATACAACATGTGAAAGTTCCCACTGAGGATGAGAATGTATCCCAATCTGGCGCTCAGGAGTCACGCAGACATCATCAAATATAAAAGCTGTTTTATACATGATGCAAATTTAGTTCAAATATTTTGAATTATAAGTAAGCTGAGTGTAATAAATTCATACTAATTTTGTCGCGTAAAATTATCAATCACATTTATGGCATCAGAAAACATTCCCTTGTCTTCAAAACCGAGGTTTGAAATCCTCGATGGTCTACGTGGAGTCGCTGCAATGATAGTAGTGGCGTTTCATTTGTTTGAAACCTATTCAAGTGGTCCGAGCGACCAGATACTTAATCACGGTTATCTTGCGGTGGATTTCTTTTTTGTGCTTTCGGGGTTCGTGATAGGTTATGCCTACGATGACCGTTGGGGACGTATGACTACATGGGATTTCTTCAAGCGTCGTCTTATACGCCTGCAACCGATGGTTGTCTTAGGCACATTGATAGGTGCATTTTGGTTCTATTTCAGTGCTGCCCCCGGATTTGAATTGGTCATGGAAACCCCATGGTGGAAACTCTTGCTTATAATGGTGCTCGGCTGCATAATGTTTCCTACACCGCCGTCAATGGATATCCGAGGCTGGAAAGAAATAAATTCCCTCAATGGCGCACAGTGGTCGTTGCTTTGGGAGTATATAGCTAATATCCTGTATGCTCTGTTTGTCAGACGATTCACCACTATGTTACTTGCAATATTCGTATTCCTGTCAGCTTTTCTTACCATAGACCTTGCCATGAATCTTGACGTGTTCGGTCTGCTTGAAGCACGCGATTATGCCAAATATACGGTTATCGGTGGTTTTGGTCTGACTCCTGATCAGATTTATATCGGCATCTGCCGTCTGCTTTACCCTTTCTTTGGTGGGCTCTTGCTTTATCGCATAAGTAAGTGGCGCATTGATCTGAAAAGAGGAGGAATGACATGGTGTTCGCTCGCAGTTGCCGCGACTTTGGTAATTCCTCACATTGGAGGAGAAACTCATCAATGGCTCAACGGTCTTTATTGTGCTGTGGTAATACTTTTGGTTTACCCTGTCATTGTGGCTGCCGGTGCCGGAAGTGAACTTAAAGGACGTAAGACAACAGCCATTTGTAAATTTCTCGGAATGATTTCATATCCCCTCTACATAACACATTATCCGATGATTTACGTACAGATGAATTGGGCGGCTCAACATGCCGATGCTCCCCTTGGTACACATATCTGGGTGGCTGTAAGTATCTTCATTGCCTCGTTAGCCATAGCATACGCCAGTGTCAAGGTTTATGATATTCCTGTTAGGGAATGGCTTACCAGGCGGTTTCTTTGATCTATTATTGCCCGGGGTGTAATAAAAATTTGTAACTTTGCATTTGGAGTTTTGGAGTTGCGGCTTGAAGGGGGTGAAGGTCTTCTTCAGCCGCATATCTGCTATCTGTTGTTAAGTCTTACGACGACAATGTTTTGCAATAATAATTTGAATATTAATTTTTGATTATGGTTATGGAAACAGAAAGATTAATCCTACGCCCTTGGCAGGAATCGGAGGCTGAAATTCTTTATAAATATGCAAGTGATCCCGACATCGGACCGATTGCGGGTTGGCTACCTCATACCTCTATCGAAAACAGTCTTGAAATCATACGGACTGTCTTTTCTTCTCCCGAAGTCTATGCTGTCGTTTTGAAAGAAACCGATGAGCCGGTAGGAAGCTGCGGCATAATGTTTTCCGATAGTCTTCATTCAGCCGCAATGAAAGACGATGAGGCGGAGATCGGCTATTGGATAGGTAAGCCCTATTGGGGGCAGGGATTGATTCCCGAGGCTGTCGGGGCTCTTCTGGCAAGAAGTTTTAAAGATTTAAATCTTGACACGGTATGGTGTGGCTTTTATGAGGGGAATATTAAATCGAAACGTGTCTGCGAAAAAAGTGGCTTCAAATATCATCACACCAACAATGACGTAGTTTCCCCGCTCGGAGATAAACGGACAGAGCATTTTTACAAAATGACAAAGGAGGATTATGATGCCCTGAATATCAATTGACACAAGAAAGCTGTCTGTGTATGTCACTTTTTATAAGAGTAATTTTGTGGTGGTTGCCATGAGTTAAATTATTACAAGCAACTATATTAGAGTTAAATTGTTATATTAATATAATTCTAAATCATAATTTAAGTTGTAAAAAATCAAACGGTTGCTAAGTCAATCTGTTTGAAAATCATTTACTTTGATACCACATATATTTACTATGGAAAATACGCAAGAGAAGAAAAAGGTAGCCGATCAGGTAGCTGAGATGATTGCTGACGCAGGGGTAAAACATCTGTATGCAATAACCGGAGATAGCCTTAACGATCTTACCGATGCACTCGTGAGAGACGGGCGCGTCAAATTCGTACACATGCGCCACGAGGAATCGGGAGCTTTTGCAGCGAGTGCGGAAGCACAGCTTACAGGGAAATTAGCAGCTTGTGCCGGAAGTAGCGGTCCGGGTCACGTGCATCTTATCAACGGGCTTTATGATGCCCAGCGCAGCAATGCGCCGGTTTTGGCAATAGCTTCTACATGTGCCTCATCAATGTTTGGCACCGAATATTTTCAAGAGACAAATCCGACATTGCTTTTCTCCAACTGCAATGTATATAATGAGATGGCTACTACCCCTACCCAGGTGCCCCACATGCTTCAGGCTGCTATGCAGGAGGCGATTGGCAGGGGAGGGGTAGGCATTATAGGGCTTCCCGCAGATGTGATAGGTCAGCCTGCGGTTGAGTCTTATGCGTCGACTACCACCCTTTACACACAACGCCTTCCGGAACCTTCGGAATCAGAAATTGAGGCAGCTGCCCAACTTATAAATAATGCCAAGAGCGTGGCGATATTTGCCGGCTCCGGGGCAAAGAATGCTGCCGGATTGGTCAACGAGTTGTCGGAAAAGGTCAATGCTCCGGTAGCTACAACTTATAAAAGCCAACTTGAACTGATGGGCGAGTGTAAGAACTATGTGGGTCACATGGCATACCTCGGTATGTGGTCGGCAGAACAAGCCATAGCGTCTGCTGACGTTCTGATTCTGATTGGTATGAATTTCCCATATCCCGGTTTCTTCCCCACGGATAAGAAGATTATACAGGTAGATGTACGTGCCGAGCGACTTGGTCGTAAAGCAAAAATAGATGTAGCTGTAAGGAGTGATGCCGGATTATTTCTGAAGGCTCTGCTTCCGAAAGTCAATGTAAAGACAGACACTGCTTTCCTTGACAATGCGCTTGCCGATTATGCCTCCATAAAAGAGAAATTTGAAGAGCCGGTTAAAAATCCGGGTGTAAAGGGTTCTGTTCGTCCCGAATATATGCTCAGTCTGCTTGACAAATTGGCTGATGACAATGCGGTGTTTACGGTAGATACAGGCATGAACAACCTGTGGACTTCCCACTATCTCACCCAGAAGAGTGGGCGCAGCATGATTGGCTCGTTTACTCATGGCTCTATGGCAAACGCAATGCCGATGGCTATTGGCGCTAAGTTTGCCTGTCCTGATCGTCAGGTGATTGCTGTATGTGGTGACGGTGGTTTTGCGATGTTGATGGGAGAGTTGCTTACAATCATACAATATAAGCTCCCTGTCAAACTGTTGGTAGCCGACAACCGTACCCTTGCTTTTGTGAAATGGGAAATGGAGATGGCAGGTCTGACACCGAATGAGACAAATCTCACGAATCCCGATTTCGGTAAAATGGCGCAGACAATCGGTTTTCAGGCTGAGACGGTAGATGATCCTGCTGAACTTGAAGCAGCCATGACGCGCTGGCTGGCAGCTGATGGTCCGGCTTTACTCTCAGTCGTGACAGATCCGGATGCCGCTTCGTTCAGTTTCTCCAAAGATCTGATGGATTCTGCAAAGCCCGGCAATCCCCTTAGTAATTTTGCTCCCTTAGGCAGCTAATAATAAAAATCTTACATTGATTATTAACACATAAAAGACTTCTGTAGAAAAAATTTCCTACAGAAGTTTTTTTCTATAGGAAAAAACTTTTATATTTGTGTCCATTTCATAAATAAACTAATAATCATGAAAAAAATATTGATTAGTGCTGCCCTTTGTCTGTCGGGAGTAAGTGCCTTTGCGGTAAATCCGTTGTGGGTACGTGATGCGCGTATATCCCCTGACGGCAACACTATAGCATTCGTGTATAAGGGTGACATCTTCACGGTGCCCTCTGTCGGAGGTCAAGCCCGGCGTCTCACATCTTCAGATGCCCTTAACTCGGCTCCTGTGTGGTCGCCCGACGGAAAGTCGATAGCGTTTGCCTCCGACCGTAATGGCGGTCTTGATGTGTATATAATGTCTGCCGACGGTGGCACGCCGCGTCGCCTGACATATAATTCTGTGGCAGAAACCCCCGAGGCGTTTACACCTGACGGCAGTAATGTGCTTTTCTCAGCCGTGATTCAGGATCCTGCTGCAAGCGCACTTGCACCTATGCGTCCTCTTTGCGAACTTTACTCAGTTCCGGTAGAAGGAGGAAGAATCTCTCAGGTGTTGGGAACCCCGGCTGTCAATTTGGCTATGAGTCCTGAAGGAGGGTTCTTTTATGAGGATATAAAAGGAATGGAGGATAAATGGCGTAAGCATCACACATCATCTGTGACACGCGACATTTGGCTATATGACCCCGCTGCAGGTACTCATAATAATATCACCGATCATGCAGGTGAGGATCGTAGCCCGGCAATATCTCCCGATGGCTCTACTCTCTATTTCCTTAGTGAGCGCAACGGCGGTTCATTGAATGTATATGAGCTCCCTGTAAATGCCCCTAAAGGCACTGCCCCGAAGGCGGTTACTGACTTCTCTGATCACCCTGTGCGATTCCTAAGCATGGGTGCCAACGGCTTGATGGCTTTCACTTATAACGGGCAATTATATACAATGCGTCCCGGAGGAAAGGCGGCTCCATTGGCTATACAGGTGATTGATACCGACATAGAAGAGCCTGAAAGAATCAATTTCAGTCGCGTTTCAGAGGCTGTGCCCTCACCTGACGGGAATCAGGTGGCTTTTATCACTCGCGGGGAGGTAGTGGTGACATCAACAGAGCATAATTCCACACGCCGCGTCACCGACACACCGGCGGTCGAGCAGGGGCTGACATGGGGTGCCGACGGTCGGTCTCTTTATTACGGCTCTCTGCGCTCAGGGCGTTCCAACATATATAAGGCTTCTATAGGACGTGCCGACGATCCAAATTTCTCTAATGCCACTGCAATTAAAGAGGAGGCTCTTTTCCCCGACGACGGTGTTGAGCGGGGTTATCCCTCTGTCTCTCCTGATGGCAAGAAGATGGCTTTCGTGCAAGACCGCACCAAACTAATGGTTATGGATCTTGACAGCAAGGCGGTGCGTGCGCTTGACGGTCATCATATTACTAATTACCGTTCAGGTGGCTTCAGTGTGAATTGGGCTCCTGACAGCCGTTGGCTTACATTGGAGGTCACTAATCCCTCACGTGATCCTTACAGTGACATTGCCATAGTGGATAGTGAGACCGGGGAATTCGTTCCAATTACTGTGACAGGTTATTTTGATCAGATTCCAAGATTTACTCCCGATGGCAACGCCGTGATATTTGCTTCCGAGCGTTATGGCATGAGAAACCATGCCTCATGGGGTTCGCAGTTAGATGTGATGATGGCTTTTCTCAATAAGGAGGCATACGACCGTTTCCGATTGTCGCCGGAAGATTTCGAGCTGCAGAAGGAAGTGGAGGAACAGCAAAAGAAGGCTGCCAAGAAAGATGATGACAAAGACACCAAGAAATCAAAGAAAGGGAAAAAAGAGAAGGGAAAGAAAGATAATGAAGCCGCATCTGCCGACAGCGGAAAGAAAGGTCTGCTGGTGGAGCGTGACGGTATTGAGGACCGCATAGTGCGTCTTACTCCCGCTTCTGCGGAGATCAGCGATTTCGTAGTGTCTGAAGATGGAGAGACACTCTATTATCTTGCTGCTTTTGAAGAGGGGTATGACATGTGGAAGAAAGACCTGCGCAAAGGAGATGTGTCAATGGTCAAGAAACTCGATGCCGCCCCTACGGGGATTGCCACCGACAAGGATGGCAATATGTTCCTTGTTAACAGCCAGGTAAAGAGATTCAATCCTAAATCGGGTGAATTGAAACCTGTCTCCACAGCCGGATCATTAATTCTTGACCGTGCAAAAGAGCGTGAGGCGATGCTTGATTACGTGGCAAATGAGGCACGTGAACGTTTTTATCTCCCGGAAATGCCTGTAGATTGGGATGCCTACGTTGAAAATTACCGTCGTTTCCTGCCGCATATCAACAATAATCAGGCATTTGCCGAGCTTTTGAGTGAATTGCTCGGCGAATTGAATGTATCTCACTCCGGAGGTCGCTATTTCGGTCCCTCCGCAGACGTTGCCACTGCTTCGTTGGGACTGCTTTTTGATATGACCCATAATGGAGAAGGACTTCTGGTAGATGAGATATTGGCAGGGGGACCGTTTGACCGTGCCACCACACGGGTGCGTCCGGGTGTTATAGTCACAGCCATTGACGGAACCGAAATAGGTGCTGACACGGATTGGACACAGGCTCTCAATGGTATTGGACGCCGCAAGACCCTGGTTGCACTGCGTAATCCGGCTTCCGGTGAAACCTGGGAAGAGGTAGTGCTCCCTGTAAGCGCGGCAGCTGTAAACGAAATGCTGTATGACCGTTGGGTAAAGAGTCGTGAGCAGGCTGTAGACAGTCTTTCCGGTGGCAGACTGGGATACGTACATATCCGCAGCATGAGCGACGATTCCTTCCGCAACGTGTATGCTAAGGTATTAGGGAAATATGCTGACCGCGACGGTATTGTGATAGACACCCGGTGGAACGGCGGCGGTCGTCTTCATGAGGATATAGAGGTATTGTTCAGCGGAGAGAAATATCTCACTCAAGAGATTCACGGAAACAAATCTTCCGAGATGCCGTCACGTCGTTGGAACAAACCGAGCGTCATGATTATATGTGAGGCGAATTACAGTAATGCTCATGGCACCCCGTGGGTCTACAAGAAAAAGAATCTTGGCAAACTTGTGGGTATGCCGGTACCCGGTACGATGTCAAGCGTCAACTGGATAGACCTTCAGGATCCCTCCTTGTTATTCGGTGTGCCGGTAGTTGCTTTCCGCACCGCAGAAGGCAATGTGCTTGAGAACACTCAGCTGGAGCCTGACATTAAAGTAGCCAACAATCCGGCTGACGTAGTTCGCGGCATCGACGCACAGCTTGAAACAGCCGTGCGTTCACTCCTGCATGACATCGACGCCAAATAAACCCTTTGCTCGCTCAAACTATAAAACCCTCAATTACGCGTAACACAGACTAAAAATCTGATACGCCTACCTCTTATATAATTCCCAAAATACATAGTCATAGCAAATTAGACTGCTAATTTGCTATGACTATGTATTTTAATAACCTATATATCAATATGATAAGTTTTAGCTCACGCACCCATATGGGGGGCGAACCAGATGGCACAACAGGTTTGTCGACAGGTGCCACATAATTAATCTAAAGGCAACCTATGGGCGATTACCGCGGTAAGTCTTTGGAGATGTGGAGAAAGCAGTGGGATCATAACCGGAAGAGCGTCTTATGTAAGCCTGAAACCCTTTGCTCTCCTTTCCAAGGTAGTGAGCATACCGTGATCATTCTCTCCGCTCAGCCATACCGAATTCTGAGGCAAATTCGGCTGCCAACTGCGCCACTCCTTCGCAATGTTCGTCATTAGTCTGAATATGCCACCCGTTTTCTCCGGCAGCGATATTCTCATCATGAAATAAATGAGATATTATTTTATTGTCAGACACATTATTAATTTTTTTACACAAATAACATACACAGCTGTAATAGTAAGGCACTCTGCCTGATAAATATTGGAGTAGGGAAGAGTTGTAGATAAAGGTCTTAATCCTTATTCTAATGGAATGAAATATGCCATGGTATAGTGGAGCAACTCAGTGGGCATATCATTAGGTCTTAATCCTTATTCTAATGGAATGAAATATGCCTTTCTGAACTTCAACGGGTTATGTTTTTGGGGTTGGAGACAGGGCTTCAGGGAGGGTCAAGAGGATCAGTAATTTAGCCCCTCCGACCGAAATTTTTCGCAAATGTACTACTTTTTAAAATGCAAAGCAAGGATTTTTACTACTTTTTTTGATTTAAAGTGATGACAATCAGCATAAATCATTTTCGCAAATGATTTGCGAAAAATGTAATTTAGGGACATTTGCGAAAAACGGCTATTTTGGGCATTCGTAACTGATTGATTTTCAGTGGTGCATTTTCACTCAAAAATGCAAATTTTCGCAAATGATTTTGGTTTGAGTCAGAAAATGGACATTTGCGAAAAAATTTTTGGATTCAAAAAACGGCTAAAAACAGCTAAGATGCACAGAATCAGCCAAGTAAGCACTTTTGAAATTTTCGCAAATGATTTTTGAAGATTGTAATCAAGTTAATTAGTTGATAAAATGTGAGTTAAGTATGAAATTAGTTATGGAATAAAAAAGAAGTGGGAAATGGGAAACAGAGGGTATGCCAATGGTGGCAGTAGGAGAATAATCCAATAAAATATTTGGTTATACTTGGTAAGAGTTCAAAAATAATTTGTACCTTTGCAAAGGCTAAAACACACAACTTAACCGGATAGAATCATGGCAGCTTTCACACTTACAAAATCACAACAATCGGCAGTCGATGTTTTCAGGGCTTTTCTTAAAGACACGAGTCAAGTTCTTATGCTTAAAGGTGCCGCCGGTACGGGTAAAACCACATTGGTGGCAGAATTCCTTACAATTATTGCGAATGATAAACGTGGGGTAACGCTAATGGCACCTACCGGACGGGCTGCATATATAATAGGCAATAAAACAAATAGGATAGCGACCACTATACATAAAGCTATTTACGCGCTGAGTAACTTGAGTTCTATAAGTCAAAACAAGGAATCCGACGATGACGGCGGTCTGCATGCCCGGTTTGCTATTAGATATAATGATGATCCGGAGTCGACTGTGTATATTGTGGATGAGGCATCAATGGTGTCTGATGCGTTTTCTGAGAACGAGGCTTTTTCCTTTGGATCCGGCAGACTGCTTACAGATCTCTTTGAGTTTGCAAGGGGCAGAAAGATAGTGTTTGTAGGTGACTATGCACAGTTGCCACCGGTGGGTATGAATTTTTCACCTGCCCTTGACAAAGATTATGTGGAGCAGACATTTGACTGCAAGGTCACTGAGATAATGCTGCGTGAAGTGATGCGCCAGAAGTCAGGCAGCGTAATGCTAAGTAATGCAAATAAAATTCGGGATTGTATTGAGGCTAAGACATTTATTGAGTTCAGTCTGCAAAAAGGGGATGACTCCTTGCCGGAAGATACCGACCTGTTGCGTCCGTATTATGCTTTATCTGATACTAAGCCTGACAGGAGGTCAGCCATCATAACCTACAGCAACCGCCAGGCACTGCAATATAATTTAGCTGTGCGCCGTCATTATTTCGGTGAGGATGCCCCACGCTTGATGTCCGGCGATCTGCTTATGATTGCCCGAAACAATTATGCCTATGAGTATGAGCTGTTTAACGGCAATGTTGTGATGGTGGATTCATGCGCCTCCGATAACGATATGGAAACCCGGTTAGTTAAGGTGAAACTTAGTAAAAACCGCATAGAGAATGTGGAGCTGAGATTTCGTAAGGCAGTGCTTAGATTTAATGCCGGAGGAAAAGCAGCCTCCATAAATGTCAGATTACTTGATAATTTCCTTGATGACCCTAATGGTGCCTTAGGAGGACTTATTGCACGTGCTCTTGTGGTTGACTTTGAGAAGCGTTTGCCAAATTATATAAAAGACCGACTTCCGCAGTTGCGGAAGATGTTCCGCAACCATGAAAAATTAACAATAGGTGACCAAGAGATTTACAATTCATATTTGAAGTCACTATTGGTAGATCCCTACTATAATGCTGTGGTATGCAAATATGGGTATGCCATGACCTGCCATAAGGCACAAGGTGGGGAATGGGATAATGTGTTTGTTGACATGTGCCGCTATGGGGGCACATCAAATGAGGATTATTTTCGCTGGGCATATACTGCGATTACCCGGGCTTCAAAGAAGCTTTGGCATTATCGCTCTCCCGATTTCAACTACATAAGCAATATTGTAGTCGAGCCGATACAGTCGTCTGCCAATATCAAAGTAAGCACTTATTCCGAGGGTATAGATTTCTGTGATGCCCGATTCTCAAGGATTGAAGCTTTGGCACGTAATGCCGGTTTATCAGTGTCAGAAGATAAGTCACGCCAATCTCAACATTGGGTTACTTTTACTGATAATGACGGTAACTCAGCAGTTTTTATTCTTTGGTATAAGAATAAAGGATATAGCAATAAGGATGGGGTCCATAAATTTACGAATAATGAATTTGCTGCTTTGTGTGGTCAGATCGTGGATAAATCATATGCGCCTGTTTCAGTCCCGTTTTCAGCCCCTGCGCGCCCCTTTGCGGAGAAACTTGTAGACTATGTGAAGTCACAGCTTAAAGAATTAGACATACAACTTCTTAACATAACGCAGGAACAGTTTCAAGACGTTTTTCATCTGAAGACAGACGGCATAGCGAAAGTAGGACTTTACTATACTGACAAAGGAAATTATACGTATATGAAACCGATAAGTTCCTTAGGGAGTGAGGATACAAAACTTGAGGCTTTTCGCCAACGATTTATCTGAAAATTATAGACGATATGGCTACCATACAGGAAATCAGTCAGCTCCGGCGTGACGGCAAGATTGAAGAAGCTTTTATTCAGTGCAAGGCTCTGGAAGAACAATTCCCGGATGACCGATTTGTACGCACCACGATGGCATGGTGCGTGAAGTCAAGATGTGAGTTGGCTGCAAAGGGAAAAGAGGTATCAAAATTTATTGAGAGTTTTAGCATTCTGCCCCGGCTTAAACTTGCGGAGATAGGGGAGTTGAGTATGCCCAATCGCTTTGCATGGGATATAAAAACACTTTTTGAAGCCTTGAAGTATGAACCCGATCTCCTTGTTGCCACTGCCAATGAGGTGTTGGAGATCGTTAAAGGACTACAGTTTAAGACCCCGGATAAATATTATACACTACTTGCCGATACTTTCCTGAAAGTTAAAGGCAGGCAAGGAGTCCAGTGGTCGGCATTTGTGGAATTTATGGATTGGTTTGGGTTTGACAATCTGATGCCGGAAGATTTTTCACGTATTCCTTTGAATAATGGGAAAAGCATCCCGTCAGTTGCAGAACGTGTGCATAGTGCCTATTATAAGGGTTTGATGGCTCAGATTGAATCATCTGTAATAGATGCCGACAGGATTGAAGAGTTTCTTGGTAGACTTACGCGACTCAGTTCCTCGCATCCGGAGTATCAATACACCCTGTATCATAAATCTCTTTTGCTGCTTGCCTTGGGGCGTAAAGATGAGGCATTGGAGAGTATCCGACCGTTTGTAAAAAAGAAACAGAATGACTTCTGGGTATGGGATGTGTTGTGTGACACTACAGATGATAATTCTGTAAAGTTGTCATGCTGCTGTCGTGCTTTGTTATGTCCCACTGATCCGAAGTTCCTTGGCAAAGTGCATATTAAGGCAGCAAAGCTTATGCATGAGTCAGGATATGACACCAATGCCCGCACTGAATTGCAGATAATGAAGTCTGTATATCAGGAAAATGGTTGGAGATTGCCTAAGGAAGCCACGGAGCTTATTGCTCAATCATGGTTTCAAGGTACTCAGGCTGAAGATAATACACTATTTTATAAAGAACATCTCTCAGCATCAGAAGAATTCCTATTTTTTGACACTCCGGAGACAGCCATTTTGCTTACACACTATAACCATGAAAAACATATATGCAATTTCATTACGGAGAAAAGAGAGAGAGGTTTTTTCTCTACCAAAGGATTGAAAGGGAAATTTAGGGAAAATGATGTTTTCTTAGTCAGGTTGGAGGAAAAGATTATAACGGGAAAATTATCAAAAGTCCTGACATGGAAAAAGTCATCAGGTATACCAAATTATTTTAATGTGTTCTTCAAACGGATAGATGGAGTGCTCAGAATTAAACAAGGTAACACATTCGGATTTGTAGGAGATATTTATGTTGACAGAAAGCTTATTAGGGACGGTATGACTGATGGCATGGCTGTTAATGGTATAGGAGTGTTATGCTACACTCAAAAAAAATCACAGTTTAGTTGGAAGGCTATGTCATTAAAGCCAAAACGCCGACGCCCAATAGCCAAGCCCTTAAAACCTTCAGCCGATTAATATTTTAAATTCAACGTATATAGTCCCTGAAACGTGTAAAATGGAAACGCACTTGCTTGGATCCATCAGGCAGTATAACCACATCGCGTGCAGAACAAGACGCGATGCATGTTATTTTTTGATTGATCAGCATGGAGATTAAAGAAAAACAGAATGTCTGTTCCCCCATTATGTGGACAGTCAGCTCCGTTCCCATGCTTATGATTTTATTGCAATAGGTCTCAGCGAGCTGCAATGTCTGCTTGTCCGTAAAATCAGGAGGGATGGCTGGGAATGGAAGGTCAACACATTTCCCATAAGGTTTTGCAGCCTCTTTCTGGGTTTCGCTCCATTCGGCATACGGGTGATTGGAAAGATTTATAAGCATCTTAAATATATGGTTTTAGATAATTGATACTCAGTCAATTCACGTGATACCATTTCTTATATATATCTGACGTGGAGGCATCATTTAATTTATGACCGCCGTTAAGGATACATTGAGCCACCTTCAACAGTTCTTCCGGATTCTCAAACTCAGATCTGTCGATATTGATACTCTTGCCTTCATGGCTGATTTCAATTAAGGAGCCGGTGTGGGCAGACGGTTGATTGATTCGGTACCATTGCATGTAAATATCTGCTAAGGTATCATTGTCTAAATCTTTGCCCTCGTTTAGAATCCATTTCACAGCATTCAGAAGGTTTTCTATCCTTTTTATTTCAGTTCTGGAAATTGAGAATGGAGATGATGAATTATTAATTCTTATGTAGTCACCTTCATTTTTTTCTATTTTTATGTCGGTATTTTTATAAAACGCCTCAAGCAAAGTGGTACGCAGGAAATTTTTACCCTCAAATAATCTTAAGCTGATGAGGTTGGTTAGATCCTGGATATTGTTTTGAGTACGCCTTATCTTAACCTTCCCGACACCTTTGATTTCCAATGTCTCTTTTGTAAGAAATTTGATGGCAGCTGCCACAATCGCAAGATTGGCAGTAAATCCAAGTACCTCACTACAGTTGCAGAAGATCGTCCAACCGTCCCACTCCTTAACAATAAACGGAAGAAGGATACTCCCCACGATTATAAGTAATCCTATTCCACTTGCCCATAAAATAGGTTTACTCGGCTTCCTAAATTTTACAAAGGCAGTTTTTCGCATTGTTATTTCTTAGATTTCGAAGGAAGAATAATATCTTCCACCTTGATTAAGGCATCATTAAGGCGTTTCTTGATATTGGCGTTGTTGTCTTTGATTTCCAAGGAATGTGCAAGACGTCTCCTGACATCATTCAAAGGTCCGTAGATCTTTTTAAGATCCTTGTAATCCGGATTTTTAAGCAACCTCTCTTTTGCATTTTCACGTTCATCCTTATCATTCTCGGCAAGACTGCATTCCTCGCATACGTAGGTTATTATGGCTTCTACCAAAGTGAGATAGGCGGCGTAATAATTGTGTTTGTCACGATGCCACTTGGCAAGTTTATACTGGAATTCGGAAGTGGAGGAGAAACTGCCTATGGATTGGATAAATTCTTTTACCACAGGCGATATTGTCATCTTCGCTATCGGGGAAAGATTATCCAACTTAATGCCTGATAACTGCCCGGCACTCTTTTGCAACGCTGCCATATTGTTGATATTTTTGGCATTCGTGAAGTCGTTGAGACGGTTGGCGGTATCCTTGTCAATTGTCTCCAGAAGTTTGGAGATTTTGTAGGCATTCCCGAATTCAGAGAAACTGTATGCCCCGGAGATCCATTCATTAACCTCCATGACTTTCTTTAGGTCGACCACAGGCACATAACCGAATTCCGTATTTACGTCGAGCATACCGTAAGATATACCCTTTATGGTGATATTTTTCTTGCTGACATTCTGAAGATACATCAGAATATTCATGATAAGCAGGGGGAGTGAACGGAATGAATGGGTTATGTCAACATAAAGCTCATCGCCGTTTTTCAAATCTTTCTCAATGCTCAGTATGGCAGCAATATTATTGTTGAGTTCCTCCTCATTAATGCCATAGTTGATCAGAATGATCCGGGAATCTTTCCCTAACGCATTTTCAATTTTCTCTATCTCTGGCAAATATAGTGTAGATTCATGGCTTGCCCATGCGCTTGTTTCTCCTAATTCAAGATAATAATCCTCATCAACTGGCATTCCATGTTTGGCACAGAAAGAACGGTACAGTTCTTCCCACATAGACTTGACCGTTCCGATCATAAAAACGGTATCAATTTCGTAATGGTCAGTCAAGGCATCGGCTACAAAAGAACGAGTATATGTTTTATCATCAATATGATACTCAGCAGTTTTATACTCCCTGCTGGTGATTTCCAATCTGCTGTTAGGATTGCCTCCGGTACCGAGGAATGAGATAAGCACTTTTCTTGCCATGATAAGGATTTTTAATTAATAATATTGTGGTTGTTAATTAGCTGCTTACAAAGTTAGGAGAAAAATCTGAATCCTGCAAGAGCGATTCAGAAATAAAAGTTAATGATTTCATTTTTTATGAGGACACGATTTTTCGTGTCCTCATTGGTATTCACATTAATATCCCTCCCTATCCTAACCCATATTCTATTGGAATAAATTACGTCGGAAGTTTATCGAGGGGTCAACTGCTACTACACTCGTCTTAATCCTTGTTCTAATGGACTATGTCATCTTGCAGCGGTAGCGATATGGACCTCACAACTGTCTTAATCCTTATTCTAATGGAATGAAATATGCCAAATATGGCATCACCTTCTCGACGCCGAGCAAATTGTCTTAATCCTTGTTCTAATGGAATGAAATATGCCAAGAATTAGATGGATTCGATGAGGAAGAAGAAATTCGTCTTAATCCTTGTTCTAATGGAATGAAATATGCCAACGCATGAAAGAATTTCAAGAAGAAAGAAAAACTTGTCTTAATCCTTATTCTAATGGAATAAAATATGCCAGTAACAGAAGAATTTGCGGCATTATCCCGCAAGGGGTCTTAATCCTTATTCTAATGGAATGAAATATGCCTTAATGGAGTCTTAGTTGAACCCGAAAGCATAATACGTCTTAATCCTTATTCTAATGGAATGAAATATGCCA
>JAAVCP010000046.1 GCA_014802265.1 Bacteroides sp. | reverse complement strand
GAAACTCTCACCTCAGGAGGCAGAGCGTCTACGACACGGAGACGTCATTCAGAAATCCATTGACATCAACGGGGAGAAGACACGCCAATATCTCCAGCTTGATCCGGAAACCAAATCCGTTATTCACAAGAGGGTGACTGATGTTCAGGTGGAACAGCGGCTCAAAGACATGGAGAAGGTCAACGACATTGAACTCGGCACCAAGCAGAAGCAGGCTGTCCGGGAGGGAAAACCTACGGAACTAAACGTCGGAGGAGAGAATGTGACAGTTGGCATTGACCTTAAGGAATCTCAGGGCTTCAAGATTGTCAAGGGCGACATGAAGGAGTGGGAACGCCAACAGAAACTTAAATACGACGAGCTACACCCTGAATATATCGGTCTTGTGATGACTGACAAGAACCGTTGGGAATATCAGCAGATTGTAGACAAGCACTCCCGTGAACGCGCCATACATCTCCAGCCATCCAAAGAACAGAATAAGTCCGGTCTGAAACTGTAATCATGACAGCCGAGAACCAAGCCGAAGTTGATTTCCTGAAAGAACTCTTCCCCATTGATGACTTGAAAGCGCGTCAGATGACAAGGGAGAAGGCTTTCTTTAATCCAATTTCCGGAGGTATTATTGAAAGGCATACATTACTTTCCGGAAATGTTCAGGCGAGAGCCGACAGAATCCTTCAATGGATTCATGATACAGAGAATCGTTCCAGCTATGTTCCCGGCAACGATGACCGCAACAGATACTACCTGGTTTACGCTGAGGAAACGCTCAGCATGATTAACAGGTATATCAAATTACGCAATAAAGCAATATCGGAAATGAAGAAGAAAGACCCGCAGGACACCTCTCTTATGAAGCAGTTCGAGGAGATGAAAGCCAGGCACCCCGATGCTATTCTCCTGTTCAGGCGTAATGACTCTTACGAGATTTTCCGTCAGGATGCTCTTAAAACCAAGAATATTCTCGGACTTGATATGGAGTCGAAAGAAATCGGAGGTGTCAAAACGGATGTAATCGGCTTCAAGCACCATTCCCTCGATATGTATCTCCCGAAACTCGTCCGTGCCGGAATGAGGATTGCTATATGCGAGCAGCTTGAAGACCCGAAACTGAAGAAAGCCAAGAAGGAGGATGCCAGTAAATCCAATAAGGAGATACCGCGCTACAAATCAGATGAAACAAAACTTACAAACACTACCATGCCAAGAAAAAAGAAAGAAAAGGCTCCTGAGCAGGAGCAGCCCAAGGCAAAAGCCGAGGCAAAGACTGAGGTGAAGGCAGAGACCAAGACTGAAGCCAAATCCGAACAGAAACAGGAAGTCAAGTCCGAGCAGAAGCAGGAGGCACAGCAGGGGCACAAAACCCGTGATGCTCAAATGGTGACAGTGAACGGTGATAAAATAACCCATGGTCATGCCTTCCAAGACAAGGATTCCCAGGATTGGTATTTCACCGCAAAAATCAACGGAGAGCAGTTAAAGCCACAGAAGATGGACCAGGCCGACCTTGCTGTTTACCAAAGGAAAGGGTTGACCGTGCCATATCTCATGGAACGCTATTATCCGACAAAGCTTATGCCGAAAGTTCCGGAGGTTGCCTTCAAGACTCCCAACGTCCTGACCGGTCCCGATGGCAACATAACCATAGACAAGTTCAATGTCTACAAGGAGAAGGATCCGGAGCGGCCTGATTTCGGCAAATACAAGTTCTATGCCCAGATTGGCGAAAACAAGATGTCTACTGTTGCATCGCGGCAGGACTTGAACGCCTACTTCGACCGAGTAATGACTCCGGGTCAACTTGTGGAAAGGAACTTCGGTGAGCGGCTGCATCTCTCTTCATACTACCAGCAGTTCAAATTGCCCGAAGGCATTGAAAAAGAGCAGATCCGGATTGCCAAAGACCGCTCAGACGGTAAGTGGAAAGTATCTGTTGATCTCGGAGAACGTGGAAAGACCGAGAAGAAAGAGATGTCTTTCGATGATGGCTTCTCCCTCTATAAAACTAAGACCGCCACACGCGAACAGATTGCTGCGAAATATGTAGGCGAAGAGGTCAAGAGCCTTCTTGCGACACCGGCAATTAAGATGGAGAAATCCACATCAATGAAAATGTAAAACTCTCAACAATCAGAAAAATGGTAAAAATTGAATATGATGAGCTTGTGCAGCTCCTTCAGGACGGTAAAATCGGCCACCTCAGCTTCGTTCTTGAAAGCGACAGCGAAAAGGACTTTCTCAAATGGTGTGATGAACACGGTGTGGAACCCAGCGATGATGCTGCCGAGTTCTACCTCGAACAGACAGAGGTCTCCGCTATGGATAAGCAGGTAATCGACGACGAGAATTATGGCATCTGGAACTAAGTTCTCATTTCCCGGCACTTCGGCAGGCGCAGGTCAAGTTGCGCTTGACCGTTTTGTCGAGATGATGATTGACCGCATGGAGCAGATGAAGGACTCCGACTGGAGGCAGGGCTGGATTGGCGGTGCCAACGGCTATGCCGGACTTCCTCAGAATGTCGGTGGTCGTAATTACTCCGGGTCAAACTCATTCTTCCTCCAGCTTCACACTGCAGCCAAAGGCTATCAGCTTCCTGTATATCTCACCTTCAAGCAGGCTCACAACCTGAAAGCTCACGTCCTAAAAGGTGAAAAGTCGTTTCCGGTAGTGTATTGGGATATGATGGTGAAGGACAAGGACGGAAAGAAAATAAGCTCCGACGAGTATAAGGCTATGTCGAAGGAGGAACGGAAGAACCTCGATGTCATTCCTTTCATCAAGGCTTTCCCCGTCTACAACATAGACCAGACCAATCTCCGTGAGGTGCAGCCTGAGCGTGTACAGAAACTTATTGACAAGTTCAAGGTTCCTGAACTTCGTGACACACAAGGCATGTATGCCCATACGGCTCTCGACCGCATGATCCTGCAGCAGTCGTGGCTATGTCCCATACAGGCTGACAAAAGAGAAAACGGTGCCTACTATTCTCCATCACGCGATATTGTAGTGCTTCCGATGAAGGCGCAGTTCAATATCGGCTCCACTCCGGAGGAGATATACCGTGACGGCATGGAGTTCTATTCGACAATGCTCCACGAGATGACACACTCGACGATGACACCGGAAAGGCTCAACCGTGAGATGGGCGGCAAGTTCGGTGACCCGAAGTATGCCAAGGAGGAATTAGTCGCGGAGCTTACTGCGGCTATGATAAGCCACTCCATGGGTTTCGACTCGAAGATTACCGACAACTCTGCGGCTTATCTTGACTCGTGGATCAGCGTGCTGAAGAAAGAGCCGAAGTTCATCGTCTCGATAATGGCTGATGTCAACAAGGCTTCCGACCTTATCCTCGACCACGTTGACAAGCAGCGTCTCGCACTCGGTGAACAGCCGTATCTTGCTAAGAATGACCCGTGGCTTCCTCCTGACCCGAATGAGGAGGTTCCCTTCAAGAACACAGCTATCTTAAAGACCCGTTCCGGAGACTATATGATTCGCGCCTCATATGACGGTGTTGACCTCGGCATGAAGCCTATCGAGAAATCTACGGCAAGAACCTATTTCCAGCTCACGGACTTGAAGGATAAGGAATCATTCCTGCACATGACTGCCCGTAAGCATTATCAGTCTGAGATCGCAGAAATCGGCCGCTCTGTCTCAAAATCATTAAGTCTTTAACTCAATCAGCCATGCCGGATTATCAGGTGAACTTCAAGGAACTGAAATCGCGTGTCGGTGTCGATGACATAGCGTATGCCCTCGGCTACCGTCTTGACAGGAAAGCCGGAGTCGGCAAGTATATCGAGTTAGTTCTCGGTGACGGACGTGACAGACGTGACACGATTATTGTGAGCAATCACCGGGACAAGGCTTCGCAGATATTCTTCCGGCGTGACGGCAGCAAGGGCGACGTGGTGACCTTGATACGTGAAAACCTCAATTCCTTTGTGGTATCGGGTAAGAATGACTGGCAGAAAGTGGCAAAAGTGATGGCACGTTTCGCCAACATCCCAGAACCGGAGTTCCGTGAGGACCGCGAGTATATCAATGCTACCCGTGTGAGCCATATATTCGACAAGACGAGATATGAGGTGAAGCCTATTGATCCTGCACGGATACCGAGGATTTTCTCGCAACGTGGTATCTCCGATGAGACTGTCAGGACTCTTTCTCCCTTCATGTCGCTTATCAGGGATACTAAGAATGAGAATTTCGACGGCTACAACATTGGCTTCCCCTATACCGAGTCTCCCGAATCAGGAATCAAGGGCTATGAAATACGTGGCATGGGAGGCTACAAGTCAAAGGCAGCCGGTACCAATTCCTCAACAGCTGCTTGGGTCGCTGACCTTTCCGGAGGGCAGGCCGATAATGTAAGGTGTATATTTTTCTGCGAGTCTGCTTTTGACGCAATGGCATTCCACCAAATGAACCGTGCCCGTCTTGACAATGACATTGCTCTTGTCTCTCTTGGAGGCACGTTCTCAGACGGTCAGATTCAGAAGGCTATGGAGCGGTTCCCGGATGCGAGGGCTTTTGACTGCTTCGACAATGATGTTGCCGGACGTATATACGGTCTGCGCCTTATGGCTCTTGTCGAGAACTTTCCAATCAAGATCACCAAGACTGAGGCCGGTCTGAAAGTGGAGGCCAAAGGTAAATCCTTTGAGGTCGATCCTGATTTCCCCATCACAGCGCAAGTGGATAAGAATATCTCACTCCGTCACAGAATGGGGCAATGGACTCCCCCAAAGGCTTTCAAGGACTGGAACGACTGCCTGATGAATAAGCCCATTGAACCGATGATATCACCTTCCAAGTACGAGCGTGATAGCAATCTTGTCGAACAACGGAAATCTTCATTAAAATTATGAATCATGACTTTTTTTAAGAAAAACAATACCGTCTTATTGGCATTGGCCATGAGCCTGCTGACGGGAGTTTCCCGGTCAATGGCACAGCAAACCGATCCCACTTTGACAGCGGCCGTCATCCTCCAAACCGAGGAACTAAAGAACGTCCACAAGAAGCGAAAGACAACCCAGGAGAAGATCATCGCGGCGGAGACCGCCGTGACTCTGGCGCTTGACCGGGTCCACTCAGTCGAGAACAAGATGCTGGAGTATCTTTCCAACGCTCAGGGAGCCATGCAGAACCTCTATCAGATCAAACGTGCTGCAGAACTTGTGACTGTCGAGATACCCAAAAACACAACTCTGCTGAAGAACTCTGTCAAGGGAAATTTGAAAGGAACGGCTATCGCCGCTCTTGTATCTGACGAGATAACTGACGCGGCCACTCAGATGGCAGCTCTTTATCCCTTCATGCAGCAGCTAGTGACTTCCGGAAGCTACGATGTCACCAATGCCGAGGGCAAGACGGAAAAGCATAAGGTGAATCTTCTTGATTCGGCTGAACGCTACTATGTGGCAAATGAGGTGGTGACACGTCTGGAGAGGATAAACACTGACCTGTTCATTCTCGCTTGGCAAGTTCGCACACTGTCTTGGAACGACCTGTGGTTTTCACTCGATCCGGAGGGCTGGGCTTCGGTAATGGCTGGGAAGAACATAGTCAACGGTCTGGTGACAGACTGGAACAACATAAAGTATTACTGACAACAACTTACAAAAAACTATATCAACAATGGAATCTGAAAAGAAAATCGTTGGCACCTGTCCCAAGTGTGGCGGCAACATCATCAAGACCTGCAAGGGGTATCGATGTGAGAATAATATCGGTGACAACCCTTCATGCAGCGTGGTCATCAACGGCATACTCGGCAACCGCAAGATGTCTGACGGGGAAATCACTGAACTGCTTTCGGCCCGTCGTATTATGCTCGACGGATTCATGTCTAAGGAGGGAAAGGCTTTCCCGACCGTTCTGGAGCTGACAGACAGCGGAGAGGTACTTATGCAGTCCGTTATCGGCAAGTGTCCCCACTGCGGAGGCGATATCCGTGTCGGAAGCCGAGCCTTCAACTGCTCGAACTTCAATAATCCTACCGACAAATGCGAGTTCTCCATCTGGCGCAATATCGGCGGCCATCAGCTGACACTGACGGAGGCGCAGGAAATCTGCGGGAACGGCATTACTATGGCTGAAGTGGAGATGTTCCGCGATGACGGGTCTGTATATCGCAAGCGTCTCGGTCTTTCACCCGATAAACTCCAGGTTGTGAAGATATGAAACCGGGAATGAAACTTGCAATCCTGCTGATAAGCTGCATTGCCATATGGAGCGGCATCTTTTTCTTCGCCTGTTCCTCCAGCAATCCAAAGCAGCGGGCAAGAGCCGTGGCCGAGAAATCCCTCATGGCTTGCGTCGACTGTCCTGAAACCGTCGAGATCAAGGCGTTCAGCGACGCTGACTCAGTTTTCGGACGTGAGTATATCACCCTTGACGAGCGTGTTGCTATCGCAACTTCCATGATGAAGATAAGTTCCCGTGTGATGGAGCGGACCGACAATATGGATAACATCGACTTCGACGATACGGAACTTGCCGGGCTTATGGAACGTCAGATGTCCGCAATGGCCGCTCTGAGAAGTCTTACGGGAATGATTCCCGAAGAATCCGATAAGCCGAAGTCATTTACCGGCTGGAAAGTCAAGGTTGAGTATGAGGCTAAGACAGTTGACGGCAAGCCTTATCATTCCGAATACTGGTTCATCATCGACAGGAACGCCGACTGCGTTATCAAGTCTTTTGAAATACCTCTTTTATAAATCATTTAACCACTGACATACAATGAAAGAACTAATAGAACAGATCTCCGCCCAGATGGAGATATTCCGAGAGAACGCCAAGTCCCAGCTTGACAAAGGGAATAAGTCGGCAGGTCTCCGTGCCCGCCGTGCCTCGCTCGATCTCGAACCGTTGCTCAAACGCTTCCGCAAGCTGTCGCTGGAGGCTTCAAACCCAAACATCCATTAAAATATCCGGCCATGAGACTGACACCACTTCAGGAGACGGTGAAGCGTCTTGATAGAACACTTGTTCCAAGGGAAAAGGAGATTGCCCGGTGGGTGATCGACAACGCACGTCCTCATATCGCCATAAGACAGAACAATCTTGTGACAGTGTGCTTCTGCTGCGGCAACTCTATGGTCTATACAGGAAAAGATAAGTACGTCAAATGCGTGGAGTGTGGCCGTACCGTGGAAATCATCGAGGAACAGGACTGGCTTGCCTCCAAGCGTATGATGTTCCGATACTTTGCCTCTCTTGAAGTGGTCGATGGAATACAGGTCATGCGGACTTTCGAGGTGATTTTCAGCTACTCGGCAATCAGCCGCCTGAAGGATGCCTCTGTTCGTGAGGTGTGCCGACACTGGATTACTGACGATGGACGATGTGCCGTAACCTCTCTCCGAAAATTCACAGGATGCTTGTTCCCGAAATCAAGGTCAATGAAATTGCGCAAAGGTTCGACCGAGACTGAGGATCATATCGCAAACCATGCCGTGGTTCTACCCGGTGTCAGACTCTTGCCTGAACTTATGACAAGACTTGCCACAGTCGAGAGGCTGATGCCGGGAAACGCCCTTTCCAATATTAGGAACCTGCTTGAATCAGAATACTCAACTATTTAACATCTAACTTACATATTCTCTTACTGCCAAATAATAAGACAAGTTGTTTTTAGCCATCAAAAAAAGCAGCCCTGACTCGTGAGAGCCGGGGCTGACTTAATTTGAGGGATTAATTATTTAGAATAAAGGCTTGTACAATTCACAGAAAAATTTTAATTTTGTAAAAAAGAAAACATATGGCAATATCAAAACCCTATCCAAGAATTTTCATTCCAATGGATTCAGATACCGAGATTTCATCTTCTCCGTATTTGGAGGATAATAGATATGTTGACAATAGGGAAGCTTCCTCCCTTATTAATGCGGCAGCATTAATAATCGATGATTATATGTCATTATGTGAATATATAGAACCTGTAAATAAGAATAAGAATACTTATTCGCATAGAACCTATGAGTTACTTTTAAGAGTTGCCACAGAATTTGAAGCTAATTGCAAGGGTATATTGGAAGCCAATGGCTATAATGTTAGTCACGTAAATATCAAAGACTATTGCAAATTAAATCAAGTAATGCTTCTTGATCAGTATAAAATTAAAACATCCTTATGGTCGCCTGAACAAACTCTAATGCCGCTTTCTGAATGGTCAACAGGACATTCTTTGACTTGGTACAATGCTTATAATGATTCTAAGCATAATCGTTTTTCAAATTTTGATAAAGCTTCATTCGAAAACGTGTTTAAAGGAATTTGTAGTCTTGTCGTTCTTTTAGCAGCTCAATTTCCTTTTATGGTTGGCCGAATAAGTGGGCGTAGCAACCTGATCTTCACGACGGACGAACCGAACACGCTCTTAACATCTGATTTCTCAATAGAATTTCCTACTCGCCAAGATAGTCAAAAATATAGTTTTGACTGGAATACGCTTAAATGTGATGCGTCGCCATTCGATAAGTATCAGTTCTCGTGAATGCTCCAAGACATGTGGTATAGTCAGGTGATTTCATTGCCCTGCGTATGGCATTGACAAACTTGAGGCTCTTGCCGTCCTCGCTCTTATCTTTGTACTGCTGTGATCCAAGCATAAGTGTATCGGCGCCTATCTTTCCGTTTATCCTGTCAAGAGCCGTTGAAAGGACTTTCAGCTTCTGGCTTCGTTCCGGATTATATTCAAACAGGTCGGGTTGGATAGAATCAGCCGGAGAAATACCCGAGACCATTATACCGGCTCTTTTATAGTAAATTCCTTTACGGAAGGCACACGCTTACACGACGTGACATATTCCATGTGTCACTGCGTAAGCGTCTGTACCTACTCCAGAATACTTAGCCGTCAGCCTTACTCCGTGCCTCATACACCGAGTAAGACAAGACGGTATTTTCCCTTGAAGGTACCGAATGCAACGCCTATGGCCGGCACAAACGCCAGAGCCATCGAGGGTCGGGAGAGTCCTCCCATCAATGGCTCACGCGTCCGTGCCTGTGCTTGTAGACTAATCTGTATCGACTACCAGCCTAAAACGAAAACTTACCCGGTCTTCGTTGGACATAGCTAAAGTTTGTGGCTTAACGACCGAAATATCTGAATATTATGGTCACTCAGTGACGGCACGGACTCACGACGAGCCATATTCCATGTGGCGCCGTGTGTCTACGTACCTACTATGTAAGATTATTCCGGCTGATATGCTCCGTGCTGATAACACCGAGCATACTCAGCCGATTCTTTTTATAACTGTTCCGGCATAGCCGAATGACGGCATACACGCCAAAGACATCGAGGTTTGCCTACGGCTGCTCTTCAATGTCTTTAGCGTCAATGCCTTTCCATGAAAACGAGTCTGTATCGAATACCAGCTTAAAACGAATATCCCCCTGTAACGAAAATCCAGTAGATCTAAGTCAGTGACAATTCCCTTGTGATGATTGAGCCTCGGCAGCGTGGCGTTTTTCCATGCAAAGTTACTGCGTCCGGGAGGAACGTCAAGTGCCGCTACGCTTGCGGTCGGAGTGCTTGCCGACAGCCTTCCACAAATTTTCTCCTGCCTCCAAAATTTGGGTATTCCGTCTTCACCCTCTGACTGCACACTTGCCTTATCCTCCCATATGTCCGCAGTGATGGACTTGCACGAAAAACGGCTAACCCTGCCGGAGAAGCTCAATCGAGCTTCACAAAAGGGAAAACAATTACCTCCAAACGATATGAAACTTAGAGACAGACAAGAGAAAATCACGATTGAGGGTAACATCTATGGACTTACCCTTATATGGAATAGAGAACTTCTTGGCAGGTCGGTAGTGGGTATGTCACCCGCTTACGCCTACATAACTAAAAACAGCAGAAACTTTGCGCTGATTGGTTGCTCTTCAAACATCAACGGCTTCTTTGTAGAGTCGTTTCACCTTGCAATGGAGAACCCTGCTTGGCGTATGAATTTCAACTACCTAAACATCAACACAATCCTATTCAGAGATATTCTTGTAAGACTCCCATTATAATAATCAATAAATTAGCGAACTATGCACAGCACTATCTATCAAATCGACATCAAGCCGATTGCTGAAACCGACATTCTCCGACTTGACAACATTGCAGCCGGTGAAATGGCTTCAATCTCATACGTCAGCGAGAACAACGAGGACGGACGCCAGTTTGACATCAAGTGTCTTGTGGAGCATATTCTTCCAAAAGGTATGTTCACACTATCCGCAAAGGACATTCTTACATACAACGGAGGCTACAATATGTGGAAAAAGGCTCACTTTGACAACATCAAGGCTCTCTCCGCTCAACTTACTCCTGCCAATGTGATGAAATGGAACGGACCTATAGGACAACTGAAAAAGGCTATATCCAATCCACTCGGGACAAATGCCCTTTTTGTAACTGAATTTTACGGAGGTGGAGGAACGGCAGAATGTTCCGCTGACCTTATGGATATGGTGAGCGGACTGAAGAAAGGGGATAAACTCTACTTGGGTGCAATCTTAGGCTATCACAACTAAACAGACAACACTATGGAATTTATGACTGAACCAATCCCTATTTGGGCATTATGCTACCTCATTAACGGAGATAGCACAGGACTGACGGAGAGTGATATTGCTTTGATTGACACGTGGTATGCCGATAACAAGGTGCAGACAATCACAACCGCCTCCGAGAACGAGGGGAACACTCATCCCTATTTCTCCCATTTCCCTGCTTTCGGACTTGCGACCGAAGTTGTGGACTGCGTTGTAATGACTTATTGACAAAACTGAATATTAACCGCCACTACTCCACATATGGGGTAGTAGCACTAAATCCCATTATTTATGATTACCACAGAAATAACCTACAAGGGCGAAAACCATACTTGCCGAATTGTAAAGAGTAACGAGGGTGAGGAACTGATTATCGCAGGAACAAGCCTTCTTGATGAACTTATGCCATACGAGATTACCGATGAATGTAACGGCTTCGCTGATAAGGAAGCCGAAGAAGTTGACGAGGAAATCTTCTTCTATACCTCAGATAGTGACCTAAAACTCTCTGATAAGGAACTTATCGCAATCCTCAAAGAGAGTAATCCCGAATGGTTTGATTGAAACCTACTTTTAACCTCTTTCCGCCTCGACCTTAATGGTCGGGGCGATTTTGCTCTGTACCTTTGCAAAACCGCCTCAGCGGAATACTTGTCGGCTCTTTCAGACGCAGGTTGACACTTGCCACAGAAACAGCCGGAGTCTATGAATACTTCTGCTTCGCAGTGACGGCACGGACTCACGACAAGCCATATTACTTATGGCGCCGTAAGCCTTCGTGCCTACTTTGGGAGATTATACCGGCTGATATGCTCCGTGTCGATTACACCGAGCATACCCAGCCGATTCTTTTTATGATTGTTCAGGCTTTGCCGAATGACGGCATACACGCCAAAGACATCGAGGTTTGCCTACGGCTGCTCTTCAATGTCTTTCGCGTCAACGCCTGTCCTTGAAATCAATTCTTTATCGAATACCTACCTGAAACGAAGACTTGTCTGAAACGAAAATTTCCTCGTTCTTTTTCGGCCATAGGCTAAAGCTTATGGCTGAACGACCGAAATCTCTGAATATTAAGGCTACACAGTGACGGCACGGACTCACGACGAGCCATATTACTTATGGCGCCGTAAGCCTTCGTGCCTACTTTGGGAGATTACACCGGCTGATATGCTCCGTGTCGATAACACCGAGCATACCAGCCGATTCTTTTTATGACTGTCCAGGCTTAGCCAAATGACGGCATACACGCCAAAGACATCGAGGTTTGCCTACGGCTGCTCTTCAATGTCTTTCACGTCAATGTCTGTCCTTGAAAACGAGTCTGTATCAAATACTGGCCTAAAACGATAACTTGCTTGTAACGAAAATCCAGTAGACCAAAATCATAATCAATTCATTCCCTTGTGATGATTGAGCCTTGTCAGCGTGGCGTTTTTCCGTGCAAAGTTACTGCGTCAGGGAGGAACGTCAAGTGCCGTTTCTCTTTCCGTTTGAGTCTGCGCCCGTGAGCCTCCACATTTTTTCTCCCTCAGTTCCGAAAAAATGGGTATCCCGGTTTTGCCTCTGACTCCACACTTACCTTATCGCTCCCTTTTTGACGCAGTTGTGATGCCGCACGAAAAACGGCCAGCCCTGCCGGAGAAGCTCAATGAGCTTCACAAGAGGGAAAAGAATTAGAACTCAAACATTTCAACATTTCCGAACTATGAAAGGAACTGAACATTTCAAGGCAACAATCAAGAACTATCTTGATAAGAGAGCGCAAGAGGACGAACTATTCCGCGCCAAGTACGAAACCACCACCCGCACCATTGATGATGTAGTAACCTACATTCTTAACGAGGTAAAGGCTTCTGGGTGTTGTGGCTTTTCAGATGATGAGATATTCGGAATGGCGGTTCACGTCATTGACGAGCCAAACATTGAAATTGGCAAGCCTATCAGGGCAAATGTGGTTATAAACCATCACGTTGAACTGACTGAGGAGGAAAAAGCGGAGCAAAAGGCTATCGCTCTCAAACGCTTCCAAGATGAAGAACTCCGTAAATTGCAGACACGCAACACTAAGCCTAAGGCAACCAAGCCACAAGAGACCAAGCAATCAGAACTCTCACTTTTTGATGATTTTTAAGCGATGAAAGCCAAGACCAAATTCGAGAAACAGGTGGTAGCCTCCAATGTGAGGCTGACCGCCGTAACCTCCAAGGCTTTTGAGTGGGGAGTGAGACATCTGTTCAAGCATCCGGCTTTCCGTGTGCCGAGTGGTCTAACCACTTGTGGAGATTGTGGACATAAATTTACACATAAGGGAAAAGGTAAGTTTGTAGTTTGCCCCCATTGTGGTCGTAGACTTGAAATTAAGGAAACACTAAAACGCACCCATAAGGAAAGTACCTACTTTGCCATTATTGATACCATTGACGGCTTGCAGGTGGAGCGAGTGTTTCTGCTGACCGCAGTATTCAAGAAAGGTGAGCCGTTGAGATATTATGAGATTGAGGTATGCCGTCTATGGCTCAATGCCAAAGGACAGACCGCTCTGACCTCTAAGGCACGGACTATCGGTTATTATAGGGATTGTTTCAGTTGGGGTTCTCCCATTGAATTGAGAAATATGTCCGATGTTCATCACATCATTGCCAATACGTGGCACTATCCAATATATAAGGCTATACCGGAACTGAGACGTAACGGAATGAAAGGTACTTTGCCCGACTGCCACCCATTTGAACTGATGAAATCACTTTTGACCGACGCAAGGATTGAAACGCTGATGAAATCAAGAAACCATAAGGCAGTTAAGTATTATCTTAACAATAGGTCTATGCTTGACAAGTGCTGGAACTCCCACAAAATTGCGACCCGCAACGGATATAAGATTGAGGATTACGGAATGTGGAGCGACCTTATTATCCTTCTTGAAAAGTGTGGACGCGACATTCGTAACACCAAATATATCTGTCCGACCAATCTCCGAGCCGAACACGATTATTGGCTTAACAAGTCAACCACAGAGCAAGAAAGACGCAGAAAAGTCGAAGAATTGTTAAAGGCAAAAAAGCAAGAGGAAGATTTTTACAAGAACAAATCCTGCTTTTTCGGTATCATCATCAAGGATAAAGATATTGAAATCTCAGTGCTTGACACCATTGAAGCATACCAAGCCGAGGGAGAGGCAATGCACCATTGTGTATTCAAGTGCGAGTATTATGCCAGAGAGAACTCTGTCATTTTGTCGGCTCACGATAAGGACAGCAACCGCATTGAGACTATTGAGTTTTCATTGACGGAGAATAAGGTGGTACAGAGCCGAGGTATCTGCAACAAAAACACTGAGTATCACGACCGAATTGTAAATCTTGTAAATGCCAATGCCCATCGCTTCATCAAGGCGAGGGCAACCGCATAGTTCAGAAATGTTTGATTAACCGTTCTGCCTGTGACGGGTCGGGCGGTTTTGCTTCGCACCCTCAGCAAAACCGCCTATTTGGAATATTGGTGTAATATAGTATTATACTTTTCTGGAAAATCTTTTGCATGAGCATGTTTAGCGCGATTAATTTTGTGATACAGTCTAAAATAGACTGTAAATAAATGTTTTTATATATGTATAATATTTTACGCATCATCGATGCTAATCCCGAATTTAAGCCGGGAACCCTTGATGAGAAAATCAAGGTTGAAGACCTGATCTCGATTGGAATGATAAATCCTATCGGAAGTGAGACACGAGACGAGTATATGGCGTTGTTATTAACTCGTCGAGGACGTGATTACCTTTGCAACTATTTGCGATAGGTAATATTCTACTGAAGTTAAGCCTTGACTCTATTAACGTTTAGAGTCAAGGCTTAATAGTTCTTCAGTGGATAAGGATACTAACGAATATTCTCATTAAAAAATCCTGAACTTGAGACGATCACCATAGTACTTCATTTGTCTTTCAACTTTTGATTCGAGTTTTATGCTACCTAAACTTTTATGATGGGTAAGTAGGTGCATAAGCCACAATTCAAAAAGGAAATTATCATGGAAAGATATTGCTTTAGCATAGCCGGTGACAAGTTTTGCCCGTGTTATCTCCTTAAACTCATAGATGATATTTCTTTCAACCTTTAATGTATTACATGACCCAAAGTGAACTTTCCGTTCTTCAAATATTCCAGGAAAACGATCGGCCAATTGAGATATACTTATACTTTCTCCATTGGCAAACGCTATTTCTCCTTCCATCCCATGAAAGCAAAAGTAAACAATATCGAAACGTTGATAAGACAATCTTGACAAATGTTGAAGATAGTATTCAAACTCAGTACGAGTTGCGACTTGCCTGAATACAAATTCAGTTCCTTCAGAAGCATTGAGATATTGAAGCAACGGACGTACCGATGAATCCTTTTTTATGTCATGAATGGATTGCTCCCATTCTGTTTCAAGACAAAATATACTACTCATAACAGATGTGTATTAAGATTATTATTCGTATGGCCAATCTTTATTATCATCTCCTGAAACAGTACGATGTAACCATGAGAGATCTTTTATTCCATGCCCACTTTTCATACCTCGTTCGTAGACTATAATTGTTTTACCCCAATCCACAACGCGTCCATTGAAGCCAGCTTGTTTTAATAATAATAGCCCAGCTAACATTCTTAATGTATGAGATACAAAAATATATAATTCATCAGTGGTCAAATTTTTCAATAATTCCATTTTAATTTTTGGAGTATTACCGTGAAGATAGTGATTTCTACAATTTAAACACTCCTCCTCATCTTCAAATAAACGAATATTATTATCGTCAAAAGGTGCAGATAGCTTTACTGCATTGGGCATTTCATTGAATTGCCCAAGTTTAGAATTCAATTTTTCCCAAATCTTGTTATCTATATTAATACCAATACTTGTAGCATATTTTTTTGAACCCTTAACTACTTTCTTCAATTCATAGTTAATATGGTGTAAAATATCCTTGTTCTCAAACATTTTCGGCTTTTGAGAGGAATGATTCTTCATAAAATACCCTGTAATAGTTTCTATAGCAACTGAAGCTAAGCATCCATTGGATATATTATCCAAACAAGCTGATTGTGTAATTAGAACACAACTCCGCCTCAATTCAGAGCTCTTAAACAGCAAACGTATCAGTTTCTCAAACATATCAGGAGAAAGAAGTAACTGTGTTCGATCTACGTTTTTATAAAGGTGATAATCAAGTAGCGGATAATTAGAAGATATAGAAGAATTTTTACACCTATACTCAATGGCCAACTTACCTTGTCTTTTTAACGTCCTACTTACATAGAGGACGCTATCTGCCATATAGTAACCATTAAGCAAAGCATAAGCAGAACGGACAGAGTCCACAATTTTTATAAAATCGGAGAATAGTGATTCGTCTTGACTTTTAATAACAAAATACCCTTCTTCTTTAGATATTATATAATAATAAAACAGAAAGTTAGATTGACCTATCTGAAAAGAAATCGCATTTTTACAAGGATTATCCTGGTTATTGTGGGTAGTGAGATCATACAGTATTCCTTTATTCATAGGAGAGAATATTTGTGATTTGAATCTAATGAATGCAGTATGCTTGGCTCTCTCTCTTTCGTTTTCCTCACAAAAAGTTCTAAATCCTCTAATTGTTACTTCAACGTGAATTGGGATATTATCATCTTTGGTATTAATATGAGCCGACACATTCTCTACATCTGCATTTGAAATTATTATATTAAAATCAGGTAGATCTTTTTTAGTCACAGGTTTTGGAATTGCCAAAACTGCTGGTTTAGCAAAAAAATCTTCAATATCTATTTTTTCTTCAACCTTTTTTGGCACGTCAAATTCTACTTGAAAATTTCCATTTTCAAGTAATACCATAGTAGCCTTAAATGCTATATCTTCAAAGGCAAGAGCGATAAAAAAAGTAGTATCGCCCGATGATAAAACATTATAAAGATTAAAAATTGCCTTATCATCTAACATTATAGTATCAGATAACATATTGAATTTTTTCTGGTTGTAAACTTTAACTCGATAACTTTATCCTCTAAGCATATTCTCAACTTTAACTTGTAGGTAAAAAACAATATCTGTCAGATGTTTTTAGGTAGTCTAAGACATTAGATATTGGGATAATTGGGAAACGAGAGAAAAGGCTATAATAAACAAGATTGTCAGTAACAAAAAATCCCTTGACCGCATAATTCTCAATATCTTTTCTTTTAATTTGTCGACATAATAATTGAATATTATGTCTAACCCATTCTATTTTATAAGAAAGTTTTTCTTCATAACCACCTTCTTTACGGAATTTGTCTGCATCGATGGCGAAACTCGTAAAGAAAAAAGATGGTTTTAGAAATTTAGCATCAACAACGTATATGGACTTTAACACATCGTCTATGATTATAAAATCGATTTCCCCAACAGTTTTTTTAGAGACTATCTTTCCGTCTATTATCACAGGCGCTTTTACACAAGATACATTTGTCAGAGATTTTACGTTTTTAAGATACATGTATTTACCATTCAGGATAGATGCAACACTATCCTCCAGCACATCACTATGTCTCTTAAAAATAGATTTTGCCTCTTTTTTCAGTTCTTTTATACCGCTCCATTCTTCGGGCAATTCATTGTGTGCAAAATGTGCGCAACCAATTTCAGACATTGCTTCAAAATAGATTCCTTGAGTGGTAACATAATAAAGTCTATTATCAATAAAAACTTGAATTAACGGTCTGAATCTCGTACGATATTTTCGATTGTGTGGCTTTGTCAGCGCCATAAACAAATTGGAATTATCCTCTTCAAAGACCAGTCCCTTAATATAGGGATTATTTCGATGTGCTAAAACGATATCAGTTACATCTACAATTCCTGGTTTTGGAAAGTTCCCAGAGATTATATCAATAAATTCCTTTTCAGATAAGTTATCACAATCAAAAAATGAGGGACTATTAAAGATCCGATTATAGAGCTGGTCTTCAAGGTCTTTAAAAGTACTGCGATAGATGTCAATAAATGACTCTCCTACAAAATCGTCATCACAATACTTTAATAATGCACCTTCAGAAACGGCTTTATTAAACCTATTGTTCATTTCAAATACTTCATCATCATTGAAATTAAAAGACCAGTAATCGTCGGAGATGAATAATCTTCCAATTTCACTTTGATAAGTTATTACAATCCCATAGACTTGAGACAGTTCTTGCATTATATTATGAATACCCATAAGTTGAGAAATATCAGCGCTACCGGTCTTAGGGAAAAGTGGTTTAGAGTCACTGCGAAATCGTAGTTTGGGAATAAGACTAAAGATAGATTTACATAAATGCTTAAATGTTATAAGATCCTTATCCGTCGTATTTGATGCATTATATCGCACGATAAATGCAAAAATATCGTGTGGTGATTCTATTTTTGAAACCTCACCGACGAAACGACTGATGCAGATTTTTAGAAGACATGTGATTGCCGCTAATAGTCCATCAAACTCTTGATATATATTTTTGGAAAATCCATTGTCTCTAAATTCAGCAATTACCGATTTACGAAATTCCACAGCATTCATTTAACAATCTTGTATTATTGAGATGGAAAATTCTTTGCAACTGCGATTTTCAGGACGAGTGGCACAGAGGGAGAAACGGCTATAACGCTCATAAATATCAAGGCCGCGACCAAGATTGATAATCCAGCCGTTATCAAGCACTATGCTACGGTCATGGACTGCATCAAAGTACCACGAGAAATCGATGCCTCGTGGTGCCAGATCTTCTTGAAGGTCTTGGAAGAAGTCTATGACGGTAGCTACCTGTTCATCGTCGGTGGTCTGCGTGTGCAGTTCTATTGTCAGTTCTTCGGCATGAAGGCTGGAGTCCTGAATAGCCTGAATAAGCTCTATGAAGTTAGATACCTGATGCGGGAGTCTTATAAATGGGTCGGTAACGACTACTTTCTTGGCAGTTTTGAAATAATCGCCGAGCATAGACTTCCAAGATACTCCTTTTTGATTCATGCGAATATTGATTTGCTTGGAAGCAAGAGCCTGAATACGCGGACGTGGCCGACGTTCTGAAGATACGTCCACACTGGTAGGAGTGGCATCCGATTCCTCAGAAGTAGCTACAGTCTTTTCGCTTTCAGGAATCACAGGCTCAACAGGATTTTCGACACGCTCCAGAGTCTCGACAACATGTGTCTCTCCGGTCTTGACGTTGACATATTGGAATTTTGCAGGCTCAGACTTGAAAGTTTCATCAACAATATATAGCTGGTCTTTCACGCGCTTACGCGATTCAGCTGCAAAATCAATGATCTCAAATGCTTCTTCGGTGGTATATCTACCATTTGGATAAAGAAGCTTTATCATCCCAGAGAAGGTCTTGCGGATCGCGAGGTGGTCGCGTTCTGACAAAGAGCCGTCGAACAAGGCATATTCTTTCAGCTCACCGGAATAATCACGAGAACGAAGTTCGTGAAGAACCGCAGCTATATAGTCGGTAATCAGGCCGTAGTCGGTGGTGAAGCTATCCTTTTTGAGCATCTTTATCTCCCAGCCTGGATTGTATAGATGTATGCGGTCAAGGAAAGCACCCTTTATGAAAGCCGTTGGGATAGACTCAAAAAGGTGCGAGTTCTTCAACATGTAAGGAACGGTATGTTTCGTATTTCCGACAAAAGCCATAGAAGCAGAAGCTTCGTGTGTGGCTTTACCACGATTGAAAGACTTGTTTGCAAGGTAGTTCTGCATTGTGTCGATGAGTACCGCATCGGCAGACTTGCCCTTTTGCTGTTCGTATTCGTCCCATGCCACAACGTCCCAATAACCTACGAGACCGAGTATTTCCTTGTTACCTGAGATTTTAGAGAACAGTCGAGCTGAAGTTACGTCGCCACCGCTGACCAGCACCCCATATGGTGAAAGTTCCTGAAAGACGTGGCTTTTGCCTGTGCCCTTCGGACCGAGTTCCATAAAGTTAAAGTTATTCTCAACGTGTGGTAGAAGACGTGCAAGCACAATGAATTTCTCGCGTCTATTTAGCTTGTCGGGATTAAGGCCAACGGTCTGAACGAGAAAATCAATCCATTCCTCGGTGGTAAACTTGGCGCGTTGCTCGATATAGTCATCAATGTTGATGTTGGAGATTTGAATAGGTTTCAGCGATTCAATCTCCCATCTCACCTTTATATCCTCTCCTGAGAGATAGTTTATAGAGACAATCGACCATACGCCGTTGCCTGACAATAGCTTTGGATTCCGCTTCACCCATTCTGAACCGATAGGAATACGGATGAGATTTAGATTGGCAAAGTCAGCCTCATATTGGTCTGCCTTATCGTTAAGCTGAACCGAAATCTTATCGATGATACGATAACGTCCAGCTTCCTTAATCTTACCCTTGACTTCCTCCGAAGCAGCACGATGAACATAATTGTTCTGAATGACAGTCTTGACTTTATCAAGCCCGGCAGCTATCATTTCTTCATCGTCGTTTGCGCAGTATTGGCCAAGAAGATATTCAAGAACGTATGTCGGCACAGGCAGGTTGCCTTTGACAAGGAAAGCAAGGTCTTTCCGGACCACCTTTCCCATAAATGAATCGAGTATTTTATGCGAGAGTTCAAACATGATTATTAAAATTCGTCACGTTCAATCAACGTATTGTCAGTGACTGTAGCTTTGATTAAAGGATTTAGATTATCAGATACATCATAGACACGTAGCTGCAAGAGACCCGAGCCTGTGTTAAGCAAAGTGACATCGACATCATAGATGCGAGCGGCGGCGTTGTCGGCGTTGGTACTGGATAGAGTTATAGTCTTCTCAGTCGATACAATCGTCTCACCATGATATATTGCACACCTCACGGTGCGTTCCTTTATACTCTCCGATACCGCTTCATCCTGAAATAGTTGAACTTTCAAGCGACTTGAAACGACGGAGTGATTCCTGCCAAGAAGCGTTACACCTGTGGGCACTTTTCTGTTGACCTTAGGAGAATAAGTATGGAGTACCGGGATAATCAACTCTTGCAGAGATGCACCACCATGAGCGAAGTTATAGTCTCCACCACGGACTTTTATACGATTGGTACCTTCAGGGACAGCAACGAGTGCATTGGCCGACATATCCGAAACATTGTCAAGTGGGAATTTGACAATACCGGGTACACTTACTTCGGATTGAGTAATATAGTAACGGCTTTTCTTTTCGAGAGCATCATCGTTAACATCGAGCTTATCCTTGTCCTCGAAAACCATGTCATTATAGAGGAATCCGTGATCGGAAGTAAGATAGATATGAGCTACATTGCCATGATCATGAATCTTTGCAATTACTTTGGCAAGGTCAGCTACAGCCTCGGAACAGGTGTTGACAACTCGGCGTGGATTACTACCATGTCCCTCATGGTCAACTGCATCATAGAATAGCACAGCAAGTCGTAGACCGGTAAATATCGGGCGTAGTGAGTCCTTGGAGCCATTGAGTACGGTATCGAAGTCAATGACCCGTGCTTCCGAAATCTTTTCTGCAAGATGCGCCTCGCGAGTGAGCTTATCGTTGAGAATCTTATGGTCGACCGACAGGGTCAAATCCATAAATTCGAGCGAATCGTGAGGTAGAAGGGCCGACTTGCAATATTTCGTTTCGGTAGGCAGCATGGCGAGCCCGGGCGCAAGTTCGGCAGTGTAGCGTTTACCATCTTTGGCAAGTCGCTCTACAAGCTCTTTGGCTATCTCATAACGGAAGGCATCGCAGATGATGATTGCCTGTTTCACTGTGGAGTCGTAGACAGTCTTGAAGAAATTTTGCTGGGGCAAAGCGTGTGTAATCTCGGCAAAGCCGTTGCCGAGCTCTTTGAGACACCGCACCCATTCAGTATTGATTTTGTTGGCAATACGAGCATAATCACGGTCGAGATTATGTTTTGAGGCTTCCAAAGCCGAGAAACATTCGAGAGAATCGTCGACAACATGGTATTTCTGAATGGACTGACGATAGTAAAGATCAAATAGATATAAGTCGCCGATATATCGATCGATATACTCGTCGGGCGAATTGAGGACAACGGAGCCAACTCGATTCAGTTTCTCATAAAAAGAAGCTACAGACAAGGTATATTCAAAAGTCTTGTGGACCGGCGAAGTTTCCTCAACCTTTGAGCGCAGTGAAGTTATAAGGCTGATGGCTTTATCTGCGTCCGACGTGAGATAATCATTGACAATGGCAGAAACCATGGCATCTGCCATTACTGGAGATACCACATAATAGTCAGCACCGACCCCGTAGGTTGCGAGAAGGCTTTCCTCTCTGATATCGACAGACAAATTTTCATATGCCTTGTAGAAAAGCTCGCGTTGCTGACGCGTTAAAAACCGAGCGGTTTCAATAAGTTTATTGAGACGCTCAATACGAAGCGAGTCCGTTATCTTTAGGCGGAGATAACTGTCAGATGTATTTCCTGTTAACAGCTGAACTATTGAGTTATATTTCATAGCCTCAGCAAACTCCTTCCATCGCTTGGTTGGTTTGGCGGACTGAATAGTAATGTCGAAATATCCTGATATAATCTTGTTGAAGTAAACCTGCACGTCCCTGTTGCGACTGAGCAAAGTGTAGAATGCCTCGGCTTTCTTGGTGTAGTCATCAGGAAAGCCGTCCCAGATAATCAGTTTCAATATGATTTCCTCCCATGTCAGCATCTTGGACTCACCCATATAACCGGACACGAGACCACGCATTACTCTGTCTTCAGTGAACTCAGAAGCTGAGAAGTATGGTCGTAGAATTTTTGCGAACTTCTCACGGTCGAACTCATCGACATGGTTCTTGATGAGAGTAGCGAAAGAGTCAGGGATCCCGTAATGTTGCATAAACTGTTCGTAGTCCTCACTGCGATATTCCGCATTAGCAGCAAGCAGCCCTGCCAATGGGAACGTCTCAACACTACCTGGGTCAGACGGACTAAGGCGATGAAATACGAGAATAATATTATCGTCTTTCCAATCGTGCTCAATGGCGTATTTTACGCCAAGCCACGACATACCGTCGAAAACTACCAGTCGGTAGCCCTCGCGCCACTCTATAGCTTCAAGCTCAGAAGTGAAGGTCTGAGCCACATCGTTGTCGAAAACAAACAAGACGTGAAGCCGAGGGTCGCGGCCGAAATATGCGTATATCTTATTTTGTAGAGTCATATTACCAGCCATTACTCATCATGATTGATCTTACTTGTTCAAATTCCGCTGTATTTGTACCTTTTGTAATAAAGAAATCAAAGTCGTTGAGACAAGCTTCCTTCCATGTGGTGGTACTTTGCGGCATCAACACATCAGACGGAACACTCATATAAACTGAGGTCGCCTCTTCAAGTTTACCTTGCATGACCAAAGCATTGGCATAATTACCAAGATGGAATAAATATTTTTGTTCTTTTTCGTTAAGTTCATTATACATATTGACCGTGAGGTCAGCATACCCTTTTTCTAGAATTTTCCAGATGTCAGTAACAGATAGTTTATGAAGATTTTTACGACATTCAAAAACCCGGCCACCCTTGATTCGATGAATGTTAAATGTACGCAAATCCTGTCGATAATTACAGAATCCTGAAAAATAACCGACACGCTCACTTTCAGCAAGTGTTTCATATTTCAGCGAGGCTGCAGCTTCAAGCAATTGAATTGTTGTATACTTCTTTCTGTTGTCATTCTCGTCAAAGAATCTATACCAAAATGTTATAAAAAGGATAGTCCGTTTTATAGGATTTCCTTGTCCTGCCGTATCATACTCTATTTCAATGGGATTGGAATTTAGTATTGCATTATAAATAATCTTGTCCCAATCATCATTAGCGGTTCCTTCAAACTTAGTAATAGAGTTTAGGCTCCGGAACGATGCTATTTCTTGAAATCTTAAATATATGACATTCTCTTCAATGACATCAAATAACTCTACACCATAAGAATTATCCTTTTGTTTGAAGGATATATTTTTCGACAAAGCAGCATATTCATAGCACTTATGCTTGATTGAGAAAACTATATACTTTCCTCGTCTACACTCTTCGTCGATTTGGTCTCTTATGTTTTTATACCGATCAATTATAATGTCTTCTGCCGGTTTGACAAAAATGGGTTGGCTAACCTCTTGTATTGACATACCGGAATATTCGGCTATGTCAGCTGCCCCAGTTGAGACTACAGAAGACTCAACCCTTGTAATCCCTAAATACGATTCACGTAGGCCTTCTTCAGCCCATTTCTGAGATTCGGAATAAGACCATCTTTCGAAAGAGTCAATATTCCGTTCAGCTTTGAATCGAACGTCTTCAGACAACTGATAGAGACAAAGTTTAATATATTCTACAACCTTTGCATAATCGTCAACAATCTGTTTTTCGGCGACACGTATAACACTCCAACCGTTATCCAGAAAATAGGCGTTACGTAAACCGTCACCACATCCCTTATAGTGGGTAGGGTTGCGTGAAATAATGTCATATGGTTCGTCAATCTCAACATCAATGAAAATGTTCTTTTCGCGCCAGATAATTGCTATGTCAGGTTTATAACCATAGGTTCTGTTGTTTACAGGAACAGATATATTCTGTAGAATCTGAATATTAGGTTCTATTAAAGAAAATTCATTTAGAGCTTCTGCAAGGACAGGTTCCATTACGCCCCCAGTTGCGTACCTGTTAGTACGATAATCCAAAATAGGAGTATCTACAAAGGGAATCAAGAGCGCAGGATATGAGTAGTTTTCAGTATCGGAAGCTTCGGTCTCATAATAGGACGTTATACCGCAATATACCAATTCTCCGGTTTCAACCGTTTGAGGCCGTTTAACACGCTGTCCAAAGTTAGGACTGCCAGAGTCAATTTTTATTCCGGTACGTGATACAGTAATACTTTTAGGAGTCTGCGAATCAGCAGATTTTCCATTACCCATTTTTGCAACTTTTCTGTCGACTGGTTCTGGCAACGGTGTCAGAATACTATTGGGCGTTATATCAATTTTTACTGATTCTGCTGCTTCGGGCAGTTTTCTATTAAGTAAAGCTTTTGACGGTGTAAATACCACTCTACGCTTTGAGGGGAAAGTCTCAATGCGTTGAGTTGAAACATTGTATGCTCTTCTTGATGGTGTTATTTTTGTTGTCCATTTTCCGAAACGAAGTAGCAGAACCGAGTCACCTTCTGCAATGCTTTTGACTATAGTATCGCAAAAAGCATTGACAACCGCCCTCGCTTTCAGTAGGGAAATCCCGCTTTTCTCTGCTACGTATTTTATCAGTTCTGCCTTATTCATATTACCCAAGATATTTTGTTTTGAGTTATAGTATATGCCACGTCATTGTTGAAAACGAACGAGACGTGAGGCCGAGGATAGTAGTCAAAATAGGCGTACATCTTATCTTGTAGAGCCATAGCATTACTTTAGTTTAGCGAGGACCGGGGCGAAGGTGGCGTAGTTCTTAACTACGCCGTCGTCAAGGTCTATTTCGATTTGACGGTCGGCGAACTCATGGAGGCGGAGCTGATAGTCGCGGCATTCTTCAAGGTCGCTGCAAAGCTGTTTGAGCAGTTTGTTCTCCTTAGCCGAGAGCGAACTGCGAGCGCTCAGTTCCGCTTCGCGGGCAGCGAGATGATCGATGTAAGGCAACAAGTAGTTGGTGCGTATATGCTCCGGAGTGAAACGGTTCATGCGGTGCATATACACGAGACACTGGAACGCTGCGCGTTTCCCTTTATGATTGGATGAGAACATCCAGTAGATCGGTCGGTTCTGATACATCTTCTTGTGGTCGTTATAGAAGTCCAAACGGAAATAATCGACCACATCCTTGCCGAGAGCGTCACGAACAAAGTTCATGTTCTCGGTGAGATACTCGTTGCCGAGGGCCACACGAACAAACTCCGTGAAGCGGTTTGCGGCATTGTCGTGGAAGGGGGAGTCTTCGCCCATCATCGGCACAATGCCATCATCGTCAATCCACCATTGTTCACCGGTCTGAGGCACAATGTAAGGAGCATATTCATCGGCACTCGGATTGGGATGCGCAATGGCGAGACCGGGACGGTCAAGACGGTAGCGTCCCATCATGCAGCCAACGGAATAGCTGATGAACTGCTTGATTACTACATCCCAATTAAATGAAACCTCATCGCGATATGCGCGATGTGATTGCCCCACAAGATCCGGGTTGCAATCTTTCTGAATCCTAATTTCACCTTGTTGTAAGATAGTTACTTCATCAAATGAAACATCAGGAGTTAATTCTTCTTGGAGACCATATATTTCAATGAATTTCCTATTAATTTCTTCCTCGTTAGAATGGAGTTGCTGGAATTTCTTCCCCCACTTCTCCATATATAATTCCATTCGGATACTTAGCTTTTCAATATGCCTAAACCTCTCCGCAACTTCCTGTGCTAATTCAACAGGACGATTACGAATTATGTTCTCTGCTTCGTTAGCATCTATTTTGATAAGTTCATTTGCTTCAAAATCCCACGATGTTTCATGTGCATCCCAGTCTTGTTTAGAAATTTGAGAATTGTCTCTTGCACAATTACAAACTTCATTCTTACATTCAAAAGATATAGGCAATATGGCAACATCTCCCGGCTGTACAACTATTGTGGGATTAAACATTGTAAGATACGAATATGCCACATTCGAATTTAGAAATCCGAGAAAATAGTCTAAATCATTTGATGCGGAGAATATGGTTCCGGCCGTATCAAATAAGAACCCCTTTGGAAAATATCTTATTGAGAATTTTCCCGAACTTATTCTTGACCAAGAAAGACTTTCTTTAAAAATATAATCCAGATTATAGTTATGAGATCTTATTCTTCCTGTTTTTTCATCCTTATAGGACTGGATCTCTATTCCATCATTTTCCCAATTAACTACGTAATCTTGATTGCCATACCATCTTCGAAACGTTCCCCCTTTTGAATATGGGAACCATCTAAGAGATGATAATTTTGCTTCATCACGAGTCATACCTTTTCCGATCGTTGGGAAAGATACTTCATGCCAAAATCGTAAAAATCTATCATTGTTAGCTGTAGTTAATCCCTCACGAGTTGAGGCAAAATTCTGTATTTGAGTATATTTAAAGGTGTTTAAGTAGTTTTTGCTAACCCAATAGGCAATAGGTGCACCGGGAATTTGCTCAAACTGCTTTTGGTCAGTTACAACATATCGATTGTTACCATCAAGGAACATATAGCGTTTAGCATTACAGTTGGAGCCATCAATAAGTCGATAGTATACGCCCGGATATGATGGGTTATCTTTGGAGATAACGAAGGCGGCGTTCTGTACGACTTCGCCGGATAGTTCGTCGAATGTGCGAGGACCGAGATGTAGCAGGGAGTCTATCTGCTGATGCTCTATGATATTCTTTCGGAGAGATTCAAAGGAACTGAGGAACATCCACGACTGCATGTTAATCATGCCATATTTGCCATGCTCTCGCAGACGATTATGCGCAACATCCATAAATACAGCAAAAAGATCGGACTTGGAATCAGGATATTCTTTCGCAGCGTATGATTTCAGCGTAGCCTCCTTGTTTGTCGGCATATACGGCGGATTCATGCACAGCGCAGCATACTTGTCGGATAATAGGTAAATTATCTCAAAGAATGGAAGTAACCTTTTAGCTGCTTCAGTATTTCTATCAATAGTCGGGAATGATAACATACCTTCGACTAACTGAACGGTATCTTTAGGGAGGTTAAACTTCATGATAGAGCCCAGAACGTGAGCATCATCAAATAATTGAATTGAGTCTACCAATTCATCTTCAACGGTAATATCACATCCGCCAAGAAATTCCCGTATATCCTCCCTTAATTGTTCTTCACTACCGGGATAGGAATCAGGCATAGAGTATACGCGTGGCATACAGTGGCCGTCGGCAAAAGCGGTGTCGGTCTGACACGCTTTCAGAAGCAGTGCAAACTGGGCAAGCTGACGGGCACGGTCGTCGAGGTCTATGCCGACCATGTTTTTAGTGAGTATGGCTTCTATTGCCTCACGTGGCGAATAGAAGTCTTCGGCATAGAGCTGATAGAGCAAATTAAACATCTCGTTGAGGATGTGGCCGGAACCGCAAGAGAGGTCGCCACATTTCAGGTCTTCGAGCGAGTCATAGCGCAGAATGGCATCGTCGGGAGTTGGCTCGGCCGGCTCCACAAGGTATTTCCAGTTCTCGGAAATAGCGGAGTCCGGATTATTGTCAAGATATATGCGACCGAGAGTGTTTTCGACCATATATTTCACAATCCAATTGGGTGTGAAAATCTGAGTTGCGGCAGGGATTTCATCGCTTTCGTATCCACCCTTCTTAGCGAAAACTTCATCTTTCTTCTCGGAAATATAGAACTGATAGAGCCAACCAATAAGCTCCGGCTTGCGATAATCGGCAGGCTCAATAAACTCATCAGCTTTGTTAAGCAGGTCGATAAAGTTATCTTCGGCAAGAATATCTGCCGGGAGAAGAAGCACCGTGTAATCGGTAATGCCTCCAAAGCATTTGCGGATAATAGGATTATTCTCGCAGTATGCGCGAATAAGGAGCGAGAATTGCTCGAAAGAGAGACGTCCGTCGCCGATTACAGCTTCAAGCGAAGCGCGGTCTTCATCGGAGATAACAGGAGTCTTACCCGCACGAGCATCGGTGACGATGCGCGGTATGCGGATTTCAGGGTTTTCGTAGTCGAGCAACGCCGGAGCGAGGCTATTGTATTCAAGAATACGAATAGCCATCAAGCGGTTAAACCAAGTATAGGCAGCTTCTTCGACCACCTCCTTGATACCATACAAAGCAATACGGTCGCGCAGGGCATTCCAACGGGCCACGAAGCGAGAGTCGTTAATGACCCGGCCATCGAAGACTGCCGATTTGCCTTTTGCCTCCGGTGCAATACGCACAGAGCCATCGTCATTAAAACCTAAGGCTTTAAGACGATTGCGGACACCCTCCATAAGCACGTTGCGTGCAAGGGTGGCAAAACGCTTCAATGAATTAGTATTCATGTCAGAGTACCTGTATTTCGTCGCCAGTGTTCAGGTTGGCGAGTTTGTTAGTAAGTTGTTTACGCAGACGATTGAGGTATGCCTCAATATCCTCGGCGTTCTTGATATTGGAAAGAGAGGGCGTCTGAAGTCGGAATGTGACAACTTTAGTTGTCGGCTTCGGTTGTTCACTACCTCCTCCAGACTGGGGCTTCGGTTTGGGCTGATTACGCCGAGCGACCTCCGTGTTGATGCGCGAGATTTCTGCCGTGAACCAGTCGTTGGAAAGTTCATTGGCTTGCAGAACCGCGATGTTTGACGAGATAGTGGCGCGAGTAATCGCACCACGGACATTCGAGACGTATTCGACTCCGTTAGCTGCTGCATGAGCAGCAATCTCGGCATCCTGAGCAGTCAATTTATCCTCGATGCGCTTCCGAAGTGTCTGACGAACTTCTTCGAGTGCTTTGTCGAGACTTTGCTTCATCTGCTTATAATGACGCATCTTGTCGATAGGCCATTTCTCGGTAATAATAGCCTTTAGACCCTCCACATCCATCATGCACGATGACGGAAGATAGTCCCAGTTGTCACGATTGTCGTTAACAAACTTGATAAATTCCTCATAGGCCTTCAGCATAGTCGTATTGTCAGCAAACTGACGAACCTGTTTGGTTTCATCCATTAGCTTTTTTGCCTTTACGCGGTCGGAGGCTATGCGACGGAAAAACGGCTCATCATCACGGACCTGCAGCCATTCCCTGAGAAGTTCAATCGAGTCCGTAAGCCAACCGGCAACGGGCGATGAACTTCCGCCAAGCTTATCGATGGCATCCCGATCAATACCGATTTTGGTATTGAGAATGTCCTTAGCCCAGTTATGAATATCGGCAGGATGTCCTGACGAAGGAGAACTTGCATCGCCGAAAATATCGTGCCAGGCATCAAGGAAATCATTTATGACACTCTGCGGTATTTCCTTGGTAGCCTTAACCATAAACTTCGCAATGTCGCGCAACACATTGTTTGCAATGATATTGCGATCCGGATTCTCAGCATTGTTGTAGGTAAATTCGCGCACGTTACGGCGGATAAGCTCATTGGCGAAGAAGATGGTTGCCTCTTGGCTCCAACCGTATGGTGCGGACCCAAACTCTTTGACTATATCTTTGAGATTGGCTTCCCCACCACGACGTTTCAGATAGTTCTCAATCTCAGTCTCGGGAGTTGTGAGAGTCTGATTGACACCCGTATATTCATCTTTCTGCGAGGGGCGTAGAATTTTTGATTTGAGATCTGCTTCATTACGGGGAACAGATGATCCTACAGCGAGCTTAGCGTAGGGATACACGTTATGCAAGTGACGAGCCACGGCTTCGTTGTACCGGTCTTTATCTTTAGTCGAAGATGCTACTGCAAGTTGTTGACTGGAAGATATGACCTGAGCGGAATTAAAGAGTGCTTTCAACGCTTTCTGAATCTCCTTATATTCGTCGCTTGCCATCTGACGGAACTTGTCTAAAGCCGCTTTTCGAGCATCTGACGTGCTCTGACCCTCCGGAGACTGGAGGAATTTACGAACTTTGCAAATCCATGTGAGACGGTTTCGCAACTGAGGATCAGCTGAAAATCCATCGGCCATAAAGAAGGCAAGGCGGCTCTCGGGATTGCGGAAGGCATACTCGTGGACTGTACCATCGTATTCCAGCACAAAATCCACAGAAATATCAGAATTGGAAGTCAAGAAGGTTTTTCCGTTGACAATGCCCCCAACTGAGAATTTCGATGAACAGTAGGACTCACGGTTTTGCGGTGCCAGATATTCCTTGAAGAAGTCAATCAGCAGGTTTGCCATGAAGTCATTGTCAACGTACTGGTTGCCAATTGAAGCTGCTACACGACGTTCTTCCTCTGTGAAGAAGGTGTAAAACTCTGTATGTCCGTCAGCGAGAGTATCGCGACGAAGAATGTTATTATCGCATAGATAGTCGATAACTCCCTGCACATCACTTTTAAGTTTCAGTTTATTCTCATCGACATCACGCATAAGGAGTGTTGTCACATAGTCGGCAGTAGCCGGGAAAACGCGTCGCTGCTGCTCGTCCATATTGCAAATCATAAAGAGAACATTCAGCACACGCTCCCCGAGTTCGCGGTTGACATTGTATGACTCTATGACATTGTTGGCCGTAGCGATAGATTTCTGCCCTTTGGTAGTAAGGGAGCCGCGGAACATAGCGTTATAGAACTGGTCGAAGGAGATTATATTACCTATTTCCTGGTCCTTTGTGTCTCTGGCTACGGAATGAGTAATCTTGATTATGCTTCGTTCATTGCCTTTGACCTCTTTATCCACGAAGTTCTGAGTGACAAAAGCATCGAAAATGTTCATCATCAGAGTAAACTGATAAGGAACAAATGGATAATAGGCGGCATATTCCTCCTTTGAGCGATATGTGTTATAGCCCGTTGGAAGAAGTAACTGAGCAGTAATGTTACTGTGTATCTTTTCAAAGCTCTTTTCGAGAGCGATTGAAGCGGAACCCTTCTTTTCAAGTATACGTTTCTGAGTTATATACTCCGAGTTAGTACCTTTGAGCGAGACCTTGACCTGAAAACGCCCCATAATTTTGCCGTAATCATCTGTTGTCTTGGAGATATGGCAGTCTCCAAGAATTTCGGAGAGGTCCTGTTGTGCAGTACAGGCAATCCAAACCTTTCCCTCGCAAGCTTCATGCAGGTCACTGACTATCTGCTGGAGTTGCAGCAGAAGTGCGCTACGATTGTCGATAAACTGTGAAATTTCATCTGCAAAGAACACGAGACGGAAATTTGAGGGTTTTGACGCCACAAAAGAGCGAAGCTCTTTCATGAACGCCTCCACAGTGAGGGGAAAATCGTTCTTGACAATACGCTGACGGATAACGTCTATAGACAGAGTTGGCACAACGTCTTTGGCAGCTTCAAGAACCGTGTCAAGTTCAGTATTGGCGAGTTCTGCAGCCATCTCCTTCCAGTCCCATCCAAATTCCTCATCAAGCTTCTGTTTGAACTCGTCGAATTTTCCTTTTTCGTCAAGAGCTTTTTCAAGATATTGAGCAAGTGGCAGATTGAAAGTGTTGTAACCACGGTGTCGATTCAACTCATGCCAAAACACCTCTGTAAATACCTTTTGCTGATTGGTGTTGGAATTGGCAACCGAACCTATGTTGAACAGAATGGTCTCAACAGAAGCCGAACGTAGCCAGTCACTCAGAGCATTGACATCAGCGATAGTAACCTCACATCTTGACTGCGGGTTCTGGAGCGGATCGTGTTCCTTGACTGCCTCGGCGAGACGCCCAAGAGCCCGAGTGTTATAATCAGGATGAAGGCAATAGTCAAGGAATTTAAGAAAGTGAGACTTACCGGAACCGAAGTAACCATTTATCCAAATGCCATTATGTGCTGTCTGTCGGTCTCGGATGGCAGAAAGCACATGATAGATGTTGTTTATGATTTCATCAGTGAAAACATACTCGTCAATTTCAACATTAACGGTATCAGTTTTGAAATCTGACGCATTGACCGCCGGATTAAAGGGACGGTCAATTTCCTTTTCGTAAAGTTCGTATAAATATTTGAAATCTGCCATGACGTTTTAATTTCTGAAATCTAGAATAAGAGCTGCACGATAGACATGTTGGTCGGCAAAACGGTCGAACAGTTTATAAGAGTTACCGTCAGGCTCGCCAGGGTAAAACACGAATATCTTGTATGCGTGGGTTTGATTATGTTCTTCGTATTTATTGAGGAAAGTGGATAGACGAAGATAAGGATAAATGTTGCCAAAGCCCGATATAAAAACATATGGAGTCTTGTTTTCGGTTTCAGCCTCTTTATGCGCCACAATTCTGTCTCTGATATACTGGATGAATGCATCGCATTGTGCCTGTTGTGTCAAGGAACGGGCAACACCTGCGGAGCTTTCAAAATCCTTGGATTCCTTCTCGATAAGATATTTCAGATAAGAAGGATATTTTTTGCCGAAGGGTTTATTGTCTAGATAATTGCAAAACTCCTCGAAAATGTCGATGTGAAGTGCATTGACAAAGTTCGTTGGACGAATCAAGTTATCATGATACCATTGGATGCGTTCGCGGGTCTCGTATTCCTTTGCGGGATCGTATGGAACTATGAAATAGTTATAAAACAAATCGCCATGAGGAGTATCCTGAAAATCCGGCTGACAAAGCCGCTCATAAAGTTTGTCAACTACAATCTCACTCATAATGCAATGGATTTTATGGTTTCTATACGATATTGAGGCAACAGAATTGCTTCAAGGAACCAAGGTTCGCCAATCTGCACGAAGAATTTTAATTCTTCATCAGTGTAATTGTCAAGCGAGTGAAGATCGTTTGCTTTTTCGGGGATAAAACCTACTTTACGAAGCACTGAAAGAAAAGCCGAAGCAATCTTACCTCTGGTGTCATCACTCCATGAGTCAACGAAAGCATCATTGCAAGCAATGTCTGAGAGAGCTGCGAGTAAATTGTTCTTAGTCACTGTCTGGTCAAATGAGTTCCATTTTCGGAGAACCACCTCGATTTGAAAGTCGAAGTAGATACGATAAGCTTTCAATAAGACAAGAAACATCGCGATATTTTGCATTTTAGGAGATAGCATAAGATATTTTTCCCAAAATGAACGAGGCATAGAAGTGTAACGACGCTTAAACTCAGGCACAGCACGACAGCGAGTGGTTTTGGTAGTAATTAGAAGCAGTTCGTTAGATTCTATTTCTTGCTTGAGAAGCGCATCTGAATTATCCTCCATCAGTAAAGGCAGGATACGGTTCATTTCATCTATCATAAACCCGCATCCAGTCATACCGGCTGTATATGGACTTTTTTTCTGTAATTCTCGCTGCGTCATCTTATTATAAAAGGGAACATCCAAGTAGCATCTGAAGGCCGACCAAAGCCTGTAACGACTACAAGGATGTTCCCAAAGTTTTCGGCTCTCGCCGTATGTCTTTGTATTTACTGACTGGTCATTTTCAGATTGGCGTTTCTTAACTTGCAAAGTTAGTAAAAAATCCATATAGAGGCTATTCTACAAGGGATTTTTTCACTCTGAATCCTCTTTTTAGGCTATTAGGATTTTTCTCATAAGATCTAATTTTAACTGAATGACCCATTTTTCAAACTCAAAAACAGACTCTTTCCTTTGTGATGATTGAGCCTCGGCAGGGAGTCGTTTTTCTGTGCGAAGTTACTGCGGACGGGAGGAACGTCAAGTACCACTCTGCTTTCCGTCTGCGTCTGCACCCGTGAGCCTCCACAAATTTTCTCCTACCTCAAAAATTTGGGTATCCCGGTTTTGCCTTGACTCCACACTTGCCTTATCACTCCCTAATGTCCGCAGTTTGAAACTGCACGAAAAAACGGCCAGCCCTGCCGGATATGCTCAAAAGAGCATAACAAAAGGGGAAATAATTAGAACTCAAACATTTCAAGAACTATGAGAGTGAAAAGAATGACAATCGCAGAGGGCAAGCGAGTATGTATAGACCGCTTCCCAAACTTCCACAAGACAGGGAGTGTCCGAGGTATGAAGAAACTCTATTATGGCGCAGAGTGCCTATTAGTGAGGTGTGGCAGCTATATCTACAATGTGACGTCAGAGCCTCAAATATACAATCAAGCAACCATCTAAACCCTAACCGATATGAATACTGATATTGACTTTATGAATATCGCCAATGGCGACAAAGCATTCGTTGAAGAGTTTGAGAACTTTGTCAACGGCAGAGTGAGCAACACTGAAAAGACTGGTATGGCTATGACAACAATGCACCGCTATCTCCAACAGCAGGCGTTCAAGGTTTGCCTTGGCTTTATCAAGGCTCTTGCTCACAACTACAAAAAGGGGAGATATGACCAACGTAACGAGTGGGCATCAAAAATGGCAGATGTGGCATACACTTCACTCATAGAAGCAGACCTTGCCTATGACCCCGATTATACCAACCTTCAAAACAACAAATAACTATGGACGATACAGATTTCCCCGAATACGGACGGCAGTGTGAACTCAAATAATCTTGGCGTGGCTACCACCGAGGCACAATCATTGGACGTAACGGCTACCGCTTCATCGTGGAGTTCAGCAGTGGAGCGAGAATAGAACTATATGATGATGAAATAGAATTTAACTGATATGTGCAGACTTTTGACACCCCAGTTTGAGGAAGCAATCAAGGACTATCCTCTATATTCGCAGGACGACAAGAAAAAAGACGCTATCTGTGTGGCGATATTCGCAATCGGAAATGTCCGGTGGTTCATACTTGAAGGGAGCAGGGACGAGGACGACACAAGGCTTTTCGGCATTGTTGTCGGTCTTCAAGAAGATGAGTACGGATATATCTCCCTCAATGAACTTTCCGACATCGAGCTTGACTGCCGGAAGCATGGCTACGGTATTCTCCGCGTGGTTCAAGTGCCGTATTTCAAACCATGCCCGATAGGGAAGATAGCAGACAAGCGACTTCAGAAGTTTCTGACCCGCCTTTACCATTGACCCCGAAACGTTAGCCGTGGATCTCTCCGCCACGGCTGACATTGACTACAAAAAAGCGACCTGCCATATCCTCTCAGACGTGGCAGGTCAAGGTGCGTGGAATAGTACCAAATATTCACCAAACTAAATCACTTTTCATTATGAGATACTCAGTGTTGCATAGCGATATAATCAGAATAGCGGTCAAGCAAGGTTGGCTTGTCTCGGTCACAATATCGGAAGAAAACTCTTTCTACTTTGATTTCCAGAGGCGGACGCTCGGCGGCTTGCAGTTCTGCTTCACCGCCGAGTTGTCGGAAGGTATTGTCGGCACTCTCGTTGACGAGATCATCTCCTTTGTCGATGAACTCGACCCCGAGCGTTATGCCGTCGAGTGGTCAGACGCATCCGGTCAGTTTTCATCGACCCGATACCTCCAAGCCGTTGCCGACATGGACGAAATACGGACCCGTGCATGGCTTCTCGCAGTAGATTTGTCGGAACTCGCATACAGGCAGGAACGACTTATTTTACTCCCGTGGTTTCATTGGAACTGACTTACTGTTTTCTCCTTCGACCTCTCTTTGGGAGGCTGCAGGCTTTATAAGCTAACAATACAGAGCCTCGGAACAATATCATACGGTCATGGTTGAATCTAATTGCTTCAAGAGGATTGTCGGGATTATTCATGTATCTGTATATAGTCACACGATGAACTCCCAGGAAGTACATGGCTTCCTTGACTGAATAAAGATACTCAGGAATAATCGTTATATTCTTCTTCCGTTCCACTTTTCTAAACGTTTTGTCTTCGTACTGCATCATTCTGTAAAACTTATACTTTTTGAATTTTACAAAAAGACATTTCCTCAGTTGATTTCACGAGGTTCCCATAGAAATTCAAATGATTTTATCTCACACTTATCTACCATTCGGGTAAGTCCGTATAAATTTGGCATGACATTATGCCAAATCTCCATATCTCCGTTAAATTTCCTAATCTTAATCTGATACATTCCCGATTCTTTGGATTGGGAAAAGTCGTAGTGCCTGCGTTTCATATATTTATATTTTACTTTCAAGTTTCTTGTTTCACTTCATGTCCGGAGATTTGATACAACTGTGTAAAGTTCAAAATTCCGGATTACTTACGAGTTCCTTCCGGCTCCAAGGAGACTTCAAATGATTGGATCTCGTATTTATCCAGTAAGCGTGAAAGACCGTAATAGTCAGCTTCTGAATTATGCCAGACCTCCGTTTCATTCTTAGATAGTTTTTAACTTAACCTGATAGATTCCTGCTTCGGATGTGTTTGCACATTCTATATGTCTATATTTCATGCCGTTTTAGTGTTTATGCGTATATCGCGTGCATCTAAATTATTATCCATCTTAAATTAATCTGTATGACTCGCCTGTAAACTCCACAAAGTTCATCATTTCGTTGAACCTGTCGGCAAGACGATTTTTGTACTTGGGTCGTATTTCTGTAGGAGGGAGATTGGTGGATATGATAGTATACTTCATTCTCTCATATCTTGCCTCCAGCAAATCCACAACCGGGGTATACACCATGCCGTAATGGACTATCTCTGTTGGTTCATGCCCAAGATCGTCTATCATGAGAATATCCTGATGTCGAAAGGCCATATGGTCGGACGAGATAGTTTCCTCTATGACTCGTTTTGCCGTCACAATAGGGATTTCCGAAGAAAGGTCTTTCGGAAGATAACGGCTTCCGCGAGAATATAGAAAGTGGATCAGAGTACGTATCGCATACAGCATCGTTGTCTTCCCATTGCCACATTGACCGGAAAGCAATATCCCGAACTTGTGCGAGGGGGTACCAAGAATCTCTGCGATGGTCATAACCTGCCGCTCGGTATGCTCATCGTGAACGAACTGTCTGTTTCTCTCACGAACCTTCTCTACATAACAGTTCATCAACAGTCTTGCAATCTCCTCCACCGGCAAATCTATCTTAAAAGATTCCTTTGGAAAGAGTTTCTGCTGATGGAGTTGGCGCATCAACTCCTCGTCGATTATCAGTTTCGGTTGTGCCATATGCTGTCCCTTTCTTTGAATTGAGGTTTTTATCCGTATGCTTATTATGAATCTCAACTTTCTTTCGCAGCCAATTGAAGAGATACGTCCTGACTTTTATCACGTCCTCTTGAAAGTCTTCTTTGGCCTGGCGTTCATCGAAAAATTCTTCGGCATACTTCTTCAAATACTCAATCGAAACTGAAAGGGCTTCCGATGTTTTAAGCCAGAAGTCTTCCGAACATCTAATCTCCTGATAAAATTCTAAATTTTTCTCGCGCGATGATGAAGAAGAAATTTTTTCTTTTTTATTTATTCTTTCTTTTATTGGGTCTAATTTGAGGTCTGCAATTCGGTCGGAATTACGATCAATTTCACCCCCACTAAAAGCAGGAATCCGGTAGTTTCTTGAAGGCTGATATTTGTCATAATTTATGATGGTGATGACGGAATAGGTAGCGAACTTCTCTCTCTTTATCATTTTGGAGGATTCCAACACTCTAAGAAATGTTATGACTGTCTGTTTACAACACCTCATATAGCCTGCAAGAACTTTCAGTGATGTTATGAACTGACCTCGTTTCAGACGGACTGACTTACTTCCTATCGTCACCACTCCATCTTGATATTGGGCCCATAGTATCATTTGGACCCACATTTGAAAGCGTTTCGCATCAAGCCATATCCAATGACGGTCAATATCTCGGGAAATCGCTATCCACCCTCGCTTTGGGTGATTCTCCTCTTCATTAGCCATTATCATTCACTTTTAGAGCTGGCGTTGCCAGAATTTACTTATCTCACTGCCTAAGTAGAATCTTCTTCCGGTAGACTTCCTGATTCCAGCCTTGATACGCCCTTCAGCGGTGTATTTCCTCAGACTGTTTCTGTGTATGCTTAATAACTTACACGTCTCTTCAATCGAGTACCTTGCCGCCGGATTGACAATAGGCTCTGTACTAGTCATGATTATCTCCTTTGGGGAACAATGCGCTTGGGTCCAGATCATACGCCTTGGCGATAATCTGAGTGACAAGTGGCTCCGGTTCATGATGACCACCAAGCCAAAGGCGAACAGTCAACTCACTTCTGTTGGTTAGCTCGGCAAGTTCCCTTATGAACTTTCTTGATGGTGATGGCTCCTTTCTAAGCTCGTCATACATCTCTCTGAGAGAAATTTTACGCATATTGATTATATTACGTTAATTTAACCGTTAAATATTTTGATATAACGGAAACATTTATTAATTTTACATTGTGTAACCAATATAGATATCATCAGTAACGGTTACTAACAGTTATTTTAACCGTAAAATTACTTCATTATTGTGATTAAGTAACTATCTATAACGTTAAAAAATGTGAAATAATCAATGGCTACCATCAAACGTCTTAAACTAAAGGAACTTAGGGAAGATTACAAAATCGACCGAGGAGACTTGGCTGAAAGGGCTGGATTCTCAAAAAACTTTCTGTCAATGGTTGAAAAAGGCCGTCGTGGAGCCTCTGATAAACTTAGACAAGTTCTTATTGACCAGTTCCATGTAGATAATTTGGAAGACTACGAGATCGAGGTTGAAACCGATGATGTCAATGGTTTCTCCTTTGATAATCACGGACAGCTTAATAACGGTCAAAAAGGGGGCACAGCCACCTATTATGATTTCAAGGGGCAAGACTTACAGACCGCTACGGCAACTTCTACTTCATCGAAGCCTGCCACTCTTGACGTGATGACGAGCGTGGTGAATGATTACCTTAACAGGAATCAGGAACTACAAAGAGATAAGGACAAGTTGAACGAAGAACTTTCCGAAGCAAAAAAGAAGATAGAAGAGCTGGAGAGCACTGTCTTATCGTTGCAAAACAAGTTAGATAGACTCTCAAAAAAATAAGGAAATACAACCATTGCACAAATCATTGCACAAAAACAAAACGAGTTAATAAATCAATTATCAATCAGTCATATATAGACTAAATACAAAAGTCTCATAATCAGGGAGTCCTTGGTTCAAGCCCAAGTGGGACCACAAATAATTAGAACCCTGATTTTAAGGCAACAAACCTTGAAATCAGGGTTTCTTCTTATCCGAAATTCCGGCTGTAGACGCCATAAAAAAAGGATTTTTCTGCACAAAGTTGGCCATTCCTGCACATTGTTGCTGAACAACGCGAGATACTGTGCGTGCAACTCGTATGCGGAAGAATCTGACCGTAAAGTTATGGCAAGTACCAGATTCTACCTCGACAGGCGCAAAACCCGCGAAGGTCAGCCGACTATCTTGAAGCTGGCGATCGCCCCTTGGCATCAGACAGTCCTTATCTCACTTGATGTCCGACTTCTCCCCTCGCAGTGGGACAGCGACAAACTAACAGTCCGCAATCACCCCGACAAGCTGCTGCTCACCACCTATCTCGATCAGGTGAAGACCTCCGTCAACACGCTACTCCTTGACCTCACCCGAACTGGCGAACTCAATCGCCTATCTTCAAAAGAGCTGAAAGCTACCGTGGAGGCTACACTTCATCCGGAAGAAACCACACTGCCAGATAAATCGTTGTTTCTTCCTCGCTTCCTAAAGTTTATTGAACTGAAGAAAGAGAGCACTAAAGAGATATATGAGCATACCCTCAACCGCGTCAGAGCTTTCATCGGAGAAGACGCACTGAATCGCCTGAAGTTTGAAGACATAGCCCTCGATTGGCTCAATGATTTCAATGCGTTCATGGCTAAGACATCTCCCAGCCCCAACGCACGTAATATCCATTTCCGTAATCTCCGTGCCGTGTTCAATAACGCCATTGAGAATGAGGTTACTACACACTATCCCTTCCGTAAGTTCAAGATCAAGGCCGTGGAGACTGCAAAGCGTTCTCTGTCAGTTGAGGAGCTTCGCCGACTCTTAAAAGAAATATCTCGACATGTTCAGGCTGTCGTTCTATCTGATGGGCGTCAATATGATAGATCTTGCTAAACTGACCGAGTTCGTAAACGGCAGACTTGACTTCAACCGCACCAAGACCGGGCATTTATATTCAATGAAAGTAGAGCCGGAGGCGATGGAGTTGTTTGAGAAGTACAAAGGCGAGAACTATCTGCTCTTCATTCTCGACCATTGGACCAACGATGAGTTCTTCCGCTGGAAGATGAATAAGGAGTTACAGAAAATCGGTCCGATGCACAAGCAGCCGGGGCGAGGAAGCAAGAAAATCTATGAGCCGATGTTTCCTGAACTCACTGCCTATTGGGCGCGTCACTCCTGGGCGACCATCGCATCAAGTATCGATATTCCCGACTGCGTAATAGCCGAAGCTCTGGGACATGAATATGGTAACCGAATTACAAACATCTATATCCGCTTTGATATCAAAAAAGTAGACGTAGCAAACCGTAAGGTGCTTGACTGGGTACTATATGGCAAGATCGATGGCAAAGAAGTCGTAAGACCTGGTTCGCCGGAGTTCTTCGGACTCGACCCTGACACGACAAAAAAGTTAGAACTGTATCTTCCTCCTCTCTCAAAGTCCTCCAGGTCGGGCACGAAAAAGAGAGGTAGACCATCAAAATCCGAGTAATTTCGGGTCAAGAATCAGTCGACTCAGCTCTCATCCGATTTTAACATTTGTGAATAGCCGATAGTCAAGCAATCCGAGCCTGATTATCGGCTAATTTTTGCGGTAAATTTAGCGGTCTAAAGTGGGGTAAAATTAGCGGTCAGAATGAGGTCATTTTTAGGGTAATTTTAAGCTGCAAATTTGGTTTGGTTAACTCAGGAATTTATAGCATCAGAATCTTGAAAAAGATTCTCGTGGCATTCAAAATTTAACATCTCAAACCCAAGGGAACAAAAATATCTATCGTCTTTGAGATTTTTCGTTCCGGCTCTGCTGCAATCCTTCACGGGACTGAGCATTTTTATACTTTCGGTCAATTTAACCTATATAACTGGGAATCCGGTTAAGCCAGTTATCTTTTAATCACTCCACAAGGTTATATAACCGTTATTGGCTGCGAAACTCTCATTCCTTACTTTTCAGAAAACCGAGACCGCAGGAATCAAACGACATTATAATCGTTAATATCAGAAGCCTTAGAATCGAAATTTGATGTTGCATAATTCTTCGGCAACTCTGTTCTCACATTAACTTTGCAGAGCAAAATTACCCGGGAGACCTTTGCGTAGCGGTGCAGGATTTTCTAAGCAAGTTGTACTTTTGTCCGTACAAAAGTCCCATGGCGACTGCCGAGCATCGGAGCGATTTTATCGCTGTTTCGCTCCGCGAAAGAATCTCCGGAAGACTTCAAACCCATAAAGCAATGAACTTAAAGACCCGTAAACTCCAAATCCGACTGACTGAGGAAGAACTAACCTACATCAAAGAACACTCAATAAACTACAGTTCAATGAGCCACTTTATCCGCCGTGCTATCAAAGAATACTCCGACCCCGTTGAAGTCCGGCAGCTTCAGCTAATCAAGACCCTCGGAAAGCTCTACCGTGATAACCGCGACAACCTCTCCCAGGTCTCCAACGACCTCGACAACGCGGTTAAACGAGCCAACGAACTCGCCCTCTCCGACCACCTCACCCAAACATACTTCTCCAGCACCCTCGTTCCCGAACTAATCCGCACCCGAGAATTCATAGCCAAAAAACTCGGTTGGACAAGTCATCCAGATAGTTTCCCGATTACTTGAGTGGCCGCATTGGTTATAATGCTCGGCAATAAAACGTAGTGTTTGTAATATTTTCTGTTTAACGCATACGAGCTACTAGAAAGAATATAAAAACCTTCCTACCAACCAAGTATTACAGGTTGGCAGGAAAGTCCATATTATATCAGTTCACAAAGATTATATCAATTCGTAAAGGGCAGTCAGAAAGGCGATACATTGCTCCATGCGGTCTCGCTCCTCAATATCAAGGAGAATATTATAATTATTTTCGTCAAGCATAAACATGAATTCCCCCTGCCGGTCCGTCCACATTCCCTGTTCGTCGCGTTCGAAGCGTTGGTTCCATTTTGATTGCCAACGCTTAGAGTCTTTAAACTCGAAACGCCACCCGGGTTGTATACACTCCAGCCAATATCTATCCTGATTGAAACTCAGGCATCCATGATCACCCTTCACTTCGATGAATCTTAAATCAAGGCGCTCCGATATTTTTGGATCAATTATCTTACCCACAGTATAAGCGTAAGGACACAATTGATATGGTCCTACTCGGAATGTAAAGGTATTGAGAAGAATCGTTGCATAAAAATCCTGGGGAACATAGTAAAGATGGCTAGGATTCAATGAGTCGCGACCCGCATCGAAAAAGTCTTTGTATTTACGGGCATAATACTCAATCTTATCCTTCGGCGGTAACATTTCCTGACTCCCCTCGAGATATGACGTGATTGCGTCAGCAGTATTCTTCTCTTTCGAAGTGAAAACATAATCCCAATGCTCGTTCTTCCCATAAAAAGCATATCTATTGTCATAATGGCGGCAACCAATCCAGCCATGCTCAATTAAGACTTTAGCCTTATCCCATTCACCCATGATATAGAAGGATTTAAAGCGACTGAAAACGTCGGAGGGATTATTCCCCTTCAGCGATGGATAGAGATTGCTGAAGTCCCCTTTCAGATAATGACAACCCATCAATTTGTAAAGAATATCCGGATCGACACTATCCATCAAGTTCCAGCGCTCCGTCTCCCTCTTCAACCCTTGCTTGGCCTCGGCCTTCCAAGAATGAGCGTTTTGGGAGGTATCCGAACCAATGCTTTGGATTTGTGAAGGATTTTCTTTCCGGAAGTCGTTAAGAATATCAAGAGAGACGTAGACATCGGCATCGGAAGTCAATGCGCGGATAACAATGTCAAAGACAGGATAATCCATAACACGGACATTCGGTTCAACATCAAGTTTCTTCTGCACCAGTCGCTGACGATTGGAAAGTACCCACCCCCAGAGCACACGGGTGTAATCTGTCAATTTATCGCTGGATGACTCAGCAGGATACTTTACACAATAATTAAGAATGCCCCATAAGAGGAATTCTGTGGAAATAGTGAGTTTCCCCTCCAGACATCTCCCGAAGAGATTAACGTCTCTGTTTGATGTGTCAAAAATATTTATTTTATTTGAATCAGGCTCCCATCTTCCGGAGTAAAGGAATCTCTCAAAAAAGCCCTGCCAATCGTCTTTCCTCAGTCGGGAGAGATGCGACAGCGTGTCAAGGATGTTGAAAAGAGTACACACATTCTGTTTCCCGGCAGCATTGCAATGATTGCGGTAGACATCGATATATCTTGCAGAGAGCCATTCACCCTTCTTACCTGCAAACCTCTCAGACCAATCGACATTCTCAGTTTCTTTGGCAGCAGGCCATTCGCTATATTCGGCAGAGGCGGGATATTGAGAGTAAAACAATGCTTTGGTCACGAAGTCGAGAATCTTCATGAACTTCTCATCGATCCTCGGATAGGGAGTCTTTGCTTTCGTCTCGGCATCCAATGCATTCCAATCGTTGAACGATGCTGGCCAAAGCAAGTCTGTCCATTCATGCTCTATTGCATAGGAGAAATATTCTGGGATTCTGAGCGTTTCGCCAGCCACGGTATTATACTCATACTTAGCCTCTTCCCCCTTATAGCAGGCATCGAGCATCGCCGTGAATTCAGCCTTCCAGTTTTCAAATTCACTCAGATGCTTCCCTCGGGCATTCATTTTAATATACAGGTCTTCCGTGAGCTGATATTTCTCCATGTCCAGAAGTTCAAATGTCAAAGATGAATCAGTGAAAAATTTATCAGCCATCTCTCCTATCTTTGAAGCAAAGGGTTCGCGCGTCAGGATTTCGTCGGCGGCCACAAGCAGGTCGAGCATGGCATTTACGGAGGGGTCTGCAAGCCATCTTTCTGCCATCCAGATCGGTTCCTCAATTAGATGTCGGCGGATATCCGGACAATTGGCCGGAAGACGGTGTGCCATTAGATGCTTGCAGAATTGTTCGGTTGTGTGGCGCGTACGATACTTAAGCTCAGGCAGCCGGTAATCCGGGTGAGGACTTTTCTGAGCCAGAAGCCAACCGATGAGAGCCAGCGTCGTTAGGCGTTGTTGGCCGTCAATAGGCATAAATCTACGGCGTTTGTCCTGCACATGCGTAGCACCATCTTGTGTATCCTCATCACCCTTTGACTGGTCAATCGAAGTGCCATAGATGAAGTCCATACCTCCGGAATAAGGATTACCGTTGTCATCTTTCATCCCGGCAAGACTTTTAAAGATTGCCAGCAGGAATTTGTCACGTTTTTCGGCATTACGATCATCTCCCTGCACATAATCCCGCTGAATCATGGGGATATCGGTATATGTGGTGGCGTTATAAGTGCTATAATTGTCCATATCAGTTTATTTTGTAAAATAGTCGTACACCTTCTGTAAAGCTTCTTGATAGCGGCGGCGATCTTCGGGTTGCCAGAATTTCATATTGCCGGGGCTTGCGGCACTATATTCCTTTGAGTACACTTTATGCGTGGCGGGCGGCACAAAAGTGGCACTCTTGTCGGTCTTAGGTTTGGAGTCATATTCCAGGGCTATCTCGCGCTTCCTGTCGAGATATGAATTGCCAAGTGCTGAATTCAGATCTTTGCTCACTAGAGCCATGTTGCGGATTGAATGCAATTCATCCTCATCAATTCCCGCCATGTCGCCAAAAAGTTTGTCAAGCACACCGATGTGTACGAATGCCTCCGTATGATTCTCTTTAAAGGTGTCTTCATCGGCAAGGAGCCTTTTGAGTTGAATTATGCTATTGCCTACTTTTTGACGCGCTTCTTCCACAGCCCTATCCAGACTTTCGTCGATTGCATCTTCAGTACTATCTCCCGGTTCACGCCAGCCGAATGATTTAGCCACATTTTTCCAAACTGTGTCGTCAGCCTCTTTAGAGTCGCTCTCGCGGTCATTAAGCCATGTCAGGGCATCTTCCCATTTGATTCCCTCGGAAATGTTCTGTGGATGAATATGCTCAAGACTTATGGTCTTGTATTGCTGAAATAGATGAAACGGGAAACGGGCAGATCCCGACGGCTCTTCATGCACGGTCAAGACGTTGAATGCCGTAAGAATATTGATTATTCTCTTTCTGTTGGTGTCATATCTCAAGTCGGGAGAATTCAATCCCTGCTCGGAGGCAGGTAAAACTTCCCCACCTTCAGATTTGGCAACTGGCACTTCAATAAAAGTTTTAATCTGACGGCGCAAAGCATTGACGAATTCTGTTTTGCTACGAAGAGATTTCCTATGATTGTCAGCATACATTTCTGCATTCACATCTTTTATGAATTCTCTGCTTTTCTTTGTGGAGAGCAGACGCCAAAGTCCGATTAGATGGTAACGCTCTCGGTTCTCATACCAGTCAGCAAAGAGATTGAAAGTGTCTTGAATCTCTCCCCATATTTCTGATATTACCTCCTGCCTGTTTATCTTTGCTTTGAGGGACTCTTTTATTTTTGCGTCAACCACACGATAAACGAAGAGATCCTCTTTCTTATCATCCTTATTTCTTACAATCCTATTTCTCAGCGAAGCATTAATCTTATCGGCCACAAAATCAAGCACCAGTCCTATCCCTATTTCCTCATTATCATCCTTGCGGCACACCATAGATGAGAATAGCGAATTCGCGAGGCGATGCTCCATTTCGTCCCATTCCAAGGCCCGGCGTTGGGAGATGGCCGTTTGAAGTTCGCGCTCCTTATCTTTAACTGGATAGCAGTCGGTCTGAAGAAGTATTGCCTTGACGAGTTCAGCCGAAGTCAGTGGTATCTTGCCATAATTTAAGCGACGGAAAGCCTCCATGGCGTCGTCTTCTTCTATTATATGCCATATCACTGCCGCATATCCCTTGATAGGACCGGGAGAAAAAAGGGTAGTCAGAAATCTAGAGGCGTTGGCATTCTCGGGAGCATCTTCCTTCCAACTCAATATCGACTCATAGGCTTTCTTTACATAGAAATTATCGATATTGTCTGTATAGGAGTCGTCATCAACAGTGAATTTCTGTTCGGCAATATATTTCTCTTGTTCCTTGCGCTCATCCATTGTTAAAGTATAGCATTTTTCACTCAGGCCGCCGAATGCCTTAAGAATAAGGAAAATCGTAGTGAGGCGTTGCTGGCCATCCACAACGATGAATCTTTTATCATTTGATTTGTCTGCCACTACCGCTATGGGTTGCAGACAATAAAAATCATTGGTAGAAGCATTTTTCTGAAACTCAGTCAAATCGTTGAGCAGATCAGTGATTTGATTTGAATCCCAGCGATAACCACGTTGATATTTGGGAATTACGAACTCATAATCGAGTAATTCCGAGATTGGTTTTATGATAATCGACATGATTAGATTGTGTTTGATATTTTAGGAATCATTAGTTTGTATTGACAATCTCCCAATGGCCGTTTTTGGAATGACCAACCCAAACGATATGATTTGCTTTCAGCTAGCGTTTGAGGGTTGAGGATGATACCCCTAACATCTCTGATAGGGCTGCTTTAGTAATTTTGGGGTTCATTCGGACTGCATCCAATAACTTTTGGGGTCCACTCTCGGTTTTCTGGTCACTTTTAAGGTCCGTCTGGGTAGTTTTATGGGTAGTTTGGGGTTCAGGGGGGTCAATCAGGTCACTGTAGAGTTCGAGCATGGCCTGAACGTCTTGCTCGTGGCCTCCGGTGGAGAGGGTGAGAACAGTGCGGTCTACACCGTCTTTGTGGGTTTCCTCAATCGTCACGAGGGTGTGGTAGACTTTTTCCCATCGTTTGCAGATGCCGCTCAGACCGCTACCGGCACGCTCGCCAAATTCGATGAGCGAGAAAATCTTAAGCATGATGCCGTTGCGAGGATCGGAAATTCCACCCTCCACCGCATCTGAGATGGAGATACGAACCGTGCCTGGGTTGGCCAACTTATAGCCCTCCTCCGATTTCTGAATCACCAGTCCTTGGCGGCCATAGAAATCGGCATGTACGCAGGCGTTGGTGATGGCTTCGCGAAGAAGTTTGTGGATTGGAGTATCGTCTACGCGCAGGTTGCCCTTCAACACGAAGGGGACTTTGAGGTCCTGCTGCATATGTCGCAAGGCTTCAATCACGAAGTCGAACACGTTGCCGCTCCAGTCGCCGGAAGTGGAGACAATGCGGTCAGTCCAACGGGTCGCACCTAAGGAACGGTTTTCCTGATAGTCAAGAAAGAAGTTGGGAAACTCCCGGGTAATCTCATATTCGTATCCGAACATCAACAGCCCGGCAGCTGTGGGATGATATTTGCCGTCCTCTCCTATTCCAATAGCGCCGATTTTACGCAAGAACATCTCATCGTCCTCGTTGTTCCAGAGATGGTTAATGTGGGTAGAGCGGAAGAAGTTACGGTAGCGTTTGACGGTCTCCATACAGAAAACCGTCATATCCATATTGTCGAGCACCTTTGCATCCTGAGTGACGAAGGAGGCGTCACGGAACATCAGCGACATCTCTTTGAGCGAGTAATGATAGTCTCCTTCATGGTTGCGGCGATAAGTGCCGGATTTGGGATCCATTCCGACATAGACAGGACGGGCTGCACGCTCGGCACGCGGTACACGAACAATCAAAATGTTTTTACCATCTATCGGCTCAATCTTCACCATGCTTCGGGTGACGATATTGGCACTAATCTTCTGGCGGTTGTTGACCATATTCCAGAAATCCTTTTCAAGCTTGGCAGCATCGACATCTTCAGGCACGAGCTTCCCATCACTCTCCTCACACACTCCAAGCAGAATGATTCCACCATCGGTATTGGCAAAAGCAGAGTATGTTTCCCAAAAAGATCCCGGGAAACCACCTTTAGCCTTCTTGGCCTCAAGCTGATTATGTTCTCGATACTCACCGAGCTTGCTTAAATCGAATTCTGCCATGATTAAACACTTTCATTTAAAGTATCACATCAACACTAATGAGATTTCTGCCTTAGGTTGCAAAATTAATAAAAAATCCTCAGATAGTCAAGAGTCTACGCGATTTCAATCTTTAAAATTTTTAGATTTTTCTCGCACTTGCGCGGAAGATGATGAAGAAATATATTCTTTCTTTTTTTATTCTTTTATTGAGTCTAATCAGCGGTCTAAAAAGGGGGCACACATATAGTCTATTTCGTAGTCACTTTTCTCCAAATTTTCGTGATAATCACGGTCTTAAACATGTAATCTCACCATCTCCCTAAACCCGGTCGGCCATCAAAAATTTTAACATCATAGCAAGTCCGTTTTAACACTATCTTTATAACTACAAAATTTAATCGTAAAAAACTCTTGATATTACAGCCGGGATTGATTAACTTTACAGGAGGAATGTAAACCGCACAGAGATTTCGGATGCATGTGAATTTGCGTGCAACTGAAATAACGAGACAATAAACATAAATGCAAACCAAACGTTTACACCGAAATTTGGATAGCCTCATAATCAGGGAGTCCTAGGTTCAAGCCCAAGTGGGACCACAAATTAAAAATCAAGTAGTTACGACAACAATCGTAGCTACTTTTTCTTTTACCTTGAACACAAATCTGAACACACCTCCGCGCCAACTCCATTCACGCATGTCTTACTAAGCTTTGTGTTCATAATAGTGTGTTCGAAATCTTAATTCTTTCACTAATGATGTGCTCCGAAGAAAATAGCGGTTTGAAATGTGAAGATTTATGGGGTTGAGATTTGAACTTGATTTAAGCGCGAATCCATCTCGTTGTTATTCAAAATCCCATATTATCTTCAATCATCTTCAAACCTGAAAGTAGCGGGACCAAACCCAATCAATCAGTTTTCCCGATGCTGTCTTAATAACGAACCCGGTGAAAGGCTCCAAATATAACTCGCATACGATACTGATTGATGCTTTCAAGGCTACTGTACTAAGCTACAAAATTGTCTATTTCATCGGCATATTTGATTTTAGCAGTAAATGGCTAAGCTCCTTTACGCGCATTCAGGATTCCAACCACCTTATTCAATTTTCAATAAGGCTGGATAACGGATTTAGCCGTTTTAATAAACGAAACCTCGACAAATCTTGTCGAGGAAGCAAGGATTGACTTTTTATAGTGACTGATTACCTCTTGCGAGGCCACCTTCGGCAGTGCTATCTTACATATTCCCATTGGCCGAACCGAAAGCGATAGTAAGAGCGTACATACACAGGTTTGTCACAACAACACTGAACCGTTTTGCTGTTTTGAGGCAGAGCCCCACTTCGGCGGTTCTACCCGATGTGAGGATGCCTATTATTGTTGTTTAACATATAATATTGACCCTAAGAATTCTCATGAGTGGGTTAAACTATCATAAGCCAAAGGGTAATTATTTTAAAAGTACACGGTTACAAAGCCTAAAATATGACTTGTAACAAAAATTGAAAGGTGGTAAAAAGTATCCTTCGATTTCAATTCAAATTAAATGCCCTAATCCATCCATTTGTAGCCACATTTCTTACATTTATAGTTTTTTAATGGATAGCCATTACGTTGCATCCCAGTCGCCCATGGGGTTGCATGATTATTAGTTCCACAGTTAGGGCAATTACTTGTTGACTCGGTACGTTTTTTACAACCGAAATAAGCCCAAAGAATTACTGCTATAATTAAAACTACTACCATATTTTATTTGTTAAATAGTTTATACTGATATTGTTTTGGACACAAATCAAGAGTCTATTTTATCCATCTATGAGTCTTATTTTGTTTGCTTTGCAAGATCAAACCATTTTTTAGCCATTTCAGGATTCATTTTTACTCCAAAGCCGTCTCGATAACATTGGGCAACTTTTAAAATTGCCTCGTTATATCCTTGATCAGCTGACTTCTTATACCATTCAAATGCAGTAGTATCATTATTTTCTATTCCTAATCCCATTTCATAGCAGTATCCAAGCTGGTATTGCGCAATCTTCTGTCCATTGTCAGCAGCTTTTGAGAACCACTTTACAGCCGTATTGAAATTACGATCTACTCCATTCCCATTAAAATAGCAGTTCCCCAGTAAAAACTGAGCATATGAGATATCTTGATCCGCTGCCTTGGTGTATAATTCTACTGCCTTGGAAACATTTTTTTCCACTCCTTCACCGTTCTGATAACATGTCCCTAACTTACATTGAGCCCAATCATCTCCCTGATCCGCAGCTTTGGTATACAATTCCACTGCCTTGGAAAGATTCTTTTCCACTCCTTCACCGTTTTGATAACATATCCCTAAAAAATATTGGCCCTGAGCATTTCCCTGATCCGCAGCTTTGGTGTATAATTCCACTGCTTTGGGAAGATTCTTTTCCACTCCTTCTCCTCTCTCATAACATCTCCCTAACTTACATTGAGCCCAAGCATTTCCCTGATCCGCTGCCTTGGTGAACAATTCCACTGCCTTGGAAAGATTCTTCTCCACTCCTTCACCGTTCTGATAACAGACCCCTAAACAACATTGGCCCAGTGCATTTCCCTGATCCGCTGCCTTGGTGAACAATTCCACTGCCTTGGAAAGGTTCTTCTCCACTCCTTCTCCCATCACATAACGTCTCCCCAAATAACATTGAGCCGGAGCGTATCCCTGATCCGCCGCCTTGGTATACAATTCCACTGCCTTGGAGAGGTTCTTCTCCACTCCTTCTCCGTCCTCATAACATATCCCTAAATTACATTGAGCCGGAGCGTATCCCTGATCCGCCGCCTTGGTGTACAATTCCACTGCCTTGGAGAGGTTCTTCTCCACTCCTTCTCCCCTCTCATAACAACGTCCCAATAAGAATTGGGCAGTCGTATTATTTCCAACGTGAGATGATGCCCAGTCATATACTACTTTGTAATTCAAACTATCTGAAATTATTGTCCTGAAAGAATCCCAACTCACATCATTATTATTAAAGCTTTCCATTAAAGATTCCAGTTCATAGGCACTTATGGGAGAACTGGGTATAGTTATCTCCTTCTTACACCCTATACCTAACGAAGATATTATAATTACAAAGAATAGTAATACGCAGATAAATTTATCGCATTTGCTCTTATAGGTTTTCATGTGTTTCTACTGATTGGCCATTTTTAGATTAACAGTATATTCTGAACCAAAATTACAAAATAATATTGAGATATGCAACGATTTATGCTTAAGAGCATAAAAATCTTATAAGGACAGAATGAGATAGTTAGAGCCAAAAGCTATCGATAAATTGTTGCCTTTGATGACTTCGCTTAGTATATGGTTAGGTTTTAACCGGATTGTTGGGTGTCGAGGTCGTCATATCGAGATTGTTTGCCGACTTCCCATTCGCGGTTTTGGCCGTGGGCGATATTGACGTTGAAGCGGGCGATCACCAGAGCGAGGTTGGAGGAGATGGCTGTTATGATTTCAGGAGTGTAATCTTGCCGACGGAGAGGGAAGGTATTGTTGTGGAGCTTCGATTGTGTGGTTGCCTTTATTCTCTTGACAAGATTCTGGGCGGTGTCATTGGTCAAGTGGTGAATGGCGATGTTTCTCATAAAGTCCGGTTGATTGTCAGGCGCCAGTCTGCGGTAGCGGTCACTTTCATCAGCGGTCATAGGAATGATCGGGATGGTGTAACCTTCAGTGAGGGTTATGCGGTAGGCGAAACTGCTGTCACGCTGCTTGGTTGCTGTCACACTCTTTATCGTCTTTGCCGGATTGAAGTCGGGTTAGTGATTGAGATAGGCTATAAACGCGAGTTCGGGATACATATCATAAATTTCCCAAATAAGCGTAGTTGCATATATTATCGGGCGATCACATAGTGGTCGCCTGAAATCATTTCAGAAACAATCCTTAGATTCGGATGATGAGTTGTCCGTCAGTCTCCGGGATCTCGAAGTCGAAGTTTACCCCGGGCTTAGTGCTGAAAAAGGAATATGCCCCCGGTGCTGCTGGCAGGTTCATCAGGAAGTTGTGCACGCTACGGTGACGTGAGTGGACCAAATGAGCCATATTCCTGAGCATGTCATTGACTGACTCAATGATGCTCCGCTTGCGCAGCATTATCTTGTCATAAATGGGTATAAGTTGCTGTCTCATATTGGAGCGGAGACCCGTCACTATATGGACCCCACTATCCCGGAGATGTCCGAAAAGAGACCGGGGGATGTAGCCCTTGTCAGCGTACAGTTTCCCGAAGGCCTTGTCAGTCAACGTGTCCATGACCAGTTCGTTACGGTCGTCCACGTTGGCACGCGTCAGGACAAAGTTGATCAGGCCGCCTCTGTGGTTGCACAGCAGATGCAGCCTGAAGCCGACATACCACCCCATTGTGCCTTTGCCCTTTGTCGCAATACCCTTGAATACATTCATGCCGGACTGACGCCTGTTATGTATGACAGGGATACAGGTGCTGTCGACAAAACTGATGCCGATGCATTCCCCGAAGCATGCGGGCTGCAGGAACATCGTCAGGGCGACGAGACAGCTGGGCATTACCTCCACAAATCGGTTGTATGAGAATGTACGCGGGAAAAGGTGCCTCCACTGTCCGCAGACACAGGGCAGATAATAATGCTTGAAATTGCGGTAGGTGTTGAAGTGGAAACAGATCAGGATGGTGATGACCTCTGCATCTGACATCATGCGTTTTCTGCGACGTTTAGGAGCCTCAGGAGATGATGGGAGAGCGTTTTTTGCCATCCCGGTCTCAAATTCTTTGCAAAAATCATCTGCAGTACAAAAAATTTCAATAACTTTACCTTCGGTAATCATGATTAGTATATATATATTGTACCTCTAAATTACTAAGAATCATTGCTATTACCAAAAGAATCGGCAACTTTTTAAGCTGCCGATTCAACTTTTTATTATGCTAGTCTTATCCCGAACTCGCGTATTAGTTAATCGCCCTCAAATCTGTCAACACTTTTCAGGGATAGTCAGTATCGAGGGAGGGTTTGAATACAACTATGTATTTCAGAAAGGCTGGGAGTTCGCGCTGATTCAGAAGAACAACGTCCATTGCCTGCACGGGGGATACTTTCAGAAACGGTCTTCTGATTGGATTGAAGATACCGTTTTAACCAAACAGTTCGGAATGGGAGCCGAGACGCACCAGACTGATGACGTCACTGTCAGGATCGAACCATATTAAAAGGAAATCCCCTTCGATATGGCATTCCATATATCCTGCATAGTTGCCGGTCAACGGATGCGGACGGTTCTCTTCCGGAATAGGTTTCTCCTGACGTAGCAGTTCGAGGATGTCAAACAGCTTCTCCAGTTTTTTGGGATTGTTGCGGAATCGCCTGTAGTCCTTCTTATATTGCGATGTGGGCTTAAGCTCCTTCATAATCCCATTGATTTTTCCATAGCCTCGATAGACGACATATCAAGGGACGGCACATCCTTTAACGCGCCGCTCTCGGCCTCCTTCATGGCGGCAAGCGTCACGGCATTGGGTTCATGGTAGGCTGCATCGAGCAGCACAGTCTCCACATAGTTGTTCAGACTGCGGTTCTGCCTCCTGGCAAGCTGTTTGAGCCTTTCAATCAAATCTACAGAAAGACGGAAACTCTGATTCTTCTTTAATGCTATCTCCATATCCATATTATTTTATACTGCAAAGTTAATGTAAATGTATTACAAAAACAACAATTTCATAATATAAGTTCTCTGATTATGATGGCTTTTGAGGAAACCAAGGAACAGCAGCAGATGTATAACTATTTCCGGAGCTGCATCTACTTCTTCCTGATTATCGAGATTGTGATGAACCTGCCTATCACTGCAGATAACAAGATAACTTAATTTATTCTTGATCTATTCGCCCGTTTCAAGGTGTTCAACTCCGTTACGGGGTGCAAGATATGTGAGCTGATCTGCATCTGTGTGGTGGCTATCGGCACCAAAGCGAAGAAGGCTTTGAAGTTCAATCTTAAGACGATGGTGATATACCCGGCTCTTGCCGGTGTCACACTTATGGGACTCTGTTTCATCTTCCACAGTATGGACTGGGGAATGAGTTGGATGGGATTTCCTGCAAACCGCATACTTTATGCTCGGTGGTAGGCACGATGCTCTTCCATCAGGGTCTTAACGGTATCGCCAAGTATTACACTCATCGTGTCGGTGAGGATCGCTTCAATTTCGAGAACGAGTCTTTCGAGAAGTGACACCCTATACTCGGTGAATATTCCCATGCTATACTACTGGAAACGCCGTCTGCATCAAGAATTTATAAATATAGGGAATCCCTTTAGGGGGACGATCGTGCTCGGTACGGTACACCGGGTTCGGGTAAGTCTTTCGGTATAATAGATCCCTTTATCCGGCAGCACTCTGCAAAGGGCTTTGCCATGATGGTGTATGACTATAAGTTTCCGACACTTGCCAAGACGCTTTTCTATCAGTTCTGTAAGAACCGTAAGAACGGTAAGTTACCGAAAGACTGTGGATTCCGCATCGTAAACTTTACTGATGTGGAGTACTCCAACCGCATCAATCCTATTCAGCGCAAGTACATACCTGACCTTGCGGCAGCTTCGGAGACAGCAGCCACTCTCATCGCCTCGCTCAATAAAGGGGGCGGTGAAAAGAAAGGTGGCTCGGAGGCGTTCTTTACCAACTCTGCTGAGAACTTCCTTGCTGCAATCATCTACTTCTTTGTAAATTTCCATCCGACAGGATTCAGGAATGGCAGGAAGTTGAGACGGTATATCTCACATAAAGGGAGGAAGCTGGAGTTGGTTATTCGCCATTGGGACGAGTTCAACGCCCTCGATGAGAAAGGTGACGTGATGCTTGACTTCGTTGACAGCACTGGCAAGGACGTATCAACCGATGAAGACCATATGTTCGTTGACCTCAATGGCTTCTCATATCTTGACCGCGCAGGAAACAGAATCCTCATTGAGCGCTGCTGGTATGAAGATGAAGCCGGGAACG
>JAAVCP010000045.1 GCA_014802265.1 Bacteroides sp. | reverse complement strand
TGCAACTCATCAACTTCCAGATAGGGTTGCATCATGTGGGTTATGTAAGCGCACAGAAATTCTATCTGAGCAAGGCTGAATTTCATATCTTCTTCTTGAAGTTCCTTATGTGCTGTTTCACATTGCTTCTTCTGAACGAGAATCTCATCAGGGATCTCACCATGCTCCTTACGGATTTCGTATGCCTTCAAAGCCTCTTCAAGTTCATTGAGAAAGTATGGCTGACCGTCAGCTGATACATACACTTCATGCTCCTCATGCTCTATAAGGAACTTTCCATTCTCCTGAGGAATACGATTTTCAAAACCTATTGACGCGAGTTCGGGAATTGAAAGGACATTATATAATCAAGAACACAATATCCCGGAATGTTGAGTTCATTGATACTGGGTAGCCATACTTCAGCATCCGGTGGGTATTCTTACAATTCCTTAATTAACTTAGATACTTTCATAATTCTTAGTTGGCATACTCGTAATATATGTCCCAAAGAGTATCGGGGAATCCATAACCGCAACATTCCACAGATTCAATCATCTTCTTGATTCGTGGTGTAAATTCTGAAATCATACCATTCTCAGATATGAATTTGACAGCCTTATTAAAGTTGTTCTCCAGTGCGGTATAGAATGGTTCTTCGTAGTCGCCAAACTGTGCTGTCAAGCTGCAACCCTGCTCAACATAGTATAGCATAAGATCAGCAATGGCATTTGGATCCGGTATAAGTTTCTTGAACGCGGTGATAAGCTTATTGCATTCTCTGAAACTGGGATCTTTGGGATAATCATTTCTTCCATAGAACTGGCTTCTGATTGCCTTCTTGTATTTTTCAAGTTCCACGTTACTATTTGGCTCCATGTAGAATTCCAACCAACTATTGGCTTCTTTGCTTGCGTCATATAGCCCAAGCATAATATCTACTACCTGTTCCTTTGTGAGCGATAACAGGTACTTCTTCAGTTTTGCCTTTGACATAATATTGTTATTTTAGAGATAAGTATTTAATATAGTTCGTTACTTAATACTACAGTAACAAAGTTTTTAAATCCATTGTTTAACCTTTTTGAGATGGACTCAAAGTGGAGTGATGCAATGAAGTTTTTATAATCGTTTCTATTATTACTTGCTGTTATTTTATTGTAACTGTCTGTAAGGAAAACTAATACAGGCATAAAAACTATACTGCCAATCTTTTTGCTTCCGTGATAGAACCTTAAGGGTAATGCAATAATTGATATTTTATATCTGAAAAAGAATTATTATACTCGTTTGAGAAATATTTTGAATATAAGTTTTCAATTCGTTTTTTGCATTTGCTATTTGGTGAGCTCTTAAGAACTTCTACAGATTTCTTATACGCAACTGAAATGGAGTTACCGAAGGTTTCATCAACTTTTGCTTCCATACATATTACCACATCTATTTTTTTGACTTGTCCCCAAATTATTAAGTCTTGTATACGTCCCTTTCCCCTAAATGTGTCAAATTTACTTTCATGTTCGATTTCTGCATGAGATGGAATGAAATCATGATCTGTGACACATCGAAGACATTTTTTAAAGTGTTGAAATTCCTTCTGATTCTTGTATGGTCGGAGTAGTGAAAAATTTTACTAAAGCCCATGCACTGCGTCCTTTTTTCCAATGCTTCTCATTATCTATCTCAATGAAAGCATTTTGCCACTCGTCGAGATTAGTTATTAAATGCTCTATTTTATTTGATATTACCAATGGTTTTGATTTTCTTTTATTTATTGTATATTAGAGTAAAATTCCATTTACGCAGAATTATAAACATATATGATGTATGAGGATTATTATCAACTGTTTGATTACTTTCCGATGCAGTGTGGTAAACTATTATTGAATCAAGGAATTACAGTTTAAAAGGTTCAACCTCAATTTCTGTAAGTAACTGAATTACAAATCGTGAGTGGAAACTTAGTGCATATCTGCGAAGTAGGTGCACGGTGCCACAGGCAAAGTTATCCACCATCAAAGTAAAACCACTGTCCTTTTATTTTTCCGAAAACTGTCTCAGCCTCCATTTCCAAGCCACTCATAGCTTGCTGCTTTCGATTACAAAATTAGCAAAAATTGGCGACATACACAACTAAATCAGAGGGTTGTCAGGTACTCGTCCGAGGTCAGTCAGGTGTATTGGTTCCGAAAAGTGTAGCAATTTCAACTTATTTGTTGGAAAAAGTGTATTTGAAGGAATAATTTTATCACCGCAGTAATAATTACGGCGGTGACAAAATCAAAATCGCTGCAATCATTTTAGTATTACCCAACATCCGGTTTTGTCTGAACCTTCCCTCTTGATGTAGCCGAGTTTCTTGAGATCTCTGGTTGCTCTCTTGGCTGTTGATCCTGAGATGTTGAAGATCTCCATAAGTTGTGAATGGGTAATTTCTGGATTGTTTTGAATGGCTATATATATCCTTTTAAGCCCTTCCTTCAATTCGTTTACAGTGTCAGTCTGCGAATTTACAGTGTCATTGTTTTGATACTCTACAACTCTGCGATTGAGATTAGCGATGTGATGTCGGAGCATCACATCCTGGGCTATGGTAGAATCTTCATTCTCTCTGCTGTCGACCAATGACTGGATATATTCTCCCTTGTCTTCTCTTCGAACTATAGATGGAATAAGTCCCAATTGACGTTGAATCATATTCATTACCAATCGGGTAGTACGTCCATTACCATCAACCCATGGGTGAATAGTCACAAGTCGGAAGTGAGCCTCAAAACTCAGACGATAGCAAGCAGCAGTATCTATCTTGTCTATATTGGCAATTTCGTCGTTAAGCCATTTGCAAAAATCGTCTACGGCTTGTGGAATCTTATTACAGGCAAAATAGCTTCTACCTCCGATACCGGCACTGACGTTACATAGTCGGAACTCACCTTTAGATGAATCGAATTGTCCGGCAATAGTGGAGTATTCGCTGCCGGTTCGACGCATTACGATTGCCGATAGTTGTTGCAGAATCCGAGGTGTATAGATAGGATTCTCGGACGCAATTTTAAAAGCATGAAGATAAGCGTCTTTAAGATCGACATTCATCATTTGTTCGGTCAAAGAACGACCCTTTACAGCAATTCCTTCGTCAAAAAGAAGTTGATTTTCAATTTCAGTGACGGTAGAGCCTTCAATGGCTGTAGAATGGGTCACGATAGAGTAGAGGTAGAACTTCTGATAGTCCACTTGATCCTCAACTCCCGAAGCCAAATATGTCTTCAGAGCCTCCGCAATCTGTATGTCAAGTTCCTTATCCATTATTTCCAAAATGCTATTTCAATGTTTAATAATATTTTCTATATACTTTCGCACGGAATGCGGTAGGTATGTATGTTTTAGTATATCGCTTGGCATTATTATATATGTCCTCAATGTTGCTCTACTTGTTGCCACATTAAAGGTCGGAGATTGTAAACTGTAATAGGTAGATTCATTATTAGGAATAAAGAATAAAACCACATCTGTGGTAAGACCCTGAACACGGGCAACCGTTTCGACTTTAATATTATCAGAATATCCAAACTTCTCAAATATCCGAAGCTGTATTTTTCGAACGTTTTTTCTTAGATGAGTGAGAATATAGATTTCATTTACTTGAAAGTCTCTACGTTCCGATTCCACAATCTCAATAATCTTGTTTAGTGCGTTCTCTGGATGAGAACTTCCAATCTGCATTGGTAATGGGACTCCAATTGGACCTTCATTTCCTTGAATATCTATTATACTTACAGAATTGAGCTGTTCTTCATAAAATAAACTTGTTTGTGCCGCAGCGTTACGCCCTAATCTGAAAGTATCTGATAGTTGAAACTTAGGTCCTTCTGAACTTGAAACAGCGCCTTTGAATCCATCAATGAACTTGCGATAATTCATTTTTGAAATTCTTGACTCAGGGAGTAAGGTTATCGGTGGCAATTGCTTGGTATCTCCTATAACAAGAGTGTGTTTACCCAACAATCTTGCCATGCCAATTGTAGCCAGAAATGCTTGACTTCCTTCATCTACGATCACGTAATCGAACATCTGTTGATAAGGGATTGCATTACCACTAGCCTTGTAAAATGTAGCAAGCAATAATTTACCTTTAGATGCAAAGAAGTCTTGCGCAAACTGTAAGTGTGGAAGTGTATGTTGCTCATCAGATGTAAGATTAGTTTTATAAATTACACCATTATTCAATTTTTTAGATAATGGTGATTTTTGAGCGACCTCCATAAGTGCTTTATTTGTAAGAGAAGTCACTAGGATTGAATTATCCTGAGTGCACAAAACATCACATAATTCAGCAATCAATTGGGTTTTACCAGTACCTGGGGGTCCCTGTAAAACAACAATATCATTGGAAATGAAATTCGCTTTTACTTTGCTCAAATAATCATCTTTTCGAAGAGGAATAAATACTTCATTACCTTGATTTTTCTTAGGATTGATTATGTTTTTTAGAGGCTCATATCCACCATAATTCACAATTCTCTGAAGATTTGCAAGATACTCATAGGGAGGAATATTTGGACCTAAAACAACTACGGCATTAGGTATAAGTTGAATGTATTTGACAAAGTTAAGAGACAAACCTCTTAATCCAACCAAAATAAATCTGTTGTCATCACATTCAGACATCCAGACACAATGACATTCAGAGCCTTGTGTCTTTGCTTTTAAAATATTCCCATATGTAATTTGGCCCCAAAATTTATAACTTCTTAAGGAATCCGGTACAGTAAAGGAATATAAGAAATCTCCTTTCCTTGGGAGTGCTCTGGTTTTTGGAAACTTTAGAATCAATTCTCCAGTATTGGACACCTTTACAAACAAAGCCACATATACCTCTTCTTTTTCCAGAAGTAGATGTAAGGCCGGAGCTTCCAGTTTCTTTTGGAAATCTTCAACTTGACACTTTAATTCCTCTTCCAAAAATTTGGAATGTAGGAGTTTGTAATCTTCTTTCATAACACGTCCTCCTCATTCCCAGATGAAATAGTTTCTTCACTCCCTTCTCCCGAAAGGTTATAGTCATCCAGAGAATGAGCTACAACCATTTGCGCATCTCTCAAAACGCCAAAAACGAACTGAGTATCTTCGAAATATTCATCTTTTAATAAGCTGGCAATAGCCGCTAACTTTCCATCATGATCAAGATTCTTAACGCTGAATCGTAAAGTCAAGAAATCTTTATCAGATAGAATCTTTTCTCTTGATAATACATAAAACCGATTATTACCAGTGTAGAGCATTAATCGAGCATTTTTCTTTAGCAGATGACTGTATTGATTTGGGCTAAGATATAGCTTTTTTGCATAAGATAAGAAACTCTTAACCACGATGGGATAATTCACCCCGTCTTTAGACACGCCTTCAAAGCAAGAATACTCAGGGAGGACAAATGGTACTGTATACCCATGTAATTGTAGCCATTGGATTGCAGCCTCTCTAGCAACTTTATTGGCTACAATTTGGTCCTTTTGGTCCAGCCCCGAATCATTGCCACCTAAACCCTCAAGATTAAGCTCTGAATTATCGCAGTAATTTTGGAATGCAATATAATCTTCTGCGGAAAAGCCCAATCCTAATTGGACGAGTTTACGCAACAACGTATCCAAATGATGCCATTCATCTTGATTGATAAAAATGTTATTCCCTAAAACGGCAATGTTATTCTGATGGAATCTACGACATATGTATGCAGGAGAGGCAGACACTTTTATTAAGGATGGCATCTGACTTGAATAGCGATAGATTAACCATTTATCGAAGGCCAAATCAGAGGGATGCGTTTCACTGAATGATTTTAGAGTATCATCGTCAGTATCAATGCTGAAATCAGATTGAGAAAATATAGATTGTATAAGCCAATCTGATTGTTCTTCATTGAGTTGCAGTGATTTTTCTACAATCCAATCCACAATTTTCGCAGATAGTATATCTGATTTGGCAATAAACTCAGGCTGAGTTATTTTACCGCTCAAGTACTTTCTTACACATACTACGTCAGATTCTTCTCCCTGCATAGAAAGAACATCTTCCAAGAATCCATTTTTATATGAGTCTTTAGTTCCTGCCCAATTATGAATATAGGAATCAGGTTGTTCCTTTTGTAATGCGTATTCTTTGCTTAATACTAAATATTTCGATGAGATTCCTAATCCATCGCAAATATATCTTAGATTTGTCGCACTTGGAGTGGTCTTTTGAACTTGCCAATGATTATAGAGATAATCCAACAACGAGGTTTTCTCTTCATCCGACATGACAGTCTTCAGTATGGAATAATCGACAATTTCTCGTCGAATCGTAATGGAATTGGCTTTTGACTTAAAGGGTATAGTCAACCAATCTAAGCCATCTCTATATTGTGTCGGGAAACAGTTATCGGCTTTGATGAAACTTGGCGCATCAACAATCCATTCTGTTCCAGACAAGGTCACTTCTTGATTATTGGAGTTTAGAATCTTACATCCGGAAAGAGTCTTGTTGTTGGCGTCAGCATACAACAAGACAAAAACAAACTGTACTCCATTAGATAGGGGCTTAGCTAGTAATTGATTAAAAGTCTCTTCACATAGATTGTCATCAATCTGGATGTCAAATAGTGAATTTAAGAAATCAGACGAAAGTCCAGATGCCTTTAATCGAGCTATTATGCTAGATAGAACGGAAGAGTTCTTATCTTCTTCAGGAAGTAACGAGGAAAGACTGAATCGTTTGGCCCCTACAGAAAGATCTCGTTGGGTTCGGATATTGACAACAGGAATATGTTCTTCATTCAGAACCAATTCCAATTTGTCCCGGACATGAGCATACTCCTTGTCTGTTATATTCTCAATGGAGGAAAGTAATTTAATGATCCTAACGCTTTGGGAATTTTTTTCATCTTCATCGTACAAATCAACTCTCGTTAATTTTCCAATGAATTCTCTTTTTACGGGACTCCCCTCAGTTTCAATAATATTCAGAAACTCTTCACAAAAGCCATTAGCTTTATTAAGCCATGGATACAGTTTTGTAAAAATACTATCACCCGTTAATATCTCAGGGAAGTCAGCGCAATAATTATGGATGCCTGATGGAAGGAGATGCATTCCTTCACAATACTTATTGATGAATGCAACGAGTATTTTATTTTCAGTTTTATAAGTGAATTCGTCCTTGGGTAAGGCATTGATGTTATATATGCCATCTTTATATGTAACCAAGAAATTTTCGAAGAATTTGCCATGTTCCTTTTTGCTTATTTGCAGAAATGTTTCCATTTCCTCTTGCGAAAGGGCGAATGGTACGCTTATAGCCTTGTCCATATTGGTATGATGGATTTGGAAAGGCTTACGTTTCAATGCTATCAGTACTCCAGAAGACACTATAGGATTCTGGATACATTTTTTTAAGACACTACGTTCCGGCTCACTTAAATTTGCATTTCTTGATAGATAGACATCATTCAAAGAAAAGAATTTTCCATTTGCATAATAATGTTTAGAAACTGGAAAATCCGAGTCTTCAGTTTTTTCTGATTGTTGCTTCCTAACAGAATACAAATCAGAAGCCAATGTATATAAAGCAATGGCTTGATCTTCATTTGAAACGGCTACACTAAGTTCTTCCCAGTGATTAAGTAAAAGAATATCGTACGCCTGCTGTAAGGGCATAATAAAGGGTGAGATACCAGGACATACTGCATCCTTTTCACTTATTACATACTCGTCAACAATCCCATTATATTTAGATGAGTCAAGTTCAATCATCTGAGAGATTTTCTTGAACTGCCCCTTGCGATTTCGTATAATCGCAAGTTCTGTTATATCCTTTGCCGTAACTCCCTCTTTTGCGGCAGATTCGGAAGACACACATTCAAAGATGTCATGAATATCGGTATCATCTAAAATATCTGATTGTGCCTGGATTCTGGCCTGGATTTTAGGCAACGCCCTCTTTAAACAGTCCGAGAAAAAAGAATCCCTCATCAAAGTATAAAATTGATGCTCTTCAATCTGTTCTGATGTAGGCTCAAGTCCGATTTTACTTAATAATGGGATAGCTTCTCTAATAGCATTAGAGTTGAATAATGTATGGTCGGTTTCTGATACTTCATTAAACGACATCCAGTCAACACCAACCCTAAAACAAGGAATATCGCAGATAATAGATTTTAGTTGATGATTGTTCTCGGCAACTTGCGCTATCCAGATAAGCATCTTTTCACATACGCTTATCTCTGAATTTTTTAGCCATCTTTTTAGAAGGCGGAGGTATTTGTCTTTGGATTTCGTTATAACGGAAACGACTATTTCTGTAGGTATATGTTTTATTCCAGATAAAGTATCTTTTTTGAACGACGCTTTACTTAACTCAGGGTTAACGAGAGATTGGGAAAAGTTCATGCATTTTAAGAAAGCTTCTGCACCAATCAAATAGGATAGACCGGAATCGTCAACCACCACGTCACTTACACTGGATAAAGTGCCTTCGTGATTCAGAATAAACTTACTTGATGCAATAGACTTCTTTAAACCTGCATTAAATCCAACCGCAAGCATGTCCTTTTTCCCTTCTTCCAAGGTCTCAGTTAAATATTTTCCAGGAAGAAGTTCCAAATACCGAGGACTTGATTCGTGTGCAACGGATATAAGCCACTCAGGGATATTTAATCCTATATTGTAGAACAAATATTGATTCCAGTAGCTTTGTTTGGCTTCTTGTCTATTGGATGATAACTCAAAGTCTGCATTTATAAAGAATGGGAAAAGATAACGCCGATCCTCCATTGGTAAATATGCATACAGTGATGGTATTTTATCAGAAAGGGGTTTAATATGTTTATCAGCATCTAGCATAAACGCGTAGGAGATGGTTGTCGTATCGGAAGCTACTATTCGTTCTGGTATAGATGTTACAGGAACATCTATACCATCAATATTCTGATATAATTTCCATTTTTCTTTTCCTGCAGAAACAACGCATTCTTTCCTAAGAGGTATTCCACTTTCATTAAAGCATTCGTTATTAACAAAAATGGGGTTACAATCTCTTACGATGTATGAAATTTCTTTGTCTTCGTCCGCAAAAGAATTTTTTAAACATACAATATCATTATCAAGATTCTTCTGTTTTGCAATACTAAGAATGTTCCATTTCTTGTCTTCGAACTGTATTCTTGTGGTGTTACGAAGGAAAAGCATAAAACGGGGCTTTTGTAATATTCCTTTTATTATCTCTTTATAATTAGAGATTGTTACACCTAAATCTAAGGCTATTGCCACATTACATCTTCTTGAAAATGAGGTTTCTTGTAGCTCTTTTGGAATTTCTTCTTGCCAGAAAGGCAGCAACTGCCAAGGAAGATGTTCGACTCCTTCAAAATCACGTTCGTATTCGATATTTTCCTGAAAGAAAACATCAAGTTGTTCATTCGTATAAAGAGGATTTACACATGTATAGAATCGCCGAAAATCATTGAAAATTTCAGCATTTTTATCAAAACAAAAGAAGAATCCCCCTGTCTTGATATAAACCTTATTAGAATCGGTAAAAACGCTCTTAAAACCAATCCCTTTATAACCGGTCTTTTTACTGTCTAATCGTTTCGTACTATTGGCGGTAGACACGATTGACCTAAAGTCTTGTCGGGAGAAAGGCAAGCCATCATGAGTAAGAATGAGATAATTGTCCTTTATCTGAATCATCATTCTTACACCCCTTTGAGATGCAGAATCGTCAGCATTTTGCAATAGCTCATAGAACATTCTATCCCTCCCAGTATACATATCAGCTCCTATCTCTTTTAGATAATTTGCTGATTCACGATTTGACTTCGGGCTCTTATTCTCTCTGAAACTTTGCTCGATAAGAAGTTTATAAGGATTTCTTGATTCCAGTGAATTATATGGTTCGGCAGAGCACATATAAAGTCTATGTTGTTCGATTCTTGTCTCTTTATCTGCCAAAGTCAAACTAAATCGATAGAATTTCCCATTTTCTAATGCATAGGCATATCTTTTGGGAATAAGAGCACTAATTTGTGCGCCAGTATATGGGTCGAGTAAAACACTGGCTTTAGACGTTGGTTCTTCTACAACTAAATCAGTTACGTATGCACTAATAATAGTTTTTTCTTCGTTTTCTGAAACATAAGTTGAGATATTAGCTTTCCCATAAAATAAGTTTGACCCTATCCCTTGCATAGCTAACAAACCATTGATACTCTCATCAAAAAGGGGGTCTGGATATAAATGACATTGTTGCCATTTTAAATCAAAATAAAACTTTCCGTCTTCAACACCTAAATATTTTACTTTCAATTCCTCTCCAAGAAATACCGAATCTGCAGCATTTAAGACCTTTCCCCAAGCGAGATCCTTGCCTCTGATATAGCCAAAGAAGAAACGTGCATTATAGGTAATTTTGATGGTTACAAGAGCACGCTCAATATATACAACCTTACCCTCTAAAATAGTTTCATTAGGAGTTATATTACTAGACACAAAGTCCAATAAGTCCTGCTGTTTTCGCTCTATTAGTCGGATAACGCTTCCTCGAAAAGATCCCTGATTGAGGTCAGATACCATTATATTGATTTCATGTCCATTCTTATACTTCTTACCATTAGGGATTTCTCTTGCTTCCAATATACCTCTTACAGAATTATCTGATATAATAAGGTATCCCGAAGCAATAGGCTTAATTATTTTACAATGTAAGACATCTCCAATTCTTATACTCTCTAAAGCTTTCTGAGCCTTATTACGAGAGTCTTCTCTTTTCGTTTTGGCTATAGCTTTCTGTTTGAGTAAGAAACAATACTTCTCACTCAAAACTAAGGAGCCCTTATCTATGTCATAGCTTGAGATTGCAACATCAATTGACTGATTGACGCATAAATCCAGATTGTCCCTCACTTCTTTTATTGGCATAAAACCTATAATGCCCAAAACTTCTACAAAGAATCCCCTGTCTAAGATCCCTCGAATTGTCCCATTTACAATTTGAGCCTCTTTTATAGTTCGCAGAATATCCTTTCTTTCAAAAATATCCTTAATGAAATCTTTATGAGAGACAACAACTCCTCTATCTGATATACTTTGGACCAATACCTTTACGTTTTTACCGATTACAGACTCATAATCGTTGAGATCTTTATATAACTGACTCCCCGGTAGAAAAACTTCTTCTTCTTGAGCAGCACACATCCAGCCGCCCTTTATAGTGCGGAGGATCCTAACTATTATTGGTTGTCGAGTATTATATGCAAATTGTATATTCATTATTAACCTTAACCTTGCCTTAAGTCATTGAAAATACTTGAAAGAGTTGATTTAAATCGTTTCAACATTTCTATTTGGAAAAGTTGATAATCCTGTGGTGATGATAGCTCATCAGCACTACCCATTATTTCGACTAAAAGGTCTGCCCGAGTGTACTGGCCATTATGTTGATTGAAAAAGTCCATTTCGTGTCCGCCTCCTAAGGAGTGGCGAGCAATATCGACACATTTTGTAAATGAGCAATAGAAATACTTGTTGAACTCTTGGCGGAATTGCTTTAGCCGTTCAAAGTAATATTTATACAACGCTGATGTGAAATCTGATAGCTGGTCTTTACTCTTGCAGGGAGTCCTAAGTTTGTATTCAAGACTTGCACCGTCTGTAACTGGAGGAAAAATCATTTGTTGGTGATGATTCTTCCGCTGATTGTTAATCTTTTCTATCAGATCAGTAATATCTTTTGTTAGTGCATCAGTTTGGGATATTTGTGGAATAGGTGCATCTGCAAGTTCACATTTGATAAAGTCAATTAAAAAACCTATCGAATGGACATAATAGCCCTTCGATTGAGTCTTTATTAAACCTAACTTCTCTAAATCATCTCTAGTTTTCGACGATATAAGTTTCTTTGGACCACCTACCAATTCTTTTAGTAATCTATAACTCCCTTGGTTTAAGGCCTTAGAAGTAAGTTCTGAAAAATAGCTTTGACAAATTGTATAGTCCGGATTACTACCTGTTGAGTATATATGAGCGGCAATAACATTCTTTCCATAGAACGCGACTCCTCCCGATTTCTCATATGCGAACGATTCTGCAGAAAGGAGCAATGATTTTTTTTCTGGCTCTTCTACCATTTCGCATTCATAGATCCACATCTTGTGAAAATCATCCTTTGACAAAGGTGTAACAAAGTCAGTGTATGAAATGGTATTGGCTTCTCCTGAACCTGGCACTCTTTGAATTAATGTTTCCCATGTTGTAGCTCCAGTAAGCCAAAAGCAAAATGGTCTTAATCCGTTCTCTAATGAATCAGCGCTTAACTTACGCAGCATCATGAATCCAGAAGATTTTTCCAAAGCTTCGATGAATAGATATTCATATTCATCAATCATGAATAGTATAGTTTTCTCCATCAGCTCGGAGAACCATTTTACAATTCTTTCAAAAAGAGATTGCGTTTTAGGAGTAGAGAGATTTTTCAAGTCCTCTATTACATCAGTCCAATCATCACTTGGATAGAGTTCAACCCTTCCAAATTTCTCAGTCTCTGTAAATAATTTGTCTTTATATAAACTCTCCACCAGTTTGCCTATAAAGCAACGATATACGTCTCCCGTATTCTTGTGTATATCGGTGGCTTTAATATCTAAATAAATAGGATAGACAGCAATGCTAATATCATCTCTACGCAAAACTGTATGCATTGTTTTAAGAACACAAGTCTTGCCAAAACGCCTTGCACCTACTATGTTGGCATTTTGTTTCAACTTTGCAGCAACTGTAAGTTTGTCAATTAATTGCTGTCGACCAAATAATTCTTGGGGATTGTTAATATCCTTGACTTGGAATGGAACGTTATACATAATCCAACGACGGTTATAAGATTGTATCTATTTCAAGTGCAATATCAGGGTGATGCACAGTCCACCAACGTCTGAATAGATCCACATTGAGGGTGTATACAGGCAATTCTTCATCTTGATAAACAGATAGAACTTTCTTTTTGCAAAGTAATTCAATAGAGTCAGCCAATTTAGGTCGAAAAGCTGTAATGTTTTTGGTCGCCCACAATTCCTGTAGTTCAACCATACTTATTCCGCGAGGCATATATTTTGAATACCTATTAAAATGGCAAATACTCGAAATTAAAACATTCACTTCCCTAGGATCCGCTGGACTAAACATATTGTTCTGAAAAACATTTTCAGGTAATGATTTTACCAGCGAGTCTTCACCAGCTGGGCGTTCTCCTGTTAATATTTGTACTACATTTTCCAATTCGGGATATCCAATTATAGTTCTCTTGTTTTCTACCGCATAAAATCCGCAATATTTACATATCATCTGTACAAAATATGGCACATCCCCCGATAACATATGTATATGTTTGACTGCCTCCTCTGTGAAGATTAGTTTATTGCCTAGAACTTGGATGAGTTCTTCTGTAGAGATTCTATCAATTTCATTAATTTGAGCTTTCTTACATCCAACTAGCTGTCCTGTTATACCGTATGCGGGGTCTTCTAACAGTGCATCTACATCATATGTGCCAGCATAAATAAAGCCGGCTTTCCCTTCAAATGAGAATTGTCGTAGAGTATGAAGAAAAGCAGGATTCAGAACTTTGTTGTCCATCATAACTTTTATAAAGGAGAATTCATCAACAAAGAACATTGGATAGATTCTTTTTTTATGTAAAAAATCTAGAGTATTTTTAAGATCTTTGGCACGTGGACTATCAGACATACCCAATTCTCTAACACCATCTTCTCCAATATAGTTTTTAAGATAGTCATTAAGTTGGCTATACAATAAGTATTCCCACATATCAGATGCATTTCCATAACTGGATGCTTGTGAAAGATCCCATTCAAAAGTAGCAATAGTATATTGGTCTCCTTGGATCATAACTGGAGTCTTATCTAGAGCTTTTCTTAAATAATTAAGAATAGAACTTTTCCCCGTACGGGTTAGTCCATAAAGAATATATGGTTTATCTTTCTCGATAGATGTATAATGTTTAGTAAGCATATCTATAATTTGCTTACGGCCTTTAAACATTTTTTCAGCAGGAATAGGTCCATCATTCCAAGGTATTTCTTCGTATGAAAGTGATGCAACTGGTTCCATTTCAACCGTAAAGTCAAATAGGGCTGGCTCAACTTCCTTTCCTTGATATATCGCTGATATTGCCATTGATAAGTTAATGGCCTTTGCATTTGACATTTCTGGGGGCAGTTTCATCACCATTTCTTGAATACCGCCAGCTTGAATTTCCTTTTCTACATTGTTATGTACTTTAATTGTAGATCTTGTCGCAATTTCTGTTAGAGTAGGAGTTAATTTATACCCTTCTGCTGTACTTTCACCACAGTTCTTAATTAAAAGGTTGACAATTTTGATTCCATTTGTTTCTACAATATATGGAGGATCTGCCATAACAATCAGTTGTGGCAATGTATCAGCTATTTTTTTCTCCAAAAGTTTAGTTATTGCTCTCCTCCATTTCTTAAGTAAGGGGAAGAAGAATGTCCGTCCATAGAAAGTTGTATTCTCGTTAATAAAACGTATCTGCTCGTCTATCTTGGCTTGCGCTTGAATAAGAAGATTGGTACGTTCTACTTGGTTTCTATTAGTATATGGCGTAAGAAATGAGAGAATATTATCTACAATGCTCTTTGAAATAGTTTCCGTCTCATTCATTAAATCTACATACTCAGACATCTGCATCCATTTATCCAATAATTTTGTTAATAAATGGAAATCAAGATCTTCTTTCAGAATTGCAGCTTGTAATTCGGCACATTTGGCTAATCTTTCCTGCCGAAATGCGAGTACTTTCTTCAAGAATTGGACATGAGTCAACTTATTGGTATAACTGACTTTGCATTTATTCTGAATGGCGATGATTTTGAAAATTTGGTGACGTATAGTATCATCGTCAAAAGCAGAGCTTATAGTGCGTCTCCATGCGCTATTGTACCGCCATAGTTGATTCCAGGCTTTCGTACTGGCTGCACAAACTGCTATAACGGTATTCCATGCAATTTCAATTATTCTTGAATTATCGCTGTTTATGCAACTAAAAAATATTCTATTTAGGTTTCCAGTAAGTTTAATAGGGGTCTGCGAGTTTAGGCTTTCCATCATAATATTAAGTTTAAGATAATTGCATAGAATTACACCCACCATGCTTCCCTTAACATCAGATAAAAGATTTAAAGATTCAATATAATAACTACATGCACTATCTCGCTGAGCCTTCATTGTTGCAATATTTACAGAGTCATTAGTTTCAATGTCATTCTTAAATTTATTATAGAGAAAATGGCCTTTGTAAACTGCATAAAATGCTACTGATTCCATGTATTTAGAAACATCATAGCTCCCTACCGGCAACTCACTATATGCTTTAGCTGCTTCTAGAAATAGTGGGTATTTTTCTCCCACATTAGTACCTTTATATGCTTGCGCTTCTTTTAGTAATTTTTCTGCGATTTCTAAAGTCGGTTTGCCGCTATTTGCTAAAATACTATCATTTGTATACTTGTGCTCAATAATATCCAAATCAATCATTTTGCTAATTGCAAAAGAAGTTTCTTCCGAATCTAAAATTAGTTCGCCACTCTTCTCTGATGATTCTATTCGAGGTGTATCAGCAACACTTGACACAGACACAGAATTTAGCTCACCATTACGCAGTTGGTCTACTAATGTAGACGCATATTTATTATCGGGATTACAATTCAAGGCTTTAGTTACTGCAATAAGAGCCTCTTCATATTCCTGCTGGATTGCATGTAGGCGTGCTAGTTCAGTGTACAGATGGCTTAAATTTCGAGATTCTCCATCCGTATTCTCTTTATATGAAATCAATTCTATGTATGATTGCTTCGCTCCTGAATAATCTTTTAGAGATGAAAAAGCTTGTGCTTTACGTAATAATAGACTGCTTTTATATTTACTATCAAGTTGCAAATTAGACAATGATTCATCTATGACAGCAATAGCTTCTTGCAAATTCCCATTACGAACAAGATCATTAATTTCTTTTTCAATCTTTTTGTATGGTTTGGGTATCTTTATTGATCCTTTTCGGGTCTCTTGTTTTTCTTTCAAGAAGGCATTTACTGGTTTTAGAATGCGAGTTATAGAAAGTAACTTAGTACGTGCTAAACCCTCGGTAATATGTGATAGAAGAAAATAGCACAAGGACTTTGCTTGTCTATAATGACCACTTTCGATGGCATCTTCCAATAAATCCACATAACCAGATATGCTATTGGGCAATAAAGTCAAAAAAGCTGTTTTTGATTCAAATATATTATGAAAATAAATAACAACTGGCAAAGAATCTCCAATATTGAAGCTATCAATATCGTTCATTAATTCTAATTCAATTATCGTAGAAGTCGAGACTGAAAGCTTAGGATGCTCCTTAGTATTAACTCTGATCGATCGTTTGCAAACCTCGATCACATTGGCATTACTGGCAACAATAATAGACCCCAATTCCTTGGTTAGAGCTTTCTTAATTACCCCGATAGAAGCGATAAGCTTTGACTTGTCTATAGAATCCCAAATAGATTCATATTGGCCAATAGTTAAATTTACCGATTCACAGGCAATAGGTATGTCTCGAACCTTGTCGCCTTTTGCACGAGGAGTTGTGTCTATTATATCGTCTTTGACATCTGTGCTAGATTTTACATCAACAATACGGTCTTGTTGGTTGCAGATGGTAGCTGGATTTAAAACCACATTTGCTATCTCTTCATCTTTCTTTACAATTAAGGCTCCATTGTCTAATTTGATGGCTATAAAGGCATCCGATAATTTTACAACAGTCCCTTGGATAGTGCCATCAGCGCATTCAACAGAGATGAAATCTCCAGGTTTTGCAATATCTGATATGAACGACAGATACATTGTAAGACTATTTATTTCTTTTCATACTTAGCAATAATCTCGCCATAGCAAGCATTGCAAATCTTAAATTCAGGATTTCCTTCTTCGAAAGCTATTTTCTTTGATGTCTTTTCTTTGTGACAATAGGCACAAGTAAAAGTTTGAGAGTGGTCATATTTCATTAAAACCATTCCGCATCGTACCTTATTCTCAAGAGGTTTGTTCATACTTGTCATAGGTTCTCTTATTTAAACTGTTTCTATCAATAGTAGATTTACTTGTACTCTCAACAATTTTGCTATTTGAAACAATGTATTTAAATCGGGTTGGGAGGTGTTGGTACACCATTTGGATACAGTGACTGGATCTTTGCCTAATTGCTCGGCGAGCCATTTACCAGTATGACCGGTTTCTGCTAATACTGCTTTTATTCTATTTAGTTTTTGACGTTCTGTTTTTGTCTCCATTGCCTAATAAATTAAATTTGAACACAAAGTTAATAAACTAATCGTTTGTGACCAAGGATTTATGCTCAATAACATAGAAAATCCGACAAGTAGGATAGTTCTTATCGGATTCTTAGGGTAAAATTACCACTATTAGTCTTCGTGTAGATGTTTCAGGCGGTCGAGGGAGTGTGTGCGGATGAGGGAGTCGCGGTAGGCGATGTCGTGTTGCCAGCGTCCGGTTTGCCATTCTCGATACTTCTTGGGATAGTTCTCACGGTAGAATTGCCAGAAGGAGAATGCCTCGGCGTTTTCTTGATGCCAACGGTCAAGTTCATTGAGGCGTTGCTCGTATTCGTGCCTTTTGTCGGTTGAGAATTTAGACACCATAATACTTTCGGCAGATGCCGACAAGTGCACCGATACCGATGACAATAGGGAGATTGAGCTTGATCAGATTCTTCAACCTGATGAAATTACTGTCAAGAAGGTTACGGTCGTCTTCGCAAAGGTGTGCCTCAATGCTTGTAGGCATATCGCGTTGAGCTGCCGCGATGCGTTCGCAACATCTATCCATAGCCGATATGGTCTGACGAAGTGCAGATATAATCTCCGCAGAATACGCAATGTCCTTTATCGAGCCGTCATCGTCAAGGAATGTCTCAAACATCACTCCGGCAAGTTCTTCATGATTCTTGGCTACAGCTTCTTCTCGGCTTACGGCGGCCTCAAATCTTTCGGTCAGTACTGTTAAGGTTGCCATGGCTCTCTTATCAACTGATTCCGGTATATCAGCAGTAGAAGGCACGTTATCAAACGGATTGTTCATTATTACTTACAGTTAAGATGGTTTTTGCTTTTTTGACTTCATCGGCAATGAAGCGTATAGCCTCAATAGCCCATTTGTCGGCTTCTTTTGTAATGTTCAGATGGTGAGCAATCTGGTTTAGATTGTTCTGTATTCCCACAAGTTCGCGGAACCATTGTAGCGTATGAGGAGAACGGTCAGGGATTTTCCGACGCATTACGATGAGGCGGCAAAGAGGGCTGAGTTTCAGACCACGTTCTTTTGCCTTTTCTTCCAAAGATTTGCGTTCGTTAGCAGAAAGCCGGAAGGTAATACGTTCCGTAAGGTTATCTTCGGGGTTATTATACCTGCGCCTGCCTTGCAGGGCTGAGGGTTTGTGTTTCATATAATAAACTTTTTACATTTTATATCCATTACGTTGTTTCCATTCTTCATCGGGATCATCAGTGCCCTTACCATCCCGAATCTCATATTCAGCATTTCGAGAACTGCCAGATGCAGCATCCTTGATATTTGCAATCCGGGGACTTTGGGATTTTGGCTTTAAGGGAGAAGATTGAGAAGTTTTGTTCATAGCCTGGGATGCGGTAACTTTGGTTACCGGCGTCTTTGGTGTTCTGGGTGGAGTGATATTGACTGGTGGAATAATGCTCATGTCAATGCCAAGATCCTTTTGCAGATCATACCGATATTCCTTGCCATTGTGATCAGTCATTCCTGAAACTTTGTGCAGAACTCGACCGTGAGATCTCCGAAGGTGCATTTGCCCTTGCAGAACACCTTGAAGTGCTCAAACACTATGCGCCATTTCTGATACTTCTTCTTAGTGACAGCCTCGAAGTATTCCAGAAAATCAGCCTTGAGCTGGCTGTGGTCGATGAAACCGAACTGACGGTTGATGACTGATTCCTGACGACGGCAACGTATCAGTTCCCCCTTTTCAAGCATAGAGTGGTTGAAATCGCGCTGAACCTGATTGGTGGGATTGGCATAGAGGTAGATGCCAAGATACTCATGGCGTTGCATACGGTTGGTCTTCAGGTTTCGGATTGGTGGGTAGTAGTCGAAATACAGCGTAATCTTACCCGATTTTAGAAGACGCTGTCTAAGGGTGACTTTTGTGCATATATCCATATATGATATTTTTTTGATGAATGATTTTTGATGCAAAGTTCGTCTGTGGCAATACGGTTATCAAGTTATTTGCCATATAACCAGCAGATAACCGATAACCAGGCTTATTTCAGTGTCGGAGGACGGAGAATCGCATCGATTTCCGACTTCAAGATATAGGTGTATTTCCCGACTTTCTTACGGCGTAGCCCGTGATACTTCACATAATTGTGAAGCTGGTCATGGGTCAGATTGTATTCTGCCCGGACATCGGGGTATGAAATCCAGTCTTCTTCCTTCGGAGTCTCCGGCTTTGCCGTAAACACCCGGTCACAATGGGGCTTACTCCAGAGTGTCTTTCCACGGTGATACACTTTCGGGATATTGTGTGCCTTTCCCTGAGCAAATACCCATGAATTGCTCACTCCAAACTTCTCGATAATCTCCTTAGTTGTGTAGAACTCTGAGATTGCCTCGCCGTTTTCATCATTGGCAAGTGCCGTCGCTTTCGGTTTACGTTCATAAGGTCGAGCCTCGATCATTGCGTCAATATCCGCTCTCTTGATTACAGCCCATTGTGAGGTGAGGCGATAGGCTTTGATGGTACCCCTGTAAATGAGGTTGTAAACTGCTCTTGGCGTTACATTAAGAATTTGCGCCACTTCTGCTACCGACAGATAGTCTCGGCCGGAGAGTTGATTAAGTTTATTTTCATGTGCAACAAGAGAATCATGTGTCTCAGTGATTTTCTTCCTCTCTTACCTCTTTCGTTCTTTGTAAGCGTGTTCGGCACATCGCTTACAACAATACTGTGTTGTGGACTTTTGAGCCTCGAACTCATTTCCACACCATTGACAAATCTTCTTGATTCTAATGTTCGAAGTTGCCATATCTTTGAATTAAAATTATGTCACTCATAGAGCTAATTCGTTGAACTCGTATGAATACGCCTGAATGAGTATGAACGAGTATGAACATCATCCACTACCGAGCAGAGTGACTTAACTCGGGTAGCAGACGAGCAACAAATGTGGTTCAAAAATGGAGTGAAAAATAGGTAGAAACGGGTTCTACTGATTAATTTGGCAATATTCGGGCAAAAGAAAAGGCACTCAAACTGAACGCCTTGACTATTATTTCAACTTATAGTTACCTGTCTTTAACTGCGGGTTACTTTCCGATGCAGAAGCGTGAAAATATAGAAGTGAGAAGAGTATGGGTGGTGATAGCTCCAGTGATGGTGCCGAGGTGGTGTAGAGCTTCACGTACATCTTGTGCAATGAAGTCACCGCTGATGCCGTCTTCAATACCTCTAATTGCTCTTTGGAGGGATTCAGAGCCTTTCTTAAGGGCTTCGTAATGACGGATATTAGTGATTATTAATTCGTTTTCAGGATTATAGTCACTGGTGGAAAGAGCAGTTAATCTTTCAATTAGTTCCGGAAGACCCTCTGCTGTCTTAGTGCTGAAAGTAAGAGGAGGATTGGAGACTGAAAGTGAAGAGGAGAGAAGTTGGGATAAATAGGGGAGACGGGAGGTAGGAAGGTCGGATTTGTTTTGGAGGAGTATGAGTCGTGACTCCGGGTTGTCAGTGAGGAAGGTGATAATTTCCTCTTGTTGTGGTGGCAGGGGTGAGGTGGGATCTATAAGCCATATCACTATTGATGCCCTCTTCATGAGGAGGCGTGCGCGGTCAATACCTATTTTTTCAACGGTATCGTTTGAGTCACGCAGTCCGGCTGTGTCTATGAATCGGTAGAGGATTCCATTAATTTCAACAGTGTCTTCTATTGAGTCGCGTGTTGTGCCAGGAATGTCGCTCACAATTGCCTTGTCATCATTGAGCAACAGGTTTAATAGGGAGGACTTCCCGGCATTGGGAATACCGGCTATTACAACAGGGACTCCTTCTTTTAGGACAGCCCCGGAGGAATAGGAGGAACTAAGCCTGTCTATTTTATTTATTATGCCGGTTGATAGTGCCAGAAGTTTCTGACGATCTGCAAATTCTACTTCTTCCTCGGAGAAATCAAGTTCCAGTTCAAGAAGGGAGGCGAATTCAATAAGCCGGTCGCGCAGAATGTCGATTTCTTTTGAGAAATTACCTCTGGTCTGTGATACAGCAAGAGTATGTGCAGCTTTAGATGAAGCTGCTATAAGATCTGCCACACCCTCAGCTTGAGCAAGGTCAAGACGACCATTTAGAAAGGCTCGCTGGGTAAATTCACCGGGTTGAGCTACTCTTGCCCCTCTACGGATAAGATCGGCAAGTATTTCACGTTGGATCCACTTTGACCCATGTATAGAAAGCTCTACTACATCTTCACCCGTGAATGTACGTGGGGATCTGAAGACCGTGGCGACACATTCATCAAGTATCTGACCGGAAGTGTCCAGATAACTTCCGAGATGCACAGTGTGGGAACCAACACTGTGAAGAGATTTGCCTTTCCAAGCATTGTTAACTATCGAAATAGCTTCCGGACCGGATACCCTGACCACCGCAATCCCTCCGGTGCCGGGAGGGGTTGAGATAGCAGCTATTGTGTCAGCAGATGTCACTTCGAACTGTTCCATTCCTTAAACGAGAAAGTAGCTTCCACTTTGTTTTCGATCTCATCAGGGAGAGCAGGGAAGAAGTCATAACCTAAGAGCTTTTCCAGTTCATCGATACTCATGGCATAATCCTGCATATTTCCGGGAGATGATATATTGGGATAAACGAATGCTATTCCACGCGGTTGATCTATATAAGGAGCGAGAAGAACCTTGAAAAAAGCACTCGGCACACGTACCTTTGCGTCACCAATAGTCTTGGTGTCAGTCTTATCATAGATAGGACCGCTTATAATCATAATTGCAGAGTCTCGACGTGCCCACTGGCGCTCTTTGTTTTCAAGGGTGCTCCATGCGCCAGCATTAAGCTCATGAAGCTGTGGACAAATGTTAGTCATGACAAAGCAGTCAGACATTGCCTGTGTACTCCATTTTTGATCAGCAGCAGGACACATGTGCCCACGGTCATAACCGGAACGGGTATAATCTTTTGTGCTGGGGCAGCCATCAATTTCACTGTCAGTCCAAAAGTTGTTAGACCGCTCCTGATCTCCTGTCACTTCCTCTCCAAGAAGCTCCCACGCCACATAATTGGGAGTTTTATTGTCTTTATTAAAGGAGACCGTAAAGCCAAGATACTCCTTTATCTGTGAAGGTAGAGTCTTAGGGATAGTGACAGTCTCAAGGTCAGAATAGTGCGCTATGTCTGACGAGTCAGTTTCTGAAGAATTCCCTAGATGTCCCAGCTCATCAATTGTTGAACAAGAGTTGATAGTTCCACCACCTAAAAACACGGTACCGGCAGAAATAACAAGCGCAGCTAATTCTTTAATTTGGTTGTTTTTTTTATTTTTTCTTTTTTTCCGTTTAGCCATTTTAGATACAAATTATAAAGATGAAAAATTTTTATGTAGGCACCTTTGTCAATAATTGGAAGCACGCCGATATAGTATAATACCAATCAGTAGGTAAACCACGTTAGGTATCTCCATTGCAATAAACGGAGTAGTGAGTCCGGAAATTGCAAAAGTACTGGTCACAGTTGAGAACAGAATATAGCTGAAGCTCAATCCCAACCCGATACCTATGTTAAGACCCATTCCCCCTTTGGTCTTACGAGATGAGAGCGACATCCCGATAAGGGTAAGGATAAATGCGGCTGCGGTAGAGGCTATGCGTTTTTCTTTCTCAATTTCAAATGCCTTTATATTTGCCACCCCTCTCATTTTTTGTTTTTCAATATACTCAGTGAGCTGTGGGGTGGTAAGTGTCTCTTGGTCGTTTGCCGAGATCATGAAGTCGCGTGGTTCGAATGGAAGAATAGTATCGAGGCGAGAACCACGTATAATTTTCTCTTTCATGCCATCGAAATCGCGAGTCATAAAATCAGACAGAATCCAGTGATAGGTTCTTGTAGTGTCATAGCGTGCAGTCATAGCTGTAGTGCGTGACACCAATTCCTTATCATTGAAATGGTCGAGGGAGAAACGATAACCGGTCTTATTATGATCTTCAAACCTTCCGATATAAGCCACGACACCCGGCGACACCTGCAACTGTATATTGATATTGCTTTCCACCTTTTTATTTTTCACATATTTATTGGTGTAAGCAATCCGTTTTATGTTGGTCGGAGGGAGAATATAGTTGCTGAGAGCGAAAGTAAAAGCCGCAATTATAGCTGCCCCTATCATATAAGGACGCAGAAGTCTTTTGAAACTGATACCGCTTGAGAGAATAGCGATGATTTCAGAGTTACCTGCCATTTTCGAGGTGAAGAAAATCACAGATATGAAGACGAAAAGAGGGGAGAGTTGATTAAAAAAATAGGGGAGGAAAGAGGCGAAATAATCAAATAAAGTTTCCTTAAGTGGAGCTGTCAGAAAGGCATCAAGTTTTTCTGTGATGTCAAACATAGCAGTAACCGCCAAGAAAAGGATGGTAGACAAAAAGAATGTGCCCAAGAATTTCTTGAGAATATACTTGTCGATTATATAGAGACGAAACGGATTATGCCAACGCCTCTTCTTTTTATGTTTTTTGTCAACAGCCTCTTCCAAACTATTTTCAGTGATTTCTTCCGAATTAACTTCACTTATTATTTCCTCAACATTTTCGTTAGTCGGGTTGAGCACACTGACATTAAGTTTTTCTGCGTGGTAGCTGTTATCGTCGCTATTTTTATTCATAACAATCAAAGTCTGGTGGTTACTTTCTCCACCATCTCAGTTTTCCAACTCTTAAAGTCACCTGCGATGATATGTTTCCGCGCCTCCCTGACGAGCCACAGATAGAATGCAAGATTATGCACAGAGGCAATCTGCATTGCAAGAAGCTCCTGGCTGATGAAAAGATGACGCACATAGGCTTTTGAATAAACTTCATCAACCCATGCAGCCCCTCCCTCGTCAAGTGGAGAATAGTCATCCGCCCATTTCCTGTTGCGCATATTCATAATACCATTGCGGGTAAACAACATGCCGTTGCGTCCGTTACGTGTGGGCATTACACAATCCATCATGTCTATTCCCCTGTCAATTGCTTCAAGAATATTGGCAGGAGTGCCGACACCCATAAGATAACGTGGCTTATCAGTAGGCAAAATCTCGTTGACCACTTCAATCATATCATACATTACCTCAGTTGGTTCACCTACAGCTAATCCGCCGATTGCATTACCATCAGCCCCGAGGTCGGCAATATGTTTGGCAGCTTCACGCCGAAGCTCCGGATAAACACATCCCTGCACAATAGGGAAGTATGCCTGTGAATAGCCATATAGTCCTTCTGTATTCTTATAATGTTTCCAGCCTCTTTCAAGCCACCTTTGAGTCAGAGCAAGAGACTTTTGTGCATAATTAAAATCGGAAGTACCGGGAGGACACTCGTCAAGAGCCATCATTATATCGGAACCGATCACCCTTTGGATATCGACTACATTTTCCGGGGTGAAGAGATGCTTGGAACCATCGATATGACTTCTGAACCATGCACCCTCCTCAGTAAGTTTCCGGTTGTCAGACAGGGAGAAAACCTGGAAACCACCGGAGTCGGTAAGAATAGGGCGTTCCCAGCCATTAAATTTGTGTAGACCACCGGCATTTCTCAGAATCTCAAGACCTGGTCGCAGATAGAGATGATAAGTGTTGCCAAGAATAATTTTGGCATCAATGTCATCTCTCAATTCCCTCATGTGGACAGCCTTGACACTCCCCACGGTGCCGACAGGCATAAAAATAGGAGTGGGTATAGTGCCATGATCTGTAGTTATCTCTCCGGCACGCGCCTTGGTGTCGGGAGCGGTTGCTTCTATCTTGAAATCCATTCTAAGAGTGTTCTAAGTAGCTGTTTAATTTTTTGCAAAGATAATGTAAAGCGTTGAGTTACGCAAATGATTCAGGATATAGGATATTACCATAGGTTACGGGCAGGAAGAGAACCATTATATCTAGAGCGCAGACGCTCGACAAGCCTGGAAAGGTCACGAGAAAATGAATGACCTTTTCCCACGCCGCTGTTAGTGATAAGCACCCAACATTCTCCGGTTGGAAACCGTTCGATAAGCGTGTGAGTAGAGCTTAGGGTACCGGTCCTTGACCATTTGCCGTATGCGTCAGCCTCACTCCATCCACGACTCATCTTATCATGGTCGTCGTGCTCAGTGAGTAGATTGACGCTTTTAGGGGTAAGGATATTATCTACAACGGGATAATTATCTATGGCAGCCACAAGGCGTGCTATATCAGCTGCCGAAGCTGTCCAGCCCCCCGCACCCATAAGCCCGTTGACATTACTTCCTCCATAAACCCTTTCCACCATTTTACCGCTGCCATTAAATTCCTCAACAAGCTCATTATCGGGAGGATAATATTTTACTTCCTTAGGGTGGCGATCGGCATAATAATTTGTGGCAGGACGCATATTATATATACCGGCAGGCTGAAGCACATTTGCATTGACATAGTTCCAATATGATTGTCCTGTCGTTTTCTCAATTATCAGAGACAAGAGCATATATCCGAAATTACTGTATTTCCTACCCACTCCGGGGGTAAATCTCAGTTTTCGCTTGATGACGATTTTTGTGAGTTCTTCGTTAGAGGGTGGAGCAGTAAGTTTTTCCATCGCCATAATGTCTTTTGTGCGAAACATGGGGTCGCCCATCACAGAAGAAAACCCCCCTTTATGGCGCAGCAGATGATCAACGGTCACGTCAAACGCTCTTGGATCGTTGATTACATTTGTGAAAGATGAGTCGTTGAGAATTCCATCGGGACCAAACACCTTTGAATCAAGAGAAAATTTTCCTTCCTCAATAAGTTTCATTATAGCCACGGCTGTCACCAGTTTGGAGGCAGAAGCTATACGCATAATAGAGGTTGCTTCCATTTTACGTCCGATTTCCTTATCAGCCCACCCATAACCTTTGGCATAGACCAATGAATCATTGTGAGTGATTGCCAACGACATACCTTTGAGATCCCAACGACCCATGAATTGGTTGATTTCAGAGTCCATTTTTTTAGTGGCAGCAATATCTGAAGAGTTGTTAGAAAGAGTATCACTCCATATAATGCCCTCATGATTAGCCGCAATCGCCTCTTCTTGCTCATCTTCTTTCCCTGCAGCTCGGGAGGCGATTATATGGATTATTATAAATGTCAGGATTGCAAACCCGGCAATATATAATGTAGTGTTTCTAATGTCAGATTTTCTCATTAGTCTATTGAATCGGGCTTGATTGCCTGATTGCACCTGCAAAGTTAATCATTATTTTGCATTCATAAAAACGGCAGGTGCCTAAAAATATTTTTCAAACAGACTTAATACCAAAACTGAACACAATAGCTTACAATAAGAATTTTGAAAGTTTTAAGGATATATTTTCGTAGTATTGATTGTTGAAATGATTACTTTTCAACTTGTGCAATCACATCGTCATAAAGATTTTGAATTTGGAGGCGGCGTAATTTCTTATTTCTGAAAGTATATGCGTGATAAAATAGTACACTTAGTAATGTCCAAACCTTTATCATAATAAATGTGACAGGATATTGGTCTTTTATCCTACTCATGAGTACTACAAGGATAAAACCGATACAGGAGGCTATGCAACCGTATCTCTTCAGTAATTTTATCTTGCAAATTTCACGTACATACTTATCATGCCATTCTTGATGAGTAGTTTTATATTCAGTGATCTTGTTTGATAATAACTGATTAAAGTAGAAGCCACCCATAAATGATATTACCATACCGAAAACACCGCTTGACAAACTAATCCAATTATAAAAATTTTCACCCAAATTCATAGTAGACTTTAACCACCCTATAACTGAGAGGGCAAGCACATTAGCTAATGTATATACACCAACAGCAATTAAACCTGATTTAAAGGAATTAGTCTTCATAGTGTCTATGGCTAAATTTAATATAATTACAAAGATACGATTTTTAGTAGAAATTTCAAAGGAAAAATCGTAATTTTGCAGAAAATATAAATTTTCAATATGGAAAAATTAGTAGGTACAATAAGTGGTATTCTGACTGACTATGTTATGGTGATAGCATTGCTTTCAATTGCGGTGTATTTCACTATTGTTACAAAAGGGGTGCAGTTCAGAATGATAGGGGAGATGTTTAAACTTCTTCTCAGCTCAGGAAAGAAGAGTAATGCCGACAGTAATGGATTCTCCGGTAATGGTGGGGTAAGTTCATTTCAGGCATTTGCCCTTTCCATAGCATCGAGGGTAGGAACAGGTAATCTTGCGGGAGTAGCCACGGCGATTGCAGTGGGCGGACCGGGAGCAATCTTCTGGATGTGGCTTATAGCTTTGTTAGGAGCATCGAGTGCTTTTATAGAGTCTACCCTTGCTCAGTTATTTAAGGTAAGAGGTGAGGGTTCATTTATGGGAGGACCCGCTTATTATATAGAGAAAGGTCTACACAAGAGATGGTGGGCTGTGACCTTCGCCGTGCTGATTACTCTTACTTTCGGTTTTGCTTTTAACACGGTTCAGTCAAATACCATAGCTGCTGCTTTTATGGAATGTTATTCCGCACCCAGAGAGTTGATGGGTATTATTCTGACTGTCATGACTCTGGTTATTATTTTTGGTGGTATAAAAAGTATCTCAAGATTTAGTGAGATTGTTGTGCCGGTAATGGCTATTGCATACATTGTTTTGGCAATAGTAATAATCATACTTAACATACACCGTGTTCCTGAAATTTTGTGCCTGATAGTAGAAAATGCCTTTGGGATTGGTCAGGCAGCCGGAGGCATGATAGGGGCAGCCATTATAATGGGGGTGAAGCGCGGTCTTTTCAGTAATGAGGCAGGGGAAGGCTCTACTCCTAATGCTGCTGCCACAGCCTCTGTGTCTCATCCGGTTAAGCAAGGATTGATTCAGTCATTAGGAGTATATACTGATACGTTATTAATATGCACTGCCACTGCATTTATAATTCTGTGTAGTGGAATTTTTGCTGACGGGCATGATGGTATTGTTCTCACTCAGAAAGCTATTGATGCCGGTCTGGGAGGAGGGCACAATTATGGCTCAATATTTGTCAGCATTGCAATATTCTTTTTTGCATTTACCAGTATAGTTGCCAATTATTATTATGGGGAGACGAATATCAGGTTTATAAAAAACAGTGACTTTGTGATAAAAATTTATAGACTTTTAGTAGGAGCGATGGTTTATCTTGGTGCCGTATGTTCTTTGGATCTAGTGTGGGGTTTTGCAGACATCACAATGGCACTCATGACCCTTTGTAATATAGCAGCCATTTCTTTGCTTGGGAAATACGCAATTCTTCTTTTAAAAGACTATGTGCGCCAACGCAAAGAGGGAAAAGATCCGGTGTATCATTCTTCAACAATACCAAGTCTCTCTTCCGAAACAGAGTGCTGGGATGATAAGTAGTTGTGCAAGTTATATATTTTTTTAGTATATGACCAAAATTGAAATTATGCTGTTAAACATCTAATTTTCTATTAGTAAAATTTTAAAGATCCCTGGAAGTTAGTAATTTAAAGGAAAAGTTTGCCGACTTTTCTCCATGATAACTACTAATTCCAAGGACTTGGTCAAAGTTAATCAAATCCTCCCGATTATGCAAGAGCATTTTGGAAAAACAATGAATCCGGCACGCATAAACTGATGGCGTTCCTTCTCCACGCCCTCTACATGGTGCAGACTGTCAGCCTCCATAAACTGGCATGTGCCTTGCCCACTTCGGTTGAGAAGGATTCCAATCTGCGCCACTTCCAAAGCTTCTTTGCCAACTATGCCCTGGATCTGACATCATCGCACGGATGATATTCTGTCTGCTGCCTGTAAAAGACAGGCTTGTTCTCAGTATGGACCGTACTAACTGGAAGTTCGGAGATTTCAACATCAATATTCTCATGCTTGGCATTACCTACAAGGGAATTGCATTCCACTTGATATTCAAATTGCTGCCTAAGAGATGCAACTCCAATTGGGAGGAGAGGAAGGAGATTATGGACCACTTCGTGAGGCTGTTCGGTTCGGACTGCATTGATTGTCTTGTGTCCGACCGTGAGTTTATCAGAAAGGCAAGGCCATGAAGTCCTCCGGCTTCAATATCGAGGACACATATATGCGCGACATAGAGCGCATCGCAGGACTGGTTGCAATGGTATGTGTGGCGCTGGTATGGGCGTATCTCGTTGGTAAGCATAAAGATATGAATATTAAACCGATAAGAATCCTGAAACATGGAAGAAAGGCGAAGTCGCTTGTCAAGTATGGATTGGAAGAGATCGCAAACATCCTTATGCGACCGAGTTATACCCCAAAATTCGATGTTTTCAAATTTTTGTCATGTACTTAAAAATCGTAACTATTCAGCGGAGATGCACGGGTGATAAGTGGGCATAGACGTTTTTCTTTTATCGTAGCATTTAATCAGTTGATTTATAGAAATTATATACAATTTTATTTGGTAGAGTCAGATATAAATACCCGGGTTTCTCATAAAACGGTAGAAGACATCCTTTCTAATCTTGATTAACGGCTTGAGAGTCCCATACTTCTGATTGTTCCAGGCATTCCCTATACCGAAGCATGGGAAAAGCAGAAGGCATTGGAACACCGTGAGCAACTTATATATGTAGTTGCGTCTGCTTGTCACGGAAAGTGTGTCCCGTTCGGTCATTTTGACCTGGGAAAGCACCGAACTGATGGTATGCATGGCAGCTGTCATATCAGAATTTTTGAAAAAATCTTTGATATCCGAGAGAAAAGGAGTAATTTTGTATATAGACATGGCTTTGAGTTATTTTTTGGTGGTATATAAAATTACTCATTTTCTTGCAATTATGCAAGAACCATGTCTTTTTTCTATACTGTTATCGCTGAAAACCAGTACTTGCGAAACTTAAATCAAAAACGTATTCTACAGCGTGAATGCACAGGTTAGAACCGAGACATACACAAACGTTCTTCCACGTTATGTGATGTTCCATATTCAATGGAAGTTTCATAAATCTCCCAAAAAGAAATAACCATGTTTTTTCAGAATATAAGATACATAAATATTTTTTATAAAGGTGACCATAGTAAATGAATAATTTATTTTAAGATTACGACTATTTAAGTTATAACTTCCTAAAGCCGCAATATCTTGGAGCAAAGTATATAATAATAGAGAATGGATGTCGCATTATATACCGGATAATACACGTGTCGTTTTTGATGCTTTTGGAGGATCACACTTGATAGCATATTTACTCAAACAGTTGGGTAAAAGGACTATGACTAATGACTTTATGAATTTTAATAATAAGATTGGAAAGGCATTGATTGAAAATCTGGGATTCAAGCTGACAAAAGGGATATAAACATTTTTTCTCAGAAAATAGTAATCAAAAAGAATATAATTACGAATATAGAGGGGATCTTAGGTACTCACATAAATACAAATAGCGTGTAACTCCAAAAAAGTTACACGCTATTTGTATTAGGGTTAATGTTTGTTATTTTCTATATTACTTTACTTCCTCGAAGAAGATAGTCTTTGTTACTCAATTGATTATAAAGGTATGTTCCAAATATGGTAACATTCTACCCTGGAGTTATCAACTTAAATCTATTAAAAATAACTGACCCTATACGTCATATGGGCTAAAATAAACTAAGTTGCTTGTATGCAGTCTTTGTGTATGCTGTAGGATCAACACCTTTTTTATTCAAATATAACTCATTAAAGATTCTATCGATTTCTGCTTCTATATCACTGATTTCCTCGTTTCCCATTTTCAGCCGCTCTATGATAATGTCTACACATTTTTCAATTTTATCGCGTGTATCTAGATTTGGGAAAATGAATGGTATCTTTTTGAGATAATTAGCTGAATTATTTGTAGACGGATTTATTGTGTTAATTAATTTAGTACAGATTGATGAATTGAAAAAAGCAAGCATATAATTCAATAATGATTCATCTTTAGGGAAAATTCCTACTATGGATTGATCAAACAAACGTCCATCTATCAAGGCTGCCGTTAATTTTGACGACCTTATCATTGGGATTCCGATACCATTTCTAAAATAAAATGTAGTGTTCTGAAACCGACATTTCTTACTTTTACGGTACTCACTTATGGCTTTGGTTGACCAATCCATAAACCATAAATTGGGTTTCAAATATTTAGCATTGCCCCCCTTTACAATTGGGACAAAGCACTTTTCAGAATTAATACCATTTAATTTTTCCGCGTCAGACAATAGCTCAGAGTGAATAACGTTCTGATCAATTATTTTGTATTTCTTGGCATTTTTGATTTCTCCATTTATTGGATGCAAATAATCTTTATCACAACCGGAATAAAATCCTGTTACACAGCTTGCAATATCTCCGATTTTTGTTATACGTTCATCGTTGATTAATTCTGCAAGGTTATCTGAAGATTTAAACATAAATGCAGAACCTACGCCATTATAGATAGCCCCTTGAGAAATTTCTTTTGAAACACCAGCCTGACTATTTTCCAATTCATCAACTTTGGTGAAACCTGTTCTTATCACCATCATGTTTTTTAGATTTTTAGAAACATCAGAACACTTAGAAAGAGTTATAATACAAAGATTTGCATAGCCAAAGTTAATGCCAGGAAAAAATGAGGATGGAAAGAGAAGTAGTTCACGAATAGCTGTATGCGTCAATATAAATTTCCTTATACCTATATGCCTATGAAGAGACAAGAATGTATCGGGAATTATGAAACAGAGTTCACCGTTTTCGTTGAGACAATTTATACAAGTATATAAAAAAAGCGTGTAACTTTCTTTTGTATACAAATCTGCGTATAGCCTATTCAGCTCATTTTTTTTCTTTTTGTCATTTCTCGCACCGTATGGTGGATTGCCGATAATTTTGTCAAACTTACTACTTCCTAGAACAATATCATCATCCAGTAAGGTATCAGTTTCTTTGATTCTTATATTGCTTGAATGCTTATACTTATTACGTAAAACTTCAACGGCGGTTGGGCTTAATTCGTATACGCAGATATTTGCATCAGGAATTTTTTCTAGAATTTTATCGACGAACACGCCGTCGCCACCACATGGCTCAAAAATCAAATCATGTGGTTGAAAATCTAGCATACCTGTCATGTAATTGAGTATAGGGTCAGACTTTGTGTAATGAGCTTGATAAATGAGAGATGAATCCATAATTACCAAATCAAATATTTTTCTAATCCGTTTTTTGCAATAGATTCCCGCATTTGTGGCGTAAAATCATTCATCCAATCAATATTCCTATTTATCCAATTATGAATATCATAGCCCGTAAAACTACATATCTGTTCATAGGTTTCAATCCCACATGAGATTTTCCACACCTCAGAATTTTGAAGTGTAGTAAGATAATGATTGTTTTCGGATGCGCGAACAAAGATTAAACAATTATATTTCTCTCCTTCTATATTGTGATAGATGCTCCCAACCAACAATAATCTGTTTGTATTTCCTTTCTCATTTGACCCGAAGCCACTTTTGAAGTCAACTATATACTTGTTTGTTCCATCGGTGAAATGAAGGTCACATTCAAGTTGAATATCTCCAGAGGTTACAAGTCCCCATACTTTGTTATAATATATCTTTAATCGTTCTTTCTCCCTTATCGTTATTCGCAATCCATCAATATAATCAGATATTTCGTTGGTGAGATTTTGTTTTACTTCTTCAAACAAGGGTGGAACAAATAATCTAATATTTGTTAAAGGATAGATAAAACATAATTTACAGAAAGGTTCCCATAATTCACCTATACGCCGAGAGAATGCCATATAATCATACTCCCAAATAGAGTTCCTCGATTCAAGCATGACAATATCATTCGTATAAGTTATCATCAAGATGCATTCAAGCAATTCTTGATTAGACCATTGTTCAATTCTTGTACAATCGTAAACAATGGTAAGTAAATTTTCCTTGCATTGGATTATTGCTTTATTAAGTGCTGATGCCTTTTTCTTAAAGTCTAAAGGAGCGAATTTAAGAGCAAGTTCGCTTAATATTTCGTTGGCACGACTTCTAAAATAAGAAAGAAGGCCATCTTTACTATTTTTTAATTCTTTGTTAATATCCATAATTGGGTAATCTATTAACTTCAGATTGAATGCAATTATGACCTAATGAGGCAAAATTACATGATACCTTATCGCCATTTAAGGGACGTTCCAAATATGGTGCAAATATAGCGAAAATAAATCAAATTCCATCTATCTTGACGGAAAATCATAAAAAGAAAATGGAGTGTAACTATTTAAGTTACACTCCATTTATATGGATTCAAATATTTCTAAATTGATGGATTATTTCACTTCCTCGAAGTCAACATCAGTTACTTCCTTTTCATCATTGCGAGGAGCCTGAGTGCTACCAGGATTAGGACCTGCCTGTGCACTTGCCTGTGCGTTAGCAATGTCTTGAGCTGCAGCCTGGAAAGCATCATTGATACCCTTCTCTAGTGATTCAAGTTGATCGATGTTCTGAGCCTTGTGAGCCTCTCTCAAACGGTCGATAGCTGCCTGGATATTAGCTTTCTTGTCAGCCGGAATCTTATCACCAAGCTCATTGAGCTGTTTCTCACTCTGGAACACTACAGAGTCAGCACGGTTCAGTTTGTCAATTTTTTCCTTAGCCTTCTTGTCAGCCTCTTCGTTAGCCTTAGCTTCGTCACGCATACGCTGGATTTCCTGCTCGCTCAGACCGCTGGAAGCCTCGATACGGATTGACTGTTCCTTACCTGTAGCCTTATCCTTAGCTGATACATTCAAGATACCATTTGCGTCTACCTCGAAAGTAACCTCAATCTGAGGCACACCACGCGGAGCTGGAGCAATGCCGGAAAGATTAAACTCACCAAGAAGCTTGTCATCAGCTGCCATTGGACGTTCACCCTGAAGGACACGGATTGTAACCTCGGGCTGATTGTCAGCTGCAGTAGAGAATGTTTCGCTCTTACGAACAGGAATAGTGGTGTTAGCTTCAATAAGCTTAGTCATTACGCCACCGAGAGTCTCGATACCGATTGACAAAGGCACAACGTCAAGAAGAAGAACGTCCTTAACATCGCCGCTAAGCACGCCACCCTGAATGGCAGCACCGATAGCTACAACCTCATCAGGGTTAACACCTTTATTAGGTTCCTTGCCGAAGATTTCACGAACCATCTGCTGGATAGCAGGGATACGAGTAGAACCACCTACGAGAATAACTTCGTCAATATCAGACTTAGAGTAGCCGGCATCTTTGAGTGCATTCTCACAAGGAGCTACCACAGCGTCGATAAGTTTCTCAGCAAGCTGCTCAAACTTAGCGCGAGTAAGAGTCTTAACCAAGTGTTTCGGACCAGCAGCAGTAGCTGTTATATAAGGAAGGTTAATCTCAGTAGAAGAAGAACTTGAAAGCTCAATCTTTGCCTTTTCAGCAGCCTCTTTCAGACGCTGCATAGCCATCGGGTCTTGACGAAGATCAACACCTTCATCTTTCTTAAACTCGTCAGCCAACCAGTCGATAATCACATGATCGAAGTCATCACCGCCAAGGTGAGTATCACCATTAGTTGACTTAACCTCAAATACGCCGTCACCAAGCTCAAGGATAGAAATATCAAATGTACCGCCACCAAGGTCGAACACAGCAATCTTCTGTTCCTTGCCAGACTTGTCAAGACCATAAGCAAGAGCTGCGGCAGTAGGCTCGTTTACAATACGACGAACCTTAAGACCTGCGATCTCACCAGCCTCTTTAGTTGCCTGACGCTGAGAGTCATCAAAATAAGCAGGCACTGTGATAACGGCTTCTGTTACCTCCTGACCAAGATAATCTTCAGCAGTCTTCTTCATTTTCTGAAGAATCATGGCAGAAATCTCCTGTGGAGTGTAATCACGCCCGTCGATGTCAACCTTCGGCATATTGTTTTGGCAAACCACTTTATAGGGGACACGTTTGATTTCGTCTTCCACCTGACTACAGGTTTCACCCATGAAACGCTTGATAGAATAGATTGTGCGGGTAGGATTGGTGATTGCCTGACGTTTAGCCGGGTCTCCCACTTTGCGTTCTCCGCCGTCAACAAATGCCACTACTGATGGAGTTGTGTTACGACCTTCGTTGTTAGGAATAACAACCGGATCCATACCTTCGAGAACTGACACGCAACTGTTGGTGGTGCCCAAGTCAATACCAATAATTTTTCCCATAATATTGTCTATAATTTTAGTGTTAATGTTTATATTCTTTTTAATGTGAGTGGAGTGAATTATTTTAATCGCTCCGTTTAACTTATTAACAAATGACGTGCTAAAAGTTTCAAATCAGATGATAAAATTTACATTTTTTTGAGAAAGTGGTGAGTTTCAGCCTTTTTTTAAATTTATTTAAACCGCGGGATTTTTGACAAAAATGTCAAAATCATCTAAAAAAGCTACTTTAGATGTAAAAATATGACCAGACAAGAGTTAGAATTCCTAAAAAATGTTTAACTTTGCAGCCTGAACCGACCCGAGCCGTGACCCATGCTTAATTTTTAGAGAGGTCTGGAAGTTCGGCAAGAAAATATCTTGATTGTATGAAGCTTTTACAAGAGAAACTGGCGCAATACGATGCTCCTCAAAAAGCAAAAGCAGCGGGCGTATATCCCTACTTCCGTCCCATCTCCAGCGAGCAGAATACGGAGGTGCTCATGAACGGTAAGAAAGTGTTGATGTTCGGATCCAATAGTTATATGGGTCTGACCAACCACCCCAAAGTAATAGAGGCTGCTGTGGCAGCCACAAAAAAATATGGCACAGGAATGGCAGGCTCTCCATTTTTAAATGGTACGCTTGACATTCATAAAGATCTTGAGGCACGTCTTGCCGACTATGTTGGCAAAGAAGAGGCAATGCTTTTCAGCACAGGTTTCGGTGTAAATCTGGGTGTCGTGTCAACACTTACAGGTCGTGAAGACTACATTATAATTGATGAGCAAGACCACGCCTCAATAATAGAAGGACGCAGACTCTCATTTTCTCATTATCTTAAGTATCGCCATAATGACATGGCAAGTCTGGAGGCTCAGTTGAAGAAGTGTGAACCGGATAAAGTCAAATTAATAGTGACCGACGGCGTTTTCTCTATGGAGGGTGATGTGGCAAATCTTCCTGAAATTGTAAGACTCGCAAAGGAGTATAACGCATCTGTAATGGTCGATGAGGCTCACGGTATCGGTGTGTTTGGCAAAGGTGGACGTGGCACTTGCAATTATTTTGGAGTAACCAATGATGTAGACCTGATAATGGGAACCTTTAGTAAGTCGTTTGCCTCTATAGGTGGCTTTGTTGCTACAGATAAAGAAACTATCAACTTCCTGCGTCATAACACGAGAGCATATATCTTTACTGCCAGCCTCACTCCGGGCGCAACAGCTGCCGTCGGTGCAGCCATGGATATAATGCTTGCGGAGCCGGAACGACAGCAGCATCTTTGGGATATTACCAATTATGCTTTGGAGAACTTCCGAGCAATCGGTTGCGAAATCGGCAATACCTCCACTCCAATTATCCCATTGTTTATCCGCGACGATTATAAGACATTCCACGTCACAAGAGACCTCCTTGACGAGGGAGTATTTGTTAACCCTGTAGTTACTCCGGCAGTTGCCCCACAAGACACACTGATTCGCTATTCACTTATGGCTACTCATACAAAAGACCAGGTGGCACGCTCGATTGAAGCAATTCAGAAAGTGTTTAAGAAATATGACATTATAAAATGACCGATAACATCAAAAAAGAGGCAATCTTGATTGCCTCTTTTTTGATGTTAGGAGCATATTTTAATCGTCAGCTTAAAAAAATAATGTTTTACATAAAAAAAGTTGATAATAATTTTGTATCAATGTGTAAATACATTAATTTCGCAACATAAATACAAAATAACACAAGATAGCACATGGTATATAAATTTAAACTTGTAAGCGATGAGGTCAGCAATTTCAGCAGAGAGATTGAAATTGACTCCAACTCGACCTTCCTGCAATTGCGTAACGCTATCCTCGACAGCGTTGGCTATTCGAAAGATGACATTGATTCTTTCTATCTTTGTGATGACGAATGGCAGAGAGAAGAGGAAATCACTTTGGAAGACATGGGCAGCTCCAGCGATCAGGATATATGGCTGATGGAAGAGACTCCCCTTAATGAGCTTATTGAAGATGAGGGACAGAAATTGGTGTTTGTGTTTGATTACATGACAGAACGCTCATTCTTTATGGAGATGAAGGAAGCTATCCCTGGAAGAAATCTCACAGATCCTATTTGCACCATGAAAAGAGGAACAGCTCCAAAGCAGTTTATGGATATGGATGAATTTGAAGACAAGATTGACCAGACACTGTTGAAACAAAGTGAGGATCTTGGATTCGATGAACTTTATGGTGATTCTCAGTTTAATGAAGATGAAATTGAGAGTGGATATGATGATATCAATAATTATTGAACAAATCAAAAGCAACTAAATCTATTTTCTTCAGATTAATAGTTTAATAATAAAGGCTACCGTATTTATATCGGTGGCCTTATTTTTAACGTCCGAGAATTTTATCAAGTAAAGAACGTTTTCTTGCAGGTTTTATGTGCACTCTCATTTGATTGTCTTCTTTCCCTAAAAAAAGTATATGATTAGCAAAAACAAAGGCAATCATTTTGTCGAATTCCAAGACAGCATTTATACTTCTTATTAAAAATCTTCTGAAAGGATTAAATTCTTCAAGATCTTCGAGAATCACTTCGTCGGGTTCAAGTTTGATATGATGATTTGATATTAAGAGCTGCATAAAATAATCCAACTGCAAGTCTTCACGATTTTTGTGAGGCTTGCCGAATTTTTTATATATTTCCTTTATTACACTATCTGTAATCATTGGACAATTTGGAAGTTTAGTTTAAGTTAAGGAGATTTAGATTTTGTTTAGGAGGAGGACCCGACGGGACACATTAGAGATTTTATCTTTTCTCTAAATTTAAAACAATATAGAATTATAATGGTTCATTTTATAAATGTTAAAAATGAATGTTAAAAATACGGGTTCCGGCAAATTTGCCGGAACCCGTATTTTTAACATTCATTTAAAGTAAAATCTTTATCCAAGGAAGCTGAGCAGAACGCCGGCTGCTACAGCCGAACCAATGACGCCCGCAACATTGGGACCCATTGCATGCATGAGCAAATAGTTGCTGGGATCATATTCAAGACCAAGATTATTGGAGATTCGGGCAGCCATAGGCACGGCAGACACACCGGCATTTCCAATAAGTGGATTGATCTTTTTGTCTTTGCTAAGGAACAGGTTAAACAGTTTCACTGACCATACACCTGCTGAAGAGGCAATTATGAAGGCAATAAAACCAAGACCAAAGATAATGAAAGTATCAAGAGTCAGGAACTTATCTGCCTGAGTGGATGCACCCACAGTGAGACCAAGGAGGATTGTCACAATGTCAGTCATGGCATTGCTTGCCGTCTTGGCAAGACGAGATGTGACGCCACTTTCTCTCAAAAGATTACCAAAAAAGAGCATACCGAGCAAGGGAATGCCCGAGGGCACTACAAAGCATGTAAGCATCAAGCCCACAATTGGGAAAATAATCTTCTCATTCTGACTCACAACACGGGTTGACTTCATCTTGATGAGACGTTCTTTCTGAGTGGTGAAAAGACGCATCAACGGAGGCTGAATCAGAGGAATAAGTGCCATATAAGAGTATGCAGATACAGCCACAGCACCAAGCAGGTTAGGGTTAAGCTTGGAAGTAGTAAAGATAGCTGTAGGTCCGTCGGCACCTCCAATAATAGCGACACAACCTGCCGACAGCGGATCGAAGCCACACAAAAGAGCAAGCATATAGGCTCCGAAGATACCAAACTGCGCACATGCACCGATAATCATCAGTTTAGGATTTGCAAGCAGTGCGGAAAAGTCAGTCATAGCACCGATCCCAAGGAAAATCAAAGGAGGATACCAACCACGTTCAACTCCGTTATAAAGGATGTTAAGTACAGATCCGGGTTCATAGATACCGATTTCCATTCCGGGTTGGAATGGAATGTTACCGATAAGCATACCGAAACCTATAGGGACCAGAAGGAGGGGTTCAAAATTTTTCTTAATTGCCAGCCACACGAAGAAACAACCGATAGCAAGCATCAGCAGGTTGGTCCATTCGCAATTATAGAATCCGGTGAATTCCCAAAAAGTGGAAATTGTCTGGCGCATGAATTCACCGAAGGAATATGTAGTTTCAGCCAAAATCATAATTTAAAGATTAAAGGATGAGATCAGCCTTATTCAATAATCATAATATCGCCGTCTTGCGGCACTGCGGCATCAACGCTAACGAGAATTTTCTTTACGACACCACCCTTTGAAGTGTGAATATCGTTTTCCATTTTCATAGCCTCGAGTATGCACACAGTTGCTCCGGCAGCGACAGTGTCACCTTCTCTGACGGTAAAGCTCTTGAGAGTGCCGGGTAGGGGAGCTTTGACAACAAATCCTCCTGTGACGGGTGCAGCCGGAGTAGCAATAATTTTCTCTCCGGATTCAGTGCGGGGAGCCTTCTGCGGACTCTTGACCGGCTGAGAGATTGTTGTCTTTGTTACCGGGGCTTTGTCAAGTTCCACGTTATAGGGGACACCATTTACCTCGACATGCACCAAATTTCCTTCAACATCTCCAACCTTAACGTTGAATTTGGTGCCATTAATCTTATACTTGTATTCTTTTAATTTCATTGTCATTGTCTGTTCTGATTCTACCACCTCATGCAGACATCCAGTCTGGGTAAGGTTGAAGTGTTAACTTATATTCCGTAAAGACTAAGGAGAAATGAGCAGTGTTCAGAATGCGGATCGAGAAGGAGCGTTTTTGTCAACTTCTGGCATTTGGCGCAGATTGTAGATCTTAGAATTCCAGGGAGAGTATGCTCGTTTCATTCTTCTAATTGTGAGAATGGTCTCTTCCATATCGTGACCTTCGCCGAAATGCTCTGCAAGCGCAGCGGCAATGGCGGCGATCACATCTCCGGAATCAACCTTGGGCACATCATGGTCAGCTGAGGGTTTGGAAGTTTTGATTGCATTTCTTTTCTGTTTTGCCAGAAAATATTCCGATATTTTGCCAAAGCAGAGGAAAAGCAACGAGAGAATAGCCAGAGCTGAAACCACAATACACATTGCTATGATTGTGATAGCGCCTCCCCATGAATCGTTGACGGCAGCATTATGAGCTTTCTCAGCCTGAGTCATCTTGTGTGCCACCTCACTTTCAGAGATAACATCGTCTCCATCAACAGGGGGGAGCAGCTCAATCTCATTGATCACCACGTTCTCTACGATTGTGGTTGATCCGGTCAATGAATCCGTAGCTCCTTCGGGAGCTGCCATTGCAGCCCCCGAAAGAGAAATGGATATGACCGCTGCCAAAAATAATTTTTTCATATTTAATGATTGTTTTTTTGACAGGGGAGTCAGATTAAAGAGGAATGTTACCGTGTTTCTTAGCCGGATTTGAGAGCTTCTTGGTAGCAAGCATCTGCAGAGCGCGGATTATGCGGAAGCGAGTATTTCTGGGCTCGATAACGTCGTCGATATAGCCATATTTGGCAGCCTGATAAGGATTAGCGAAGAGCTTGCGGTATTCATCTTCCTTTTCCTTTTTAACAGCTGCCGGATCAGCAGCAGCCTTCATTTCCTTAGCATAGAGTACACCGACAGCACCCTCGGCACCCATTACTGCAATCTCAGCAGTGGGCCATGCATAATTGATGTCGCCACGGAGCTGCTTGCAGCTCATAACGATGTGTGCGCCGCCATAGCTCTTTCGTAGAGTTACAGTCACCTTAGGCACGGTTGCCTCGCCGAAAGCATAGAGGAGTTTTGCTCCGTGAGTGATTACACCGTTATATTCCTGACCTGTGCCCGGGAGGAAGCCCGGTACGTCAACAAGCGTAACCAAAGGAATATTGAAGGCATCACAGAAACGCACAAAACGTGCAGCCTTGCGAGATGCATTTGAATCAAGGACACCTGCAAGCACTTTTGGCTGGTTGGCAACAATACCAACAGACTGACCGTTGAAGCGGGCAAAGCCAATAATGATATTCTTAGCCCAGTCTTTATGAACCTCAAGGAATTCGCCATTGTCAACCACAGAGCTGATAACATCATACATGTCATAAGACTGTTTTGCACTCTCCGGGATAATCTCATTGAGATTGTCAGCAAGACGGTCAATAGGATCGTCACAAGCTACAAGAGGTGTCTCCTCAAGATTATTTTGAGGAATATAGCTAATAAGCTTACGGATAAGGAAGAGGGCTTCTTCTCCGTTTTCAGCTGCAAAGTGAGTCACACCGCTCTTGGAAGAGTGAACTGAGGCACCACCAAGCTGCTCCTGTGTCACATCTTCACCGGTGACTGTCTTCACCACTGTCGGACCGGTAAGGAACATATAAGAGATTCCTTTTGCCATGATGATGAAGTCAGTGAGGGCAGGGCTATAGACAGCACCACCAGCACATGGACCGAGGATAGCTGAAATCTGAGGTACCACGCCAGAGGCGAGAATATTGCGCTCGAAGATTTCAGCGTAGCCTGCGAGGGCGTTGATACCTTCCTGAATACGTGCGCCGCCTGAGTCGTTAAGTCCGATTACCGGGGCACCCATCTTCATGCCGAGATCCATGACCTTGCAGATTTTCTGAGCCATTGTCTCAGAAAGAGATCCGCCAAAGACTGTGAAGTCTTGTGCGAAAACATATACGAGACGACCCTCGATAGTGCCGAAACCTGTAACAACGCCGTCGCCGAGAATGTGTTTCTTATCTTGTCCGAAATTGGTGCAACGATGTGTCACAAACATATCGAGCTCTTCAAAGCTACCTTCATCGAGGAGCTGAGCGATACGCTCGCGAGCCGTGTATTTGCCTCTTGCATGCTGTTTTTCGATGGCTTTTTCACCGCCACCGAGACGTGCCTCGATTCTTTTGTCGATAAGTTCTTTAATCTTATCTTGTGATGTGCTCATTTCTTATTGATTTGTATTGGATTAACTGAATAAGGTTATTCCCTTACGGAGCAAAATCACGCCGCAAGGGAAATCATATTTCTCAATTATTTAGATGGGTCTTCGCAAAGTTCGGTGAGAACTGCCTCAGTTGACTTCGGGTGTAGGAAAGCGATGTTGAGACCGTCAGCACCTTTACGCGGAGCCTTGTCAATCAGCTTAATACCCTTTTCTTCAGCCTCAGCAAGAGCGTTTGCAACGCCATCCTCAACTGCAAAAGCCATGTGGTGCATACCACCACGACCACCATTCTTCTCAATAAATTTTGCTATGGTGCTGTCGGGAGATGTTGCCTCGAGAAGCTCGATCTTAGTGTCGCCAACTTTGAAGAATGCGGTGGTCACTTTCTGGTCTTCTACTACTTCTTTCTTGTAGCATTTGAGACCGAGAGCGTTTTCATAATACTCGATAGCCTTTGCGAGATCAGGAACTGCAATCCCGATGTGCTCGATATGAGAAATTTTCATGTCATTAAAAATGTTTAGGTGTTTATTGTCTGTTTCAATTGATTATGATACGACCTCTTTTGATGAGGGCAAAAATCTTTGCAAATGTAGAAAAAATTCTTGGTACAATCAAGAAAAATCGAAAATAATGCCATAAAGATGATTACCTACAATAATAATCGGTGTAAAATGATGTGTGTTTGACAAAAAATCACGATATTTGCAAAAAATTTATCCGAACAAGATATGGAGATAACACCTAAGGGCCTTGCAGCCCTCACAGGGGGGACGGTAGAAGGAGATGGCGATGCTCTGTTGAAGGGGTTTGCCAAGATAGAGGAAGCCAAGGAGGGCGACCTTAGTTTCATTGCGAATCCTAAATATGCACATTATGCCGCTTCCACTAAAGCCACTGCGCTTCTCGTAGGAAAAGATTTCCAGCCCGACAGTGAATTGAAGGTTACACTCATAAGGGTGGATGACCCTTATGCAACACTTGCGCACCTTCTGCGCATCATTGAGGGCATGAAGCCTCAGCCTGAAGGGATAGAGCAGCCGTGTTTTTTGGCGGAAGGTGTGGAAGTGCCTGAGGCAGCCTACATCGGTGCATTTTCTTATATAGGTAGGAATGTTAAACTCGGCAGGAATGTAAAGATTTATCCTCAAGTATATATAGGCAGTGAGGTAGTTATTGGTGATGACACTGTCATACGAGCCGGCGTAAAGATTTATGAAGGATGCAAGATCGGCAACCGTTGCATTGTGCATTCAGGTGCAGTGATCGGTGCTGATGGTTTTGGATTTGCACCCAAAGATGGTCATTACGAAAAGATTCCTCAGACCGGTATTGTCATAATTGAGGATGATGTGGAAATTGGCGCCAACACTACGGTTGACCGTGCCACTTTTGGTGCAACCAAGGTAGGCAAGGGCACTAAGCTTGATAATCTTATAATGGTTGCCCACAACGTTACAATCGGCGAAAACAATGTCTTTGCCTCTCAGACAGGCATAGCAGGCTCCACACATATCGGCAACGGTAATATGGTCGGAGGGCAGTGTGGATTCGCCGGACATATTACCATTGGAGATTTCAATGAATTCGGTGCCCAATCGGGTATACCCAATAATGTTGGCAGTGGGAAGCGTCTGATAGGTTATCCCGCAATCGATGCAAGACAGTTTGCCAAGAATCTTGTCTACATCAAGCGGTTGGATAAGTTTTTCTCAGAACAAAAAAATAAGAAATAGATAAAAAGAATGAAACAACTCACCCTAAAGTCTCCGTTCACTCTTAGTGGTAAGGGACTGCACTCGGGCAAAGATATAACGGCTGTCTTTCAGCCTGCCCCGGATAATCATGGATATAAGTTTAAGCGTGTGGACCTGGAAGGTCAGCCGGTGATAGATGCAGTGGCAGAAAATGTGGTTGATACTACCCGTGGTACAGTAATTGGCAAGAATGAAGTCAGAATCAGTACAATTGAACATGCGTTGGCTGCTCTTTATGCCGCAGGTGTAGACAATTGCCTTATTGAAGTCAATGGTCCGGAGATGCCGATTCTTGACGGAAGCGCAATCAGATATGTGGAAGAGCTGGAAAGAGTGGGGCTTGAGGAACAGAAAGCTGAGAAAGACTTCTATATAATTAAGGAGAAAATCCGCTATGCCGATGAAACAACCGGTTCTGTGATCACTTTCTATCCCGATGATAATTTCAGTGTGGAAGTGATGGTGGAATATGATTCCAAGGTGCTTCCTAATCAGTTTGCAATGCTTGATGACCTGTCAGAGTTTAAACAAGAAGTGGCAAGTGCACGCACTTTTGTTTTTGTAAGGGAAATTGAGGCATTATTGAAACATGGGCTGATTAAGGGAGGCGACATTGACAATGCCATAGTGATTTATGATGAACCGATTGGTCAGGCACAGATAGATTATCTGTGTGATCTTCTGAATGTGCCACACATGCAGGTTAGCCAGCTGGGATATATTAACCCGACTCCCTTGAAATGGGATAATGAACCGGCACGTCATAAACTCATGGATGTTATAGGCGATCTTGCCCTTATCGGACGTCCTTTGAAGGGAAGGGTAGTGGCAGTGCGTCCCGGACATACTGTCAACAATAAATTCACACGAATGATACGTAAGGAGGTGCGTCACACTGAGATTCAGTCTCCTATTTACAATCCGAATCTCGAACCCATCATCGATGTCAACGGCATCAAGCGTCTTCTTCCTCACCGTTATCCATTCTTGCTCATTGATAAAGTTATAGAGATTGACAAGAAGCATTGCGTTGCCGTTAAGAACGTCACTGTCAATGAACCTTTCTTCCAAGGTCATTTCCCTCAAGAACCGGTTATGCCGGGTGTGCTTCAGGTGGAGGCTATGGCACAGGCAGCCGGTGTGCTTGTGCTCAATTATCTTGATGAGCCGGAGAAATACAGCACGTATTTTCTTAAGATAGATAATGTTAAATTCCGGCAGAAAGTTGTCCCTGGCAATACTCTTTTACTCAATGTCAGTCTCATGACGGAGATACGCCGTGGGTGTGCTGTGGTGAAAGGTTATGCCTTTGTAGGAGAAAAGATTGTGTGTGAGGCAGAGTTTATGGCTCAAATTATAAAGAATAAGTAATCATATCTTTCTCCTGACTACACATGGACAACTATTATGTGCACCCCGATGCAAAAATCGGGAATAATGTTAAGATAGGCAACTACACCAATATCTATGAAGACGTAGAGATTGGTGATAACTGTGAAATCTGGGGTAATGTAACTATCTTCCCTGGCGCACGCATAGGTGCCGGAGTGAGTATTTTCCCGGGTGCAGTCGTGTCAGCTATTCCGCAGGATTTAAAATTTCGTGGAGAAACAACCTATGCATACATAGGCAACGGAACCACACTTCGCGAATGTTCCACCGTGCATCGTGGCACAGCATCTAAAGGAAAGACTGTAGTTGGTGAAAACTGTCTGATTATGGCTTATTGTCACGTGGCTCATGACTGCCGCCTTGGCAATAGAGTTATCATGTCGAATGCTGTGCAGCTTGCCGGAGAGGTGATTGTTGATGATTGTGCCGTAATAGGTGGGGGCAGCTTGATTCATCAGTTCTGTCACATTGGTAGAAACATAATGTTGCAGGGTGGTGCACTTGTCAATAAAGATATACCGCCATACGTTAAGGCAGCCCGTGAGCCTATTTCATATGTTGGTCTCAACTCGATAGGACTTCAGCGAAACGGTTTTTCTCAGGAAGATATTCAAATCATAGGTGAGATTTATCGCATTTTGTATCTTAGTGACTTGAATGTATCGAATGCTGTTAAATTGATAGTGGAAACTCTTCCGAAGACAAAATATCGTGATGAGATTATAGATTTTGTGATCAACTCTGAACGTGGCATCATCAGAAGCGCCATCTGACATGGGATCAATATAAATAAAATAAAATTCCCCGGGGCTTATAAACTCCGGGGATCTAAGTATATAGTATAAGATTTTAATCTTATTTGAGTGCAGCCTGAACTGCATCGTTGGGCACCATTTCTTCTTTGAAGATATAAGCGCCTGTCTTAGGAGATTTCTCCATTTTGATAACTTTACTGAAAGTGCGGCCTTCACCTTTTTGAAGAGACGCTACGGTTTTCTTTGCCATGGGTCAGGATATGCTTATTTTATTTCTTTGTGAATGGTCATTCTCTTAAGGATAGGGTTGTATTTTTTCAACTCCATACGTCCTGTTGTGTTTTTGCGGTTTTTGGTAGTAATGTAGCGAGACATACCGGGCATACCGCTTGCTTTATGTTCTGTGCATTCAAGAATCACCTGCACTCTGTTGCCTTTAGCTTTCTTTGCCATAATTAATTAAGGAATCTGATTAAAAAGAAACGATTGAGATGTCTTTGAAGTCGAGGATACCGTCTTTTTCAGCTCTTTTAAGAGCGGCATTCAGACCAATTTTGTTGATAGTGCGTAGAGCATGTGCTGACACAAGAAGCTCAATCCACATATCCTGCTCAACCCAATAGAATTTCTTTTTGTGTAGGTTGACATTGAATTTGCGTTTGGTGCGACGCTTTGAATGGGAAACATTGTTGCCCACTAAAGTCTTTTTGCCTGTAATCTGACAAACTTTTGACATGGCTGTTGTTTTTAAATTTAATTAAAAATGCTTGGGGAATGAGGCCGCCATCTCAGTTCTCATATCATCGCCAACGCATCAAAAGGCGACTTTAAAGGATGTGCCACAAACCGGGTGCAAAATTAGTGAATTATCAGATAATATGCAAGAAAATCAATGTAGAAATTATAAAAATTATATTAAAAAAAATGAGGAATCAGTCATCGTTTACATCTTCTTGCATCACGTAGCTGTTTCGCAGCAGATTTATGAGCATCACCATTCCATGATTGGAGGCACTTTCAATCACTGAGTTACGATCACCCTTGAAATGGAGGCATTCACTGACAACGGTATCTCCGTATTTTACGGCAATCCAGACAGTGCCAACCGGCTTGAAAGGTGTGCCGCCATCTGGTCCGGCAATGCCTGTTGTGGCAATGGCACAATCTGTGCGCATAAGTTTTGCCACGCCCTTTGCCATTGCTTCCGCCACCGGTTTGCTTACGGCTCCTTCAGTGGCGATGTAGCTGCGGGGCACTTTAAGGACATCAGCCTTTACATCATTGGAATAGCTTACTACGCTACCCAAGAAATAAGCTGACGAGCCGGGAACCTGCACAATGCGGTGGGCGAGATTTCCTCCGGTACAACTCTCCGCACACGCCACGGTCAGCTCCCGCTCATGAAGAAGATTGCCGAGCGTGCCGGCTATTGTTGTGTCTTCAGTTGCGATTACATCTTCCGTGAAAATCTCATTGAGATTCCGATGGAACTTATTCATTTTGAATCTCAGCAACTCCACGCCGGAGTTTACTCCGGTAAGTGTGATTTTTGTCACCAGATTGGAAGAGTCTATCGTAATTCTTACAAATTCCGGCAACTGAGCCTCAAAATGTTTCATCACCTTGAGAAGTTCCTGACGAGTGTAACCGTAAATCACAACATGCCGTGTCTCAGTGTGCATATTTTGTGATTTTTTATCGTTTGTAATATTATCCTTCTTACTATTCATTTTGAGGGGAATTGTGTCACATCGTGACTCGTGAATAAGGTGGGAGTGAAAGGTCGCAGAATTGATTTGAGAGATATTTGAAATATCCGGCAGTTGCTACCATTGCGGCATTGTCAGTTGTGAATGCTCTTTCAGGAATCCAGGGCGTAACTCCTCTTTTCCGACAAAATTCTTCCACGGCATTTCTGACACCAGAATTAGCTGAGACTCCACCACCGATAGCCACATCGCCTACCGGATATGCATCCAATGCCTTTGCAAGCTTATCAAGAAGAATATCAATAATTGTCTTTTGCAAGGAAGCTGCCAAGTCTGCGATGTTTTTATTAATGAAATCAGGGTCTTTCTTCAGATTATCGCGGAGGGTATAAAGAAATGATGTCTTGAGTCCGCTGAAGGAGTAGTCTAATCCGACAATGTGTGGTTTGCTGAATTTGAAAGCTGTAGGATTGCCTGTGGCTGCAAGACGGTCAATGTGAGGACCGCCCGGGTAGGGTAGCCCGAGAACCTTTGCACATTTGTCGAAAGCTTCTCCGGCAGCATCATCAATAGTCTTACCTACAATCTCCATTTCATACGGACTTTTTGCCAAAACAATCTGTGAGTTTCCTCCTGAAATCAGGAGACACATAAATGGAAATTCGGGAGTCTTGTCATTTTTCTCCTTTTTTACAAAGTGTGAAAGCACATGGGCATGAAGATGGTTGACATCAATTAACGGGATATCAAGCCCTATTGCCATTCCTTTAGCAAAGGAAGTGCCCACGAGCAACGACCCAAGCAGCCCGGGACCTCGGGTAAAGGCAATGGCTGAAAGCTGATTTTTATCAATCCCGGCTCTGCGGAGTGCCTCACTGACCACCGGGAGAATATTCTGCTGATGTGCACGCGATGCCAACTCAGGCACCACTCCGCCGTATGCCTCATGCACTTGCTGACTTGCAATGACGTTGCTCTTCAGACAACCGTCGCAGATCACAGCTGCCGACGTGTCGTCGCAAGATGATTCTATTCCTAATATATAGGTACTCATTATTTTTTCAATCGTGTTTTCAACCTACAAAGATAACTCAATTAGTTGAATTTGGCAAAAATAATCCACTCCAAATTGACTTGTTATAAAAATAGGAGTTTTTAGTGGTGTAATAGGGGGATTTTGATTAATTTTGCACTGAATAAAAATGGGAGCAGCGAGAAACATCTATAAGGTGGCACGTAGTGTCGTGTTTTCGGCAATTATTTTAGTTGCCGTGGTCTATCTTTTATTGTATATCCTGCTTTCAATTCCTCCGGTGCAAAATAAGATTAAGGATATAGCACAGACTGAGTTAACTAAATTGTTAGGAGGTGAGGTGATAATTGACCACCTTTATATAATGCCTTTCAATGAGGCAGTGGTGGAGGGGGTGAAAGTGATGACACCGGAAAACGAGTTATGCCTACAGCTCGAAAAAGTTGGTGCCGGCATAAATCTTACTAAATTTATTACACGGGGAGAGATTGAGATTACATACGGTGAAATTATAGGGCTTGACGGAAGAATATGGCAAAAAAAAGAAGGAGAGCCGCTAAATATACAATTTATTATAGATGCCTTTGCTCCAAAAAACAAGAATAAACCCAAACAAAAATTTGATCTGCAACTTCGTAATGTAGTCTTAAGAAAATGTCGCCTTAAGTTTGACAGAGAATGGATTCCACATGTCGATATTGCTGATAAAATTGATTTTAACCACCTGGGGATCAGTGATCTTAAAGCTGATATAACTTTCCCGCGAATAAAAAACGATGACTTCACTATTGATCTCCGTCGCATGGCTCTTAAGGTGTCGGGTGGACTTGACCTTGAGAAGTTGGCATTTAAATGTCATTTTACCTCAACATCTCTATCAGTGGAGAATCTGGTCATACAACTCCCCGCAACTGAAATTCGTCCATCAGATATTGTGCTTTCTTATAAGGACTATAGTGATATACTTCCCTCCATTCTCAATACGCAGCACACCTTCGTTTTAGTGGATAATGCTGTCACTCCTTCAGATTTAAAAGGGATATTACCTGAATTGGCTTATTTCAACGACCCGGTGTTTATCACATTAGAAGCCACAGGCGATGCTGAAAATGTGGCTCTCACGCGATTGTCGGTGGCTGATAAAAAAGATTTGGAACTATTTATCAAGGGAGAAGGCTCAAACCTCCGGGAATTAAGCCGGTTGAATTTTTCAATTGAAGATATGAGCTTGCGGGTTGGTAATCCCTTAATTCAGAAAATTACTGATGTCTATCCCAAGTTTCCTGCAAAGATAAATGGCTTGTTAGCCGACTGTGGCGACATATCTGTTACCGGAACCTTTTCAGGAGACATGATGTCGAAAAGTGTTGATGTCGATTGTCATCTCACCACATTGATTGGTGACATAAGTCTCACAGGTACGGTAAATGGGATTACAAAAGGTACCGCTAATTTATTCGGAGAAGTGGTTGCTGAAAACCTTAATGTTGGAAAGTTGGCAGATAAAAGTAATATAGGTTCTCTTAGTGCTGATGCCACTTTTAACATTGCTATTCGCGGAAAAGATATTGACGGTGAGGCAGAGCTATATGTGTCAGATTTTATTTTAAATGGAAATAACTGTGATGGCATAGCGATTGAAGTCTCAAAAGAGGGAAAAGGGTTCACCACGCATCTGACGGTTGACAATTCCATAGCACTGCTCAGTGCTGACGCAGTTGGAAATATTGATGGGGAAGACTCAGAATTAAATGTAAAATGTAGCATAAGTGAATTTCAGCCTTCATTGACCGGTTTTTTTAAAAATGCCGACAATACCTCCCTGGCAGTCAATGTGTCTGCCAATCTTATGGGGAACAGTATTGACAATGTAAAGGGAGATATTAATGTTTCCAACTTCCAGTTTATGCGCCAAGGGAAGACACTCATTCTTGACCATGCCTCAATACTCTCATATTTTGGAGAAGATGGACGCACTGTAAAATTAATGAGTGATTGGATTGACGGTGAGATTACAGGCAACTTCAAAGTCAGAGAAATCCCGACAGCGATAATGAATATATTGGCAAAGACTGAACCTGCATTATTTGTAACGCCCAAAGGTGAGGCAAACAGTAATATGGAGGTGGCATTCTCGTTTCTGCTAAATCCTGTCAATGATATTCCGGAATTTTTCAATCTTCCGTTTCGTCTGCTTGTTCCGGTGCCTGTGGCAGGTAGCATAAAAGAATCTGACTCAACTGCAGAACTTTCCATAGATATTCCCTACTTGCAGCAGGGGAAAAATAAACTTGTTCGTGACAGTCGACTCAATGTCTGTCTTAATGGAGAGAAAGGAGTTATGGATCTCAATGTTGCCTCTACTTTCCCGGCGAAAAAAGGTGATCTTGCCATTGATGTCAGAGTGTGGGGAGAGGAAGATAATATATTTGCTGACTTAGGATGGAGTAATCCTACCAACGATAGTTTTAAGGGAGTATTGGCTTTGGGAGCAAAGATAAGTCGTGACGAAATGACATCTAAACCTGAGGTAAATGTAGAGATAAAACCTTCGATTTTTGACATAGGTCCCTCACGCTGGAACATTGACAGAGGAAATATAACGTATGATGACAATATATTGACCGTAGATAATTTTAAAATATGGCACGATAGCCAGTTTGTAGCAATTGATGGAGTTGCATCGACTTTCATGGAAGATTCTATCTCAGTTAGGCTTGCTGATATAGACCTTGATTATATATTTGATCTCCTGAAAATTAATTATGTTACATTTGGAGGATCAGCCACCGGTGACGTAACAGGGAAGGGAGTCTTAGGCAAGACTCCTGAGGCATCAACGGATAACTTGCTTGTCAAGAGTCTTTCCTATAATGGTTCAGTGCTTGGCGACGGTCATATCAGGAGCAATTGGAATAATGATGAGAAAAAGATAGGGATTTATGCCGACATTCTCCAAGAGAAGTTACCAAAGGTAAAGGTGGATGGGGGAATATGGTTAACACGTGACTCATTGAGTTTTGATATTGCCACCGATAAAGCACCAATTGAGTTTCTAAAACCGTTTATGAGTGCATTTTCATCAGATATTGTTGGAATGGCTTCAGGTAAGGTGAAATTATTCGGTACATTTAAGGATATTGATTTGACGGGGCGCATCTTTGCCGACACCATAGCCATGAAGCTTGATTTCACTAACACCTGGTATCATGGCTCGGATTCGGTGTTCCTTGAGCCTGGGCATATTGTCATTCCATCGTTCAGACTATATGACAGAGATGGACACTCAGCAATTCTGACCGGAGACCTTACCCACGAATATTTTCATGAGCCACGCTTTACTTTCCGCATTTCCGATGCACGGCGACTGTTATGTTATGACACTAATGCCTCCATGAACCCTGATTGGTATGGCACTATCTATGGCAACGGTGGGGCAGTTGTGAGAGGATGGCCCGGAATGGTCAATATCTCCGTTGATATGGATTTGGTCAATAACTCAACTTTTACCTTCGTTCTTAATGACACACAGGCAGCCGCTGACTATCACTTCCTGACTTTCTCCGACCGACGTAAGGAGGAGATAGAGAGAATGAGGCAAGACACAGTGCCTGATGTGCTCGCAGCATTTCAAAAAAAGATGGAGATTGAAAACAGCACTCCATCTACATTCAGCCTTGATATCAGGGCATCGGTCAATCCCTCTTCTCTTCTTACTCTTGTAATGGACCCAATAGCCGGTGATAAAATCACAGCCCGTGGTAACGGAGCCATTCAGGTGGAATATGAGTCAGATTCCGAAGAGATGCAGATGTTTGGCAAATACACTCTTGATGAAGGCAACTATAATTTCTCACTTCAAGACCTTATTCTGCGTGATTTTTCTATCCGTCCTGGCAGTTCCATATCATTTAACGGAGATCCGTTGAATGCCGATTTGAATATAACCGCCAGTTATCGTGTAAATACCAATCTCTCCGATCTTGACAAAAGCTTCTCTACGGATAAGGATTTGGCTCGCACGAATGTGCCCGTCGATGCTATGCTGATGGTAAATGGAGAGATGCAACACCCTGATATTACCTTTGACATAGAACTCCCCACACTGACACAGGATGTAGAGAGAAAGGTGAAGAGCATTATCTCTACTGACGACATGATGAGTAGGCAGATTATCTATCTGCTTGCACTAAATAGATTCTACACTCCTGAATATATGGGTTCTGCCGGCAATGGTAGTGAGTGGGCTGCTGTGGCTTCAACCACTTTGTCATCACAGCTCTCCAATATGATCGGGCAGCTTACCGATAAGTTCACACTCTCCCCCTCATTTAGAAGTGACAAGGGTGATTTTTCTGACTTGGAGGTAGACGTGGCATTGTCATCGCGGCTTCTTAACAATCGTCTTCTGTTGAATGGTAATTTCGGCTATCGTGACAGGAATACTTCCTCCACTACTTTTGTGGGTGATTTTGACCTTGAATATCTCCTCAGCAGAAATGGTAATTTACGGCTCAAAGCATATAACCATTTCAATGACCAGAACTATTATCTGCGTGAGGCGTTGACAACTCAGGGGATAGGGGTGGTATACCGTAGAGATTTCGACAATCTTTTCAAATTCTTCAGAAGGAAAAGGGAGGAGGGGGGATCTCTGCAAGATGATACTGAAGAACCAGAATCTGAAGAATTATCCGGGGAAACGGAAAAGTCAGAATAACCACAAGAAATTTTAAATTAAGATAAAATCAATAAATAAATTAGTCGGCAGGTGTTTAAAATAGAAGGATTGTTAGAAAGGCTCGGCATCATCAGGGATGAGTCGGTAGGGATAGCCTTTAGTGGAGGTGGGGCAAAAGGTTTCTCCCATATAGGGGTATTGATGGCTTTTGAGCATTTTGGCATCGTGCCGAATGTTCTTTCCGGAGTTTCTGCCGGATCAATTGCAGCAGCTCTCTATGGCGCGGGACTGACTCCCAATGACATTATAGAGTGTTTCACAGAGGCATCGCGTTTTGGTGATTTCACTGAATGGGCGCTTCCAAAGTCAGGTTTCATGAGACTTGACCGTTTCGGTAAGTTGCTTGAGAACTGGCTGCCGGTTAAATATCTGGAGGATATGAAGATTCCAACGGTAATATGTGCCACTGACCTTGACCACGGAAAATCAGTGGGCTGGGGGAAAGGTGAGATTGTCCCGAGGGTATTGGCATCGTGCAGCATTCCGATTGTATTTAACCCTGTCAAGATTAACGGCGTGACGTATGTTGACGGCGGAGTTTTGCGTAATTTACCTGCATGGGCTATACGCGACTATTGTAAGACACTTTTTGGCAGCAACTGCAGCCCTATTGATAGAAATTTTGCCAATAAAGGTAGTATTGTTGACGTTGCTTACCGCACATTCCATTTGATTATGAAGTCGAATACTCCACAGGATCTGCGGCTATGTGATTATGTGATAGAGAATAAGCGACTCGCTCAGGTTGGTACGTTTGACCTTTCAAGTATCAAGAAAGGAGTCACTGCAGGTTATGATGCCGCCAGCCGGGTGCTTGAGGCAATTAAAGGATAAAAGAATAAGGGTTAAAGTGATGAAAGATAATTTCATGACTTATCAAAGTATGGAGGAGAAGAGGGAAATTAAATGAAAAAATTTTTATTATGATGAATAAAGGAAAAGAAAAGCTGATCATATATCAGTTATTTCCAAGAATTTTTACTAATTTAAATCCCAACTGTGTGCCCTGGGGTACTTTGAAGCAGAATGGGAGCGGCAAACTTAACGACTTTACTCCACAGATTTTACAATCTATAAAAGATTTGGGAGTGAATTGCCTGTGGCTTACCGGAATTATTGAGCATGCCACCAAGACTGACTTCAGCGAATATGGCATCACACCTGATAATCCCAATGTGGTGAAAGGTGAGGCTGGTTCCCCTTATGCCATTAAGGACTATTATGATATTGACCCGGCACTTGCCGAGTTAGTGCCCGACAGAATGAAAGAGTTCGAGTCTTTGGTGAGACGTATCCACAAGGAGAAGATGAAGGTGATAATAGACTTTGTACCCAATCATACTGCCCGTGTCTATCATTCCGATGTTGCCCCGAAGGGAATAGATGATTTCGGCACCACCGACAACACCAATATGAACTTTGCCCGCGATAATAATTACTATTATATATCTAACCAACAGTTTTATCCGGATTTTGACCTTTCTGCAGAGGGGAATAAACCTTATGTGGAGTTTCCGGCAAAAGCTACCGGAAATGATTGCTTCACAGCTTTCTGTTCGAAAAATGATTGGTATGAGACGGTCAAACTTAATTACGGGCATGACTACAACGATCATTCCGATCATTTTGACCCTGTGCCTGACACTTGGTTGAAAATGCTTCATATTCTGCGTTTCTGGGTATCAAAGGGCATTGACGGGTTCCGTTGTGACATGGTCTTCATGGTGCCTCTGCCGTTTTGGCATTGGGCTATCCCACAGGTAAAGGCAGTCTATCCTCATGTTATTTTTATCGGTGAGATATATGATGTCGGGCAATACAGACCTTTCCTTGACTACGGTTGTTTTGACTATCTCTATGACAAGGTAAACCTTTATGACACTCTTGTCGGGATAGAGACCCGCGGACTGTCGGCTGCACAGCTCACCGGTTGCTGGCAGACAGTTGACGGCATCGGCGACAGTATGCTCAATTTCCTTGAAAATCATGATGAGGTGAGATTTGGCTCACGTGAATATGCCGGTGACTCCCTCCGCGTGATTCCCTCACTGGTGACATCTGCCATGATATCGAAGGGTCCCTTCATGTTATATTATGGTCAGGAACTTGGTGAGCAGGCGCGGGATAACGAGGGATTTGCCGGCGACAACAATCGCACTACCATATTCGATTATTGGAGTTTGTCAACTATAAGGCGTTGGATGAATGGAGGAAAATGCAATGATGAATTGCTGTCGCCACATGAAAGATGGCTACGCAATGTGTATAAGACCGTTCTTACCCTTTGCAACAGCCGTGATGCTCTCAGAAGGGGTGATTTTTTTGACCTTATGTATTTCAATCTGCGTCAGCCCGGGTTCAATCCTCACACCAATTTTGCATTCCTGCGATATTATAAAGACGATGTATTGCTCATAATAGTCAATTTTGCGCGTCAGGGATGTAATGTAAGTCTGGTTATTCCCGATCTTGCCTTTGAAATGGCAGGATTAGAGAGGGGAGAGATTGTGAGCACTGACCTCCTGTGGGGAAAGAGCCACAAACTTAATCTGTCTTCCACAGTTCCACTGACAGTCTATATGAGTGCCGCTGATGCCTTAGTGCTCCCGGTCGGAAAACTCAAGACAAGTCACGTAGACAAAATGTCAGGATCAGAACTGAGAAAAGGGAAGCATGAGAAAGAAAAATAGTGACAGCGGAGTAAAAAATGGCTTTTCTCTGTGTATATGTCAGAAATAAACCTTACCTTTGCACTAATAATTTTTACCTATCCAAATCATGAGTAATTATCTTCCGCCCATAAAAGTGTTCGCAGGAACAAAAAGCCATTACTTAGGCGAGTCAATATGTAAAGAATTGGGCATAGAATTAGGCAAAATGAAAATCGAGACCTTTGCCGACGGTGAGTTTGAAGTTTGCTTCGACGAGTCGATCCGTGGTGCAGAAGTCTACCTTGTTCAGTCAACCTTCCCCAACAGCGACAATCTGATGGAGCTTCTCCTGATGATTGATGCTGCCAAGAGGGCATCGGCTGCCACCATCGTGGCTGTGATTCCCTATTTCGGGTGGGCGCGTCAGGATCGCAAGGACAAACCGAGAGTCTCAATTGCAGCCAAGCTTGTAGCTGATTTGTTGAGCGTGGCAGGCATTGATCGCTTGATTACCATGGATCTTCATGCCGACCAGATTCAGGGATTTTTTGATGTGCCAGTTGATCATCTGTATGCTTCCTCAATCTTTATCCCCTATATTGAGAGTCTGCATCTTGACGAGCTGGTTATAGCTTCTCCCGACGTAGGTGGCGCAAAGCGTGCCAACTCTTATGCCAAGTATTTCGATGTGCCTTTAGTGCTTTGCCATAAGCAGCGTGCCAAGGCTAATGTAGTGGAGAAGATGACAGTAATCGGCGATGTGACCGATAAGAATGTGGTTCTCGTTGACGACATCAGCGACACTGCCGGCACCATCACTAAAGCAGCTGATCTCCTTGTACAGAATGGTGCCCGCTCGGTTCGCGCTCTTTGTAGCCATCCTGTGATGAGTGATCCAGCCACCGACAGAATCATCAACTCAAAGTTGACTGAGATTATTTTCACAGACTCCATTCCTTATGGTAAGGAGAATCCGAAGGCTGTAGTGCTTCCGGTAGCCAAATTGTTTGCCGATACTATCCGCCGTATCCATAACAACCAGTCAATCTCCTCTCAATACTTGTTTAAGTAATTCTCTTAAAGAGAATCTGATATCGGGTGGCAGTTTCAACTCCATTTGAAACTGCTGCCTTTTTCTTTTTTAACTTCATATTACATGTACTCAATCATTATACTTATCTTTATATTGCTATTTGGCGCATGTGGCAACAATGCGTCCCACACCTTTGCGGAAGCCGACAGATTGATTGTGGAGCATCCGGATTCGGCGCTTTCCATTATGGAGTCGATTAATGCCAATGATTTGTCAGGAGAAGCAGACAAGGCATTGTATGCTCTTCTGCTTACAGAGGCGCTTTACCGGACGGGAGTTGATGAGACCAATGACTCGCTTATAAGGGTGGCTACTGACTATTATCACCTTAAAGATAAGGATGCGCGCCGGGCACGTGCTTACTATCAGAAGGGTATGATAAATTCTAATGCAAAGGAATATGGCGAGGCATTGCTATCGCTGATGATTGCTGAGGAGACGGCAATGGTGACCCAGGACACATTACTTCTCGCACTTATCCACCGCAGCATGGGGGATGCCTTCGGAAGAATGAACAATCCTAAGACTGCGATAGGATATTATGAGAAGAGTTATGATGAGTTTAAGATCATTAATGATTCGGTGTATACACTAGATGCTCTCTATGATTTAGCACGTGCCTATCATAATTCTACTGATTATGAGGAATCAATTTGCATAGCAAAGGAGGTGCTTAGTGAGTGTTACGCTATTAATGACATACCATTTGCTGCAATTGTAATTGAACTTTTAGGAGATGATTATCTGTCAGTGGATAAGAATAATGAGGTAATTAATATGATTACTTATCTTCACGAAAATTATCCTGATTATGTGTCACTTAAAAATTGGAATAATCTTGGGCTGGCATATCTTAATTTAGGAAATTTAAAAAAAGCCCAAGAATGTGAGGATTCAATTAAGGCAATTACAAATGAACAGTGGTGGCTGTCTTACCGTATTGCTGATACTGATAGAAATTATTCGAAAGCATTGGAGCTGTTAAAGGTAGAATATTATGACAACCATGACATTTATATGGATTGGATTACAAGGAGTGCTGAAAAGGAACTCCTCGATAGGTATGCTATGCTGAAAGAGGTTACAAACAAGAAAAAAAAGGAATATAGGGATAAGACACTACTTCTTTCCATTATTATTACTCTTATATTAGTTATAGCAACTCTATATTTTAAATATTTGCAAGCTAAAAACAGGCATCTTGTTTCCGATAATTTAAATTTTGTTCAGCAAAACAATGATTTGTCTGAAAAAAGAAGAACGCTCTCTAAAGAAGTTAAAAATAACTTAGAGACTATAGCCATGTTTAAAGATAATCTCCTAAACAAGGAAAACGAAATTTTCTGCCTGAGAGCAAATTTAGCCTCCTTAAACCATGATTTAGTCAAGCTTAATAATGTGGTAGATGATCTGAATAAAGAGAGAAATGATCTTCAATGTCTGGTAGATGATTTAATTTTGGAAATTGGTGAGTTAAACAAAAAAGTTGCAGATTTTAGATCAGAAATGTCAGCACGTGAAAATGCCATAGCAGAATCAAGGGAAAAGCTTAGGGAAGCGGTTGCCTCAAGATTTGATTTCCTTGATAAACTGACCAAGATTTACTATGAAGCTGGTAGCGGAAAGGTTCCCAGACACGAAATTGCAGAGGCTTATTTAGGTATTGTAAATGATATCAAAAATAATAAAGGGCTTTTTAAGGAGTTTGAAAAGTCTGTAAATACTCATTTAAACTGTTTGATGGATAATTTTAGAAAAGACTATCCTACTCTCAAACAGGAGAACTATAATCTATATTTGTTTTCAGTACTCGGCTTCTCTGCCAAGACAATTAGTGTGTTTATGGAAATATCTACGGAGACTGTCTATACGAGAAAACATTTTCTCAAAAAGAAGATAGCTGTTGATCTTTCGCCTGATTCACTTTATCTTGAATATATTTAATCTCTCCTATGTTGATTTTAAGCCGCCGCTGCTACTCTTAAGATTTTCTGGAATCAATTTAAGATTTTGTAAAGTAATTAATCCTAATAATCAGATAATTATGTTATATTTTTTAAGAAAAATTCCTTTAATAATAAGAGGTCAGATTAAAATTTACTATTAACTTCGCAGTGTAAAATTTAAAAATTGAGATTATGAATTACCTATTAAAACTACTGCTCTTGAGTAGTGTAGTCAGCAGTTATATGTTGCCCATTGAGGCGCAGTCATCTGCTTCTACCACAATCCAAGATATTCCTAAAAAGGCTGTTGAGGACAAAACACACCCTCCTCGTATGCCCTCACATGAATCGATTGGGTTTATGTATCAGAATGGAGAGTGTTACTTTTCAATGCCTGATTACGTCACATATATAGATGTGACTCTCGAGAGTGAGACAGTAGAGGTCTATTCTTCCTGTGTCTATGCTTCTACTCCGGTCTGGGTCCTTACCCTTGCTTCCGGCAAATATGAAATCACATGTGAGTCTGATGAGGGATCCTACTTTGCAGGTTGCAGCTATAATTGTAAGTTTTATATTTAGTTGAAATTAGGTGTAAACTTATGAGTTTAATTGAATTTATTAAAGAGGCATTGATGACCGTAGGGTTATGCTGGGTGCTTGACAGAGTGCTTAAATGTATTCTTATGCCATTTGTATTGTATAAAAGGAAAATGAATCGTATTAATGACAAATCAGACAATATATAAGATAAGGATATGGAAGATGTGATCATACCGCAAAAGTTAGCCCAGGTTCTGATAGCTGTTATAATAGCTTGTACAGGTGTCGACATCGTTAAATGGTTTATGCAAGAGATGGGATTTACCAATAAGACAAAATCTAAAACTTCCATTTCATTG
>JAAVCP010000044.1:21100-53349 GCA_014802265.1 Bacteroides sp. | reverse complement strand
ATAATATAATTTAATACATAATAATTAAAATTTTTTCGTAATTATTTTTATCTGCTACCTATCCTTATAATACTAACCTAAATTATTAACTATATTTCCATGGTTATGAATAATAAACACCCCCTGCTTTCAGTTATACAATAAATAATGTCGGCATACCTAAAAGTTATTGCCAATCAATTATCACACATTAATTTAATAAATTATGGCATTCAACAAAAAGTATTTTATCGAACATCTCTCAAAGTATGAGGATTATTACAATCCAGACAAGCTGATGGAGAAGATTAAAAAGTATGGCAGAATTGCAGGTATTAAGGTAGTCTATGCGGTACTTATTCTTTATTATGCGTCCATGGATAAAAATATTCCCACAAAAGACCGTCTGATGATTTTCGCTGCTTTAGGATATTTCATTCTTCCCCTTGATTTTATACCTGACACCCTCCCATTGGGCTTTACCGACGACATGGCGGCTCTTACATTTGTGCTTAAGACCATATGGTCAAACCTCACTCCCAATGTTTTTGCCAAGGCACGTAAAAAACTTGAGGAATGGTTCGGACCTGTGACAGATGAGGAAATCTATATTCCCGGCATAAGTTGATAATCTGAATTATTTTTCATAAACCCTTTTCAGGTGCTGTACGTTTATTTTATAAAACCATTTAAAATTATAATATTATAAAATAAATTTACTTTTTATGAAAAAAATTATTTTATCAGTAGCTGTTATGGCACTTTCAGTATCTGCCTTTGCAAATGTGCCAAAACGTCTTTCCTCCATCACGGAAGTAGAACGTAATTCCAGGTATGCCACTACTTTTGGTTATAATGATGAAGGTAAGCTTAACAAAATCACTGATGACTATTCCACAGTGGCAATCGATTATTCAGATATAGCCAACGGTAAACTGAAATTGACCTATACCGCGAACTACAATGAAGTTTCCACTTTTGACATCACCGTGAATGAACTTGGTCTCGCAACCTCGGCAATTGAAACTGACGATGAAGGCGACATCACCAAATGGGAATTTTATTATTCTGACGGCAAACTATCGAAAATCACAAATACTTCAGATGGTGACACCGAATATGTTGACCTATCATGGCAAGACGGACTGATCACTTCGTATGTGGAAACGGAATCATATGATCCTGACATCGAAACAGTGACCTTTGAATATTCCGGAATAACCAATACCGGTAAGCTAATGTTGCTTGATGAAATTTATGGCATTGATCTTGACGAACTCCAGTATATTGCCCTGGCAGGTTATATGGGAGAAGTGCCACGTGAACTCCCCATCAAGGCAACCATGAAATACGAATCACCCGGGGAAAGAGATGAAATTGAAACCTCTACCATTAATTGGGAAACCGATGCCGAAGGATATCCTGTAAAACTCACAGCGTCTGATGAGCCATCATGGTCTACAGAATTTGTATGGGAAGAAGATAACGCTGATGTCAGTTCTATTGCAGCTGATATTGACGGTGCTTCCAAATTCTATTCTATCGACGGCAGAATTGTTGACTCTGATGCTTCCGGAATCGTAATCGAGAAGAAAGCTGATGGCTCTACCGTTAAGCACATCATCAGAAAATAATCAATATTATTAAAGCATAGATAAGCCGGAGAATCATGATTCTCCGGCTTTATTTAGATAGATTATTTACTTAATTTTACTTAATATTCATCTATAATCATACTTAAAATTCTACTAATTTACTTAATTTAAGTAATAATTCACTCATTTCATCTAAAAACTTAACTAAATATTTGCAACTAATCGCCAGAAGTATTAACTTTGCGGCATCCATAATCAGTAATTAAGGTAGGGACTCAATTTTAACGTATAATTAGAGAATAATAGAAAGCAAATTAATTAGAATTTAATCTTCCTAATCCTAAGTTTATGAACGTAGTAATTTGTCAATGATTGCGATGGTCCTCCGTCTTTGGCGACGGGGGACTGATGTGTAAAGATTATTACTTCTGATTATTCGATGGCAATAATAATACATATTTTTCGTTATATTATTCCACAACTAAACATGCGGGTAAAAGGTAGCCATAAGCTATCAATTATTACATACCAACTCACAAATTAAAATTTAATAATCATTACTATGCCAAGCGGACAATCCGGTTTTAAGGAGAAAACACGTGTGGAATACCGTGAACCGAAAAAATTTGTGGTCTATATTTACAATGATGATTTCACCACGATGGATTTTGTGGTGTATATCCTCATGGAAGTGTTTTTCAAAAGTGAGACAGACGCTATGGATCTTATGCTTCGGGTTCATCACTCTGACAAGGCAGCCGTAGGGACATATTCTTATGACATTGCAAAATCAAAATCTGACAAGGCTATCCGCCTGGCAAGAGAAAATGGCTTCCCCCTCAAGCTGACAATAGAACCGGAAAACGGAAACTAAAATTTACATTCAACGCATTATGGAAAATCAACTATCGTATTCACCCGAAGTAAACAAAGTATTTGGGTTAATGTATGAAATTGCCAGACACTACCGACATGAATTTCTCACCCCGGAACATCTCCTACTCGCTTTGATAAAACAGCCGGAGGTGAGAAGTGTCATAAAAGAGTGTGGCGGAGATCTAAATGACTTAAGTGCTACCTTAATCAGCTACATACAAACACTTGACACTGTGTCGGAGGTGGCTAATCAGGACAACTACTCTCCCACCCTATCATATCAACTGCAAACTCTTCTTTCTCTTGCAGCGCAGATGGTTGCCTCAGCTCAAGCCGATTGCCTCACCATATCTCACCTATTGCGAAGCCTGCTTACCCTTGAAGACTCAAATGCAGCCTCAATCCTAAATTATGCCATCAACAACCGAATCGGTGATTTCTTCGCAATGCTCCTCAACCATAATTCTGAGAATATCAGAGACAGACTTAATGCTGCCATTCACATTCATAAGACTGACAATGAAGTTTCTGAAGTGTACGATGAAGTGTATGATTTTCCATATCCCGATAGCTCCCTCGATATTGAGGAGGAAGACACTCCGAATTGGAAAAATATGGTGACATGTGTCAACGACCACCTTCAAAACCGTAATCCGCTCATAGGAAGGGAAAAAGAACTCGAGCGAACCATGCAGGTGCTTTGTAGGAAAGACAAAAACAATCCACTTCATATTGGTGAGCCGGGAGTAGGGAAAACAGCCCTTGTCTACGGACTTGCACAAAAGATCAAAGACGGCAAGGTGCCTGACCGACTCAGGGATGCAAAAATTTATCAGTTAGACCTCGGCAACCTTATCGCCGGCACTCAGTTCAGAGGTGATTTCGAAAAGAAAATAAAAGAGATAATGGATGGCGTGGAGAAGGAAGAAAACCCGATTATCTATATTGATGAGATCCACAGCCTCGTCGGAGCGGGGGCTGTCGGGGAAAGCTCTCTCGATGCATCCAATATGCTCAAGCCATATCTCGAGGCAGGTAAAATCCGTTTTATAGGCTCTACAACATACGAGGAATATAAGAAGCATTTTGCCCGCAGCAAGGGTATCGTGAGGAGATTTCAGCAAATCGACATACTCGAACCAAGCATCGACGAGACAATTAACATACTGAATCAGCTGAAAAAAGGGTATGAAGCGTTCCACGGTGTCTACTATCTTGACAAAGCAATAGAATTTGCTGTTCATGGCGCAGCCAAGCATATCACCGGAAGATTTCTTCCCGACAAAGCAATTGATCTTATTGACGAGGCAGGTGCTTATCGGGAAATACATCCCCTGCCTCAAAAGAGACAGACCGTTGACACCAAACTCATCTCACAGATACTCGCCAAGGTAGCCAAAGTTGATGCAATTGCCATCGATGAAAAAGAATCAACCGTGCTTGACAATCTTGAAAAAAGAATCTCAGCAAAGATTTTTGGTCAGGAGGAAGCCGTAAAACAGGTCACTGAAGCCGTTTTGATTGCAAAAGCAGGGATCGAAGACGACACAAAGCCTCTGGCATCACTCCTTTTCGTAGGACCAACAGGAGTCGGGAAGACAGAGGTGGCAAAAGTGCTTGCCGAAGAATTAGCTATCCCATTAGTGCGATTCGACATGAGTGAATACACGGAGAAACATGCCGTCGCAAAGTTAATTGGCTCGCCTGCAGGATATGTGGGATATGAAGACGGAGGCTTGCTTACTGACGCCATAAGGAAGACTCCTAACTGTGTGCTTCTACTCGATGAGATTGAAAAAGCTCATGAAGACATCTATAATATTCTCCTGCAGGTGATGGACTATGCAAGCCTTACCGACAACAAGGGTAACAAGGCAGACTTCCGCAACGTGATTCTTATAATGACTTCCAATGCAGGCGCTCAGTTTGCAAATCAGGCAAAAATAGGTTTCGGCAACACTACTACCGCAGGGAGTGCCATGATGAAGCAGGTTAAGAAAGTGTTTAAGCCGGAGTTTATAAACCGTCTGTCAGACACTGTTATCTTCAATGACATGAATCAAGGAATGGCATCACTTATCCTCGACAAGAAATTACACAGGCTCAGTGAGCGTCTCGCTTCCAAGAAAGTTACCCTGTCGCTGTCGGATGAAGCCCGTGAATTTATCATAAAGAAAGCTTTTACTAAAGAATATGGTGCAAGAGAGATTGACAGAGTGATATCATCATCACTCAAACCACTTCTAATGAGAGAAATCCTATTCGGAAAGCTCAAAAAAGGAGGAAATGCCAACATAACACTTTCTGCCAATCAATTAGAAATCAATTTCTAATTGCCCATTGACGAACATTAATAATTTCTAACCATTAATATTTGTATTGTCAAGATGGTCTATTTGCTTCCTGAAGATGAATTGATTTTTCCAGAGCCGTATGCCGGTGAAGAAGACGGGCTTATCGCTGTCGGTGGTGATCTTTCCACCGACCGTCTTCTTCTTGCCTACTCCAACGGCATCTTTCCATGGTTTGCTTTCCGTGATTCGAAATTCCCTTACTGGTATTGCCCTTTGGATAGATTTGTAATTTTCCCCGAAGAAATCCATATTTCCCACTCCATGCGTCAGCTTATTAAGAAAGGACGCTATCAAGTGACTTTTAATAAAGATTTCAACGGCGTTATCCGGGGATGCTCGGAAGTAAACTTACGCATGGAGAAAAAAGGCGCATGGCTTGGGGAGGATATGATAGCGGCATATACTGAACTTCACCGCCTCGGCTATGCCGCAAGCGTTGAAGTTTGGGAAAATGATGTTTTGGTGGGAGGATTATATGGTGTCACAATAGGGAATGCCTTTTGTGGAGAAAGTATGTTCTCAAATGTGCCTGACGCAAGTAAACTCGCCCTCATATACCTCGCTCAACGACTTCAGGGACTGGGCATGCTGATAGATTGTCAATTTGAGACACCTCATCTCCTATCTATGGGAGGAAGACACATACCCTATCCCAAATATATGGCTGTTCTCAAAGGAAAATCTGCTTAACATAACCGCGGCAGACAGTAAAAACTTTTCCATTATGGAATTTTTTTGTAATTTTGCGTGGGATATTTTTTCCACCGACAATTATGACAGACAACAACGATCTTTTTCAATTTGACAATTTCTCCGGTGTTAATGACCGGAACGATGTAACATACTCCTCTGACACTATTCACGATAACGGTGGCAAACGTTCAAAAGCAGCAACCGGCAGCGTGGAAACTGTCGAAGAAGTTGATGTAATAGAAAACAGTGCTGCCGGAAGTTATGACGACAATGCAATCCAGCATCTTGACTGGAATGAGCATATCCGTCGCCGCCCCGGCATGTATATCGGCAAACTCGGTGACGGGAGCCATGCTGAAGACGGTATCTACGTGCTTATCAAAGAAGTGGTCGACAACTCTATCGACGAGTTCAACATGGGAGCCGGCAAACGCATTGACATAACCCTCACCGAAGAAGGAGAAGTGACTATACGCGACTATGGGCGTGGCATTCCTCTCGGAAAAGTGAAAGAAGTGGCTTCAGAAATAAACACCGGCGGAAAATTTGACGATAAAAACTTCAAGAAATCCGTGGGCTTGAACGGTGTGGGACTAAAAGCTGTAAATGCACTTTCCTCCTATTGCAACGTGCAGAGTGTGCGCGATGGCAAAATGGTGCGTGTGGATTTTGAGAAAGGAAACGTCATCAGCCAGTCAAGTCCTACCAAAACCAGGGAACCTAACGGCACAATGGTGAAGTTTCTTCCGGATAACACCCTTTTTCGTGACTATCGCTTTAAGATGGAGTTTATTGAGACAATGGTCAATAACTACACCTATCTCAATGCCGGGCTACAGATATTTTTCAACGGCAAGAAATACCTTTCCCGCCACGGACTGCTCGATCTTTTACGAGAAAACATGACCTCCTCCCCTCTCTACCCCATAATACACCTCCAAGGTGATGATATTGAGGTAGTGCTTACACATACTGAACAATACGGAGAAGAATACTATTCCTTTGTTAATGGTCAGCACACCACTCAGGGAGGTACCCACCTGACTGCGTTCCGCGAACACGTCAGCCGCACTATCAAAGAATTTTCCGGGAAAGGATATGAATACTCCGACATCCGCAACGGGATAGTAGCCGCAGTCAGTGTCCGTATTCAGGAACCTGTATTTGAGAGCCAGACAAAGACTAAGCTCGGAAGCAAGGAAATTGCCCCCGGAAGCACTGTCACCGTCAATAAGTTTATAGGCGACTTCATTAAAAAAGAGCTTGACAACTATCTGCACAAGCACCCGGAAGTGGCTGAAGTGATGCTTAAGAAGATTGCCTCCAGCGAGAAAGAACGTAAGGCAATGGCTGGTGTGGCGAAGCTTGCACGTGAAAAGGCAAAGAAAGTAAGCCTGCACAATCGAAAACTGCGTGACTGCCGCATTCACTACAATGACACCATCAAGCAGAACTCAAAGACAGAAGACCGGCGCGAAGAATCATCTATATTTATCACAGAGGGTGACTCTGCATCGGGCACGATCACAAAGGTGCGTAACGCAGAGACTCAGGCAGTGTTTTCCCTGCGAGGTAAACCCCTCAATTCTTATGGCATGACTCAAGAGATTGTCTATAAGAATGATGAATTTAACCTTCTTCAGGCAGCCCTCAATATTGAGGAAGGGATGGAAAGCCTGCGCTATAACAAGGTGATAATCGCCACCGATGCCGATGTCGACGGAATGCATATCCGCCTGCTTGTCATCACTTTCTTTTTGATGTTTTTCCCGGATCTTATCAAGAAGGGTCATGTGTTCATTCTTCAGACCCCTCTCTTCCGCGTGCGCGATAAAAACTCAACACGTCGCAACAAGACCAAACGCAAGAAAAAGACAAAAGGGGAACAATCAGGAGAGCGTGACACATATTATTGCTACACCGATGAAGAACGCGAGGCAGCGATTGCCAAATTCGGCAAGAATGCAGAAATCACTCGATTCAAAGGTCTTGGTGAAATCAATGATGTGGAGTTTGCCGAGTTTATAGGACCCGATATGCGGCTCGACCCCGTAACTCTGAAGAAAGACGACACGGTGGAGAAGCTCCTTGAGTTCTATATGGGTAAAAACACAATGGAACGTCAGAACTTCATCATTGACAATCTGGTGATAGAAGATGATTCCGAAATCTGATAAAACTATGAAAGCATTTTTTGCAGGTAGTTTTGACCCTTTCACGATAGGACATGAAGCGATAGTCAGGCGTAGTCTCCGCTTATTCCCGAAAATAGTAATCGGCATAGGTTATAATGAGCACAAGCCTGGGGAATGGAGCGTAGAGCAACGTCTAAAGGCTATTTGCGAAATATATGCTGACAATCCTGACGTAGAAGTTATCTCCTACACAGGTCTTACGGTTGATGCAGCACGCCGGTGCGGGGCTTCCGTGCTGATAAGAGGGGTGAGAGGAAACATTGACTTTGAATATGAGAGGAATCTCGCCGACACCAATCGTGAAATTTCCGGCATGGAAACAGTTTTGCTTATCAGTGAACCGGATTTGGCATTCATTTCAAGTTCAATGGTGAGGGAACTGTTTCACAACGGACACGACATCTCAAAATATATCGTCGGGAGTTTTCCGAGGTAAAAAATAACACACAGGTAAAAAATGAAAAAATCATTAATATTTTTAGGTGCGCTTGCATTACTCACCTTTACGGGGATAATTAAGGCTCAGTCAGTAATCAACCAAAACCAAAAACTGAGAATGGCAGAAGCTGCCATATCTCAGTTTTATGTAGATACGGTCAATGAGTCAAAACTTGTTGAAGATGCCATCAAAGGTATGCTTGAAGGACTTGATCCACATTCCCAATACTCTAACCCGGAGGAGACACGTGAGCTCAACGAACCACTTGCCGGTAATTTCAGTGGCATCGGCATCACATTTAACATGAACCGTGACACACTCTATGTAATCCAGACTGTCAGCGGAGGTCCATCGGAAAGAGTAGGAATTCTTGCAGGTGACCGTATCATTGCCGTTAACGATACGGCAATAGCCGGCGTGAACATGAAAAATAACCAAATCATGAAACGTTTGCGCGGACCAAAGGGAACTGACGTAAGGGTAAAAGTTTTACGCCAGCAAAATGCCAAACCGGACACTATCGATTTTGTAATCACACGTGCCGACATACCTATCTACAGTGTTGATGCAGCGTATATGATTGATGATAAAACAGGCTATATCCGTGTCAATAAATTCGCCGCAGAGACTGCAAAAGAGGTTGCCAAATCAATCACTGACCTTAAGAAACAAGGTATGGATCGCCTGATTCTTGACCTTGTTGACAATGGAGGCGGCTATCTTAATGCGGCAGTAGACATGCTTGGTGAATTCCTCAGCCCGAATCAGCTCGCCGTGTATACCGAAGGCACAAACTCATCCCGTCAAGATCATCTCACTCGCCCTTCCGGGCTGAAGCCTCTATTCAGCGACGGCAGACTTGTGGTGATGGCAAACCAATATTCCGCATCAGCATCTGAAATCACCTCGGGTGCAATCCAAGACTGGGACCGTGGACTTGTTGTGGGACGCAGAACTTTCGGCAAAGGACTGGTGCAACGTCCTATTCCTTTCCCCGATGGCTCAATGATCCGTCTTACTGTAGCTCATTACTATACCCCTACCGGAAGAGATATCCAAAAACCATATCAAAAAGGAGACCAGAAGGCATATCAGGAAGACATGCTTGAAAGATATAATAGCGGAGAGCTAATGCATGAGGATTCCGTGCGCTATGTTGATTCACTCAAAGTTGAAACGCTTAAACTGCATCGTCCAATTTATGGAGGCGGAGGTATTTATCCTGATAAATTTGTAGGACTTGACACCACCGAGTATACAAAATACTACCGTAATGTCATGGCAAAAGGTCTTCTCAACAGATTTGCAATATCATACGTAGATCAACACCGACGCAACATAAAAAGCCAATATAAAAATGACACAGAGTTTGTAAATGGCTTTGAAGTCACTCCTGAAATGCTGAATACCCTATTCGACATGGCAACTGCCGAGGGCGTGGAGTTTAATCAAGAGGAAGCCAATACCAGCCGACCACTCTTCTCTATGATCATAAAAGGATTGATCGGGCGTGACATCTATGACAATTCCACATATTTTAAAGTTTATAATCTCCACGACCCAATATTCAAGGAGGCTTATCGCCTGATTAACTCCGATGAATATGACCGCCTGCTCTCTGCTCCAAAATGACACGAAAGTAAGTCAAGCAAACTATCTATATCTATGAAATTATCCACTCCATTAAATTTCTTTCTCCCGTCATTGGCATGCCTTGCGCTCACTATTCCCACAGGCGCACAGCGTCCCAATTCGCAGGCACAGAAACATAAAATGAGTGTTATTACTACAAATGCGACTGAGGAGCTACAAGAATCTCTTATTCCGCCTCTTGACTCTGCCAAACTAAGAGTAAGATCTGTTGAAGAGATTCTTGACACCCTCTACGCTATGAATATTCCTGAAATCTATCCACGACCTGTCAATAAGATGGCAGGGCCGTGGGTATTTTTTGGTTACCGCAGTATCCCTAAATTCTCATTTTCAGTTCCCGAACCTCCAATAGCCTTTCCCGATATGGTGGTCATGACCAACGATTCCATATTTATGACCTATGATACCCATGATATGGAATTGAATGAATTGATCGAAATAGCTGAAGATGAAGGAGAAGAGACTACTTACGATATTGACGATATAATTGAAGAGGTTATTACATACACCCCTCCTAAAGATGTGGATTTTATAGGGGGTGATCCAATACCTGTATGGTTGAAAAACGCTACCAGGTCATACAGAATGCAGGAGAACCTAATGTATGAAATGATGGTGGAACAACCTAAAAATCTTGAATATTCATATTGGGCACTCCCGGTGCCACCGAAACTCAACCCAGATGATGTTTCTTTTGTGGGAGTGATGAGAAGATTCGGTAAAGCCGACGTTGACACTAACAGTGCGATTCTGCCTGAAGAGGAATTAGATAAAATACACTGGCTGCACACTGTTGGAGGAGCCATCCAGTTTTCTCAGGCTTATGTCTCAAAAAACTGGTATCAGGGCGGCAATAACCATCTGTCACTTCTCTTCAACTTCAACTGGAATGTAAATCTCAACCAGGTCTATCATCCAAAACTTCTGTTTCAGAGTGCGCTTTCATATAAGTTAGGTCTTAACTCCACCCCCCAGGATCAGGTGCATAAATACTCAATATCGGAAGATCTCTTTCAATATAACCTTAATGCCGGTTGGAAAGCATTTCAGAAATGGTTCTATTCGCTAAATATGTTATTTAAAACACAGATTTTTAATAACTACGAGCAAAATTCCACCACAAGAAAAGCTTCTTTCCTCTCACCCGGCGATTTAAACCTTGGTCTCGGTATGGCTTATTCCCATCAGAATAAGAAAAATACATTCCAATTTACCGCTACCATCTCACCTCTCTCCTACAATTTGAAAACCTGTATCTCCGATAAAATAGACCATTCGCAATTCAATATCCATCAAAACAGGAAAACAAGAAGCGAAATAGGTAGCAACGGTGAGTTTAACATGAACTGGCAGATATGCTCCAATATAAACTACAAGAGTCGTGTATTCCTATTCACCGATTATGATTACTTCTTGTCTGATTGGGAAAACACTTTCTCTTTCACCATCAACAAGTTCCTCTCAACACAACTCTATGTCCATCTTCGTCACGATTCCTCAATTGACAAAGATAGGGATTGGAAGAAACTGATGATGCGTGAAATATTGAGCTTCGGACTTTCCTACACTTGGTCAACGAAATAAATCCAAAAAAGGGAAAGAAGATGCGTATATTCTATGTCATAATATTTATCATAGCCACATTTCCTGTCATTGCGCAGGGAATGTCGGCTTATGATATTGACCAGGCAATAGAAATATGCTCCACTCTTCCTCTTGATCCATTAGAAGGGATATGGATTTATCCTGAAGACAATGTGACTGTACTCATTCTCAAAAACAATCCTACTTCAATTTCCACTCTCCCCAATTATTCAATCACAGTGATTGAAAGTGATGACTGCCGAATGATGCCCGGTGATAAAATAGGTACCATTACTGCCACGGCAGAATCATTAAAATATGAAATAAACTTGTTTACGGAAAGAAATAAGGGGATACTTCAAAAGCCAAATTCGTGTGTAGCCTCACTTTCAAAAGATGCCGATTCACTTATTCTTAAAGGGAACAAGTCAAAAAAGTTGAATCTTCGGCTAAATCTCAACATCTCGAGGTTGCTTCCCAATTTCTGGAGATTTGTGCGAATAAGCTCCTCAACCGGAAATAATACATCAACCGCCACGCCTCCTGTCGGTATGGTTAAAATTTATCCTTCCTATGATGGCAACGGCTCAAGCCGTCGGCAGCCACGTTATCTATAAATTATATACTTCTCCCTCCAAATGCACTTTTATTTTAAAATAATTCTTATATGTCTCTTGTCGCTGATACCACAAGAGCTGACAGCACGTAAGATCAAACAATCATTAAAGATAAATAAGGAAAAATATGCCACAACTACTAATAAAGATAATACTATCCCGAAAAATCGTGAACTCTCGGCTGAAGAGAGTTCATATCTATGGATTGGAAAAGAACAAGTATTATTCTCTCCTGATTCCATATCATTCGCAGGATATGAAAAAGAGGTGAACGCCAATAATGAAGCATTTCTTGTGGTAAACAATAATGACGTGACGCTTACAGGCATTAAAATTAAGATAGTATATTATGATCTTAAAAATAGAATGCTTCACTCAAGGACATTGATTGAAGACTGCATCGTACCACCACATGAGACAAGGAAAGTCTACATTTCATCATGGGATAAACAGAAAAGCCATTTCTATTATCTCTGCAACGAACCTAAAAAAATAGCCACTCCATATAAGGTAAAAATAATTCCGTTAGCCTTCTTCATTGAAGACTAACGGAATATCTCATACAACTTCTGTTACCTCAATTTACTTATTTGTCATAATATTAAGTACCAGTTTGTCTGTCTCCTTCATAGCCTCCCTTCCGATAGAAGTGAGATTATGGATAGAACGGTCAACATCATCACAAATGATACCCTCAGCCTCAGTGACACATTTTCCATTCATAGCAAGCATGGCAGAGAGAAGTGCAGTTGACACTCCTGATGAAATCTTCAATGAGCAAGATGGTTTTGCACCGTCGCATATCATGCCCGTGATATTTGCAATCATGTTTTTCACTGCGGCAGAGATTTCCTCATAACCGCCGCCCATAAGATAGCATATTCCGCTGGAAGCACCGGTAGAAGCCACCACACATCCACATAGTGCAGACAGACGCCCAAGACTCTGCTTAATGTAGATGCTGGTGAGATGACTAAGGGTAAGAGCACGTATCAATTGTTCCTCGGAGGCATTTATATCTTCGGCATAGCTCACCACCGGCATTGTGGCACAAATGCCCTGATTGCCGCTGCCTGAATTTGACATAACCGCGATCTGGGCACCTCCCATTCTGGCATCGCAGGCAGCCGAAGTGTTGTAGATAATATGCTCAAGAGGTGAGTCACCAAAAAGTCCGATTCCGTTTTTCTTCATTGTGGAGCCTAAGGAATGACCGAAGTCAGAAGTTAAAGCCAAATCAGCAGCTGCCTTATTCAGCTTCTTTGCCTCCAATATAAATGATATATCTTCCAAAGGCATGGTTGTTGCGAACTCATATACTGTGCGGAGATTAAGCTGAGGATCTTTTACCTCAACATTATTCTCAGCCTCCAAGTTACTGCCACCCTCTTCATAGACAATCTCACCATCCTTATTAAGATAGACAAAATTAGTGTGGGCACGAGAGATTACTGCCTCAGCCTTGTGTCCATCTTCTCCGATAGCAGCCACATGGATATGAAGGTTTGAAGGTGCATCCTCAAACAGTTTTATTGATATTCTGTTTTCAGCAATATATTGCTTTCCTTTACCTACGCTGTCGGCATCAACGTCACGGAGCACCTCAAGACCATATTCCGATTTCCCTACGAGGGCACCAAGTGCCACAGCAATCGGCAGACCGATCATGCCGGTACCCGGAATACCAACACCCATTGCATTCTTAAGTATATTGCCACTCAGACGAAGCTCAATTTTAGCCGGGATTTCCCCAAGCATCTCTGTGGCTTTTGCCACACATAATGACACAGCAGCAGGTTCTGTACAACCAAGTGCCGGAACAACCTCCCGCTTTATAAGGTCAATTATTTCTTCTCCTAATTTTTTGTCAAGCATATTCCTATTTTTTATTTTCCTATGGTTATTAGATCTGTTATCAATTAATAATCATCATTTATTAAATTAGTAATTGCAGAGATTAAGTCTTTAATATTCCTAAATTCAAACTCCTTATTACTAATTTTCAAATGGAAGGCGATGACGATTCATGCTCTCCACACGCTTATGAGTCCAACATTTACGACACACTGCCATATATCTGTCATTACCCCCTATCTCCACCTGTTCACCCTCAGTGATTATGTCACCATTACCGTCTATGCGGGCATTGACGATAGTCTTTCGCCCACAAGAACACGTAGACTTCACTTCCTCAATTGAATCGGCAATCTCAAAAAGTCGTCGGGAACCCTCAAACAAGTGAGTCTGAAAATCCGTACGCAGACCATAGCAAATGACATTGCAGCCATAATCGTCTACCACTCTTGCCAATTGATCTACCTGACGAGGATCTAAAAATTGAGCTTCATCAACCAGAATCCACCCGGGAATCATACCCCCTTCGTCAAGCATACGGGTGAGAATGCCATATAAGTCAGACTCCGGATAAATCCATTTGCATTCTCTCTCTATCCCGATTCTACTTCTGATTACGTTACGCATCTCCCGAGTGTCGGTCACCGGCTTAAAACATAAGTATGCCATGCCGCGCTCCTCAAGGTTATAGGCAGTGGTCAGCAACAAGGCGGTCTTGGCTGATCCCATCGTCCCGTAGCGAAAATATAGCTTACCGATTCGTTTCATGTCTAATATCTTGTCCTGTTTTTCCAAAACTTGCTTTTTTCTATATTTTATGCTGTATATAAACCATTTACACAAGTTCGGGATCAAATCATGATGTAAAGATAATATCTTTTTTAAAAATATCCAAAAAAATCGCCAACTCTAAAAACCATTTTCTAACAGGGGGTGTTATATTATCGCATGATGAAAGTCATGACAAGAGTGATTTCCATCATTCACCTCAAAAATAATTTAATATATAAAACAACATTTATGAACAACTCAGACATCATATCGGTCAATCCGGCACAAACTACACTTGGATCTATACATTTAGAAATGGCAGAAAATCTTCTGACAAATTCTGTCTCATTAAATGCAGATAGCTCATCGCATAGTAATGATGTAATTAATTTTGCATTTGCCTCTCGTCGTCCCGGAAATTCACGTTACAATATTGGAATACTAATGCTTCGCCTGCTCTTCGCAGCTGTACTGATAGTATCAGGAAGTTTCATTCTAATTAAAGAAATTCCTTCCCCTACCAATTACTTCTCCTCTTATGCAGTTGGTTTGGCTGAAATAATCATTGGAGGAATGCTTGCAGCAGGCATATTGTCACGATTTGCGGCAGCAGTCGGAATTGTCGGGTTCGGATTTATAGCAACAAATGCAATCTTAGCCGGGGTGTTCAACTCTACATCGCTGATGATGTGTCTGGCATGTGTAGCAATCGCAATACTCGGATCAGGCAGAATTTCTTGCGACTATCTTGTGCGTAAAGCTATAATTAATTACAAAGTCAGAAGACGCGAAAGATTAGCTGAAAATCGCATGTCATACCGTGCCTATCGTTACTCTCCCTATCGTTCCATCTGATAAGACAATATTAATCATAAATAGTTATGGGGCTAATCTCAAAAAGATTAGCCCCATAACTATTTTAATATCAAGCAGAAAACTGCTTTAGATTATTTAATATGATTAATTGAAAGGTTGTACGTTTACAAACTTACGTCCTTCCTTACCGGTGGTGAATACTACAACGCCATCAATAAGAGCGAAGAGTGTGTGGTCTCTACCCATACCTACGTTAAGACCGGGGTGATGCTGAGTGCCTCTCTGACGCTTGATGATGTTGCCAGCCTTACACTTTGACCCACCAAAAATTTTCACACCAAGTCGTTTGCTTTCTGATTCGCGGCCGTTCTTAGAACTACCGACACCTTTTTTATGTGCCATATCTGATGAGTTTCTTGTTTATTTTTCAATAGATTTTATCAACACTTTAGTGAACTGCTGACGGTGACCGTTTTTACGACGATAACCTTTGCGGCGTTTTTTCTTGAAAACGATAACCTTCTCACCCTTAACAAGAGGGATAAGCACTTCACAATTTACTTTTGCACCTTCAACGGCAGGTGCGCCAACTTTTACGTCGCCGTCGGCATCAAGAAGAAGAACCTTGTCGAAAGAGACTGCATCACCCTCTTTCAAGTCGTNGNCGAGGTGGTGGACATAGAGGTATTTACCCTCTTCAGCTTTAAACTGCTGTCCTTTGATTTCTACGATTGCGTACATTTATTAGTTTATTGATATTCAATCATATCCGTTGGGCGGAGAACTTCGTGCTCTCTCTTTTTGAGCCTTGGCGGAATTCGCGACTACAAAATTACAAAAAAATCTTCTCTTACACAACTATTTTTGATATTTTCTCATAAAAGCAATATTTTTTCAAAATTCTCAATACATGACACATTAACTTTATTTATCATTTCACAACTGGAGTTTATATTTGCAGTCACTTTTGTTATAATCCCGATTTCTTCATGCTATAAGATTCCTGACGATATGGCTTCAATAAAAGTTAAATTCCGTCCCTCTGTTTTAGAAAACAACGAGGGTACGATTTTCTATCAAATAATTCAAGAGAGGAAGGTGCGCCAGCTTCTCACCGAGTATCGAATATTTCCTTTCGAATGGGATGAAGTCAGGGGCAGAGTAACCCCGGTCAAATCTCCCAAACGCAAATCATACATACTCTCTATTCGTGAAAAAATCCGTTGGGACCTGGAACGGATTAATAAAATCATACGTAAATTTGACAATGATAATCCTGAATATACACCCGATGAGATAATTGATGAATTTAACAGGTATGCGGCAGAATACACCTTATTCAACTTCATGCAAAATATCATAGTCAAGTTAAAGAGAAATGGGAAAGTCCGCACTTCCGAAACTTATACCTCTACCCTCCTGAGTTTTAAAAAATTTCGAAACGGTCAAGATATAATGCTTGATTCACTTAACACCCAAATCATGGAAGAATTCGAAGCATGGCACGCCGAGAAAGGAAACACTCGCAACACCATTTCTTTCTACATGAGAGTGTTGCGTGCAGTCTATAAACGTGCCGTTGACAATGATATAATCGATGACAAGAGACCGTTCAGACACGTATACACCGGCATTGAGAAAACTGCCAAACGCGCTATCTCTCTACAGATAATAAAGAAGATAAAAGATTTGGATCTAAAACTTAATTCATCTCTCGATTACGCAAGAGACATGTTCATGTTAAGTTTCATGCTTAGGGGAATGAGTTTTATCGACATGGCTTTTTTAAAGAAGTCAGACTTGAAAAACGGCTATATCATCTATAGAAGACGCAAAACAGGACAACAGCTATCAATTGCATGGACTAAGGAAATGCAGAGACTTCTTGAAAAATATCCTGAAAATGAAACTCAATTTCTATTTCCGATAATCAGGCACTTGAACAGTAATGAGAGGTATGTATATCGAAATGTTGCATATAAAATTAACTATAACCTCAAAAAAATAGCCAATATGGTGGGGGTATCCATCCCACTGACCCTCTATGTGGCGCGCCACAGTTGGGCAAGCGTGGCAAAAGCAAAGGGAATTCCCCTTAGTGTTATCAGCGAAGGTATGGGTCATGACTCCGAACTGACCACCCAGATATATCTTGCATCTCTCGACACCTCAGTGGTGGACCATGCCAACTCAATAATACTCAACTCCCTTTAATATATCCAATCAAAATTTATATTAATTTCAGATTTTTCTTTGAGTATATTAAAAAAATATATAACTTTGCAGCACGTTTTGGTTCGCGGCAACGCGATTAATAGGGAATCCGGTGAGAATCCGGAACAGACCCGCTACTGTAATTCCTTCAAAACTCACTGATATTATGCCACTGTCGAATTGACTGATGGGAAGGCGTTGGTGAGCAGGATAAGTCAGGAGACCTGCCAGGACAACATAATTTCATGGCTTTCGTGGATTAAAGCCTGTGGAAAACGGAATCTGCCCTGAATAAGGTCGATTCAATGTTGTATTCTGCAATTTTCTCCATGAAAGCCGGCAAAATAAATTAATCCCGGGTATGGAGAAATTTTTTTGTATAATTGTCCTCGCCTTTGGTTATGCGCCTGTCTTATCATCGCAGACCGTTAAAGACGAGAAACCTGACTCCCTTCTTAAAGATGAGTCAATCCTCACCCATCAGCTTCAAGAATTGGAAGTTAAGGGTAAGACAAACGTGGAAAGGCTCAGAGAGAGTGCCTTAAATGTCACCGCAATTGACATCAAACCTCTTGTCAACACCTCAGCTACCTTAGGCGACATCATTAACCGCGCTCCGGGAGTCAGAGTCAGAGCAGAAGGAGGAAAGGGGTCGGATTTTGAGCTATCTCTCAACGGTATGTCAGGTAATTCCATCAGATATTTTATTGACGGAGTTCCTCTTGAAACAAAAGGCACGGGATTTGATATCACCAATTTCCCAACAAATCTTATTGACCGTATAGAAATATACAAAGGCGTTGTACCGGCATGGCTTGGAGCAGATGCGCTCGGAGGAGCTATCAACATTATCACTATTGGAAAGAAAAAGAATTATCTCGATGCTTCTGTGAGTGTCGGCTCCTATCACACATATCAAGGTGACATCACCGGACGCTATACAAATTCTCATGGTATAATAATTCAGCCATCTGTCAGCATAGGATACGCCAAGAACGATTATACCGTAAGAGGAGTGCGGGTTTGGAGCGAAGAAGACGACGCCTATATTTCCCGTGACATGAAACGTTTCCACGACAAATATTTCTCTGCCCTTGCTCAGATAGAAATAGGAGTGGAAAACAAGCGATGGGCTGATCAGATATATATAGGAGGCAGCTGGTCAGAGGTGCGAAAGGATCTTCAGACAGGTGCGGTCCAGAATGTAGTATATGGGAAGGCGGAACGCCACACCACTGACTGGAATCTCCAGTTGCGCTACCGAAAGCGTAATCTATTTACAGAGAGATTGGCTCTTAACCTTAATGCTTCCTATACTCATGATAATTCTTGCACAATCGATACCGCCTACCGTAAATATAGTTGGGACGGGAGTTGGATTCCAACCAACCGCAATGAAATATCAGGTAATGCCAGAATGATGCGTCATTATAAGCGTCCGTTAACCATAGTCAGAGCCAATCTGGATTATGAGCTTGCCGATTGGCATTCGCTTAACCTCAACTGTATGGTAAATGCTAATGGGAATCATCGATACGATACATACGATGTTTCATTTGATCCATCAACAGATTATTTTACAAAGACAATCATAGGGCTGACCTATACGCAGACCTTAGTTGACAACAGATTAAACAACACATTATTTGTCAAAGATTACATCAATTATGTAAAAATCGGTCAGACTGATGAATACTGGATTACCGGCTCCAAAGCTACCCCAAGGTCAACAACTAAACAAAATATCGGATATGGACTTGGCACTCGTTACAGCTTCTTTGATGAATTGTCGATAAAGGGTTCTTACGAAAACACAGTCAGACTTCCACTCGCTCGCGAACTACTCGGCAATGGCACTACAGTCTATCCCAATCTGCGTCTAAATCCTGAAAAAAGCCATAATTTTAATATCGGGTTGTTTGGTAGTGTCGCACTCGGAGAGGCAGGGACACTTACATACGAGGGAGATGGATTCTATCGCAAAGTGCAGGACTATATCCAAGCGAAAATTTCAGAAGCTGAGGGTATGATGCAATATGACAATGTGTCCAATGTGTCGATGAAAGGTTGTGAGGGACAAGTTACCTATAACTACGGATCTTGGCTGTTATTGTCAGGTAATGTAAGCTACCAGCTTGCAATGGATATGAATAAACTAAAAAGTGACGGTAAACCGTCTGCCACATATAAAAACAAAGTACCCAATAAGCCTTGGCTATACAGTAATATTGATCTGACTCTTAACTTTGATAGAATATTTGTAAAAAATGACGGATTAAGGTTCAACTATCTGTATCAATATGTCCACTGGTTTTTCTTAACTTGGGAGGGATATGGATGGCTTGAAACCAAATCAAAAATCCCGACTCAGAATATGCATTCCGCAGCCCTGACCTACAGTTGGCAAAACGATACGTATAATCTCTCTCTTGAATGTAATAATATTTTTGATTCCTCACTCTATGATAATTTTATGCTTCAGAAACCCGGACGTGCATTCACAATTAAATTCAGATTTTATCTTCATTAAAACCAATAAATTTATAAACCATGAAGAAATTTTTAATTTATGGCATCGCATCGCTGGCAATGCTAACAGGAGCAACTGCTTGTTCCGACAGTAAAGATGACCCGAAAGATATTGCGGGTACACCTCAGGTAAATGATCTCCATTTCGACATCTTTGTGACACTCGATGGTGCCGGAGGCATGAATTCCCAGTCTTCAATTCTTGTGCTCAGTGTTAATTCACTTGAAGACAAAGATGCCGTATTTGATTTTGTGAATGCCGGCACCGACATCACTGCAAGCCTCTACGAAGAATCAATCACAAAGGGAGAATATTATTACATGATTCCTCGCACCAAAGATTGTTTCGGCAAATATCAGATAACTCCGGAGGGGATAAAGACAATCCAGGAACGCCCATTTGCAAAAAATACTTTTAAAGATCGCCGCTATTGCCACGCCTGGACGGGAGACAATACGCTTGTCATACTCGGATCTAACGGTGACAACGGCTCCAAGAGCGATAAAGGTGAAATACTTTGGACAAAATATGATACCCGTAATCTTTCTATTTTAGGTGAAGGAGACTTGGGGTTGAACGGCTTCAAAGGTAAAGATGGCAAAGAAGTTGTCTACTTCAGCACTTCAGGACTTGCCCGTTACCGTGCCAGTGACAACGTGATCGTCTATTCTTTTCAAGACAAGAGTGACGAAACAAGTTTCTACGTGGCTTTCATTGACGCAGAGACAATGAAAGTTAAGAGTATAGTCAATGAAGACCGTGCGGAGTTTATGGCAGGGACTGCATACGGGGAACTCTTGCAGAACAAAATGATGGTCGACCAAAATGATAATATCTATATTGCCTGTAATTCTGAGATACCGGGAGCGGAAAGCTACACATGTCAGTATGGAGCTATTTTACGCATAAACAACGGGCAATATGATTTCGACAAGTCATTTAACGCCTATTCTGGTCATGAAGGAAAACTCGTAACAATTGACTATCTCGGTTCTAATAAATGTCTTTGCTATATCCAAGATCCGAAATATTGCGGACTCGTGGCATCAAATACAGAAAAAGCAGGCTGGGGCAGCAATTACAACTGCTACTATGCAATACTTGATATGACGCATAATTCGCTTGAACCGGTGAAATATAATGGCGTAAATCTTCCTTATTGTCTTGGAACTTTCGCTCAGAGGTCACTGGTGGTCAATAATAAGGCGTACATAGGTGTGAATCCCGAGCATTCGGCTCCATGTGTGTATGTGATGGATCTCAGCACATGGGAAGTTACCAAAGGAGCCACTATTTCCGATGGTTACACATTTGACATGATCCGTTATCTCGGGAAAGACAAGTAAATAAATAATCAAACTTGTATTCTTAATATATCTTGTATTCTTTTAGCGGGTTGCCGGCGTGTAGCTCCAACCGATACGCCGGCACCCAAATCAGCAATTATCCAACTCCTTCCTTATGAATACCGTTAACAAATCTATTCAGTGGCTACATAAGTTTACAGGTCTAACAATAGGTGTTTTCTTTATAATGTGGTTTGTGACAGGCATTGTGCTTCTCTATCATTCTTATCCACGAGTGACCAGTACTGACAGAAACAAATACATGGAGCAATTAATAAAAAAAGAGTTGCCTGCCGTGTATGATGTTCCAGGCCTGGCTGACACTATTGCGGTGCAGACTTTGGCTGTGAATAGAAAGTTTGGCGAAACAATCTGGACAATAAGCGGAGTTAGCCGTAAAAAAGAGACCCCCATGGATATATCTCCCAATATCGATGGCGAATTTGTAATCTGTGAAGATACCTTGAAGACACCTAAGGCATTGACAGATTGGATCCTCGATAGCATAGCAGGCGAATGGGCAGCCTCAACCAATATTATAAAGGTAGATACCCTTTATAAGCGCACGCAATGGATAATGTATGAACGATATGAAAAAAGTTTACCAATATTGAGGTATTATTTTGATAATGATGATAAATCGGAAGTATTTATTTCTCAGAAGACCGGGGAAGTGCTTCAGACCACTACCCTATCCCAACGAATATGGTCATGGGTAGGAGCTATTCCGCATAAACTCTACATACCTGCATTGCGAAAAGACGTGAAAAGATGGGAAAATGTATTGCTTGTCGGTGGACTATTCTGCCTTGTGGCAGCCTTGAGCGGCATGTATATGGGAATTTATTATTTAGTGGTCAACAAAAGAAAACATCAAAAATTTGGATCACCATTTAAGAAGAACGTCTGGAGATATCATCACATCGGAGGACTAATATTCGGAGTATTTCTTATTGCATGGGGAATAAGCGGAAGTCTTGCCATGCAAAGAGTTCCAAAATGGCTTGTGAATTATGAAGGAGACTATTTCGTAAGTTCCTCAAAACTATGGGGTAAAAAGCCTCTTCAATTGGGAGACTACCACCTTGACTATCATGACCTTTTTAATAGATATAACGATATTAAAAGCATATCTTGGGAACACTTCGGCAATATACCAGCTTACCTTATAGTGACCGGGACAGAAGAGATTTATGTTGATGCGTCTTGTGAAGGAGCTGTAACACCACTTAACCTGTCAAAAGAAGTTGTCGAGCAAGCTGTAGCAAGATATTTCGGGAAAGATACTCATTTCTCTATTACCCTCATGGAGAATTATGACGAATATTATCTTTCACGACCCGGTGGCTACCCTCTTCCCGTGTGGAAAGTGGATATTGATAATGCCGACGGTTCAAGAATGTATATAAGCCCCACAGACGGTTATGTGAAATATCTTAACCGTAACCGAATGGCAAAGAAATGGCTCTTCAGTGCAACACACTACCTTGGAATAAAGTATTTTGTACTTCACGAAACCATACGTCACATTTGTCTGTGGCTTCTAAGCATAGGGTGTGTCTTTGTATGCATCACAGGTCTTGGAATCTACATTTCAAAAAAAAGTGACTTATAAGCCTAAATAAACATACAAGATAAAATAGTTTTCGTTTTTGCCCTATTTCCCGGGGCTGTGATAGCTCCGGGAAATAACCTTAAAAATAAATCATTTATGAGAAATATAGGAATTATAATTTTTTTATTATGTGTATTTATGAGTACTAACGCACAAGATATTAGCAGTCTGCCCAAGGATAAGACCGCTATACTTATGGTGCATTTCGGCACTACCTATGATGATACCCGGGCTTTAACTATTGATGCAATCAATGCCAAAGCCCAAGAAATGTTTCCTGATATAAAAGTAGTTGAGGCGTATAGTTCGCGAATAGTTATAGCACGGCTCAAAGAGAGAGGAATCTTGAAGTCCACGCCAAAAGAAGCTCTCCTCCGATTAGCAGCAGACGGCTATACCCATGTAATCGTGCAAGGCACAAATGTAATCGACGGAATAGAAGCAGAAGTTTTGCGTAAGGAGTCCGTATTTATGTCGCCATTCTTTACTGAAATACGCGTGGGCCATCCACTTTTATACTCAATCGATGACTGTGAGCAGGTGGTTTCTATCCTAAAGACACGATACCATAATGCAGTAAAGAATGGTGGAACTGTGGTTCTAATAGGGCATGGGACTTCCACACCGGCTACTGCCATATATTCCCAAATAGACTATATGTTTGATGCCGAAGGAACTTCATCTTTTCATGTTGCTACTGTGGAGGGATATCCGACTTATGACACCACCCTTAAACGCCTGAAAACAGATAAGGCAAAAAATATTATGCTTGTGCCATTTATGTTCGTTGCTGGAGAGCATGCAAGAAATGACATTGACGAAGAGTGGCGTGAAAGGTTGGAGAAAGAGGGCTTTTCAGTATCAACAAATATTGAAGGATTAGGGCAAATTCCTGAAATTCAAGATATTTATATACAACATATCAAAGCGGCTCTCAAGTCACCGATGCCGGATGCCGCAACTCTTAAAGCAACGTATATAAGAGAAAATCTTTAATTATGAGACTAATTTTTTACATAATTATCTGTTTATATACTATGACTGCCTGTGATAGACAGCAGGCTTCAAAAGGTATAATTGATAGCACTTCGATTGTGGAAGACACCTTATCATTAGTTTCCCCAACCTATGCACGTGGATTTAGTGTCAATTATCAAGATGATATGATTCTACTTGATATCAGTGACCCTGAAAACAAAGAGTCACAACAGTTTCATTTTGCATTAGTGGACAAAGATTTTAAAGGAACGGTGCCTGAAGGTTACACCCGTATGAAGGTGCCTGTTGAGACTGCCATTTGCATGACATCACTTCAGTTATCTAACTTCCTGAAACTTAATATATCGGAAAGGGTAGTCGGTATTACAAGTACCCGACATCTTCACAATGAGAAGATGAATCAACAGATAAAAGAAGGTAAAACCCACAAAATAGGTATTGAAGGGAATTTTGATAATGAGGTCATAATGGCAATCAATCCTGACGTTATTTTCATCTCTCCTTTTAAAAGAGGTGGTTATGATGCAATCCGCAATGTAAATATTCCCATGATTCCACACTTAGGATATAAGGAGCTAACTCCGTTAGGACAAGCTGAATGGATCAAGGTTATCGGTCTGTTAACAGGAAATGAAGCTGAGGCAAATTCTATCTTTTCAGGAATAGAAGAGAAATATAGCAGACTTAAAGAAATGGTTGATACTGTAACACATCGTCCAACAGTTTTCAGTGGCGAGATGCGTGGAGGCAATTGGTATGCCGTCGGAGGAAAGAGTTTTCTCGCACAGTTATTTCGGGATGCCGGAGGCGACTATTTTCTAAAAGATAATGGAGAATCCGGGGGTGTTACCCTTGATTATGAGGCAGTCTATAATAATGCCGCTCATGCCGACTATTGGCGCATTGTAAACAGTTTTGATGGCAACTACAGCTATGATGTGCTGAAACAGCAGGATATCAGAAACACTGATTTTGATGCATGGAAGAATCGTGGTGTGATTTATTGTAACATGAAGGAAGTGCCATTCTATGAGCGAATGCCGGTTGAGCCGGAAGTTGTGCTGGCTGATTTTATCCATGTTTTTCACCCTGACATTCTTCCTAATCATCAACCAAGTTATTATCATCTCCTGAAATGAAAAAAAGCAAGACCTTTGTACTGATGTTGCTGATTGGGCTGTCAATTATAGGGTTCTTTATTTTGAATCTTTTACTGGGGTCAGTCAAAATACCTATCGGCAGCATAATCAACATATTATTGGGAGACACGACAGAGAATGTTATTTGGACCAACATTGTCATGAAATCAAGATTGCCCCAGTCACTCACAGCTGCAATGGCAGGAGCCGGACTGGCAGTGAGCGGACTGCTTATGCAGACTGTGTTTAGAAATCCCCTCGCTGGTCCGTCAGTGCTTGGTATCAGTTCCGGAGCAAGCTTAGGAGTAGCATTTGTTGTACTTCTGTCAGGAAGCATAGGAGGAGTTGCACTCAGTAAATTAGGTGTTATTGGAGAAGTCATCATAACTCTTTCTGCAATAATCGGCTCTCTCTTGATAATGGTACTGATTGCTTTTGTTGCACATAAAGTGCGTGGTAATGTGACTCTGCTAATAATGGGTGTCATGATCGGGTATATTGCCAATGCTATCATTGGAGTGTTGAAATTCTTTAGTGCTGAAGAGGACATCCGTGCCTATGTAATCTGGGGGCTTGGAAGTTTTTCGAGAGTGTCCGGCGGACAGACATCAGTCTTCATTATTTTAATGATAATTTTACTCCCGACAGCGTTCTTTCTAATAAAGACCCTCAACCTTCTTCTCTTGGGTGATTCATACGCTAAGAATTTGGGATTGAACATAAAGCGCAGCCGCCTGTTAGTTATAGCGTGTTCCGGCATACTTGTCGCTGTGGTGACGGCATATTGTGGACCGGTAGTATTTCTCGGTCTTGCAGTACCCCATATCTGTCGTGGCTTGTTCCACACCTCTAATCACACGGTTATTCTGCCGGCATCACTGCTTGGCGGTGCTTCATTAGCATTATTGTGCAATCTTATAGCAAGAATGCCCGGATTTGAAGGAGCATTGCCTGTCAATTCAGTGACCGCGCTTGTCGGGGCTCCCGTTGTGATGTGGGTATTGTTTAACAAACGTAAAAATGAAGCTTAATGTTAAGAGAAGAAACCATACGAGTTAAGAATTTAGAAACCGGTTACCGTAATAAAAATAAAGTAACCGTGATTACACGCGACATTAATGCCGCCTTATATTCCAGGGAATTAACCTGTCTGTTGGGTCCTAATGGAGCCGGGAAATCGACTCTGTTAAAAACCCTTACTGCCTTCCTGCCTCCAATAAAGGGGGAAATCTTCATTGACGGGAAACTTCTCAGTGATTATTCAGAATTAGAACTGGCAAAAGTGATTGGTGTTGTGCTCACTGAAAAGCTGAGTATCAATAATATGACAGTAGACGAACTGGTCGGCATGGGACGAAGTCCCTACACTGGTTTCTGGGGACACATGACCTCTCGTGACAAACAGTTGGTGGCAGAAGCAATCTCACTTGTTGGAATTGATAATCTGAGAGGACGCATGGTGCAGACACTAAGCGATGGGGAACGCCAGAAAGTTATGATAGCAAAAGCACTTGCACAGGAAACCCCGGTTATATTCCTTGATGAACCCACAGCATTCCTTGACTATCCAAGTAAGGTGGAAATCATGCAACTATTGCAAAGATTGTCCCGTGAACGGAATAAGACAGTGTTTCTTTCAACTCATGATCTTGAACTTGCCCTCCAGATAGCTGATAAGGTGTGGCTTCTTGATAAACCACATGGCGTGACAATCGGCACTCCGGAAGATCTTGCCCTTAGGGGAGATATGGCAAAATATTTTGAAAGAAAAGGTGTGATTTTTGATATTGACAGCGGACTTTTTAAAATTGACCATAAATTGCATCATACAGTAAGCATTAACGGCGACAGACATGTAGTAAACCTGGTTGCTAAGGCACTGGCAAGACATGGGGTAACAACAATTGAAGGAAATGACTGTGAAAACATCATTTTTGCAAATGAATCAGATTTGAAATTGAATGGTAAATCTTATCGCGACATTGCGGCACTGCTTGATGGTGTAGATTTGCTTTTTGGACAATGAAATAACCGACCACTGTGAAGAAGCTCCTTATTTTACTTGACGGCATGGATGATGAACCGATTCATTCTCTTGGAGGATCTACTCCAAGAGAGGTTGCCTCAATGCCGGGACTCGATTATATGTGTCGTAAGGGTACGTCTCGTATGATGATGACAATTCCGATAGGCAACTCCCCTTCTACTGATGTGGCTGTTCCTAATATTCTTGGTTATCATGTACCTCCGAAGTTTTCAGGGCGTACATGGCTGGAAGCTATCGGAGGTGATATTGAGATTAAGGCTGAAGACATTTGTCTAAGATGCAATCTGATTCGCACTGAGAACAATCATGTGATGTCTCATTCGGCAGACAATATTTCTGATAACGATGCAAAAGTAATCATTGACAAACTTAATGAAGTTTTTGGTACAAAACGAATTTCATTCCATTCAGGAAAAGGATACAGAAACTTACTCAGGATAAGTAATTGCAACTCGGAAATAACAGTCACTCCTGTGCATGAACTTTTAGGGAAAGAAGTTACCTCGTTATTAGTAAAAAGCAGTGATATACAATTGCAACAGTCACTTAACCATATAATTACAAAATCTGCTGATATTCTGTCCGGGATGTCTTATAGAGCCAACGGTATAGCATTATGGGCACCCGGCAGACAACCTATTCATCCTTTCCACCATATTTCAGGAGCTATGGTTGCCGGTGTAAATCTCGTTAAAGGAATTGGAAAGGCATTTGGAATGGAAGTGATGGAAGTGAAAGGAGCGACCGGAGATTGTAATACAAATTTTACAGGCAAACTTCATAGTGCAATTGAGGCATTGTCAACTCATGATTTCGTAATCCTCCATATTGAAGCACCTGACGAAGCTGCCCACAATAAAAATCCAAAACAAAAAATTGAAGTCTTGGAAACAATTGATCGCCTAATTCTCTCCCCACTTCTTGAGCAACATTTAGATATTGAAATCAGAGTGCAAGCCGATCATGCTACATCTTCGATAACCGGAAGACATCTGAATCTGCCAGTTAAAGTGATAACCTACAGATTAAACCATCAGAAATGAAAACTAAAATTTCAGTAATTGGGATTGGTCCCGGCGCAACAGCCGACATGACTGAGAGAGCCAAAGAAACACTGCGCAACAGTAACATTATAGTAGGATATAAATACTATATTCCCTTTATTCTCCCATTTGTCACTCCAAGTGTTGAAATAGTTCAAAATGGAATGCGCCAGGAGCAGGCACGTATAGAGAAAGCATTTGAGATTGCGGAAAGCGGACGTGACGTGTGCGTCATCAGTTCCGGTGATGCCGGCATATATGGCATGGCTCCATTAGTCTACGAAATGCTCCGTAAACGTGGAAGTGATATAGAGATTGAAGTCATTCCGGGGATCAGTGCGTTTCAGAAAGCCGCCTCCTTGCTGGGTGCACCTGTAGGCCATGATTTCTGCGTTATCTCTCTCAGCGATCTGATGACACCATGGGAAGTAATAGAGAAGCGAATCAAAGCAGCGGCTGATGCAGATTTCGTGACTACAGTCTATAATCCGAAAAGTCACGGACGCTTTTGGGAACTGCACCGGCTGAAAGAGATTTTCCTTGAAACTCGCAGCAAGGAGACTCCGGTAGGATACGTACGTCAGGCAGGAAGAGATGAAGAGCGCATCGTTACCACCACATTAGGTGAATTTGACCCGGAAGATGTGGATATGTTTACACTGGTTATTATCGGAAACAGTCAGACTTATCAGTTTAAAAATAAAATAATAACACCCCGAGGATATTACAAGAATGACACATCTGATGACATTGCAACGGGTCAGAATATAATGATTAAAAGTTTCCGAACCATTGAAAAGGAATTAAGGAATCCTGACATACCAATTGACTTAAAATGGCTGCTCCTACATGCTATACACACCACGGCAGATTTTGATATGGAAAATATCGTAAAAGCCGATAGGACTGCTGTAGAAAAGATTTACCACGCTTTGACTCAAGGAGGCGTAAGAACAATTATCACAGATGTCACAATGGCTGCCTCAGGAATACGCAAAGGTGCTTTGCAACGTCTTGGGATATCTGTGAAATGTTACCTTAATGATCCCAAAGTCTTAGAGCTTTCTCAAAAGTTAGGTATAACACGCACACAGGCAGGCATACGCTTAGCAGCAAATGAGCATCCCGATGCCCTATATGTATTTGGGAATGCTCCCACAGCATTAATAGAACTATGCTCACTAATTCGTACCGGGAAAGCACATCCTTGTGGCATTATTGCTGCCCCTGTCGGGTTTGTGCATGTATGTGAAAGCAAACACATGGTCAAACCATTCAATGAAATCTCCAAAATTATAGTAGAGGGACGCAAAGGAGGCAGCAATCTCGCTGCAACATTAGTCAATGCCATTCTTTGCTATCCCGATGCCACACAATTAAAACCCGGTAGAGATGTCTGACAAATCATTTATAGTAATCGGCATTACTGACAGACGGGAACAACGGTTTTCTCCCGAAATAACTGAAATCATTGCCACGAACCGGATTTTCTCAGGAGGATTACGCCATCATGAAATCTTACTTCCATGGTTGCCTTCCAATCATGTGTGGATAGATATTACAGTTCCGTTGGAGAAGGTGTGGTGTCAATATAAGCAACATAGCAGAATCGTTGTGTTTGCTTCCGGTGACCCACTGTTTCATGGCTATGCCGTCACCCTTAAAAGGGAATTTCCCAATATAAAATTAACGGTGTTTCCGGCATTTAATTCCCTTCAGATGTTAGCCCATCGTATTCTTTTGCCTTATGCCGACATGGTGAATGTATCTTTGACAGGTCGTGACTGGAATGGGCTTGACTCGGCATTGATTAAGCGGAAAACTCTCATCGGAATATTGACTGACCATAAGAAGAACCCGGCTAAGATTGCATCAAGACTACTTTACTATGGTTATGATAATTATAGAATGTATATTGGTGAAAATCTTGGCAACGAGCATAATGAGCGTATTAAGGAACTGTCACTTCATGAGGCAAAAGACACCTCTTTTACTCACCCTAACTGTGTCATTCTTCAGCAGAAACATGCCCACCAATATTTTTTCGGTATCCCTGAAAGAGAATTTTTTCATCTTGAAGGAAGGGAAAAGATGATTACCAAGATGCCGATTCGGTTGCTGACCATCTCAATGCTTGAACTGCCTGGGAAGAAATCATTTTGGGATATTGGGTTCTGCACCGGTTCGGTTTCGATTGAAGCAAAGCGGCAGTTTCCGCATTTAAAAGTGACAGCTTTTGAACGTAGAGAGAACTCACGTGAACTTATGATAAAAAACTGCCATAAATTTGGAGTGCCGGGAATAGAGACCATAATCGCAGATTTCATGGACTGTGATCTGTCCGTTTACCCTCCTCCTGACGCTGTATTTATCGGAGGACATGGAGGCAATCTTACTGCAATGATTGAGCGAATAGTGACAGTCCTCCTACCCGGTGGAGTGATAGTGTTTAATTCAGTCAGCCCACAAAGTTCTGAAATGTTTGAAAAAGGTATTGAAAAAGTAAGTATGTCAATAGTTGAGTCACATTCGATAACTCTTGATGAATTTAACCCAATAAAAATATTAAAAGCAAAATGACCACTATAATATATGTCAACATAACCGGACATAAACTGGCAGAACTTCTGCACCGCGAACTAATTGATTCCGAAATAAAACCATATCATGAATTTACTTCCGATGTTTTTACCAACAGCGATGGGATTGTGTTTGTAGGAGCTTTGGGAATATGTGTAAGGGCAATTGCTCCTCTGATAAAAGATAAATATACTGACAGTGCGGTGGTGTGTATCGACACAAACGGACGCAATGCAATATCCGTATTATCAGGTCATGTCGGCGGAGCCAATGAACTGTGTCGGAAAGTAGCTCGGATAACCGGTGCACAAACCATTATCACTACTCAGAGCGATAATTCAGAACTTTGGGCACTTGATACTCTTGCATCTGAATTCAATTGGCTTTCAGAAGCCACTAAGGAAGAGATGAACAAGGCAATATTTACACTGGTAAATGGCAAACCAATAGCCTTATTACTCGATATAAAAGACCGTGGCACAAATTATCTGGAATCATCTTTACCACCTAACGTAAGGATTATTAAAGATATTACTGATATACATGATGAACAGCTACTAATTGCAGTAACTTATCGTATTTTAGATACTCACATTCCCATTTTATACTATCGTCCGAGGGTGCTGAATCTTGGAGTTGGCTGCCGACGGAATTGTAATCCCTTAGGTGTAAAAGGATACATTCTCGCCACTGTTATCTCTCATCATTTAAGTCCTCTATCAATCAAATCATTATCCACCATCGATCTTAAAAAAGATGAGCCGTTAATAGCAGAATTGAGTAGTCTGTCAGGAATTGAAACAGTCAATATATATTCAAGTGACCGCCTAAGGGACATTACAGTGCCTAACCCTTCAGATAAGGTTAAAGAAGTAACCGGTGTGTGGGGCGTTGCGGAAAGCTGTGCCATTGCGGCTGCTGATAATGGACCGCTTATAATTGAAAAACAAAAAGGAAGACTGGCAGATGATTCCGATTTTACATTTGCACTGGCAATAGATTTGGGTGCTATCAGAGGTGGACATATTGAGATTGTCGGTGCCGGTCCAGGCAACCCTGAATTGGTATCGGTACGCGGAAAAAGATTTTTGCAACAGGCAGATTTAATTTTGTATGCCGGGAGCCTTGTGCCCGAAGCACTGACACATTATGCAAAGCCCGGTTGTGTGGTGCGTAGTTCTGCTTCTATGAACCTTGAGGAACAATTTCACCTTATGAAAGAATTTTATGACCGTGGTCTTCTGATAGTGCGTTTACATACGGGCGATCCTTGCATTTATGGAGCAATTCAGGAACAGATGGCATTTTTT
>JAAVCP010000044.1:0-21090 GCA_014802265.1 Bacteroides sp. | reverse complement strand
GAATGTCATATCATATTACCCCCGGCATATCCTCTTTTCAGGCTGCTGCGGCTGCATTACGCTCACAATTTACAATTCCCGAGAGAGTACAGACCATAATTCTCACCAGGGGAGAAGGACGCACACCTATGCCTGAGAGAGAGCAACTTCACAAACTGGCAAAGTCGCAAAGCACAATGTGTATATACCTTAGTGCCGGAATTGTTGATGAGGTGCAAAAACAACTGCTTATGGAATACTCACCGCACACCCCAGTAGCCGCATGTTATAAACTTACATGGAGAGATGAGAAAATTTATCGTGGTCAGTTGAAAGATCTTGCACGCATTATTCATGATAATCATTTGACACTCACAACTCTTATCGTAGTGGGTGAAGCTATTGATAACCGTGAGGGACTTTCTCACCTTTATAACGATTCTTTCAAACATCTTTTCAGAAAATGATACTGATATTCGGAGGAACTACAGAGGGCAGACTGGCAGTCAAGACCCTTGATGAAGGTCAGGGCAATTATTTCTACTCCACCCGAAGCGATTTACAAAAGGTAGAGTGTGTGCATGGGAAACACATCACCGGGTCCATGACAAAGGAAATAATGACTGAGTTTTGCAGGAGTAACCACATTCGGCTCATAATCGATGCTGCCCACCCTTTTGCTTCTATTCTGCATGACACCATTGGCAAAGTAGGAATGGAACTCAAAATACCAATCGTCAGATTTGAAAGGCGTTATCCACAGATGCAATATGAAAAGATGGTGATGTGTGATTCTTTTGAGGAAGCAATTGAGCGCATTAAATATGAAGATGTGAAAAGGTTATTGGCTCTCACTGGTGTTCAGACCATAGAAAGATTGAAACCATACTGGGAATCCCATGAAACATATTTCCGCATATTGCATCGAGAAGAGTCATATAACAAGGCTTTTCGGTATAACTTTCCTGCTAATCAGTTGGTAGTATTCACAGATAATACTACCACTGCCCTACTTAAAATAATTTCCCCCGATGCTATCCTCACCAAAGAGAGTGGAGAATCGGGAGGATTTATAGAAAAAATCGAGGCAGCAAGGCAAGCCGGAATAAAAGTATTTGTAGTCAGACGACCTAAATTACCATCCGACTTTATCATAGTAGACGGCTGTCATGGTATGCGGCGTGAAGTTGAACGAATTATCCCTGACTTCTATCCCCTACATACCGGTTTTACTACCGGGTCTTGTGCCACGGCAGCTGCTAAAGCTGCCCTCATCGCGTTACTGTCAGGCAAGAAAATTGACAAGGTAAAATTTAAGATACCTGATGGAGAAACCTTGACCATGCATATAGAAAATATTATTCTTGCTGAAAATTCAGCTATGGCAAGTGTGATTAAAGATGCCGGTGATGATCCTGACGTAACAAATAAAAGCCTTATAAGTGCAACAGTTTCCTTTGCCTCTCATCATGGGATTGAAATATATGGAGGTGAGGGAATCGGCACTGTTACTCTTCCGGGCTTAGGGTTATCTGTCGGTGAAGCTGCAATTAACCCGGTACCCCGTTCAATGATAATATCGGAGTTAGGTGCCTTATATAGTGAGGGATTGGATGTGACAATTTCTCTGAAAGATGGAGAGGTTATAGCAGAAAAGACATTTAATCCCAAAGTTGGCATAATAGGTGGAGTGTCTATCATAGGCACAACGGGGATTGTGCGTCCATTATCACATGAAGCGTTCTTGGAGTCTATCCGCAGAGAAATTGAGGTAGCGATGGCAATATCATGTAAAATGATAGTTGTCAATTCCGGTGGTAAAAGTGAGCGTTTCATTAAAGGGTTATTCCCTGACCTTCCACCACAGGCTTTTGTACACTATGGTAATGCCGTAGGGGAAATCATGAGAATTGCTGAAGAATGTGGAGTAAAACGTCTGATCATAGGACTTATGCTTGGCAAAGCTGTAAAACTTGCTGAGGGAAATATGGATACCCACAGCCATAGAGTGACAATTAATAAAGAGTTTCTCAAATCAGTAGCGAAGCAAAATAGATGTTCAGGAAGCACACTGAAAGTTATCGAAACGTTATCATTTGCTCGTGAACTTCCTACCCTGCTGCCACAAGAAGATGCCGATCATTTCTTCCAGGCTTTGCTTAAACTCTGTCATTCACACTGCGCCAATATTTTCACAGGCGAACTCAATGCTGTTCTAATCGCCGATGACGGCAAAATATTATGTAAATCTTGGTCATGAAAAAGAATGCTTTTCTTATAGCGGCTACGGCTTCCAGAAGCGGTAAGACAACCCTTTCTTTGGGATTGATGCGTGCATTGAGACGCAAAGGGCTAAAGGTGCAGCCTTTCAAATGCGGTCCGGATTATATCGACACTCAATATCACTGCCAAGCAACCGGAAATGACTCAATAAATCTTGACTTGTTTATGTCTTCCGAACTTCATGTTAAGGATCTATTTAACCGTTATTCTAATCAAGGAGATGTGAGCATTGTGGAGGGGGTTATGGGAATGTTTGACGGCTACGACAATATGCGCGGGAGTAGTGCTGATATTGCTCATAGGCTACGGCTTCCGGTCGTTCTCATAATCAATGCAGCCTCAACTGCATTTTCAGTGGCAGCTACAATTTACGGATTTACTCGTTTCCGTGATGATGTGTCGGTAGTGGGAATAATTTTCAACCGTGTGGCATCAGAAAATCATTATAAATTTCTACTTAATGCTTGTGAAGAAGTCGGCGTGCCTGCATTAGGTTACTTATCCAAGAATGACTCTTTAAAGACTCCTTCGCGTCATTTAGGTCTATCGCTTGATTCTCTTTCAGAAATAGAAAATTTCATTGAGGCGGCAGCAAATGAAGTTGAACGGAATATTAATATTGAAAAACTCCTAAGCCTTACAGAGATAGAAATTGAAAATACTTCTGCAGACCATTCTTTAAATAAAAATAAACGTATTGTGGCAGTGGCTCGGGATGAGGCGTTTAACTTCATTTATACTGCAAATATCGAAGCTTTGCGTAGTGAAATCATTTGGTTCTCACCTCTTCATGATAACCTACTCCCTGAAGCGGATATGATTTATCTGCCCGGTGGATACCCTGAACTTTTCACTGACAAACTGGAAACAAATTCAAATATGCGACACGCTATTAAAAAATATGCACATGCCGGAGGAAAGATTCTTGGTGAATGCGGGGGCATGATTTATCTTACGGAAAGTATTGACGGGAAAAAGATGTGTGGCATATTCCCGGTACACACCACAATGAATAATGCCCGGCTTACGTTAGGTTATCGTCAGGTCGTTTTCCCTGAGAGTGAGTTACGGGGTCATGAGTTTCACTATTCTCATGTGATTGATGATGCCGGAATGCAGTCAGCCGCGTATCAATATAACGTGAGAGGCAAGCAACTTAACACTCCGGTCTACAGATATAAAAACACAATTGCAGGTTACACTCACTTATATTGGGCTGAAACCGACATATTTAAACTTTGGGAACAATGAACAGAATATATACGCGCTCCGGTGATGAGGGCACCACCGCTCTCCATGGTGGGCTGAGAGTGTCTAAAACCGATATCCGTATTGAGGCTAACGGCACTCTCGACGAGCTGAATGTGGCAGTCGGCTCTATCCGCACCGCCCTCCCTTCCTCACATCAATGGCAGCCGGAATTGCGTGAGATTCAGTTAAATCTCATGACAGTTATGAGTCTGGTGGCTACTCGCAGTGATATGCGTCAACAAAATCCAAATACCCTAAGCGACACCATAGTTGAGGATCTGGAGCATTTAATAGACACTATAAATTCTCAATGCACTTCTCCCGATTTTTTTATTCTTCCCGGTGGGACAGCTCTTGCATCGCTCCTCCATCAGGCTCGTGTCACTGCCAGAAGAGCTGAACGAAGACTGTGGGGTCTTGATGAACAAGACACGGTGCCTGAGAATATTCTTAAATATGTAAACCGGCTTTCAGACCTCTTTTTTATAATGGCTCGTCATGAGCTACAGAATGCCGGCTGTAGTGAGGAGATTTGGCGGGAATTTGGATATAAACGCAGGCAGAAATGAGACGATTGAAACCGATAATGTTAGGGGGTACCGGAAGCGATGTAGGGAAAAGTTTGATCGCAACCGGGCTGTGTAGGATTTTTCTTCAAGACGGTTATCACCCTGCTCCGTTTAAGGCGCAGAACATGGCTCTCAACTCCTATGCCACGCCTGACGGACTGGAAATAGGACGTGCACAAGCTGTGCAGGCGGAAGCTGCCGGGATACCATGTTCCACTGACATGAACCCGATTTTACTGAAGCCTTCAGGTGAACACACCTCACAAGTGGTGCTAAACGGTAAACCTTGTGGCAACCGCGATGCCTACTCATATTTTCGCAAAGAAGGTAAAGAGGAGTTACGCCGGATTGCTCATGATGCTTTTGATAGCCTTGCAGCCCGCTTCAACCCAATAGTGCTTGAAGGAGCGGGAAGTATTTCGGAACTGAATCTTCGTGACGGTGACATTGTAAATATGTCTATGGCTCGTTATGCCGACGCTGCCGTGATTCTTGTTGCCGACATTGATCGTGGTGGTGTCTTTGCAAGTGTTTATGGGTCGATAATGTTGCAGACCCCTGGCGACCGAAAACTTATCAAAGGGATAATAATTAATAAATTCAGGGGTGATCTTCGCTTGTTTGAGAGCGGACGCACATTGTTGGAACAGATTTGCGGTGTCCCGGTGCTGGGAGTGGTGCCTATGGCAAGTCATATCAAAATTGAGGAGGAAGACTCTGTGGCATTGGAAAATAAAAATAAATCAGTTAAGTCTGACGTAATCAATGTCGGGGTGATTCTCCTGCCGAGAATTTCCAATTTCACCGATTTCAACGCTTTGGAGCGACACCCGGAAGTAAATCTGTTTTACGCCACCTCTCCGGAAGAGCTTGATGATGCCCACATAATCATTATCCCGGGAAGCAAAAATACTCTTGCAGACCTTAATTATCTACGTCATAAAGGTTTCGCACGGAGAATTTTACAATCACGGGAAGATGGTAAGACCATAATAGGAATATGCGGAGGTTATCAAATGATGGGTAAGGAAATAAGCGATCCGGACGGAGTGGAAGGCGATATCGTAGTTTTACCGGGGCTTGGGCTTCTTCCAGTAACTACTCGCCTCACCAAAGAGAAGACAACCCGTCAGGTACGATTCCGGTTTCTTGACTCGGAAACTGAATGTGAAGGATATGAGATACACATGGGTCACACTGCCTCCGCCTCTCCTCTGACAACCGGGAATGATGGCACCCCTGACGGTTGTTTTATTGACCCACAATGTTTTGGCTCATACATTCACGGTATTCTTGACAATAATGTAGTCATTGACTATATTCTCGCCCCATTTAGAAAAAATAACCTTATTTCTGATTTTGATTATAAAGCATTTAAAGAAACCCAATATGATGCTCTTGCAGAATGGCTGAGAGAATATATCGACATAGAAAAACTTTATAAAATAATTTCTGATCATGATTGACGGACACGGCGATGACATTTTCAGATATGGCAACAAGGTAAAGGTGAATTTCAGCACTAATATTCATCAAAATGTAGACCATTCATCTTTGATGCGTCATCTTGCATCATGCCCTACCCTACTCTCCAATTATCCTGAGCCGGAACCTCGTAGCGTTGAGACTATGCTTGCCGACAGGCACGGCGTGTCTTCAGACAACATAATCGTTACCAACGGTGCAACCGAAGCAATTTACCTTATTGCAAGGGAGCATCAAGGTAAAAAATCTGCAATAGTGGTTCCCACTTTCCGCGAATATCAGGATGCCTGCAAAATTTTTAATCATCAGATAGATTTCCTGACAGAACAGGAATTTATTGAGAAAAAGGCAATCGACGCTAATCCTGACATTATATGGCTGTGCAATCCAAATAATCCCACAGGATTAGTATATGACCGGGGCAAACTGCTGGAACTAATAGACGCAATGCCCTCCACCCTTTTTGTTATAGATCAGGCTTATGCCGATTATTCAATGGCAAAGGTGCTCAATGAGTCAGATGTTTTGTCACGTCACAATATCCTTATGCTGCAATCACTTACCAAGCAATTTGCAATACCCGGACTGCGCATCGGCTATGCTATCGGACCTAAATCAATTCTTGACTCACTCCGCTCCATGCGTATGCCATGGGCAGTCAACTCCTTTGCCATTGAGTCAGCGCGTTATCTTTTGGATAATGCAACTGATTATGTAATCGACCGCGAATCTCTTCATCGGGAGGCTCTAAGAATAAGGGATGCCCTTTGCCAATTGGGGATATCATGCCGACAGACGGATTGCAATTTCTTGCTGTGCGAACTTCCCAACGGCAAAGCTGCCTCCCTTAAGGATTGGTTGATCAATAATCATGGACTGCTCATACGTGATGCTTCTAATTTTGAAACCCTTGGTCAGCATCATTTTCGTATTGCTGCTCAGGAACCGGAGAATAATGACCTTCTTATCAAATGCATTGAGGAATGGATTTCGTTGTGACAATTATACCCCTGCTTATAGGGTGGCTGCTTGACTTATTATTTGGTGATCCGATACAGTTACCTCACCCGATAGTATGGTATGGAAAGGCTATTTCAAAACTTGAACACCGTTTTAATTGCGGCTCCCACCGCAAGATAAAAGGAGGGTTTGTGGCAGTAGGGCTGATTGTCACGGTCTTTATTGCCGCCTCTTTTATTCTGAAGTTTATTACGCCCATAAAATGGCTGGAAATAATTGTGCAGTCGGTAGCAGTCTTTTACTGCCTTGCGGGCACCACTCTGATTCGTGAGGTAAGAATGACTTTTAAGGCTGTGGATAAATCACTTGATGACGGACGGCGCCAGGTCGGGAGAATTGTGGGACGAGACACCTCAAATCTTTCGGCACAAGAGATAAGAACGGCAGCTCTTGAGACACTGGCAGAAAACCTCAGCGATGGAGTAATTGCCCCGTTATTCTGGTATACCCTTTTAGGCGTACCCGGAATGTTGGCTTACAAAATGGTAAATACCCTTGATTCAATGATAGGTTATCGCAACGCCCGCTACCGGGAGTTCGGCTGTGTGGCAGCTCATATCGACGACATCGCAAACTATATTCCGGCAAGGCTTACCGCCCTCCTCATGATCATTGCATCAGGACACATAAGCTTACTCGGATTTGTAAGAAAGTATGGACGACAACACGCCAGCCCTAACAGCGGTTATCCGGAATCAGCTCTGGCAGGAATACTCAACTGCCGTTTCGGAGGACCACACGATTATTTCGGTGAGCGTGTCGACAAACCTTATATCGGCGACACCTATCGGGATTTTACAACCGTTGATGCCACCACAGCTATTAGAATCAACCGGAGTGCTGAAGTGCTCGCCGTCATACTCACCATCGGGATCAGATATTCAGTTCTATTACTGACCCATATCCCGGCATGGCTGTAAACAGTTCCTCATAACTTTTCCCGGCAAAGGCATTAAGCGCATGGATAAGTATGCCCCCATGCGTAAATAATGCAACTGAAGCATCCTCAGGCACCTCTTTCCGAAGATTATCTATAAACTCCAAGAAACGTGAACGTTGCTCCATAGCTGACTCTCCGTCAGTTGGGGCAACGTTCATATAATCGTCAAACCATTCCTGAAGATGAGGATCAAAAATCTTATCATAAGGCTGCATCTCCCATTTACCGAAGTTCATCTCCATAAGACGCGGGTCGCGCACAGCGTCAGGGAAACCACAAAACTCAGCCAATTTTACACAACGGCTCAACGGACTTGTATAAACCCTATCAAAAGCATGGGTATCCAACTTAGCCATAACCTTTGCAGCCTCTTCAGGAAAAGTAGCCGCCAATGCCACATCAGTCTGCCCATAGCATACACCCCAAGGCACAGCCACCGAAGTATGTCGTATAAGTATCAATTTCATAATCTATAAAATTAGTACTGCATTTATATGAACACGATTTTTTCACATCCGTATTGAAATTCAATCACATTAATTCTCATCCAAATTAACATTTATCTGAGCTAACATTCAAATGAATAATCATTCTCATTTTGCACAAATAAATCCCTGTATACACCATAAAATTTCTTAACAACAAAACAATCTCCCCCAAGAAAAGAATAAATCCTTGCATTGCTAAATTAATTAGTTTGAATGCCATTTCAATTACCCCGAAACAAAGTTAAATAAAATTTTTGAATCAACAACATAAATAAATTTCAATTTATAGAAGTTGTTTAAACTAATTTGAATTGTGAAAAATTTTAAGGGAAATAACGATAAATGCGAGAAAGTTCCATCCTTTCCAACTGGATATTGTGGTGTCGAACCGTGTGAGAACGGCTTTGAACCCATCCATCCAAGCATTTGTGCGTTCATTTTCCAACGGTGCTTATACATCTCTTCATCATAGAGCCATTCCTCCGTGTTTTCTCCCCCGTTTCGGGGATTTGGACACACGTTGGGAATCATACCGTAGGATGTGAGGGCACTTCTGAGTTGCTTCCCGTCAAATCCGGCGTCGAGGTTGCAGAAGAGTCCGTCCACGGCAATGTCTGCCTTGGTAAGCTGACCCACGGGTTCATCGACTCTGTCGCCTATCTCATAGAGATCCGCATGGTTGCCTGCCTGTGGCTCGGACATTGTGAGGGGAATTCCCTGATTATCCGAAAGAAAGAGGGCATTGGTAGTACGGCATTTCTTCCTGCCCTGATATTCAACCTTTTCCCCTCCGCGATATGCCGGTGTATGGGAACCATCAATATGGGAGAGGGAGAGATCAAGTCGGCTCTTGTCTGTGTTAAGTATTATGGAATATATCTTCTGCCATTCCTCCCTAACACTCCATTTGCGGTAATGATGGAAGACGGTGTTCCAGCTTGGACCCTTACTGCTGAAAAGATGACCTATCGGAAGAAGACGCCATTGGCAGCCGCTCCTGAGCTTGTAGAGTATTGCATTTACAATCTCCACAAGATTAAATTTGGAGGTGAATCCTCTTTTTGCTATCGAAAGACAGGGCACAATTTCAGATTTTATTGTATCTTTGTCGAATACAGTGTATTCTGGCATTTGGTACAGTATATTAAGTGTGGTAACTGTAATATAGTGCATCCTTTGCAGAATGCGCTGTATTTTAGTATTTTATTGAATAATTAACTTTTCAAAATAAGTTTAGACAACTTCTATAAATTATATTATACAATATACCCTATAAAGCATAGAAATATATGGTAAATCACGCATTGAGTAAATGCGTCAATTACTCTAGGTGCGCGAGTTGAAGGTAAAAGTTGTTAGATTTAACGCTTAATGTCAGTTATTCTTATTGATAAGGTTGACGATGACTTTTACCATCGTGTCTTTTTCTTCTGTGTGACTTTCGGCTATCATCAGAGTGAGGGCGACAAGAGTATTGTCCGCGATACGCTTGGTGCCATCTTCATTGTAGAGAATGCCGTTACCGTTGAGAAACCACAGGAATAGTGTGGCGGCAATACGTTTGTTGCCGTCACTGAAAGAGTGATTTTTCGTGACGAGGTACAGAAGCATAGCTGCTTTCTCTTCAACCGAAGGGTAGAGATCAACGCCTCCAAAGGTTTGTTAAATCTGACCTATCGAGCTTTTGAAGGAATCATCCTTCTCATTCCCGAAAAGATTACTTCCACCAAATTTCTCATGCAATTCGCGTATGACTTCCATAGCATTCTCATATGTTGCATGGAACGATTCTTTACCGGTAGTGTCCTCAATCTTCAACTCTTGATAGTCATAACGATCAAGAGTATCGAGGGCATATGTGTAATCAACCACAACATCAAGCAATGAACGACTATCCTCGGTAAGTTTCTCCTGATTTTGGATGGTTCGCCCAAGTACCTTTACCAATTGACTCAGCTCTTCATATTTCTGGGATGCTATTCGCTCATTGATAGCGTAGCCTTGCAAAAGATACTGTTTCAAGATTTTATTAGCCCAGATACGGAATGCGGTAGCATTTTTTGAATTTACACGATAGCCTACTGAAAGTATTGCGTCCAGATTATAATGATCAACGACTTCTACAGACGAACCACGAAAACCACGATTCACGACTGTTTCCATTTTGGAAATAGTCACCTCTCTCTCCAATTCTCCCGACTCAAATATATTCTTCAGGTGTTTTGAGATGGCAGGTACTTTCGTGCCAAAAAGCTCTGCAATCTGACGCTGTGTAAGCCAGATTGTGTCACCATGCACAGTTACATCCAACTTGGTTTCTCCATTAGGTGCTCTATATATCACAAGTTTTGTCTCGTTGTCCTTTTCCATAGTGCAAAGTTAATAAACATTCCTGATATTACGACACTTCCATATTTTAATTATCATCAAATACCATTGAGATTTTCGTCAGCGATTTCATCGAAGAACAGTTTTATGTAGTCCGTTTGTCCTGTGACATGTATTATCTAAACAAGGAGGTATTTGTAGATAAGATACATATTGGTTATTCCAATACGTCAAAAGTAGTCACGCAGTTATATAGTATGACAACTCTCTCAGAAAATTTTTAAATATAACTTTTTTAATGTGGCACTGACTTTTATCAGTAGGTTATATTGACGGGGATGACACAAGATTGTAGATAATGGTTATCCCGGTAAGCATTGACAACTCACAAAGAAGACATACAGCACCACAGCAGTCGCCTGTGTAGCCGCCGAGCCTATGACGCATCAGGACAATCAGGGATCCGACCATTACAACAGGCATTATCGCTGAAAGCACAAAGAATATGTCAAGATATGCCAGTAAAGTCAATGGCAGCAACCCGGATATGCCGACAATCAGAATCTGTGAGAGGGTCATGCGGCTATAACTAATCTTATTTTTCGCTCCTTCCGGACGTGCATACGGAAGAATATTGGTAAGTTGTGATGCACACGCCTTGGCAACAGCATCAGAGGCAAAGATGCCCATAACCGCCAACCATAGCGGCAAGGAGGAAACCAGGGAAACAAACCACAGATAATATAAAATCAGTCCGATTACTCCGTAGGTCCCAATATGGGAGTCTTTCATTATGGTAAGAATCTTCTCCTTTGAGTGTCCTCCGCCAAACCCGTCGCAGAAATCGGCAAGTCCATCTTCATGCAAGGCTCCCGTAAGCAGCGTACGTCCTGTAAGCGCAAAAATCACAGCCGACAGCATTGGCATAACCTGAGCTGCCAGCCATAATAATATTGCGGTGAGTCCACCTGTAATCCATCCTATAAGTGACCAATAGACTACCACCGTGGAATAATAACTTTGTGGAATATCTACCCACCTCCACACCGGCAGACGTGTAAAAAAAGTCAAGGCAGCCGCTATGCGTTTCATCAGAAATATTTTGTAACGTTGACCGATTGAAATGAATCCATATTATTGATCATGCGCACTGCCGAATCTATAATCGGATAAGCACACACCGCACCTGAACCCTCACCCAGCCTCAGGTCAAGATGCAATAATGCCTTCACCCCCATTGCGTCAAGCATCAGTTTGTGACCGCTCTCATCACCTTGATGACCGAATATAGCGTAATCCATTATGTCCGGATATAGTTGTGATGCAGCCAAGATCACACTTGTCATAATGAAACCGTCAACAATAATCGTCATACCGAGTTCGGCACTCTTAAGCATCGCCCCCATTGCCATCACCATCTCATAGCCACCAAACCATACTATCTTTGCCTCGATGCTATCGCCGCCGGAGTAATTAGAGACAGCCTTGGCAAGCACCTCATATTTATGTCTTATTCCCGGACGGTCAAGTCCTGCCCCGGCACCTATACATTTCTCAAGCTCTATCCCCGTGAAAAGATGCATCCATATTGCCGATGGAGAAGTGTTGCCGCTTCCCATCTCGCCAAAACTTATTATATTGCACCCTGTCTCCCGGTATATCTGCTCCACTATCTCAGCCCCACGCTCCAGACAGAGATTCATTTCTTCTATTGACATTGCGGGACCATAAAGAAAATTCTTGGTTCCTCTGCCTACTTTCATATCAACGATTCCATGCCCGGCAGGTATGTCGTAATCAACCCCGGCATCAACCAGCACAAGACGGAATCCATGCTGCTCACAAAGAAAATTTATTCCGGCACCCCCTTTTGAAAAGTGGCTCAGTTGCTGCCATGTCACCTCCTTGGGCGATACGCTTACCCCTTCTTCTATTATTCCATGGTCGGCAGCAAAAAGCACATTATGGGGAGAACGGAGTTCCGGCGATAATGTCTTCTGAATCATACACAGACGAGCAGCCAATTCCTCAAGTCGCCCCAACGAACCTTTCGGTTTTGTAAGATTATCAATTTTAGCGGTTATTGCCTCTTGCTGACTTTTATCAACGGGAGATATATTAAATTTTATCATGGTGTTACTTAATTTTTACAGGTATGCCGGATATTATCATATAAACTTCCTCAGCGAGCCCGGCAACATATTGATTGATTGCTCCCTGAAGATCTGCAAAATGACGCTGCATGGCATTGGCACTAATTCCACCCAAACCTACTTCATTGGTGACGACAATGAAGGTGGCACCACTTGAAAACACTTTTTCTAACTGATTCTTAAGTTTGCTGAGAGCAGTAGAGCTACTTTCCTTCATCTCAAAAAACCAGTTGGTTGCCAACAAGGTGAGACAGTCAAGCAGCACCACATCCCTATCACTAAACTCATTCTCCGCTATGTAGAGAGGACTTTCAAGATTGACCCATCTTTCTTTACGCCGTTCTTTATGAATATCAACTCTCTGTTGCATTTCAGAGTCAAAGACGCGGGCAGTAGCCAGATATATAGGTCGGTCAGAGAGTTCCAATGCAAATTTTTCGGCAAAGACACTCTTCCCGGAACGCTGCCCTCCGGTCACCATTATTACCTTGACTCCCTTTTGACCATCACCCTTCCATTGTTCTCTTTCCATGCTCATGTCTCTGATAAGAATTAGTCATGCAAAATTACATAATTTTTATGACATACAGCCTATCCCAATATAGCATAAGTCTACCAGGTTTGTTAATAAAATACTCCTGACGATTTTTATACATCAGGAGTATTTGTATCTTTTCAGCAGTGGATTCAGAATTTAAATTCCACACCGCCCATAATGGTGGTGCCGGGCATCGGACAACCGTAAATTATCTCATATTTCTTATTGGTGATATTGTCAACCTTTACAGAAAGAGTGACAGGCACCGACGCACCAAGAGTGTATGCGGCACGCAGGTTAAGAAGGGAATAATTCTCTTTAGAACCGTCCGGATTACCGTTTTTCATGCTCCAGATGCTCATCTCCTCAAGAGTAAAACTGAAGTTGCCGGGAGAATAGGTCAATTCAGCATTAAGTTTGTTTTTCGGAGAATAGAGATTATCGGAGTCTGTATGCAGATATGACCATGATGCGCTTGCCTGAAGATTGGGAAGAATATGGTAGGCTCCCTCTATTTCAAACCCTTTATTATGGAATTTACCTGTGTTAACATTACGCGGACGACCGTCAACACGCACTGTCTGAATCATATTCTTGCCATCTATATAGAAAATGGCTGCCCCCAACATTAGATTATAGTCCAGAAAATGCTGACGATAACTAATCTCATAGTTTAGCATATACTCTGGTTTCAAGTCAGGGTTTGCTGGTGGATAGAGATAAAGTTCCCGGATATTGGGTGAGCGGAAACCCTTGCTAAACGATGCCTTGATCTGAGAAGCATGACCGGGCTTGACAATAAGCCCCGCTTGCGGCACCCATACATTGCCGTAGGTAGAACCATGTTGCAGACGGACTCCACCATTCACATTAAGAACGTCGCTGAAGAATCCCTGCTGCATCATCACATAACCAGCCACTTCATTCACATGATGTTTTGATTCTGAAGAGCGGACAGATGGGTCAACTTTATCCGTATTCCACACATGCCCCCCCCAATGCTGGAAATCCACACCCGCCGAGAGTGTATTGGATGTCCACAGATATAATGACTCATAGAGGGTAAGACCCATATTATAGTCAGTTGAATGGAAGAGATAATCATTAGGATCCGTTCCCGGTGTATTGCCGTCGTCTACCTCATGCGTACCCCAGTTGATATAACCCTGCACTCCGCCATCACACTTTTCATACTGATTCTTGACATAAATTCCACCGGTGCCACGGAAAATATCTGTCCACATATTTTCAAGCGGATCCTGAATGGTGCCGGGATTATTTGCATGGCTCTGGGTCATATCAAGCATACCTGCCACGCTCCAATTATTTGAAGCAGCATATTTCAGCTGTGCAAATTCATTCGCAAGCCAGAATTCACTTCCGGCACGATTACCGTTGCTTCGGTCAAGCTGACCTGAAAGCGTAGCTGAAAACTTCCCTTTCTTATATCCGGAAGAGAGTGCGAAATTCTGAGTGCTGAATGATCCGAACATGGCACGTGCACGACCGGTAAGCCCATCTTGCTTTTGTGTTCTGGTGACAAGGTTGATTGAGCCGCCCATAGCGTTTGAGCCGTAAAGCAATGAAGACGGTCCCTTAACCACCTCTACCCTCTCTACTCCGTTGGCAACGTAGGTATCTGAAAGACTATGACCAAAAACACCTGCCCACTGCGGTTGTCCGTCAATCATGAAAAGAACCTTATTGCCTTGCCCCACGCCTCGTATGTTCACTGTGCCGGCACTACCGCCTGATACACCATAGCCGGCAAATCCGCGCTCAGTGACAAACAATCCGGGTACTTTTGCCACCAATACCGGAAGCAATGATGTCTCCCCTGATTGTTCTATCTCAGTCTCTGTGACTTGGGTTACGTTAAGGGGAATAAGTTCAGGATTACTTTTTAGTGGAGCTGTCACCACCAATTCGTTCAGGCTTACGGTGTCTCGTCGTTCCGATGCCGCTGTTCCGAAAATCCCGAAGGTAAGTGGAAGCAATAAAGCTAATTGTCTGTTCATAATTCCGGATTGTTGGGTGATTATATATTGTTTTCTTATTTTATATTAATTGAGCCGCAAAATTAACAAAATATTTTAAATATTCACTATATTTCACTTAATTTTATTTTTAATCCGCTGATAAAATCAATGAATATATAATTATTTTTAAGGATAGGAAATATTCACCTGCAAGAAAACATAATAAATCGGCGGTGAGAACGATTTTAGTCGTGCCCACCGCCGGTGTTAATTATGATAACCTCTCTGAGGTTTATTTCACTATTACCTTGTAGGTTTCAGTAGCTGACGCTGTGTTTGCTTTCAGCATGTATACGCCGGAAGGAATGCCACTCATAGAGTTACCCTTAGTAGAGGCAACTACGCGACCTGACATATCGTAGAGGGTTGCACCGAGACAATCACCCTTGATATTTACAGTGCCGTGTCCGGTAGATACGGAAAGGGTGAAAAACACCTGCTCTATGCTGTTGATATCGGTAAGGTCAAGAGGCTCTGACATAGGGGAGATAAGTCCACCCTTATAGTGTGCCTGCACTGTATATACACCCTCAACCGGATTCGGAAGGTTTATCCAAGAATGAGGCTCATAGATGCTACCATTGTTGATCTTCACTCCGTCGCGGAATACATCAAAGTAGGTCAAATCATAAGGTTCTGTCACGGCTGCGCTCTCTGAAGAGATATGAGCACGGATAGGCCATACGCAAAGACCATTAGGATTAACGTCAGAAACCGCTATCTCAGAAGCATTGTGCCATGTGCGACCATCGTCTTCAGAATATAGGTCAGAACGTCCTGCCACACATGTGGAAGCTGCCTGATAATACATAGGAGCCTGTTCTGTGGCATAATTACTGATACGTACACCTACACGGTAGGTCTTACCTTTCTCGATTGCTACCGGAGTGTCAAGCCAAGCCACTGCCTGAGCCACGGAGTTAAACTCAGAATCGAAAGTTGCACGTGCCACTTCCTCACCGTCGGCATAGATTATAGCCTCGGCTGTGGTCGGGGCTGCCTGTTCGATGGAAGCATCATCATAAAGGAAAGTTGAGACAGCATTAATATATTCACCCACAAAAGGTTTCACCTGATCTTCGGTCAGTTCGATTGCGCCGATGAGAGGCTTGCCTTCATTGCCTACATTGTAATCCCAAAGGATTGATGAGTTGTCAAGATAAGACAGATCATAGTGACCCAAAGAGTTATGCCACATCAGCTTCACGCCGTTGTCTGTGATGTCATAACGCAAACCGGAAGGCTGTTCGCCGGCAAATTCGTCACCGATGGCAATCTCATCAACACNCCAGATCAACTGTCCCATTCCCTCGCCATGAGCATTAAGACGAAGCTGGAACATCTCACCTTTCATAAAGGCACCGAGGTCGGCATGGAGAGTATGCCATACAGATGGTGAAGTCTCAGCAGCGTTTACAGAAGCCACTTTCACCCAGTTGCGACCGTCAGTGGAAGCCTCCACATCAAGCCAGTCGGTAGAAAGATCTTGGTTGGCGCTGTTGACGAGACGCATCTGATAACGAAGGTCAATATAGAAGTCATCAGAATCCTCACCATCCATATAGTGGCTGACAAACAGGGATGACCAAGGTTCGGTGGCAGCAGAAACTACACTGATAGCCGGAGTGCGGTTTTCAAAATCATTGCTGGTGAAGTGCCAGTTGATAAACTGTCCCGGCACACCATAATTCATCTTAGCCTGCCATGTGTCCTGACTCCATATAATATTCCCCTGCTCGTCCATGGTTGAGTCATCAAAGTCATAGAAGTTGATGAGTGAAAGATCGTCTGCGACATAAATGGAAGCCACGGGCGAGCTGCCTGACATCTGCTCCTCCCCTTTCTTTGTATAGACGGTGCATACGTATGCCGAATGCCGGTCGCCTACAAAGCTGTCAACCTCTATATAATATGTGCCGCCTGTCTCTGAAGTCTTTACTTCTTCCACTTCCTCACCGTCAACATACACCTTATATCCCTTAAGTTCACAACCGTCAGGGATAGCAGCGATACCGTCAAATTTCACTTCCAAAGTAGTGGGTGAAGTGTGGTAAAGGTCAACTGAATTTGGAGCCGAAGCAGTCAAGAGTTGAGGATTGTCAAGAGTAAGAAGCCACGTATTGACGCTGTAAGAATTCTCCTTAATAATAATGTTTTTACCATTGCCGGTAACAGCAATGACGGTAGCTAAGGAGAGATCGCTTGGCAGATTGCAGTCGGTCATAGTGTCTGCCAAATACTCGGCAAGTGCTACCATAGAACCGGAAAGACGGTCATAATAATAAAGAGCACTCTGCCAATTGCTGTCTTGTATCTTAAGGATAGGATTGCCATCATTGGTTATTGTGTAGCCGGTGACTGATGTTGTTCCGACAGGCAGTTCTATTTCCTCGAGTGATGCATTCTCTACGTCGTAGATATACATTGCCGGATGAGTACCCTGCACGCTGATATTGACATAATGACCGTCAGCACTTATGGAATGCGCATAAATGGCATTGGCTCCTTCCACTTCCGGCATGTCAATGTTGACAAATTCGTCGGCAGAAAGCCAGAGGGCTGTGGTCATGAAGCCACCATCTCCACCTGGGATACTGATAGCCCCTATTGCCGGGAAACCGGTTGCAGAGTTGGCAATAAGTGAACTCATCATTGCATTTGCAGGACGATCAAGACGACGATAAACGTAAGTGTCAGTAGAGTCATCATATTCCCATACACATGCTTCGATAGGCATCCAGGCTGATACTATGTTACCAAACACCGTGTTGCCATCTTCAGATACGCCGGTGGCTATACTGCCATCAGAGCCGTCATAGAAAAAGTCGATAGAATAAGGACCACATCCCAACATATAAAGCTTGCCATTGCGCCACACGGCTGCAGAGCTTATTGCCTGACCCTCTTCGTCATCTTCTTGATTACGGGTAGCAGGGGCATAATACGGACTGTCGTTCTTGGGAAGACGCATGTCGGGATTATGCACTGCGCCAACTATCACGCCGGCATTATTGACAGCTGTAAATCTTCCTCCGTCGAGATGAGAAGCAATATATTCATCGCCAAAGGTAAGCCATTCGAGGTGGTCTTCTGAAACTGTGTATAGGAAACTTGCATAGAGTGCATCGCCATACTGGCTTTTCGTACCGATCACCAACGAGGCATCGGGAGAAATTCCGGAAGCGATACCGTCTAAAGTAATGAGACTGTCGGCTGATGCACTGATGCTGACCGACAAAGCCCCTGAAAGGAGTAACGGTAAAGTAAACTTCATGATGTTATCTTATTAATTTAATACCTTTTAAGCCATTCTTCCAAAGAAGAAATACGCTTATACTTGCAAAGTTAGTTAAAAAATCCATAGATGCCATTATTATATCCTATAAAAAAGCACAAATCCTGTTAATTTAACCAAAATTAATTTAACCAAGGGAAACGTATTAATAAAATAAGCCGTTCAGTTTACCTTTTTAATATCTGAGATATATAATTATATATTCAATTCGGTAATCTCTGAGTTATTGACTTATATCGACTGTTTCTCCCACAATCTCAAGGTAGCCTGATTCAACAAAGAAGAACGTCGGGATATATCCACACAGCACGCATAAAATAGTGGAACTTTATCCACACGACGTTGTCTAAATAAGTAAAACACCTGCAACATGACTTAAAAAATATTGTTCTAAAGATAAAGACATAGATACAGCATTGCATTGTCACTTCAAAAAAAATTTGTAACTTTGCAACTGACCTCATGCACTGATGCTTCGGAGGAAGTTGTAAGGCAAAGGGTCATTACATATTGGAGCGTTTATCGACGCTTGGTTCTTGACTATTTCAGAAATCTGGCAGTTTCACAAGCATCGTCAAGAATGAAGTAACGGTAGATGCCTTCGGGTATGATTATTATACTTTATGCAGGGTTACATCTTTTGGTGTGTCTTTGCATTGCTGTATCTTATATTATTTATACTGCGTAGGCTCTGCGTTACTCGTTCTACGATGTGACGGCTATGCCAGATGCCTTGAAATAGCAGGACGAGTAACGGTAATGGATCCTGCGCTTCTTTTTATTTTGTTGTTTACCTTTCATGCCTTTCCGGGATTCATAGGCAGAACCATTTAATTTTGTTGAAGGCATGAGACACTTTAAAACATCTGACACCACCCTGTTTTTCAATACAAGGGATGAAATGGTTAAAGTCAAATTGGCAACCGTTGCCTATTTTGAGGCTGACTCAAACTATTGCAATGTAATGTTTATCAACGGCGCAAAAGCCACTTTGCTCACCAGCCTTGTCAACATAGAGCAGCTCCTGTCTGATAGATTCAAAGATGATGCGCCTATGTTTATTCGGATCGGGAAACGATATATTGTCAACAGACAATTTATTTTCCACATAAATATTCTGAAGCAAAAGTTAATTCTTTCTGACAATATATCCCCGGTAATTATGGAGCTGACTGTCTCCAAAGAAGCTCTTAAAAATCTCAAACAACTCTACTCAAATAACTGACATGGAAATAATCATTGGTAGACACGGCACACAGAGAACCCCAATCACTGACCCTACCGTCAGCCGCCAACATTGCAAACTCACCATTAACGATGACGGCAGCTATACACTGGAAAATTTAAGTGCGTCGGGTACAAAAGTTGACGGTCAAAACATCATACGCACAACCGTCACACTTAACAGCCATATTCAACTTGGTCCCACTTTTTCTGCCACGCTTATAGAGCTGATTGGAATGCCATCTTCGAATTCAAATGCCGGTTCTGAGCCAAATTCAATGACTGGTAACCAACCCGGTCAAAGACAATCAGCGCCACCAAAACAGGATGTAAAAATATTCAACATTTCTCATCTCAAGCACGTATGGGACGAGTTCAATCAGACCAATATAGGAAAAGCAAATGAGCAGCGAAAGGTTAATCTGACTCGAACCGGCTTAGGTATCTTCACAATGTGCGCAATGCCCACAATCTTCTTCTTTGGTCCGGTTGGTTATGCCCTCACAGCTATCGGAGTGCTTGGCAACCTATACAGCTTTGTCGGCTTAAAGAATGCGGAGACTCCAGAAGACAGGCAACGTCGTCAAGACGCTTTCGACGATGCCTGGGTCTGCCCCAATCCGACGTGTGGCAAAACAATTCCCGCTAAAAACTATCGTCTGCTTGTGCGTAATCATCAGTGCTGCCCCTATTGCAAATGTAAATATATTGAGAAATAAACTGAACTCGATAATACAAGCTAAAAACTGTTCAGATTCTTCGTATCCGCTCGTTTGGCACTATTCCCACACCAAGCTAATATGGCAATTTGTCAATTAAACCTATCATTTCGTCAAACATAACCAAAATTATTATTCCAATAGCCGACAATCACCTAATTTTGTAACCAATCTTTTTATTCAACAGCTATCACCATGCAACTTAAAGACGGTTACAATCTCCAGAACGGCAAATACCGAATCATCCGTGTCCTCGGACAAGGTGGATTCGGCATAACATATCTCGCTGTGCATACTATGCTTGATAAATTAGTGGCTATTAAGGAGTTTTTCCCAAAGGAATATTGTGACAGGGACGAAACCACCAGTCATCTTACTATTGGCACAAGGAACTCCGCCAAAATTGTCGAAATACTGAAAAGCAAGTTTATCAAGGAAGCTAAGAATATATCCAAACTCAGTCACCCAAATATCATAACCATTCATGACATTTTTCAAGAAAACGGGACTGCATATTACGTCATGGAGTATATTCGTGGTGCCTCACTCTCCGAGATGGTGAAACAGGACGGCGCAATGCCGGAAGATAAGGCTATCGGATACATAAGGAAGATTGCTGATGCAGTTGGCTACATGCACTCTCTCAGCATGAATCATCTTGACCTTAAACCTGCAAATATAATGGTCAGGGATACTGATGACGAACCTATATTGATTGACTTCGGACTGTCCAAACAGTATGATGCAAGCGGTGAACAGACCTCAACAACCCCAATCGG
>JAAVCP010000043.1 GCA_014802265.1 Bacteroides sp. | reverse complement strand
TGGAGAGCCGTATACATGGAGACATGTACGTACGGTTCGGGGGCAGACACTGTGAAACGTGCCGCAGTAATGCGGTTACGCGCTCGGTGTCGAGCCTACAGAACGGCGATCAGGATGTCAAGAAGACCATCATGCTCACCATCGGTGGCTGTATCGCCTTCATCGCACTGTCCGAGGCACTTCCGCTCTTCTTCAACTGAAGCCGCAGTACAGTCATGGCGATATACAACGACGGCTATCCGGTTTTCAAAGGGTTACAGAAACCACTGGAGTTCATGGGTATCAGAGGCCGTTTCCTGACACTTGCGGCAGCGGCCATAGGAGTGTCATTCGTAGGCTTCATAGTGTTCTCCATCGCGTTAGGGAAGCTCGCCGGGTTCATCGCCATGATCGTAATGGCGGCCATCGGTCTGGTGACAATCTATGTCAAGCAGCGTGGCGGACTTCACAACAAGAAACGCAACCGTGGAATCTACATTTATCACAACCTGTTCAAAAGCTGACACATGGCAAAACCGCAGAAGAAAATATTTGACGGCATCTACGCCCAGTTTGAGGAGACGGACGGCAATGTGGTGCTGTTCGACGCCAAGGGCGCCCCCTCCGTCATATTCGAGATGACTAATCCGGTGCTCCGGCTCTGTACCGATTCAGAGCAGTATCTCCAGTTTCAAGACGTTCTCGCCAACATAGTCCAGACACTCGGAGAGGGATATGCACTTCAGAAGCAGGATATTTTCTGTCGTCAGAAATATCAGCATAAGGTACCGGATGACGCAGAGTTCCTTACCCGAAGTTATTTCAATTACTTCGAGGGAAGGGAATTTACTGAAATCACCACATATCTTATCATTACCCAAGAGGCGCAGAGAGGCCAGTTCGTTCAGTATGACCCTAAGAAATGGCTCGACTTCCATTCAAAAGTCTCTAAGGTCGATGATATTCTTACAGAGAAAAATATCCGGCACAGGAAACTGACAAAGCCGGAGGTGAACGAGTACATACACCGCTTCATGGCGTTTCAGTTCCGGCACGGGCCCTTCTCGATGAGCAATTTCCGCTCCTCCGACGAATACCTCCGTATCGGGAACCGCATAATCCGGTCTTATCCACTCGTGGACATTGACGAGATAAACCTCCCGTCCATAATAAAGCCATTTACAGAAACCGGCGTCAACGGCTACCCGATAGCGACTGACCTGTTCACATTCCTGGCCGAAGTGCCTCACGCCGATTGTGTTGTATATAATCAGGTGGTCCAGATACCTGGGCAGCGTAAACTACTGCGCAAACTTCAGGGTAAGGCAAAGCGTCACGGCTCCATGCCCGACCCGTCGAACAAGATAGCCAAGGCCGACATCGAGGAAGTGCTCAACATCCTCGCAGTCGATTCCTCCCTTCTGGTAAACACCAGCTTCAATGTAATGGTGAGCTGTCCCCCTGACAAGGTTACTCCCGTAACCTCATTTCTGGAGACAAAGCTGTATGAGTGCGGCATCATGCCTTCACGCACCGCCTACAACCAGCTTGAGCTTTTCGTAAACTCCTTTCCCGGAAGAGCCTACGGCATCAATCCGGACTATGATCTTTTCCTCACATTGTCTGACGCCGCCCTGTGCCTGTTCTTCAAGGAGCACCTGAAGGAATCCGAGGTCACACCTCTGACCACCTATTACACCGACCGTCAGGGTCTCCCGGTCTGCATAGACATAACCGGCAAGGAGGGCAAGGTGAAGATGACAGACAATGCAAATTTCTTCTGCATCGGCCCGTCAGGGAGTGGCAAGTCATTTCATATGAATTCGGTAGTCCGTCAGCTTCTTGAACAGAATACTGATGTAGTGATGGTCGATACAGGCGACTCATACGAGGGTATCTGCGGCTATTTCGGAGGAACCTATATCAGTTACTCCAAGGAGAAGCCTATCTCCATGAATCCCTTTAAGGTGACCAAAGAGGAATACGACCTTAACTTCGGAGAGAAAAAGAACTTCCTCAAATCCCTGATATTCCTGATTTTCAAAGGTAACGAGGCACCCTCAAAAATTGAGGATATGCTTGTGAACCAGACAATCGTGGAATATTACGAGGCATATTTTCATCCATTTGACAGATTCACAGACGAGGAACGTGACGGCCTGCGCCGTAAATTGCTTGTGGATGCAAAAATGGAAGATGATTACGACCAATATGCACAGGATATGGAGGACATCGAGGAACAGATAAGCCGCGAGCCTCCGAAGATCGAGAGCCACGCCCTTATCATACCGGCAGAGGAACGCAGGTACAAGATACTGCGGCAGTGCCGGACATTCCGTGCCATGCTTGCAGACGCGGCAGCTACCGAGGCTGAGAAAGAGAAAGCCGCCGTCATGCTTGAACGCTACAAGAAGGAGCTGCACGAAAATTCCATGCTGATAAAGATTGACAAGCAGATAGACCATATCGAGGACCAGAAACGGCGACTGAAGGTGTCTGAACTGTCCTTCAACAGCTACTATGAGTTCGCCCTTGAACGTATCCCCCAGATAACATCTCTGGAAAAGGTGCATTTCGACATAAGGGATTTCGCGGCCATCCTCAAGCAGTTCTATCGCGGCGGTGAGCTGGAGATGACACTCAATTCAGACCTCGATGCAAACCTGTTCGACGAGCGTTTCATTGTCTTCGAGATTGACAAGATAAAGGATGACCCCGTTCTTTTCCCTATTGTCGTGCTGATAATCATGGACGTATTCTTACAGAAGATGCGAATCAAGAAAGGTCGTAAGGCTCTGATTATCGAAGAGGCATGGAAAGCCATTGCCTCGCCTACAATGGCCGAGTATATCAAGTATCTGTATAAGACAGTCCGCAAGTTCCACGGCATAGCCGGAGTCGTAACCCAGGAACTCAATGACGTGATAGATTCACCCATTGTCAAGGAAGCAATCATAAACAACTCCGATATCAAGATACTGCTCGACCAGTCGAAGTTCAAGGACAGGTACGATGATATAGCCGCAATTCTCGGTCTGACTCCCATTCAGAAGCAGCAGATCTTCACAATCAATGCGCTCAACAACCACGACAACCGCAACTATTTCAAGGAAGTCTGGATTTGCAGGGGTCAGAACTCCGATGTATTCGGAGTTGAGAAACCGCCTGAATGTTACTGGGCATACACCACTGAACGGGCTGAGAAAGAGGCACTGAAGATTTATCTCCGTCATTACGGCACAATGCAGGAGGCTATAACACATATCGAGATTGACCGCAAGAAAGCCGGCATCGGCAAGTATCTTGACTTCGCACGAGAAGTAAACCAACAACAGAAAGTAATGCAATTATGGCAATAATCAGAAACCTCATACTTCTTATTCCCCTCGTATCGACTGTTTGCGTAAACGCTCAGTACCGAGTGGTGATAGACCCTTATTGCATTGAGGCCGTGGGTCAGAACCTTGCCACTCAAAAGGCTATCGAAGGAGAGCATAACAAGCGCCTTGACTCCATCGCCTCCAAGCAGAACAAGCTGGAGCAGTACACCGTCAGCATGACCACCATCAAGGAGCTTTACAAGGTGACGATGGAGAATATCTCCGGCTTCGGCACCGAGAGCAAGTATTACACAGAGATCGGACGCTGCGCCCTCGATATAGTCCTTGACGTGCCGGAGCTTGTCAAAGTCGTGAACAAGGCCAAGTTCGCCAACAAGGTTCTATGCCTCAATGAGCTTGCCAATGTAGTAACGCAGACACAGCAGCTTGTGGGCGACTTCGTGAATATCGTGAACAACGCCAAGATAGATAATCCGCTGAAAGGACAGGCCACATCCGAAAAGAAAAGCGACGGCTACAATCTCCTTGACAGATACGAGCGACTGACACTCGCCAACCGTATCTATTCCGACCTTATGAGCATACGCTACAAGATTCAGGGGATGATGGCGATGGCTCAGTTTGCCACCATGAACGACCTCTTTTTCGCCATTGACCCGGAGGGTTGGGCCAATGTGATGGTGATGAAGAATCAGGTCAATTCCCTTGTACTGTCGTGGAACGGTCTCATCTCAAACGGGATGCTTGAAAGGCTGGAAATCTCCGATGCGGTAATCAGGCAATACTCCGACTTATTCAACTGGTAAATATGAAAGCACGGTTATTCATAATCTGTATGCTGATCGGCGCATTGCCGGGTATGGCGTTTGACTTTCCGAAAGACCTGCCGACGTTTGAGGCTCTTATGGCTCTGCATAAGGCTGTGAAGAAGGACGAGGATCAGGCACTTACACGCATCGCCACAAGTTTCGGAGAACAGTCGCTTGTGACAAAAGGGGCGACGAAGTTCAATGATGTGCGCACTACCCTTGACACCAAGCTGAACAATGCACACTCCTATGTTGTCCTCGCAGCGGCCATATCATCGACCGCAACCGCCATGTACCGGCTTGTAGAGGAATATGAGGATTTTACAGTCAATACATTCAAATACGTCACTGACAAGCCTTTCGTCGCCTGGTACTATACCGAGGCTAACGTGGCGGTAGCCCGCGAGATAAAGCATTGCTACACACTCTACGCCTCTGTCGCGGCCTCCGGCATAAACGTGATGAAGGCATCTATGGACGAGAAACTTAACCTTGTGTTCACCCTCAAAAATTCGGTTGACAGGGCGCGCTACATAATAGACAACGCCAATCTGTACTGCTACCTCATTACAAACTGCGGGTGGAAGCCGGACTACATCTGGGAGATACTTACATCCGAAGTCAAGGACGACATAGTGAAAATTGTAATCAATAACTGGAACAAAGGATATGAAAATTAGACACTTCACTTTAGCGGCATTACTGACAGCCGCACTCTCTTTGCCGGTTCTCCTTTCGGCAAAGACACCTTCAATCCATGACGACCAAAAGGAAAAGCAATGGAAGTCTATGGAAAACGGCCCCTGGGACTTTGCCCCGGACTGGTATTACTACTTTCTCCACAAGAATTATTCCGGTGCCGAGATGTACTGGAAATGGGCAGGCTTCAAATCAGGCTACCGTGTCCGGTTCAAGGAAGAGAAATCCAATGTCAAGCGCATAATGCCCGTGCGTGTGACTGCGGAAGAGACCCAGCGCCAGAAGTTGGGTAAGGTGGAGGAGGAAAGGAAAATGGTCGAGGAACTTTATCAGGAGGAACTTGTAAGGGAGGCTGACCGCAATGTGGATCTCACCTATGCCTCATACAAGGATGATTTCAACCGTATGCAGGACTGCATCACTGACGGACTTCTCTATTGCCTCAAAAAGAGTGACGGCAAGCTACAGTATCAGGTTGACGAGCTTTCCCGGCAGAACGAGATTGTATGTGCCAATGTAGCTTACATCCACAAGACAGGCGTGGGCTACGGACTCGAAAACGCCAAGCGCCAGCAGGCATACGAGGAAGCGAAGGAACAGATGGGCGAACTTGTCAGCCGTACTGCCCGGCTCTGTGCGGTAGCCGCGACTCACTACTAATCCTAATATAACGGTTATGACTTTATTAAGCATACTATGTACTATGGGACTTCCCTCTATCGACGAGAGCCTTGACAAGCTGCTTGTCGCTATGGAGACGTTCCCGAATGTCGCCGTCCTCGGTGATGCCGTGGGACTGGCAAGGATAATCGGTCTGTGCCTCGCACTGTGTGTCGGCTCCTATGAATGCTGGATGATGATGCTCGGCAGACGCGGCATGGACGTGATGAAGCTGCTCCGCATTGTCGGCATATCCATCTGCATCTCCAGTTCCTCATGGATCTGTTCGGCACTCCAGACTCCCGGCAAGGGGCTGGAGTCCGCTACAAAGGCAATGGCGATGTCGAAGAACAAGGAGGTGGCGGCTTTTGAACTGAAAGTCGCACAGAAACAGGGCCAATACCTTGACCGGCTCCGTGAGGTTCAGGATTCAATCGCAACAGCCCAGCAGGTAGCTGATATAGGTGAGGACGCCCATTGGTGGGATAAGCTCATCTACAATGTCGAGAACCTTGGCAATACCATAAACAACTACGCCCAGCGTGCAGCCGTGGCCGCAGAAACCAAAGTGAGTGAATGGATCAACGATGTTATCCGGTTTGTCGGTGAGCTTGTGTTTCAGATGTCATACTATGGCATACTTGTCGCCCAACGCATATTCCTCGCTATAATGGCAATCTTCTGTCCCATAATGTTCGCAATGTCGTTGGCGCCACCATGGAACTCGGCGTGGAGCCAGTGGATGTCGAAGTACCTCTCCCTTACGCTGTGGGGGTTCGTCACCTATATGTGCTTGTACTACATTGATTTTATCCTCCTATACAATCTCCAACAGGATATGATTGCCTACGATCACCTGCTGTCGGGTTCAGTAAACTCCTGGTCCCAGATCGGCGCCCTCGGCCTTCAGGGGATAGGCTCGAACTGTATGTACGCGATGGGTATGCTTGTGGGAGCCTACATTATCCGATTTGTTCCGGAAGTTTCATCCTGGCTCATTCCCGGCGGTGTAAGCAGTGGCGCGGCAGCTCCGGCCGGAGCCTTTGCAATGGGCGTGGCTCAGACAGGCGCATCTGTGGCGACCGCACCGGTCAAGGCAATGCTCTAACCAAACATCAATAAATCAATATGCTTATACAATCTTTAGAAAAGAAGACAAAACTCGCCATGATGACAGTGTTGGCCGCAGTTGCCGCCTGCACCCTCATCTGCGGGTTCACCATAATCACCTGCATGAATATGGTGACAAAGGAGCGGCAGCAGATCTATGTCCTTGACGGTGATATTCCGTTCCTTGCCGAGAGAGCGCAGCTCGAAGCCAACTTCACGATGGAGGCGAGGGCGCATATACAGTTGTTCCACCAATACTTCTTTAACTTGCCGCCGGATAACGACTACATAAAGTGGACTGTCGGCAAGGCGATGTATATGGCTGACGGAACAGCTCTGAAACAGAAGCAGGCCCTTGACGAGAACGGCTTTTACTCTGACATAATATCATCTTCAGCGGTCTGCACCATAATCTGCGACTCCATCAATTTTGACGAGCATGAGCGTAAGTTTACCTACTACGGGACCCAGCTTATCAAGAGAAGGACTCGCGATTTGAAACGCAGTATGGTGACAACCGGCTACATCGAGAACGTCCCCCGCTCCCAGAACAATCCCCACGGGCTCATGATAACCAACTGGCGCACTATCGAGAACAAGGATAAGGACTATTGACGATGAAATCCATACGCAAGACCATAAGGAACAGCCGTCTGGCCACTTCCAATCAGATAAAGACATGGCTAAAGCCCAGGATGGGAGCCATCGGCACACGATACCGGCTTGCCGCAAGGATAAGGCTTGCCAACTCATGGGCTTCAAAGCACCCGAAAAAGACTTTCGGATATGTTGTCGGAACTCTGCTCACAGTCCTTTTCTGCGACATAGCCGTTACGGGAATCCGTGCTGAGTCACAGATGGAGAATATGAATCATATTGCGAATGTCGAGCCTATCTTCAACGGTTTCCGCGCTATTCAGGCAAACAAGGAGAGCCAACGCCAGACTATCCTTGAAATGACAGGTCAGGGACAGACCTTACGCCATGAACTTGACTCCCTCATAGCCATTCCACGGAAATCACACAACGATTCAGTAGAGATCATCCGCCGTTACACCCGGCTTGAAAACATTGTCAAATCACTTAAACAGAACGATAATGAATAAGATCAATTTCAAACAACCGAAGTACATCTTCCCTGTGGCGATATTCGTGCCACTCTGCTTTCTTGTGTATTTCGTCATGCAGACTTTCGGCGGCGGTGAGGAGAAACAGACAGTAGCCACCGACCGTATCAATTCCTCTCTCCCTGAAGCCAACGCGGAGGAGGCCGGAGACAAGATGTTCGAGATGTCACGGCGCTTTGGCGACGAGGACGCTTTCACGGCTGTAAACAAGATTGGCGAGGAAATGGCCGATGATGAATATCTTGATCATGGTTATTCGGAGGAGGAGTTGAACAGGCTTGATGCCGCTGAAGCAGAGCGAATCCGTCAGCAGCAGGAGCTTGAGGAACTGGAACGCTC
>JAAVCP010000042.1 GCA_014802265.1 Bacteroides sp. | reverse complement strand
GACAAAGAAGCCCAGGGGCAGAGAGCTTACCCCTGAGCAAAAGGCTGAGAACAGGAATATTTCCGCGCGAAGAATCCGGGTGGAGCACGCCATTGGGGGTGCCAAACGACTTCGCATTGTCAAAGACGAGTGCAGACTCCGGGCTAACAACTATGTGGGCAGAATATTCCACATTGCCGCTGGCATTCATAACTGGCGTGTCGTCTCGAAATTAGCATGAACTTTTAATTGATGTAAACTCTAATATATATTAATTTTTAACGTTTAGTAAGCAAGAGAAATAAGTAATCAGTATAATTTTGAATGATTTTTCTTATTTCCCCCAAAAATACAAAATATTATTTATATGAAAAGGAAAGGGTTAATCTTAAAAATTGGAATTCTGATTTTTCAGGGGATATTCCTGCTGGCAGCAACAGTTTTCTCTATTTATTCACAAGATACGAGATCTTATATTTCGCCAACTCCAGGTGAGTTCCCAATAGTTGCATCAACAGTATTTAATAATCTGATAGGTCCACAGAAAAGTGATCTGACAGATATTAAGGAAAGTGGATTTAATCTTTGTATGCATTCCTCTACCTCTGAGAGATTTGAAAAGCTTCTTGAAAATATGGAAGGCACTGGATTAAAACTACTTCCTCATAATTCTTCATTCCTTTGTACTGAAAATTCTACAGAGGAAGAATGGACAGAAAAACTTTCTGCATTTGTGAACAAGTTTAAGAATAATCCTTTAATAGCTGGATGGGAATTTAATGATGAACCTCAATGGAGAGAATTGCCTGAGATGAAAAAACGTTATGATTTGCTCCGAGCACTTGATCCTAATCGTTTTATTCTATTGAATTTAGTAGGAGAATTAGATAAAAAATATACAGGACCATGTAAAACATTAAGTGAATACCTTGATTCTGTTCAGACTTATTTCAATTTAAATGTTTGGAGTTCTGATCTTTATCCAATATGGATTCGAAATAATAAGTTTGAGGTACGTTATCAAAATTTTTACGATGATCTGGAAATCTTTTCTAAAAAGGCAAAGGAGAGTGGGATCCCTATGTGGGCATATTGTGAAAGTATGGAATATACGGCCAAACATCATTCTCGCCCTGCTGGCACGTTATCATATCTTAGTTTCGAAGCATTCTCAGCTCTTGCTTATGGTGCTCAAGGAATTGTATACTGGACTTACTGGATGCGTCCTCCAACAGCTATAGAGCATTATTTGTCTGCATTGGTTGATCTTGAAGGGAATCGTACGCCTGCTTGGTATGCGGCTAAAAGTGTTAATTCCCAGATTCGGGCTTTAGAACATGTTTTTTTGGGAGCAGAATTGATAGAGTGTGTGCATACAGGGAATATTTCATTAAAAAGGATCATTCCTTCTCTACAACAGTTTGGTCCTATAGAAAAACTTACAAATGAAGAGAAAGGTGTCTTGGTATCGCATTTGAAAAATGGAGCACATAATTATTTAATGATAGTAAATCATGATGTGCTTAATAAACAGAAAATACATATTGTTTTTCGTAAGGCTGCTAGTGTCACTCAATTAAAGGTCTCATCTTCTGGCAAACTTACTAAAAATAATGTAAAATCTAACAAAAATATTACTTTACTTCCAGGTGGTTACTCTATTTTTGAATGGAAATAAAAAATTAGATATATTCCACCAACATACTAAGTTAAAGAATTTTAAGTTAGGTTTTTAATTCAGATTTCAAGGTAAATTTAATTAAACTTTGAAATTTGAAGAAAGAGGTGATATAGCTTTTTAAATAATAATGAACACAGTTTATGTTCAATTTAATTTTATTTGTTAAATTGAATAGTTATTCGTATCTTTGCATTTGAAATGGATAATTTATCTTCTATCTTACAGGTATATTGCTTCCTTTATTATCATATATTGTAGATAAGGAAATAGTTATCCATTCCATTGAAACATCGGTTAATAGAAATTTTAGATGTGAAAATTGCGATTGGATAATATAAAATTAATATTTTAATATGCCTTCGGTTAAAAGGAACATATTACTAAATGGGATAAATACTGTTACCAGCATTCTCTTTCCAATGGTAACCTTTCCTTATGCAGCTCGGGTATTATTGCCTGAGGGTATTGGAGCTGTTAATTTCCTATTGTCCATTGTAAATTATGTCATATTGCTAACAAGTTTAGGCATACCTCTTTATGCGGTTAAGGAAATAGCAAAATATCGCGATGAAGTAAGCCAAAGAGACAAAGTGGCGGTTGAAATAATACTTTTAAGTTTCGTTTTATGTTTTTGTGGTTATTTCATAATTTGGATTTTGGGGAAATTTGTGCCGCAAATACATCAACAACTTTCACTTTTTTATATTCTAAGCCTATCTTTATTCTTTAATACCATAGGTGTAGAATGGTTTTATAAGGGAATTGAAGATTTCAAATTCATCACATTCCGGGCAGTAATTATTAGGACTTTATCAGCCGTGTGTCTTTTTATTTTTGTTAAAAATGTAGGAGATATATTAATTTATGGAATAATTACAGTTGGGGCAACGGTTGGAAATAATATTATTAATTTTGTTCATTTAAGAAAATATTTAAATCTCCGAAGTGTTAATGTTGCCTCTCTTAAAGTTTTACAGCATTTAAAACCTTCTTTACATGTGTTTCTTCTAAATTTAATAATTAGCTTATATGTTCATCTTAATTCCGTTATGTTGGGGTTTATTAAAGGAGAGGATTCAGTTGGATATTTTACGGCTGGAACTAAAATTTCTCATATTGGATTAGTGCTAATCTCATCTATTGGTACAGTAATGTTACCTAGATGTAGTAATATGATACAAAAAGGTGATTTTGAAGGTTTTAATAACTTAATATATAAATCAATAAGATTGACAATATTGTTGTCGTTTCCTATTATAGTTGGTTTAATTGTATTGGCTACTCCGATCACAATTATTTTTTGTGGAAATGATTATATAGCTTCTATTCCAGTTCTTTATCTTAATGCTCCAGTGATATTGCTAATAGGTCTAACTAATGTCATGGGAATTCAAATACTATATCCTAAAAATAAACTAAATATAGTAATATGGAGTGTCACTGGGGGAGCTATTATAAATATTATTTTAAATATTATATTAATTCCATTATTTAGTGCTACAGGTGCTGCTATTTCAACACTTGTTGCTGAAGCTGTCGTATTTCTGATTCAAGCGTTCTATGGACGTAAATATTATCCATTTAAATGGACAAATATTATTTGGATTAGATATTTAATTGGATCATTGGTAATGGGAGGAGTAATATTTCTTTTGTGTGTTGTAATTCAGAATATGTGGATTCAAATTATTATGTCATTTTTTGTAGGTATATTGGTATATATCTTAATATTGTATGGTATAAAAGATGATATGATAAGAGGAATCTTAAATTATATAATAAAATTAAAACGTAGAAATGAAATATGATTATTTGATAATCGGTTCTGGCTTATTTGGTGCTACCTTTGCACATTTAGCGTGTAATGTCGGAAAGCGTTGTCTCGTAATTGAAAAACGATCTCATACCGGTGGCAACGTTTATTGTGATAATATTGCAGATATAAATGTTCATAAATATGGGGCACATATTTTCCATACCTCTGATGAAGAAATATGGAATTTTGTCAATTCAATTGTTCCGTTTAATCGTTATACCAATTGTCCTATTGCGAAAGCCCCTAACGGAAGGATGTATAATTTACCTTTTAATATGAACACCTTCTATCAAATGTGGGGAGTAATGACACCAGAAGAGGCTAATGCGAAACTTAGTGAACAACGCTTGGAGGCTCAATTACGCATGAAGAGAGAGGGTGTTAGCGATCCTCGTAATTTGGAAGAGCAAGCATTGATGTTGATTGGAAAAGATATTTACGAGCAACTAATTAAGGGTTATACTGAAAAACAATGGGGGAGAAAATGCACAGAATTACCAGCCTTCATTATTCGTAGATTGCCAGTACGCTTGACTTTTGACAATAATTATTTTAATGACAATTTCCAAGGTATTCCAATTGGAGGTTATAATAGACTGATTGACGGTCTTCTGGAAGGAACTGATCTGAAACTTAATACAGATTTTTTTTCAGATCGCACTTATTTTGAATCTCTGGCTGATAAAATTGTCTTTACTGGTAAAATAGATGAATTCTATAATTATCGTTTTGGAAAGTTAGAATATCGCACAGTGAGGTTTGAAACAGAGATTATTGATATGCCTAACTGGCAGGGTAATGCTGTGGTGAATTATACTTCCATTGATGTTCCGTTTACTCGTATCATTGAGCATAAACATTTTGAATTATTTGGCGATAGGGTATATTCTAATTCGAAAACGGTTATCTCTAGAGAATATTCTTCGGAATGGCAAGAAGGAATGGAACCATTTTATCCTATAAATGATAATAAAAATGAGGAATTATACTTAAAATATAAAGCTATTGCTCAAACAGAAAAAAATGTAATATTTGGTGGTAGATTAGCTGAGTATAAATATTATGATATGGCACCTTTAATAAAACATGCATTTGATATTTTTATGAAACAGAAATAAATGACTTTTAGCAAGTGTATGAAAATAATGTATGTGTTTGATAGAGGTTAGTTGATATTTAATGTCATCTGTATCTCTAAGCATACAATATTCTTAAAAATTATTATCAAATAAATTGAGGAATGCGTTAGAAGTCATGGATTCTTAGAGAATGAATTGGAGTGATTAACTAGTCCTCTTTTGTTAGGGTTTAAATTATAGTAGATCAAGATGTTACACTAATATTTCAAAATTTATTTGGATGATGGAAAATAATAACATTACAGTTTTGGTATGCTGTCATAAGAAGGATTATTGGCACGATGGACCAGGATTTTTACCTATACAAGTTGGTAAAGCCATCTCTTCAATAGACTTAAATATTGTTGCCGATGATACTGGTGATAATATATCTTCTAAAAATCCGTATTATTGTGAATTAACTGCCTTATATTGGTACTGGAAAAATTGTACACCCACTAAGTATGTTGGATTAAATCATTATAGGAGATATTTTGATTTTTCTTCTGGATGTAAATGGGGTATTGCAAGAACTAGTTTGAGCGAAGATAAGATTCTATCAAATCCTCCTAATTTGGAAGTTGTAGAAAACCTACTAAAGAAATATGATATTATTTTACCTAAGCCCTTAGTATCTCAATTTCCTATTTCAATCCAATATAGTATCAGTCATATATCCAACGATCTTAAAATACTGGAGGAAGCGGTAAAGAAGGTAAGCCCTGAATATATGGAGGCATATAATAAGGTTTTAAATGGGAATAAGTTTAGTCCATATAATATGTTTATTACTAAAAATACTATTTTTATAAAATATGTTGAATGGTTATTTAAGGTCCTTTCAGAGGTGGAAAAGCATTTGAAGATCTCTGCATATCCAGATCAGGCGAGAGTGTTTGGATATTTATCTGAGCGTTTAATGAGTGTGTTTGTTACCCATCATTGTCTTAAGGTGAAATATGTTCCTATTCTTAAAGTTTCTGATGAGCCAGGAAATAATAGGATAAAAGAAATAACATTAAATGGTCTTAAGACTATATTTGCTAAAACATATTTGTTAGCTAAGAATGTAAAGTAAACTGAATACTTTGATTAAAAATGAATGTGTGTTTATACAATATCCCTAAATGAGAGACTTAAATGTGTGGCCACACA
>JAAVCP010000041.1 GCA_014802265.1 Bacteroides sp. | reverse complement strand
GTTTTTCCCGCCGTGCAAATATTTTTATGCTGTGCAGCATATCTCTATGTAATTTTATCCACAATATTCTGACAATCAGTTAAATCAATAAATGTTAAAATATATTTCATAATGTTAATTACTGAACTTTTACCTTATTTTGAGTGTTTATTTAAATGCGATTTTCGCAATTCCTTATTTGGCAAGACACTAAAAAATGATAAAATCACCCTCTAACTCATACTTACCCCAGTTATTGGTTATGCTTGCTGTCATCTCTGTTTTAATAGGCTGTGATACTCATCGACATGACCCACGTCTTGAAAAAATAGCGGAATATGTCGCCAACCGACCTCGAGATGCCATCTTAGCTCTTGACAGCATAAACCCACACCAACTAAATGCTAAAAACCGGGCATATTATAATCTGCTTTCTATTAAAGCACGGGACAAGGCATATATAACTCATACTTCCGACTCGTTGATTCAAACTGTAATTGATTACTATACCCATAACAAAAATCATTCAATTACCCCAGAAGCATTATACTATGGAGGCAGAGTTTACTCTGACCTTGGCGACTACCCAACCTCACTCAATTATTTTCAGCAGGCTCTTGACCTATTGCCTGAGGGAACAGATAATGAGGCTGTGCGAAGCAATGTTATTAGTCAAACAGGTGGACTGCTAATGGACATCGGAATGTTTCAGCAGTCTGTGCCATATATAAAAGAAGCCATAAGTATCAACGCTGCTACTTTTGATACCCTTAATCTTGCCTATGATACCCGACTCCTCGGCAGCATCTATATGAAAATGCACCAATATGACTCCGCTGAATACTACTTTCAGCAATCACTCCGACATGTCAGCAGCCTGTATCCTGATTTTAAACTCGAAACACAGGTTTACCAGGCTGCCAATAAATATGAACAGGAAGACTTTGAATCCGCCCTCGTTCTTATCAGACCAACAGTAAACAAAGTAGACAGCCTTTTCAAAAGCTATACCTTAGCGACTGCAGCAAAAATTTATTATGAATCTGACATCAACGATTCGGCATACATGTACTCTCACATGCTCGCCATGGATAAAAAATTAGCAAACAGAAAAACCGGATATTGGATTATGCTGTCGCCAAAACTGAGGCAATACCTGCCCACTGATTCCATGGAATATTTCTTTGCCGAGTATAAAAGAGTCCTGGAGGAGAGCTTCCGTGAACTCGAATCAGATGAGCTTATAATGCAGCACTCTCGGTATAATTATCAGATGCACGACAGGAAACGCAGGGAAGCCGAGGAAAAAAGCCGTAGTCTCACCATTGCCTTATTGTCTTTAGCTTGTGCCATACTTGGTATTATTATTATCGCACTTTTTATTTACATCAGAAATCGAAACAAGATAATCGAACTTCAGAAAATTATCAACGATCTTAATAAACTTGCAGAATCTCTTAATCACAATAAGAATGTAAATGCTACCCAGGCTTTAGATCATACTCAGGCTGACAATAAAGTCAATCCCGAATCTAATCCTGACCTCACTAATAACCTCCAAATTCCCATGCCTACCGGTAAAATATCACAACAGTCACTGAAAGAGGAAATAAAATCGCTTCTGACCGAGATTCAAGTTTCAACACAATCAGCTACCATATCTGACCGGATCCTAAAATCGGATGCCTACCGGATTTTGAGAAATCATATTGAGAGAAAAACGCTGATACCCGACTCGGAGAATAAGGTGTGGGATGAACTGGAGAGGATAGTTTTGGAGGAATCGCCGAATTTCATAAGTCGTCTGCAACTCCTTTTGGGCGGTAAGATTGATGAGCAGAATCTTCGTATGGCATTGCTTATAAAATCTGGTGCCAGTCCTGCCCAGACGGATGGCTGTTGGGCAGGGCAAAGAGCACAATCTCCTACCGCAGGGCAATACTTTGCTCAAAAATTCTTGGTGACAAATCCGAGATTAATTATCTTGATGATGTGATCCGTGCCCTCTGAAAAGGGGATTTTTCATAAAAATAGTTCGAAAATGGTTCGAAAGTGATAGTTTTAATACTTTTCGAACCATTTTCGAACCGTTTTATGTCATTCGAACTGACTTTTAGACCTAACTTTGCCAAAAAAACAACATGAAACACCTTACTAAATTCTTATTAGCCGTCGTGCTGCTTCTACCTCATGCTATAACTGCCGCTGGTAACAGCAGTATTATCTATTTGGTTTTAACGAAAACCACACCAAATAAGGAGCCCGACACTCAAAAGAGACATCGTATACCCTCCCTACCTATAGAATGCATCATCAGTCAAGAGGAAGGTATAAAAATTCTATCTGGTACCATTTCTAAATCTGAAATTATCTCATACGAGATATGGGAACTGGAATCAGAGGGCTACCTCTACTCTTCCTGTGACGAGACATCTTTCGTAGAAATGATCTTCGCACTCGAAGGAGATTATCAAATTCGCCTCATCACCTCTGACTACGAACTTATCAGCAACATCTCTTTACAATAAAATCGCACACATAATGCTATTGAAATAACAACCATATATAATTAATTTTAAAATTACAAAAAAATGAAAAAGATTGAAGTACAGTTTTTGACACCTCTTTTATATCAAGTCTCAGACTTGGACGACTCCGGCTGAATTTGATAATTAATGTTGTTCAGATGAACTAACATACTATTTACCTAACATTAATAATCATATTTCACAAACCAATAAAAAACATATTTCTTTATGAAAAAAAATCTCATTAACTGGGGATTAGTATCTTTTCTATTCCTCTTAGGAGCTTGCCTTACAGGCATTATTATAGGCTGTTCCCAACAGAATGATGTTGAAGACCAAACTTCATCAGAAAATCTTGCTTATGAGGAGTTACTTAATTCATTGGAAATAAAATCCAATGAGTTCTTCGACTCCCATCCAACTACAAATACCAGAGGCTCAATCTTCTTAAAAAGAATTTGGAACTCCGTAAAAGCCGATGTAGAAGCTACTTTTAAAGAATCAACAGGTGAATTAGCAATGACTTTTACTGATAGAGTTCTGACTGCATCAAAAAAAGCTTTCAACAAGTTAGAGAAGGTAAAAGTTAGTTATAAAAATGGATCTTCCAGAACACGCCATGTTATAGACAGTCTATTATTTAAGTATACTGCCATAACAGGAAAATATACATTAGCAGAAGCCCATAATATGGTTATTCTTAAAATGTATAAAGAAGACTTCAACGATGACGGACCTACAGTGAATACTATTGCCAAAGCCCGTTCCATATTGCTCGCAAATAATCTTCCAGCTCAATCTTGCACAATTGAGGAATCAGCGCAAATAGTTGATGATTTTCTCTTAAACTTTTTACTGCTGTAAATAATAATGAAAGCTCATCTCAATTTTCCTTAGGAACTGGTCCTATGATGAATAATCCTAAAATATTTATAGACACATATCTTATGAATGTGAGTCAGTACACTAATATGAAAGATGTTTCCAATTATACTACCTTATATAAGCAAGAAATATCAAAAAGTAATTTAGATAAATTAACCAAGACACGTTTAATTGAAATTCTAAAATTAGGTGAAGCAAGTTTTGATTTATGGTCTCATATTGTAACTCTTGAATAAATTTTGTATCGCCACCATCATTTAGATGGTGGCGATACAAAACAGCATAATTTTATCCTAATCATAAATTTATGAAACAACTCTTATCTATTCTTTTTGTTTTGTGCTTGTTCACACTGTCAGTTATGGCAGAGAAAGGACCATGGGTAAAAGTGGTGTCGGAAGATACTGGTGAACCATTACCTTTTTCCGTAATCGAGCTTGTTAATGGTTGGTTTATTACTACCGACACCAACGGAATAGCCAATATCTCCCATTTCAGAATATTACCTGACACTATTGCCATCACTTCCTTTAACCATGATAAGAAAAAGTTGACACTAAATGGAATCAACCCTCTTGATACTATCACAATAAAGCTTTCTCCATCATTTGTATCTCTTAACGAAGTCACGGCAAGACCCTTCCTTAAATATAAAGACATCACTATCGGGAAAAAGAAATCTTTAGTAAATGAGTTTTGTGGAATCCGCATCGTGCCTAATCCATCATATAATCCAAATGATACTGCCAGCAACAATGAAAGATGGGTTAATCTCGGGGTCAAGATAACTGCCCCAAAAAACACATTAAATGTATTGAAAGCATTTGGGGTGAATGTGGTCCCAACAGAAAACACTCCTAAAAATTTTATTTTCAAACTAATAATTTATGACGTGTCAGGGAAAAAACCTAAAGACCCTAAAGATATACCCACACCCGTATGTGAGCCTTTATACGTGGTGATGGACAGGGATTCCATCACTGAACAGGGATTCCGTTACGAACTACCGCAACCGATTGACTTGCCGGAAAAAGCTGTCATAATAGTTAAATACGCCCAGTTCAACCCCCTGAAGGAGGGTGAAGCTATTGATCTCGTTGAAACACTTTCGGGGAAAGGTTTCTTTTACGGCAATCCATATTACGAAAGTTCCCATACCATATTTAAAATACGAGTATCCCTTTCCCCTTTCTTCTGGGAATATACCCAATACTCGCTGCCCAAGGAAAAGTAGTAGCAGAAGGTTATGAACAAAAGAAGCATCAGTAAAGCCTTGAGAACCAAGGCTTTACTGACATATTTTATGACTCCGCAATATAACGGGAGCTTATGTTTTCTATAATTTAAGGAAATCAGAACTTGTAGGTGAGACCGACGAGGATAGGCAGACGGCTGAAGTCAGGCATATACTGGTATTTAAACTCAAAGTTAGCAGCCCAATTGGAGGTGATTGCGTATTCTGCGCCAATACCTATATTGAACGCAAACTTATCAGCGTTGTCTGTTACATTGTGATCATCAATCTTGAAACTGTGCTTGACGCTGCCATATCCGATACCTGCAAGGGGATAAAGAGTGAAGTTTTTCGCGCAAGGAATCAAGAAATGAGCATTAGCCATAGCATTGAATGTACTTACACCTTTATCTTTGAAACCGAAGTCAACATCAGCCTGCAGACGAATAAGGTTTGTAACCTGATACTGATATTTGACACCTACTATAAAGTTAGTAAGGTTAGCATCTTTCTCAATACAAGGAGCAGCTCCTAAATTTATACCAACGCCCATATCACCGGGGGCTGCCATAGCAGCAGTAGCACACAAAATAGAGGCAGCAGCAGTAAAAATCAATCTTTTCATAATCTATTTGAATAATTATTGTTTTAACACATCGGCATCTATGCCCAACTTGACGCCATTTATAACATCTATTACCTAATTGTAAAGACTTGGGCATTGTCTTTGTCTATATAATGATTCAGCATGGGAAAATGTTCACGGAAATTTAAAAATTTTTTAAATAAACATAAAAAAAGTTACTCACCGGCATAAAAATTAAGCGGGTTACCTGCATCTGCTGCAGATAACCCACACATGAGAGAATACGTCTACTTTTCTTAAGCTTGAGTTAGATACGGACTTTTGATACGGATTTAACGATAGTCCTTAAGAATTTCACGAAGCCGTTTACGAGTGAAGAAAATACGGCTCTTCACAGTTCCAAGAGGCATGGACAACTTGTCTGAGATTTCCTCATACTTGTATCCAGCCACATGTAATGAGAATGGCTCGCGGTAATCTTCGGGGAATCCGGAAAGGATTTCCGAAATCTCGTTCACTGCATAGGCACCATCGGGAGTCTCAAAACCTGATTCCTGCTTAAGATTCAGGTGATAAAGATCTTCAGTTGTGTCAATCATCGTGTTCTCCCGCGCAGTCTTCCTGTAATTGTTGATGAAGATATTGCGCATGATGGTCAGCATCCACCCCTTGAAGTTAGCGTTGTCAACAAACTTCTCAGCATTGTTGAGCGCCTTCAGGGTAGTGTCCTGCACCAGATCGTGGGCTTCATCCTTGTTAAGAGTCAACTTCATTGCGAAAGAACGAAGATTTGCCTGCATCCCAAGTACTGAATTGATAAATGAGGGCTTGCTGGTCATTGTGTGAACAATTAGGTAATTGATATTTATTGTGTTATTTTCTCGCCACAAAGGTAGACAAAACTTTTTATTTTCACAAATATTATTATCAAAAAATTTTGGCAATATTTATTTTTCTTCAATTTTTTCTACCTTCACAAGCTCAATCCTTGTGGTTGCCATGCGCAGGATAGTGAATTTCAACCCGTTGAGTTCAAAAGTATCACCCTGCCTGGGAAGCTCTCCAAGTTCATCAAGAATAAAGCCTCCAAGAGTGTGGTATTCGTCTGATTCCTTTATGCCCAACCCAAACTCTTCGTTGATATTCTCAATCTCGGCACGTCCGCTGAACTCATACACGCCGGGCGACACCTCACGGGCAAGTGTGCGCTTACGGTCATGCTCATCTTCTATCTCGCCAAAGATTTCCTCCACGAGGTCTTCCAAGGTGGCAAGACCGGCAGTGCCTCCAAACTCATCAACCACAATAGCCATCGATTTCTTTTCCGAAAGCATGCGACGCATCATCTTGTTGGCAAGCATTGACTCCGGAGTAAAGATTACCGGCTTAAGCCTTTTTCTCCAATCGGCATCTACGTTAAAAAGCTCCGAGACATGAATATAACCCAGCACGTCGTCAATGTCTTCCTTGAAAACGACTATCTTTGACAATCCTGTGGCAATAAACTTACGGATAAGTTCCTCTCGAGACACCATGTCAATTCCGACAGCCACTATTTCGTTGCGTGGAATCATACATTCCCCCATTGTGGTGTCTTTAAAATCAACTGCATTGCGGAAAATCTTCACCTCATTCTCCACAGCCTCACGGTGAGAGTTATAGTCAAACTGCTGCTGGAGATAATCGTCAAGCTGATCCATCGTGAGTTTCTCTTCAGTCACAGTCTCACTTCTGATGCCAAACAGCTTCATCAGTCCCTTAGATATTGCCGACACCAATAATGAAATAGGGTATAATCCAAGATAGATAAGATAAAGTGGCAATGCAAAAAGGCGGATCATGAAATTGGGATTTATGCGGAAAGTGGTCTTAGGCACAAACTCGCCTGCAATCAGCACTACTCCCGTAGAGAGCAGCGTGTTGGCAATCAAGACCAACGCCTCATTGTGGAACCATTTTTCCAGCATGGGGTTGATAATGACAGAAAAAGTGATACCGTAGACTACCAATACAACATTGTTGCCCACAAGCAAGGTGGAAATAAACATATCCTCATGGCGTGAAAAGCCACGTATAATCCTGTCGACTACGCCACCGCGTGCGGCGTCAATTTCCATTCTTACTTTATTTGATTGCACGAAAGCTATCTCAGAGCCGGAAAAAAGTGCCGACAGGAGTAAAGCTATGACCGTGACGATTATTGCTGTAGCTAAAGACATGGGTTGAAAGTTTAAGTGGAGGGTAGAGAGGTTAAGGTTAAGTAGAAGGGAGATCAGGTGACTTGGCAGCAGAAGGGGTAGATCTTTTAACTGCCGGGGCAGTAGTGTCAGCCGCCGGGGCAGGCTGATTTTTAGTGCCTGAGCCTATGTCACTACGGTCTATCGGGAAGATGCCGTTAGGATGGAGAATCCTGTATTTGGTAAGGCGTTCATCAGATACAAACCCGGTTCCTTCGATTATGTGAGTCTCGTTTTCAATATGAATGAAAGTGTCAGAATAAAGCTGTGCCTTACGCTGATCCCAGAACACCCTCGGCGACAGGAACAAATCTTTCGGAGCCTTGGTCATCTCCACATTGCCCATAAGCTTCCAAAGTCTCTCCATCTTATAAAAACGAGCCGAATCGGCAGCTACGGTGGCTATGACATTAAACTTAGGATCAAACTTCTGAAGATAAATCCCCTCCGGAAACGACCAGTAAGGAGTGTCAACCTCATCGTAGACATACCACACAGGTGACACGATCTTATATTGTGTCACTCCGGAGTCAGAGACCAAGGTGTTCACCTTATGAGTCACCATAGATGGCATCTTCGCAGGATTAAGATTTTTCGACACATCAATCTTAGTCTCCTCCGTGCAGCCTCCCCCTGCCACAGCTGCACCCACAGCTATTGCCATAGACAGACCAAAATGTCTCATTCCGCTGACATTGCCCGTTTTCATTGCTTATAATCCTGCTTTCCTACTTAATCTTACGCTGCCAGAACCAAAGTTCGTTGAAATTGATGCCGAGCGTGATATTGAAATAATTTTCAGTGATTAGAGCATTCGGGTGAGCCTGACGGTGTTTCCACTCAAAGCCGAGGTTGATATTGGTCTTATCGGCAGGAGCATTAAAGCCGAAACCGGCAGTGATGCCATATTCGCGCACGCCGTTGCCCTGAATATTCAGATAGTCATTGCAATAATATGCTCCCAAGCGATATGCCATTCTTTGCAAATAGTTGCCCCTTACCTTCGGCACATATTCCCCACCCACGGCATAACGGGTACGGTTATTGAATTTCATTCCCTGAAACACCATATTCTCAGGTTTAGCCGTTTCATAGAGAGGGGAGTAAGTGGCTTTCGACCAGTCTTGATAAGAGAAGTCAAACTCCACCATCCATCTTGAATTGCGTTCATGCCTGTAAGCCACGCCTGCCCCAATCGACATGGGGGTATCATAATGCCCCCCTATCTTCATTGATGCCACGGTGTCAGCCACACTTCCCTGAGTGGTTTCCTGCACGGTTGCCCATGTCTTGCCATGAAGAGATTTCTTGGGTGAGAATGTCACGCCTGCCACCACTTCCTCCGTGCGTGATATTTTGGCAGTATATTGAGCTCCTATCGAAAGATCCCAGTCGCGGATCTCCATTATATGCTCGAAAAGAGTCTGACCGGAAGTTGCTGGCGACGAGAATACATCATTGATTATATTGCCGAATCTGTAGGAAAAGTTGGCACCTATGGAGAAACCTGCCACTTTACCTGCCACTCCGATATAGGCTTCATTGATTCCGCCGGAACCCTGATTCTGCATAGCACCATGAGCAATGGGTTTACCGAAAGAATAACCCACGGAAGAATAAGGCAACAGACCGATAGAGCCGCCCATAAATTTACATAACGGAAACTGCATTGTGATGTAGTCGAGTCCGCCACCCACAGAATTCTCTTTCACAGAACCCTCCTTCTGACTGAGCATCGTCACGTCGGCACCCATGTCAAAAAGGAAAGTAAGGGAATCGATGGCAGCATAAGATGCCGGATTCATCACATTAATCTGCCTGCCGGAATTCATGGCGTAGCCAATCGAACCCATCTGCCGTTGCATAGACGTGGCGCGGTCGCCTAAGATTCCATAGCCATACATAGAATATGGCGAGGTGACGTTTTGCGCCTGAGCCCCACAGAAGGTCGCCACCATCATAATCACTATCAGTCGTATCTTATTCATAAGGTTGGATTAATCCTTTGTTGTTTTCTAATAATTATCAAAGATTACCTGAATTAAGGTTATACATATATATTGCAAGCAATCCCCTGCCCACGAGGTTAGGTTCAGCAACAATCTTCAAACCCCTCTCACGGAGCATTTGGCAGAGCTTGCGGTCATCTTTCCCGGCTATCACTATGCGTGAACAGCCATAGAGGGCATGAGCGTGTTCAAAGCAATCAGCAATCTCGCTCACCATGCCTCCCACTACCCCACTCCTGATGGCAGAGACAGTATCGCTTCCGAAAGCTGCCACCTCCCCTTCGTCATCGACCAGTGGGAGCTGATCGGTGAGCTGATGAAGCGAACTGAACCGCATCTGAATCCCCGGGGAGATGTTGCCACCCATAAAATTACCTGCCGCGTCGGTCACGTCGATTGTCATTGCCGTGCCGGAATCAACTACAAGCAGAGATTCGGAAGGAAAGATTGATATTGCTCCTGCCACGGCTGCCACCCGGTCGTTGCCGAGAGTGGCACGTGTACCGTAATGCACCAACATAGGCAGTGACACTGACGGCGTAAGCACCATCAGATTACCGTCAACAAGACGCCGGAGCGTCTCCAGGAATTTGGCATCCGTGTGGCGCACACTGCAATATGCACACCCGTCAAACTCTCCATTCTCCATCAAAGGGAGCAACTCCTCAATGATAAGATCTTTTGACTTCAAGGAAGCCACAGGCTCACCATCTTCCCACACCACTGCCTTTGCAGAGGTGTTACCCTGGTCTATGGTGAGAATTCTCATTATCGTGTCGTCACATCGAATCATTATTTTCCTTGTTCTTTCTTAGTATGTGCAACTATCATCCATGATGCTATCACCTGTATGGCAGCCCCGGCAAGAGTGAACATAATGGTGTTGCGCATCACAGCGAGTGGTCCGGCATAAGGACCAAGGTGGCGTTCTTCATAAAACCAGAAAGCCGCAGCCATGATGAATGCCACTCCAGCCCAAAACTCCAGGCGGCGCAGCCGGCGGAGGCGCATTGAGTCGGAAGGGTCATTAACATCAACCACCCGCGCAACCGTATAGATCAATGCGCCGGCACTGTAGAGCCATTTGAAGATACTGAGAATCTTCATGTTTCCGAATCCAACGAAAGGTGACACAAGAGCTATGCACACCAACAGGAGTCCGAAGGTGGCTGTAGATTCCACCATCTTTCTCCGTTTCTCAAGCGTCATGCCGCCTATATATGTTTTTAATGACATTTCTCTTAATGTTTTGGGTATACAGTATATAAGCCAATTAATGCTCCTTTAGTATGAACACGTCTTCCGTGGGGCGCTGCATGTGAAATTTCTCCCTCGCTATCCGCTCAAGGTCATCCTCACCATGGATTATTGCCTCGCGTTGACCACGATAATAGGCAGCAGAGTCGCGACATTGCGCTATCTCTTCTGTCAGGCGGTTGATTTCTCGCTGATATTCCACATTTAGGGAGATTGATGCGTCATCATTCAGCAGAAGCACCACCACCACCAGCGAACCAATGGCGACCAGAGGGATATGTGACCTCCTCCTGACCCAAAAATTGGCTTTCTTTATTGTCTTGCTCACTTTTATATTTTTAAAGCAACATATACGGCGGGCATTAAGACATTTTTCACACCTTGTAATGACATGAAAATGCTCCCATACCACACCAATGACCGCAAAATTAATGATAATAAACCATTCCACAGCAAAACCGAGCCTAATTTTTGAAATTTTAACGTCTTTTTTCCAAAAAAGACAAACCCACACCATCGACATTTGCTGAAAAAGTGTTAACTTGCACCAAAATTTAATTTCTAAACTATGAAAAAACTTATCCCAATTATGCTTGCGATAGTAAGCATTCCTTTAGTTGCTGAGGCGAAATCTGCCAAAGTGCCGGAAGACCGACAGGCATACAAGATATATGTTGACGACAATGGTGTGATGCGCCGGTCCGATACCAAAGAGGAAGTGTCTTACTATGGCACCAACTATACCGCTCCCTTCGCCTACTCCTACCGGGCATTGGGTTATCTTGGCAAAGACCGTAAGAGAGCAATTGACCGCGACATTTATCATATAGCACGTCTCGGCATGAATGCTTTCCGACTTCACCTATGGGACGCTGAACTTGCTGATTCAGTCGGAAATCTCCTAAGCAACGATCATCTTGACCTCCTTGACTATATGATTGCAGAGCTGGAGAAACGGGGAATCGATATTATCCTTACCGCCCAGACTAACTTTGGCAACGGCTACCCGGAGCGTAATATCGACACCGGTGCATTCACCTATGATTTCGATAAATGTGACATACACGACAACCCTGTGGCGCAGAAAATTCAAGAAAATTATCTGAAGCAGCTGGCACGCCACGTAAATCCTTATACCGGACGCAGTTATGCCAAAGACAATGCCATAATTGCCATGGAAATAAACAATGAGCCTTGCCACTCGGGCACAAAACCGGAGGTGACAGCCTACATCAACCGTATGGCAAAGACTCTACGCGGCGCGGGTTTCGACAAACCGATTCTGTATAATGTCACCCATAATCCTCAGGTGACCTCAGCCTATTATGATGCTGACATTGATGGAACAACTTACCAATGGTATCCTACCGGGCTTGTGTCTGGGCATGAACGCAAGGGAAACTTGTTGCCGGCTTTTGATGACTACACAATTCCTTGGAAAGACACTATGCAAAATTATGACAAGTTAGCCAAGGTGGTTTATGAGTTTGACCCTGCCGACGTTCTCTATTCCCATCTCTACCCTGCTGTGGCACGTGCTTTCCGCAAGGAGGGATTCCAATGGATAACACAGTTTGCATACGACCCTATCGACCTCGCTCCTTATAATACGGAATATCCCACACATTATCTCAATCTCGCCTATACCCCTGCAAAAGCAATCAGCATGATGATTGCCACTGAAGCCGCAAAGGAAATTCCGCGTGGCTCAGATTTCGGTACCTACCCCGACAATACAACTTTCGGACATACCCGAATATCTTTTGAAGAGGACCTAAGCGAGTTTAATTCCCCCGAGAAATTTCTTTACACCAATAATACGCAGACACTTCCGGCTGACCTTTCACAGTTGCGTCAGCTTGCCGGACATGGAAGCTCACCTATAGTGACATACTCCGGAACAGGCGCATATTTCCTCGACGCAGTTGGCAACTCAGGCGCATGGCGACTTGAAGTGTTACCCGATGTTGATATGGTAGACGACCCATTCGGCAATACCGATCTCAAAGATGCCAAGATTGTCACCATCAACCGTGTTCACCCCATAAAAATAAAACTGCCTTCACTGGGACCTGACTTTATCTTCAAAGGTATAAGCAACGATAATTCTTCTGAGGGGAAAGCCAATGACTGTACCATCACTGTTTCCCCCGGGGTTTATCTATTAGCAAATAACGGTGCGGAACTCGCTGCTGCGGAAAAAGTGGAAAAAGTAGCCGGCAATATCTGGCTTACTGAGTTTGTCGCCCCCGATGCTGACACAATGCCCTTCACTCTCCTTGATCCGCGCAACGCCGACTCTGCAGTAGATGCCAATATGATTCCGGAGGCATGGACATTCCATTTCAACCGCAAGCATACCAACTGGGATGAAGCCCCGGTGTATGAGTTGACCTCTTCCCCTGAAATTGACGGAGTGATAGTAGTGCGCCGTTATGTAGCCGACAAGATTGCCCGTATTCCCGATGAACTGAATCCTCAGACCATAAATGTAAAGTTTCAGAGTAAATCGGGTAATGTGACTGCAACTCCCCTGCCTGCGGGGACAGAATTAGCAGTAGTCACTTCCGAGGGTTTCACCTATTCGGTCCCTGTCAACCTTGATGCAAACGGTGTGGCATCTGCCCACATCACCAACCTATTGCCCCGAAAGGGAATTATCATGCCTGCTCCCTATCCTGTGACCGTTACCCGTGAGTCACCCGCCTCCACCACTCCCGTCAGCGGCTTCCGCGACATTCAGTTTGTGGAGCTGATCATTCCTCAGACAGCCGGAGAAAAACAGGTTTTATTGCCGGAAAGAATCTGGATTGAATGAGATTATTTAAATATTTTCAAATCCAATATGTAGAATTATCAATAATATTTCAATAATTATCAAGATATTAAGAGTTCGTTAACATATTTTAACACTATGCTCATGATAGATTTTTTATAGGTGATGTTATAATGACATAAACTAATTATTAACACCACGACAACGATAAGTTGTCCACTAAAAACTATAAAACTATGGCAGATTCAAGTACATTCAAACAGAAATTAATGGGATTACAAGGTAACCTTCTTAATTTTGCATATCAGTTAACGACCAGCCGTGACACAGCTCAGGATCTCGTGCAGGATACTACGCTTAAAGTGCTTGATAACGAATCCAAGTATGTTGACAACGTTAACTTTAAAGGTTGGGTATTTACGATTATGCGTAATATCTTCATCAACAATTACCGCCGCCAGGTCAGAAGCGCGACTGTATTTGACACGACTGAAGATCTTTATCACCTTAACCTGTCGCAGGAATCAGGTCTGTCAACCCCGGAAGGCAGTTTTGCAGCCCAGGAGATAACCGAAGCCATCAAAAACTTCTCAGAAGACTACCGCGTGCCTTTCACAATGTATGTAGCCGGTTATAAATATAGCGAGATAGCCGATAAGATGGGACTTCCCTTAGGAACAGTGAAAAGCCGTATCTTCTTCGCTCGCAAGCGTCTCCAGACAATGCTTAAAGATTATAGATAAAAATAGTGTGTAAAAAATCTACACAATGTGAAGCCTCCTTTCGGGAGGCTTTTCATTTATATTTTTGCGGTGTAAGGAAAAAAATGTAACTTTACAATCTCATTTGAAAAGAAACAACTGACACATGGCTTATCATCTGCTACGCATTTTCCTAAGACTCGTATCCATGATTCCCTTCAGTGTGCTATATGCACTCTCAGGAGGATTATATTTCCTTCTATATCATGTCATAGGCTACCGTAAGAAAGTAGTGCATAAAAACCTGACAGAATGTTTCCCTGAAAAAAGCCCGGAAGAGATAAAAGAAATCGAAAAGAGGTTTTATAAATTTTTAGCTGATAATATTCTGGAAACATGCAAGATGGGTCACATGTCTGCTGAAGAAATGAGCAAGCGCATGAAGTTTATCAATGTCGAGAAAGTCAATGAGAGACTAAGGCAACAACAGTCGATAGCCCTCTACCTCGGGCATTATGCCAACTGGGAATGGATATCCTCAATGCCTCTGCACCTTGAGAAAAGTGCTGTGGGTGCCCAGATTTATCATCAACTCAGCAACAAAGACTTCGACAGGGTGATGTTTGAAAACCGCGAACACTTCGGAGCAATAAATGTAGAAATGCGAAAAACTGCCCGCTTTATAAATGAATTGGCATCCGACCATAAAGTGAGCATAATCGGTTTTATTGCCGATCAATCCCCAAGAAAAAAAGACTCACATTATTTCGTGCCTTTTCTCAATCATAACACCCCAGCCTTAACAGGCACCGAAAAACTCACAAAACATTACAAATTGGAACCTTGGTTTGTGCAGACAAGGAGAGTCAAAAGAGGATATTATGAAGCGGAGTTTATCCTTATGCACGATGACCGCGCTTCGTTGCCTGATTTTGAACTGACAAATATCTACTACCGGATGCTTGAGCAAATGATATGCCAGCAACCTGAGCTATATCTCTGGAGTCATAAACGATTCAGATATGCCACTCCTCTATCCCAATCACCTGCCAATGATTAAAAATCAGTGATTAATTAATCTTTCACCTCTTATCTTTAATCCCTCTCCTAAACCAAGCTGTGGAAATTGATTTTATTATAACATGGGTCAACATGGACGACCCCAAATGGAAAGAAGAATTCTCAAAATACTCCCAAAGGAAGGACAACGAAAAAAACGGTGTCTCTGAAGCTCGTTTCCGCGATTATGGGTTTCTGAAATATTGGTTTCGGGGGATTGAAAAGTTTGCCCCCTGGGTCAGAAAGATACACTTCGTTACCTCAGGGCAGAAACCGGAATGGCTTGACGCCTCTAATCCAAAAATTAACTTAGTTGACCACAAGGATTTTATTCCCAAGGAATTTCTACCTACCTATAATTCCGTGGTGATAGAGAGATACATGCACCGCATTCCGGGGCTTGCAGAGCATTTTGTCTACTTCAACGATGATTTCTATATAATCCGTGCCACAAGCCCGGAGCGCTTCTTTAAAAACGGACTGCCATGCGACATAGCCACATTCCACTATAATCCGTCATGGTCGCAATGGTATAAAAGAATCAAGAACAATATCAGGATTATTAACCGTCGGTTTGACAAAAAGGAAGTAATGAGACGCGACCATGACAAATGGTTTTGCAAGAGCTATGGTTCCCGTGCCCGCTGGAACTATCTTCTGAAACCATACGGAAAGTTTATTACCCTTCGCACACCACATAACGCCCAGCCTTATCTTAAAGAGACATTCCGCGAAGTGTGGGAGTATGCCGGGAAAGAACTTACCGAGACATCAGTCAACAGATTCCGTTGCGTCACAGACTATACCCCGGAGCTATTCCGCACATGGCAAATATGCAGGGGAAACTTCGAACCCTACAACACTTATTCCGACACCAAGATGTTTCCACTTATGATAAAGCCCAAACAGGCAGTGAGAGCAATACGCAATCAGTCTTATTCGCTGATCTGCCTTAATGATAACGTACATATCCGTAATTACGACTTGGTAATGAGTAATATAAAGGATGCCTTTGAAAGTATCCTCCCTGAAAAGTCAAGTTTTGAACTGTAAAACCAAACCTTCAACGCAATGCATAAAGTATTAGCAGAAATAATAGCGGGAGTGATTCCCAATAAGATGGCAAGAAACAGATGGCGCGGAATCCTGCGTTATGGGCTGATAAAGGGTGCCAAACTAAAACGTATGCTCCGCAACGACACCTCGAAACCAAAATATAATTTAGCGGTATGCGCCATTGCAAAGGAGGAGGGACCATATTTTAAGGAATGGCTTGACTGGCACCTGAGCATGGGAGTAGAAAAATTTTATATCTATGACAACGGAAGCACCGACTGCACCAAGGAAGTGCTTGAGCCTTATATCAAATCCGGCGTTGTGGAATATACCTATTTCCCGGGGAAACGGATGCAACTGGCTGCATACGACGACTGCCTTGAGCGGCATCGCCTCGACACGCGCTGGCTGGCAATAATCGACCTTGATGAGTTTATAAAGCCGATTAAGGACAAAAGCATACCTGATTTTCTGAAACGCTTTGAAGATGCACCCGTGGTGGAAATCAACTGGCTGGTCTACGGCAGTGGAGGTGCCAAGAAACAGACTCCCGGCGGGGTGATGGAACGATTCAAATATCATTCCCTACCGGGGAACAAGCTTAACCGCCATGTCAAGAGTATTGTCAACCCACGGCGTGTGTTCTCTGTGATAGGCTGCCATGAAGTGGCACGTATTTCAGGCAAGGCATACGACTCACATGGCAACCGTATAAGGAAAGGATTTCGTGACCGTGAGCCTCAGCAAGATGTAATCCGAATCAACCATTACGCCGTAAAATCTTATGAGGAATTTCTTCATAAGAGGGCACGGGGAAGAGCCCGGCTTAAAAATAAAATCCGTGGGTTGGAATATTTCGACCAGTATGACCTGAATGACATAAAAGAAAATTAACATGAGGGTGTATCAAGATTCGAAATTTTGATACACCCATCCCTTTTATCATAATCTTCCGTACATTGCCAGCCTGTATTATAGTTCCCTCTTTCGTTCTGTGAGTAAACCCACGGGTTTACTTCATAAATTTATACCCACTTAGGCTAACTCTCTATCAATTTATGAGTTTTGCCTCCTGCCTGGGCAGCACGCAGCGAAAAGTTGCCACCATACATCGGACCACATTTCACTTGAAACACTTTTTCCGCACCGGCGATTAACAGAAAGTCAACAAATGTCTTGGTGTGGTCTGCAGTTTGGTCTTTCACGTCTATATGCTCTATATTTCCCTCGGGAATATATACATAAGGAAACTCTGAACAGGCATCTATGAAGCGGCGGCTATCTGACGTTACCAATATCTTCAAGTCAGGATATTCATCATGCAGTTTCTCTACCTCTCCCCTACATTTTGAAATAAGAGCTAATTGTTCTTCCGAATTCAGATGAAGTTTTTCCTTAGGTTCCTTAAAATCGCCAAGGAGTTCAAGGAAACGTGTGGAAACCGAGATGTATCTCTCTCCCAACTCTTTCTTACACTCATTAACCACAGCGGCTATACGTGGCACAGGTCTGAAAAGCTCGTTGAAATATTTTCCGAAATCATTTTCTCCGAAGCAATAGTTGGAGTACATGTGAAACTGTATATAATTCTCATCACCCACATATTTCTCCACTAATTTCAGTTGCTGACGCTTTTCAAAATCAGTAAGGGGACCTGAAGTTTGAAATGGCAGCGGACGTGCCTGACGTGAATTAAATGTCAATTCTCCCGGCTTCAAACGCCAATCATAGCGATTCGGCTCAAGATAATCCTCCAGATTGAAAGGTGATGTAAAGTTAATGGCAAACCTCAGCCCATGTTCTTTACAAAATCCGTAATAAGTTACATAGCTGCGCAGACGATCGGCAAGCCCGCCATGACGCCTTTTCCCGTCTGCCATGCACACGATTATCCTGTCGGCTGAAGTTGACTGTGGCAAATCTTCAGAATAATATCTTTTCAGATGCTTCCTTACTATTCTATGCCACTGATAGTTATATACAAACTTGCGTTTTAAAACCCACTTCAGTGACTTAAGTCTGTTCCCTATTGACATGGCTATAATTATTTTAATTGCTGCAGACGTTTTCTAACTTCTGGATAATTCTTAAGGATAGCACGGAAAGCATTGTCATTTCGGTCAGTGCCGGATTTGAAATTCACGCTTTTCAATGAAAGTTCCTTAGGTTTACCCAACCCTTTGGGCTTATTATGAATTCCGAAAGGCATAGGCATCACTACTCTCCCGTTTGCCACAGCTGCTGCCCAAAACCATAGATCATCTGTAGTGGGGGCAAGTTTTGTAAACAAAGCCTCATCAATCATCTCCGGCAGTAGGGAATGAGGAGGATAGAGCACTCCGCCCACCCCGGTCTGTATGATATCACAGCTCAGTTTATTTTTCTCACCTAAAAAATGATACCATCTGAGTTTCTTCCAAGTGCGATATGGTTGGTTAAGTTTTATGCGTTTTGCCCTGTGTGCCAAAACAGCGTCAGGGAATTGCTCATGTAACCGCAGCAAGTCACGCAACATGTCCCTGTCATACGCCACATCATCATCAACAGTAACTATAACTGCTTCCGGGAAATCACTAAGTGCCGGCACCAACTTCCGGTATGACCTGATATCACGGTCATAATTACGTATCTCGAAAATCGGATTATCCTCAACCAATTTCAGTAATTCTTCCGGCAACCCTTCCTCCCCGAATTGTGAGAAAGTAAGATAGAGCACAATCTTATCCGGAAGCACCGAACCGCGTAGCAAAGACTTTACAGTAGGTATCACAAAAGATATAGCTGCCGGGAAAGAGGTCAGGGAGATAATAATCTGGTTACTCATTTTCTATTTTATGTCGAATTTCTGGGTATCTGTCAAGAATAGTATTCAGACTCTGAATATTCCTGTCTACTCCGGAAGTATAATTGACAGTCATCAACGACAAGGCAGCCGGCTTGCCTATGCCATGGGGAGCACTGACTCCAAACGGCACCGGGACAATTTTTCTGCCATTAGCCACTGCTGCAGCCCAAAACCAGAAATCATCTGTAGTAGGGGCAAGCTTTGTAAATAAATCAGGATCCATCATATCTTTTTTTAAGGAATGGGGAGGATAAAGCACTCCCCCTACCCCCGTCTGGAGATTTTTATATCTCGGATGATGTCTTTTCAAGAAAAAATTATGCCATTTATATTTCTTCCACTTTGAATAGGGAGAGTTCAGATCAATCTTTTTCACCCTATGGGCTATAATATCATTGGGGAAGATACGATGTATTTTCAACAGATCTTTCAGAAAATTTTTATGATAATACTCATCATCATCTATAGTGACAATGACAGAGTCCGGGAAGTCTTTCAATGCAGGCACCAGCTTTAGATACGATCTGAGATCACGCTCACAATCCCGTATCTCAAAAATCGGGGTTTGTTTCTCCAACGTGAATAATTCCTCTGGAATCTCCCCCTCTTTGAACTGAGAAAACAGGAGATAAAGCACTATCTTATCCGGAAGCACGCTTCCTTCAAGAATTGACTTTATTGCCGGGGCAGCAAAGCCAATTGCTGCCGGATATGAAGTCAGGGACACTATCACCTGTTCTCCATCACTTTTATGATTATGATCCATAACGTAAAAATAATTATCAATTATACCACTGGTGCGGTAAAGTCACTCCTCCAAAAGATCCGGACGCAGACGGCGCGTGCGCTCAAGGCTTTGCTCATGACGCCATTCAGAAATTTTAGCTTCATGACCCGAAAGCAATATTTCCGGCACCTTCCATCCGTTATAGTCAGCCGGGCGCGTATAGATTGGAGGAGCAAGCAGATTATCCTGAAAAGAATCAGAGAGGGCCGACTGCTCATCGCCGATTGCCCCGGGGATAAGGCGCACAATAGCGTCGGTCATAACTATCGCAGGTAACTCACCGCCGGTCAATACATAGTCGCCGATTGATATTTCCTTAGTGACAAGATGCTCTCTGATGCGATAATCAATCCCTTTATAATGTCCGCAGAGAATAATTATATTCCCAAGCATGGAAAGGTTATTAGCCATTTTCTGATTGAAAGTTTCTCCGTCGGGCGACGTAAATATCACCTCATCATAGTGTCTTTCCTTCTTAAGGGCATTAATGCATGCCTCCACCGGCTGAATTTTCATCACCATTCCTGCTTCACCACCGAAAGGATAGTCGTCAACCTTACGGTGTTTGTCAATGGTATAGTCACGGAGATTATGCACGATAATCTCCGCCAGCCCCTTATCCTGTGCCCTCTTAAGTATTGAGCAACCCAACGGAGATTCAAACATCTCCGGCAACACTGTCAGTATGTCAATCCTCATTTTCTATTGCAATAAAAATGGATTCGTTCTTATATTAACGCTGTCTGAAACTCAATAGTATATCTGATTCAAATCTTTACGAAGATTATAGGCATCTTGCATGTCAATTTGAAAGAGCCAGAATATCACGTCCTGACGGAGCTTGATAAATGCGTAGCCCAAAACGTCCTATCACAGCATAGAGGTGATCAAACACATCTGCCTGAAGATGTTCGAATGGTTTCCATGATGTGCGTGTTGTGAAGAAGTAAAGTTCCAACGGGATTCCTTGCGCCGTAGGCTGCAACTGACGCACCATGTAAAGCATGTTGGGATTTTCAGCTATCACCTCCGGGTAAGTGCCTATGAAATGCTCCATGTAATGCCTGAATAGGGAAAGATTTACATTCCTGGCTTTTATATGCTCATCAATACCCTCGAGCAAACCCGCTGAAGAAAGAGCCTCCAGCTCATTTTTTGTAAGGAAACGCACGGAATTAACATCAATAAGCACGGAGCGTGACACTCTCCGCCCGCCGCTCTGCTTCATCGCCTGGAAATTCTGAAAAGATTCAGTGAAAAGAGTATAAGGAGGTACGGTCACTATGGAGTTGTCCCAGTTTTGAACCTTTACAGTGGTAAGTTTTATCTCAACCACCTCACCGTTGGCACCGGCTTTTTGGCATACCACCCAGTCGCCCCTGCTTAACATTTTGTTGACAGTCAACTGGATCCCGGCTGTAAAATTAAGCAACGTATCCCGAAACACCAGCATCAGCACTGCTGCGGAAGCTCCCAATGCTGTCAATATTGCAACCGGGCTACGGTTAATTATAATTCCTATACCTATAATAATGCCCATTGCCACTACAAACAGCACAATCGTCTGGCGCACTATCTCAAGGTTATGCTGTTTAAGCAACTGGCGTTTGTCGAAAGCATCTTGCACACTACGCAAGAACACAAGAACCAGATGCACTATAGCCCACAATATATATAGACTTGTAAGACGCCCACACCATTCAGCCACACGCGGATACCTCGACAATGCGTCAGGCAAAGTGACTGCAAGCCATATAGCAGGCATAATTTGTGCGATTGCCTTTAAAACCTTGGAATTAAGAAGGTCATCATCCCATGTTGTGACTGTCTTTCTGGTAAGGAAATCCACCAATGGTATGAATAGCCCCACACATATTTCATAAATAACCCAGGCAGCAATACCGATAACACCCAACGTAACCCACGGGGCGGCTCCGGCAGCGGTATTCTCACCCATAAAACGAACTAAAAAATCATAAATCATTTCTTCCATAAGATATCTGCTTTATTTATATTCCTCACCTAAATATCAGGCTTCGGGAGTTTCAAAATTAATAAAAATTTATCACAACCCCAAAATAACTAAATTATTTCTGCTTTCCCCGATGAATTTTCAATATAAGTTCCACTCCTCCCTCGCTGTGAGTAAAATAAACATTTTTCGCTCTGAAATTACATTTTTGTGGAATAAGGCGTATTTTTAATGGATAAACAGCAGAGGCTTCCATCGATAATTTCCGATGCGATTTGGTTTATAATCAGTTTTGTAGTATATTTGCATTAAAATAGCAGTTATGATAGACCGACAACATTTTCCGATAGGCATCGAGACCTTCTCCGAAATAAGGAGAAGAATTGTCTACATCGATAAAACAGAATATATACACCAATTATTCACCTCCGGGAAATATTACTTCCTAAGTCGTCCCCGGTATTTTTGGAAAAGTCTGTTGCTGTCAACTTATAAAGGCTTTTTTTGAAGGTCGAAGTGACCTTTCAACGGTCTTGCCAAATCGCGCCATAGCAAATCGGAATCCCCTTCTCTCCGGTTATCCGCAACATCGACCGTTGGATAATACCCACCACATGATAACCATCGTGATTAAAACTAAATATCCATCTTTAATTTTATGAATATGAAGCATCTGAAAATGTTTTTTATCGCTGTAGGGCTTTTCTGCCTTACCGCATGTTCGGGTTCAGCATCCTACAACCCGGAGAAGTGTGAGCAACTCAAAGAGAAAATCAGAGATAAGCAACCCCTCACAGAAGCCGACTTCAGTGAGATGATTGACCAAATGGAAGGTGTCTGCGATCTGATTACAAAGAAACAAACCGAAGCAGGTGACGACAAGGCAAAATACAAAGAATTTGCCGACAGTAACGAAGCACGTGACGCTTTAGGCTACCTCTTAGGATTCGGCTTTTACATTGATTCACACAAAAGTGAACTCTCTAAATCTAATCTCAAGAAGTTAGAAAAAGCTATGGAAAAATTCAAAAAATTGGATGATAATAATTAAAATAATCGAAGAGTGTCAAAAATTGACATCACTCTCGTAATACTATAATCATCAGCTCTATAACAGCATTAACGAGCACTATGAATCCATTTTATTGGTTCTGTTACAGATACAATAAAGGCGACTTAACAAAGTGTAAAATCACAAAGTTAAGTCGCTTCTTTTATTTTCTACAGACAAATTACAGGCAAAATTAAAATATTCCGCATAACTTTTGCCTGCAAATACGCATTGACAGCATTAGAGAGTAAGCCTACTCTTCTTCGTAGTAATATGAGTAGTCGATCCCCTTCATGAACATCTCGCGGTCATTGATTCTATCGGTCAGCGCACCTTTCAGCAGAAACTTGATATGCGTTGAATCGACCACGCTTTCACGCATTGCAGTCAGATACTCATTCTTATCAATCCGGCTCCAGTCCACGCAACGTTTCAATGAACGCCTAAGCATAAGATCAAGCCAGATTCTGGTGCTACGCCCGTTACCCTCCATAAACGGATGCACTACGTTCATCTCAACATACTTGTCTGCTATCTCGTCAAGTGTGGTTTCAGGCATTCGCTCAATGGTTGGGATAATCGTTGGGAAATGAAGACAGTTGGCAAACGTGAAACCACCTTTCGAGATATTCTTGTTCCTTATCTGTCCGGCAAACTCATACAAGCCTCCAAACAGATAGGCGTGTATCTGTTGCAGGCATTTCATACTTCCCGGTACAAGAGAGTTTAGCAACCCGCTTTCAAATAACGTGTATGCCTTTTTGCGACTCTGACCGTCAATGGTATTATCACTGTAAGTGAACCAATCAAGAAACTTACTCGCACGGTTATTGGGATAATGTTTGGCGAGAAGAACAATATCCTCAGCCGAAAGAGCATCGCTGTTATACTGCTTGCCATCGGCCGCGACGATTTTCAGTTTGTGAGTGCCACTCACAAACTGAACACCATCCTGTTTTAGCTTCCGTTTAAGCCAACGCCAATAGTTACCGGCTTTCGTATAATCCGGCTCATCGTTAATAGCGCGTACCACATCGGTAGCCGAGAACCACCAACAGTTGTTCTCGTCATCCCAGACCGCTCTCACCTCACGATCATTGAAAAACCGTATCGACTTCTTTTCCATAATGTGAACGATATAAATAACGTAGTTACATATAAGAAATAGGCCTAAGGTTTTATAGCGGTGAATATAGGCACCTTAAACTTATCTCTAAGTTTTATAAAAAGTGGAAGGAAATCCATTATCTTCTCTGATTTGATGATATACCCAAGATTATTAGGTATATGCGAAATAGACAATGCCTTTTGTTGGGCATCAGGGACAGTTACAACTTTTATATCTCCGCTAACCGTCAATTGAGGTCCAGCATACAATATTCCCAATAATAAAATTCTAGAGTTCCCAAACATGAAATTCCCAAACTTGTCTCTATAGCTTCCTACATTACATATAAGGACAGGCGAACCGCTAGAGCCTGGAAAGCATGCTGCATCTATCACAAACTCCTTTTTGCCGTTATAGTCATATTTATAGTGAGATGCAGTGATTCCCCTTCGAACTAATGGCATATTATTTACGCTATCCCATAATCCATTAGGGTAACCTACCATTATAATATCCTCGACGGCATCTAGTTCCTCAATTTGCTTAGAATTAGGAATCAAACTACTATCAAATGTCCTAAAAAAGACATTTGGGCCTGAATGTCCCATAAAGCCCAAAAGAGGTAAGAGAGGATAGGCACAAAGATCAACATCCTCCTCTGGATGCATTATCCAATTATCATGGAACTTTTTATCAAATACTACTGGAAAATGTTTAGTAGTTATCGGTTGTCCATCTGCATCAGCCTCTGTTAATCTAAAAACCCCCTCCTCCATATTTTTTACCACATGTTTATTCGTGATAAGAAGGGGAAGTACCTCATTATCATTTTTAATGTTAAAGAAGAATCCCGTTCCAGAGTATAGGTTACCAGATTTATCCTTAGTTTCTATTCTTGTTGTGCTATAGCACAACTGTTCAAGTATTGATAATTGACTCATAATTCTTTAATTGAGTGGCATTTCTTGGATTATTTCACCTTTGAGGAGCTTGCCATTGGCATGTTTATTTCGCTTGATGCCATCGGCACCCCACGTTCCCCATTGTTTGAAGAAAAATCGTGCTCCTTGTTCATCAACTTGTTTGCGAATGTTCAGGGCCCACGATTCCTGCATGGGTCGTGCTTTAGGCCCACTCTCACCACCTACGATTACCCAGTCTATTCCAGTCAAATCAAGTTCGCCAAGATCTTCAACTAGCGGTTCGCATGAGAGGAATTTTACTGATGCCGATAAATTTCGTAGGCAGTCGATTCTAAAACGTGAAGATTGAGCCTCAACAGTAACGCCAAGCCAGACATTATCAGGGATAGAACGCGTGGCAAAATATTCAGCCATTCGCTCCGCTCTCTTTGTCAATATCTGGTATCTATGTTGTGGAGTCCGGTTAATAATATCAAACATTTTGTCTACGAACTCAAATGGCACTTCTTCGTGAAAGATATCGCTCATAGAGCACACGAAAATATTATGAGAACTCTTCCATAACAAAGGCTCATCAAGACATCTTTCATGCAAAGTAACGGAGAATCCATTAGCATATTTCTCTTGTCCCATCGCTTTAAGGCGGCGAGACATAACCTCAGCGTAGCAATGTAGACATCCTGTAGACTTCTTGGTGCATCCAGTAATAGGATTCCAAGTCTTGTCAGTCCATTCTATCTTTGTTGATTTCATTTCTTTCCAATTATTTCTTTTGCAATTTTAACCGCTGTCTCGTTATTCGAAGCAAAGACAAAATGGTATATGGGAACATTCGTGTTGTTATATAAAACTAACGGCTCCGGAATTACATGAGTGAACACAGTCTTAAGACGCTCAAGATAAAGTTGTGCGATCTTGCCGATTGGTTCTTTCACCTTTTCAATGACATCTGTTTCACCAAATAACGTCATTTCGTGCCTGCGTTGATAAAAATGTGATCTTATTTCTGGTTCATTTAGTCCAAAGAAATCTTTTAATTTATCGATATAACGCAATTCTCCCTTTTTATCAAGTAATCTATTAACAATAACACCAGTAGGAACCAAAATCCAAAAATCAGTTCCTGTATCCTTAAAATTTTCGATGCTATTCCAGCTTACTTGCATGCCGAATGGATCGAGCAGGACTAATGCCTTATGTTTATGCCCCTGAGTTGTATGCATGAACTCAGACATTTTTTGTAACATATCGTTAGCATCTCCACATCGGAATGCTAGAGTATGGGTTGACTTATATCTAGATAATCTTTCTTCTAATGATAGTTTAGAGTATTCATTCTTATCAATGAAATAGTAGATATCAAAGCCACGTTGTTGGACACTTAGCACTCGCTCAGCAGCTCCCTTGTAGACTTCACTATCACTAGGAACATATAATTCTGATGATTCAAGTTCCTGAAGAAAGAGATTATCATTCGCTTTATCGTCAATTTCAGGGGCGTGTTGATCTGTACCACTTCCGGCAAAACCATCAAAATAAATTAACTTCCAGTTATATTTATCTCGATACTTATTCATTATGGTAAGATAAGCATTAACATACTTACTAAAGGCATTGAGTTTCTCTTCTGTCCAATCACCTCCCCAAGTTTGACCTTTCTTTATACGTGCCATGACTACTGAATATTAAAATGCGAAGAACTTGTCTTGCATTCGGTTTTTGAGGTTGAACTTCATAGTTGAGTCAAGGGCGCGCTCTATGCAGATGAATTTTTTGTCGGGATGTTGCATAAAGTAATCTACCGTTGAATC